>JBBQNL010000033.1:0-17244 GCA_038329855.1 Campylobacterales bacterium
ATGAGATCCGTGATGCAGAGGGGAAACTTCTCTTTAACGTAGGTGATAAAATCACCGTTATGGTTATCGGACATTACAATGAACGTCCTAAGATTTCCTACAAAAAAGTGCTTGAGCAAGAGAAGACATTAGCATTTATTAATCTTCACAAAGAAGATTTTGAATCGGTTGTAATCGAAGCATTGGTAACAAAGAAAAATAAGGGTGGCTATTTGCTTGAAGCGGATGATGTCCATTTCTTCCTTCCTCGTTCATTGGCAGCATTTAAAGATACCGATCAAGTTGTCGGCAAAACAATCAAAGCACAAGTGGTCAAAGTAGATCCTGCCGAAGCATCGATTGTCGTATCGCGACGCAAATTGTTCAACGATGAGCGCAAGCGTAAAAAAGAAGTGATTGATGCATTGATGGAAGAGGATAAAGTAATCCAAGGTACCGTCAAGAAAATAACGAGCTACGGGATGTTTGTTGATGTTGGCGGAATCGATGGTTTGGTTCATTATAATGAAATCAGTTACAAAGGTCCGGTCAATCCATCAAAACTCTATAAAGAGGGTGATATTGTTACCGTTAAAGCGATTGCCTATGACAAAGAGAAGCGTCATCTTTCATTGTCGATCAAAGCGGTTCAGTCGGATCCATGGAGAGAAGTAGAAGAAGCATTGGAAGAGGGTGATACCATTACCGTTACCGTCAGCAATATAGAGCCATACGGTATTTTTGTTGATTTGGGCAATGATATCGAAGGTTTCTTGCACGTTTCTGAGATTACATGGGATAAAAACATTAAACATCCTAAAGATTATTTGACACTGGGTCAAGAAATTGACGTTGAAGTGATCGAAATTAATTCGGATACCCATAAATTGCGTGTATCGTACAAACGTCTTCAGCCTAAACCTTTTGAAGAGTTTTTGAAAAAATCTCGTGAAGGTGACATCGTTAAGGGTACTGTTACCTCATTGACCGATTTTGGTGCCTTTATCAAAGTAGGCGGAGTTGAAGGTTTGCTTCATAACCAAGATCTTTCATGGGATAAAAATGCAAAATGTAAAGAAGTATTAAAAGTCGGTGATGAGATCGAAGTGAAGATTGCAAAAATTAACACAGACGATGAGAAAATCTCATTGAACCGCAAAGCGCTTGAAGAGAGCCCAATTGATAAATTTGCAGCAACGCACAAAATGAATGAAGTATTGAGTGCAACGGTTCGTGATATTAAAGAATTTGGTGTATTTGTCTCATTAGAGGGGGGTGTCGATGCGTTGATTCGTAACGAAGATCTCTCTCCGATGACTCCTGAGGAGCTTACCATCGGACAAGTGATTGATGCCGTTATTTTGGTTATCGATCCTAAGCGTGATCGTATTCGTCTTTCCGTACGCAAGCTTGAACGTATCAAAGATCAAGAGATGCTCAATGAAATCAATGATGATGAGAGCAATAGCCTTGGTGATTTGATCAAAGACAAATTCAAATAATTGTATGCGACGATTCGTCTATTGGCTGTTTCCTGCGATAGCACTTGTCGTTGCTGTTTTTATTATTGCTTTGTTGATCGAGATAAATCCTTCTGTTCCCCGAAATTCGTCTGAAGGTGCGGATGAAAATTCAGTTTTAGCATCGCAAAGCGATGAAGATACAAGCTGGATGAATCGTCTAAAACGCTCGAAAGAAAAAGAGTACTTTTACCCTATTAATGAAGTCTCAATCGAAATGGGCCCAAAGCATATCGATCCAAGTGCTCAAAGGTTCAAACTTATTGTTCATTTGAATGATTCGTATGAATTTTTCTGCTTAAAACAAGAGCTCAAAAAGACGAATCTCTCTTTTCTTCTGAATCAATCGGAAAATTCGATGAGTGTCGAAATTAATTCATGTGATCTTGTAGCACTGAACGATCTTGTAGCCAAACTAAAAACCTATCAAATTTCGGCGACAATGTCACCATTTAAAAAGGATGAATACGATGGAAAAATTTAGAATTGTCGTTTGCGATCACATTCATGAAGAGGGTTTAAATCTTCTTCGTTCCGACGATAAAATAGAGATGATTTTTGCGGCCGATATGGATAAAACGGCATTGCTAGATGTGGTTGCTACAGCTGATGTTGCGATTACCCGAAGCTCTACCGATGTGGATGCTGCATTTATTGATGCTGTTAAGGGAAAACTAAAAGCGGTTGTACGTGCGGGTGTCGGTGTGGACAATGTTGATATTCCGGGATGTTCCAAAGAGGGAATTATCGTCATGAACGTGCCGACTGCCAATACGATTGCAGCCGTTGAACTGACGATGACTCATATGCTCTCTTGTATGCGTATGTTCCCGTATTCTCACGATCACCTTAAAAATCAGCGGATATGGAAGCGTGAAAAATGGTACGGTTATGAGCTCAAGGGCAAAAAGCTAGGCGTTATCGGTTTTGGTAACATCGGCAGCCGTGTCGGTATTCGCTCGAAGGCTTTTGAAATGGATGTTATCGCGTACGATCCTTACATTCACCCATCCAAAGCAACCGATGCAGGGGCAAAATATACAACCAATTTTGATGACATACTAGCGTGTGATATCATCACGATTCATACGCCTAAAAACAAAGAAACGGTTGGGATGATCGGTGAAGAACAAATTGCCAAAATGAAAGACGGTGTTGTTCTAATCAACTGCGCACGTGGCGGATTGTATGATGAAGATGCTCTTTATGATGGTCTAAAATCGGGTAAAATCCGTTTTGCCGGAATCGACGTATTCAATAAAGAACCGGCAACGGATCATAAACTTCTGGACTTGGATAACATCTGTGTTTCTCCCCATTTGGGTGCCAATACATTTGAATCTCAATACAATATCGGTGTTGAAGCAGCACAGCAGGCAATTGAAGCGGCCAAAGGGATTGCCTATCCTCACGCTCTTAATCTCCCTATTGATGAGACAAAAATACCTTCTTTTGTAAAACCATTTTTAGAAATGGGACAAAAAATCGGCTTTTTGGCCTCTCAAATCAACCGAGCTCCTATTGTTTCGATCAAAGTCAGCGGGCGCGGCGATATTGCTGAGTATGTCAATTCACTCTCTACGTTTGTCACGGTGGGTGCATTGGCGGAAACGACCGGTGAGACGATTAACTATGTAAACGCCGATTTTGTTGCCAGTGAGCGCAATATCAAAATTGAAACCGAAGAATTGCCTGAAAGCCCTGTGTATAAAAACTTGGTGACCGTTCGTTTGACAACCGATAAAGATGTCATTGAAATCAGTGCAACGACGTTTAATGATGACGCGCAGCGCATTGTCGATATCAACGGATTTGGTGTTGATGTTGAGCCCAAGGGGAACATGATCCTTTTCAAAAATACGGATGTCCCGGGTGTTATCGGTCAAGTGGGAACAATGCTGGGTGCTCATAATGTTAATATTTCTGATTTCCGTCTTGGACGAAATAAAAGCGGAGAAGCATTGGCCGTCATCCTTGTCGATTCTGCTGTCAGTGATAAAACACTCAAAGAGCTTTCTGCCCTTCCTGCATGTATCAGTGTTTCCTACGCACGTATTTAATACCCTTTCTTCTCTCCTTCGGGAGATTTTAAACGCCCCTTTCCCATTAATAGGGTAATTATTCGAGATTATTCCATAAATTTAGCGCAACTTTGTATTACAATAAGATATAATTTATTATGCAATGAAAATGAAGGTGAAGTGTGGATAAAATACGTATCAAAGCGACACTTCTTTCAATAGTTATTGTCCTTCTCCTCATAAGTTATTTCGTTTTTAATCTGATTCAAGATAAAAAGCGTTCGTTGGATATTGAAACGCACGGACATCGTGAACTTCTGCTCAATGCCTATCAGCTTGCTGTTTTGGATACGGAAAAAGATTTGAATCATCTTGCCTTTAAGATGTTAAGCGATCAGAACATTGTCAATGCTTTTGAAGCACGAGACCGTAATAAACTCTATCGATTGGCCCTTCCTTATTTTAATGAAGTTCATGAACGTGGTGAAGCTGATTTAGCCGGATTTATCCGCAGTGACGGTCTCCATTTTTTAAGACTTCAAGATCCAGAAAAATTTGACGATAATATTTCTCTAAAACGTCCTATGATTGCCGAAGCTCTTCGTATTCGCAAACCGATTGTCTCTTTGGATGTTACCCTCTACAATATTTCTCTTGTCAGTCTTGTTCCAGTTTTTAAAGATAACCATTTCTTGGGGTTATTGCAGGTTTCTGTAAAAATTGATCGTCTCCAAGAACACCTCAATCGTTATTCCGGGATTAAAAGTGCCTTGGCATTTGACACAAAAATAGTTCATCAACTTCTCCCTGATCAACATCTGAAAGAGTATGGTGATTATTCATTGATTTCGTCAAACGATCCATTATTTGAACGCTTGCCGCTAGACTATGCATTTGACGATTCCTTACGTTATACCTACAATCGTCTGACCTATATCATTGCTTCCCAAGAGCTGCGCACCTATACTAATAAGCCTTTGGCCCGTATAATTTTTTCGCATGATATTACGGAGAATGAGTTGGCCTATAAACAGGCTATACGAGAACTGATCTTTATCAGCCTTGTTGTTATTATCTTGTTAAGTATCGTTTTGCACATCGGTTTTAAGGCCCTTATTGACCGTATACGTAATTTATCGATTGAACATGTGCAAGAGTTGAGACACCAGCTGTTTAATGATTTTTTGACGGGATTGCCCAACCGAAAAGCACTGATAGAAGATGTTAGAGATAAAGATTATACCGCTATTGTGCTGCTAAATATTGACAATTTTAAAGAGATGAATGATTTGTACGGACATGAAGTTGGGGATAAAATTTTATTAGAGGTTGCCCATACGGTCCAGGAGATGATTAGCGATCATCCGTTGGCTTTATATAAAATGCATTCGGATGAATATGCTTTGGGTCTTACCCAGCCGATTTCTGTCGATCTTTTTGATCTCATGTGCCAAAATATTTTGACCAGCTTGCGAAATACCTATTACAACATCGATGGGATTACTATTTTTGTGACGGTGAGTATGGGTTTCGATATTTGTTTGGAGAAGGGATGCGATTTGATCGCACGAGCGGATATGGCTCTTAAAACGGCTAAAAAACGGGGATTTCCGTTTGTCAAGTATCATGATGCACTCCATATCAAAGAAGAGTATCTCAACAATATTTTATGGAGTAAAAAGCTCAAAGATGCTATCGATGAGCAGCGGTTTGTTTTGTATTATCAAGGGGTGCATGAAACGTCTACGCATAATATATTTGAATATGAAGCGCTCATTCGAATGGTGGATAAGGATGGTTCCATTATTTCTCCGGCTATGTTTTTAGAGATTGCCAAAAAATCGCGTCTCTATTCCCATATTACCTCTTTTGTCATTCAACACATTTTTATGCAGTTGCAAGCAACACCGCACCGTTATTCGATCAATCTCTCCATCGATGATATTATGGACCCTATAACGCAAGCCATGATTTATGGGCATTTGGAAACCTCAAACGTCGGAAATCGTCTCATCTTTGAAATTTTAGAGAGTGAAGGGATTGAAAATTATGAAGAGATCTCTATATTTATAGAGAAGGTGAAAAAGCATGGATGTCAAATTGCCATTGATGATTTTGGAATCGGCTACTCCAATTTTTCTCATATTATGCGGCTGAATGTCGATTTTATAAAAATCGATGCTTCTCTTATTCGAAATCTCGATATTGACCTCAGTGCTCAAGACATTATCCGCGCGATTGTTGATTTTGCACAGCGTCTTAACCTTCGAACGGTTGCCGAGTTTGTCTCTTCCGAGGCCATTTATGATGAGTGTAAAGAGCTTGGTGTTGATTACGTTCAAGGGTATTATCTAAGTCTCCCTGAACCCTTGGCGTAAGCTGGATCGGCAAACGCTTAGAAATCGTAATTAAGAACGAAATTGTGCAGGGTCATCCCGTTTTTTCGGAAGATATAATTGTATTCCGTGGGGCCCGATATTTGGTAGGTCTCGCCTCGTGCCACTTTACGTGCCATTAAGTACTCCGCACGAAGCCCTTTTAGGGGACCATTAAAGCGATAAAAAACGTCGATGTTCCATTGCGCATAGCTTGGAAATCCATATTTGTTGTAAATCCATTCTTTGGCATCTGTTTTCGAATACTCTCCGTATCCTGCTTGCATCTCCAGTCCGTTCAATCCTTGTTGTGCAAAATCATGTTCGACACTAGCCAGCCATGCGTGACAATTACCGCTTCCATCGCTTCGTTCCCGTTTTTGAAAGGTGTACAGCGGCTCTTTTCCCCACTCTCTTGGAAATAAAAACCGCCCTTCGTCGGTTGTTTTGTTATACGCCAGTGTAAATTTTGAATTTTGGTACTTCAATGCAGTTTTGGCACCGTAGATGGTGCTTTTTTCCCCTTCTTGCATATATGATTTTGCTTTAAGTGCATTGGTCGCCCCTGCAATATTGTCCTCCCCATTTCCACCGTCACCTGTTTGGTGCTGATGAATGTACTGCAAGCCGTAGGAGAGTTCCGATTCCCCAATCGCGTGTGAATAGAGTGCCTCTGCATACCCTAAGTTAAAAATGTTTTGCAGATAATAGTCCCATAGCTCTATACGGACTTTTTTAGTGGGGTCATATCGAAGATTAACGATGTATAGGCCATTGGAGGAGGTATTGTTAGTGTAGTTGCTTGCAACCGTCGCATCAAGAGCACTCATCCCCATCTCATATCCGTATCCCAATGAGTCTTCAACACTCTTCCATTGAGGTGTGTTTCGATTCCAAAAAGCATTGATATAGCCCGCTTGCGCACTCCATGCACTCGACAAGGAGGAGGTGATCCATATCCCTTGTTCAAAAGTGGGAATCATACGACCGTCTTGCGGATTGACAAACGGGGTATCGAGTTTCATGCGGCCGAGCGTTACGGTATTTTCTCCCAGGCGGAAGTGAAGGTAGGCTTCTCCGATATTGGTAACACTGGAGGCATCGAAATTGGTCGAATCGACTAATCCGACGACATAGCGGGAGTTTTTATTGGAAGCAAGGGGTTCAACATTCTGAGAGGAGATGTTGTCTTTGAGAAAATGGGTGGTATAGACTCCGATCGTCCCCTGTAGTTTTTCCCAAATTGGGCTTTTATAGATGATTTTCCCCCCCAGGGCTGTTCCTTCATAATCGTGCAGGGGGTCTTGGTTGTCTTCAATCATTGTAAAAGCACGGATCTGTCCTTGCACTTTTCCCCACGGGTGTTCGTTTCCCTGTGCATAAGAAAAAAAGATGAGTAAGGCACAACTGCCAATGTTTAATGGTTTCATGATGATACTCCTCTTCTTGATGATGATAGTTTTATTTGGATTAAAAGTCAAGGTTGGCACTGTATTCATAAGCTCTTTTTTTAGCCCCCCTTGGTTATAATTTCTGTACTTTAGCAAGGGTGTGGAGTTTGGATGAATACAGAAGAGATCGGGGCGTTATTAACAAACAAAAATAAGCTCCTCTCGGAAACGTATTTCGAGCTTCAAGCGGCGTGTGAAACCAAATACGGTCCTGATACCCTCGTTATCATCGAGATTGGGTCATTTTTCGAGGTCTATGAGGTCAATAACGCCCAACTTAAGATTGGAAAAGCCAAAGAAGTCGCAGAATTTTTGAACATTCAGCTCACCCGTAAAAATAAAACCATACTCGAGAACTCTCTTCAAAACCCCCTTTTAGCTGGGGTTCCAAGTGTCTCCATCGAGCGGTATCTCAGCCGTTTGGTTCAGTCGAAAAAATACACGATTGTTCTGGTACGCCAGCAGGGGGAGCCGCCACATGTGCGCCGGTATATCTCCAATATCATCTCTCCGGGGACGAATTTCGATTACATAGCCGAGCCCAGTGAAAACTACATCGCTTCCTTGCTCATCGATCAAAACAACGGGGTGTATTCGGTGGGATATGCTGCTATCGATGTTGGGACGGGTAAGACGCTTATCAATGAGATTCACGGAACGCGTGAGGACAAAACCTATGCGTTGGATGAAGTGTTTACCCTATTGCAAAGCTATCAAACTTCCGAAGTGGTGGTGACATTTTGCGACTCCCAAATCGATGAAGAGGAAGTCAACCGCTATTTGGAACTCAAAAGTCATTATCGCAGCAGCAAAAATGAAAAACGGCTTCGAATTGATTATCAAAACGAACTGTTTGGCCGCATTTATCAAATCCGCTCTCTGTTAAGTCCGATTGAATATCTCGATATGGAGCGATACGCTTATACATCGGAGTCTTTGGCTGTCTTGATCCACACCATCATCGATCATGATCCGGCCATCATCGAAAAGATGAACCGTCCGACGTTCTTGGGGACTGCACGATATATGTATCTGGGGAACAATGCGTGTGAGCAGTTAGGGATTATTTCACGCGATCATGATGAGATGACGGTGCTCAAACTCATCGATAAAACCTCCACCGCAATGGGAAAAAGGTTGCTTCGTGAGCGGCTGCTTAATCCTATTTGCGATACAAAGCTTTTGGAAGAACGGTATGATCTGATTGAAAAGATGGCGGATCATATTGCCCCTTTGGAGAGCAAACTCAAAGAGGTCTATGATCTGGAGCGGATACTTCGCCGTCTAAAGCTTGGGAAACTTCATCCCTTCGAACTGGCGTACTTTTATGCGTCTCTTACGGCTGCTGAGAAGTTATTTGAGGATGCCTCATCTCTTGGGATCAGTTATGATAAAGCCAGTGCGCAAGAATGTTCGTTGTGTGCGAGTGAGCTGCGACGGATTTTTGCCATCGAATCGTGTGCGAAGTTTCGGCGTGATCAAGTGGATGAAAACCTTTTTAACGAGGGTATTGACCCAGCCATCGATGCACTCGAACAGCTTCAAACCACCAATGAGCTTAAACTTCAACGTATCATTGAACACATCGATACCTTTTTTGACAACGGCAGCGGATATGCCTCTATCGGATGGCTGGAAAGTGAGGGGTATCATCTGCTGATGACCCGTAACCGTTATGTGAGTGTGGAAGAGAGTCTCCATAACAGCTTTTTCACGTTAGAGGGGAAACACCATTTTTTCCGTGATTTCCAGATACGAAAACTCAAAACGACGGTCAAACTCTCTTCTACATTACTGGATGAGCTTTCCATCGAGAATGCGGGAGCTAAATCACGGATGCTGGCCCAAGTGCGTGAACGGTATCGTGAGCACTTAGAGAGTATTGAAAAGAAATTTTCTCATGCCATCGAGCACCTGATCTCCTTTTTGGCAGTGCTGGATGTATCGCTTAGCGGTGCGAAGTGTGCCGCACAGTTTCGGTATGTTCGTCCGCAAATCGTCTATGATGCTCCAAAAGCCTTTATTGAAACAGTGGGCTTGCGTCATCCGCTCATCGAGTCACGTGAAGAAAACGGAATCTTTATCCCCAATGATCTTTTTTTAGGTTCCATTGAGCAGCGCAGTTTTGAAGAGCATACGACGATTGAAGGTTCCAATGGCGAAGATGTCAAAGGGGTCTTGCTCTATGGAATCAACTCCAGCGGAAAGTCCTCGTTGATGAAAAGTATCGGTTTATCGGTAGTGATGGCGCAAGCGGGATTTTTTGTCCCGTGTGCAATGATGCGTTTTGCTCCCGTGGATAAACTGCTGACACGTATCGTCTCCAAAGACAATCTCTACAAAGGGCTTTCGACGTTTGCGGTGGAGATGTTGGAATTGCGTAATATCTTTAACCGTGCGACGGAGAACACGCTGATATTGGGTGATGAAATCAGTCATGGAACGGAGACGGAATCGGCATTGGCCATCGTCGCCAGCGCGATTTTACGGCTCAAAGAATTGGGGAGTCTTTTTATCTTTGCAACGCATCTGCATCAGCTCTCTAGTTTGAGTGAAATTCAAAAGGCTAAAGGGATTGTGCTGTTGCATTTGGGAGTTTATTACGATGAGGCCAGTGACAAACTGATCTATGATCGTAAACTTAAAACAGGAAGCGGCAGTACCCTTTACGGTTTGGAATTTGCAAAATCGCTTCACATGGACGAAACATTTATCCAAAAAGCGTATGAAATCCGGGGGCGTATTACCGATAATGGGCATGATGCCTCATTGCTCAAACGAAACAAGAAAAGCCGCTATAACAGCAAGCTGTTTTTGACGAAATGTGCTTTGTGCGATGAAGCGGTGGATGAAGTGCATCACATCGTACCTCAAGCTCAAGCCGATGAGAGTGGATCAGTGGGGCATTTTGGGATGAATCACCGCTACAACCTTATCCCGTTGTGCTCCAACCATCACCGATTGGTTCATGAGGGGAAAATCGCCATTCACGGTTTCGTAATGAGTGAGGATGGTTTGCGGCTTAGTTATAGTGAAGCCGGAAGTGATTCATAAGCCCTATTTTAGGGAGTTTTCTCAATATTTTACGTAGTAAAATAGGGGATTTTAAAACAGTTTTTCCATAATTTTTGTGCAATATTTTTTCAAGTTAACTACACAAAAACTTCACATTTTTTTTCAAAATATAAATCATACTATTTACCTTATTAAATAAATAAACCCCATAAATAATAGATAAATTATTCATTTAGACATTTTATTTTCATGGAACATTGTATTTATTAGAGTGTTTATGTATAATTCATCTTTAGAAATATTTTAATTATATTTTTTACAGTTAAATTATTTTATGGAGTAACTTATGGTAGAGTATCAAACACCTTATGAAATTATGTCTGACTTTGTAAATTTGATAGAGAAAGAACGCATTAGACAAAATTTGAGGCAACAAGATTTATATAAAGCATCAGGACTGTCATCAACGGCTTATGCAAATTTTCTAAAAAAGAAAACTACTTCATTTGAAAATGTCATCAAGTTGCTGCATACACTTAATATGACTGCAAATATTGAAGGGTTGTTAAAAAGTGAAAGATATACATCTATCAATGAAATCCGTCAAGTTCAAAAAAAGTCAGTTAAAAAACGTGTGAGAAAAGATAAATAATGAAAAAACCTCTTACTGAAATAGACGCCTATATTTATGGACAGAAAATTGGAACTCTCATATGGCATGATGGGACTATCTATTTTGAATATGACAAATCATTTAAAACATTAGAACTGGAAATTTCTCCGCTTAAACTCCATACAAAAAAAACAACTTCACTTTATACAAACCGAGACAATAAATATCTATATGGTGGTATACCAGGTGTATTCTTTGATTCATTGCCAGATAAATACGGAATGGCATTTATCGATAGATATTTTGAGGGTCAAGGACTTAGTCTTTCTGAAATTACACTACTCCATAAACTTGCTTTTATCGGAGATAGAGGGATGGGTGCCATAGAGTATCGTCCAAAGGAACACGAAGAAAGCAGTGATATTGAAACTGTTTTACAGGCTAAGGATGCCTATGACGATATGAAAAAGTTTTTGGATAGTAAAAATGACACGGTGCCTATTGCGAAACTCATGACGATTATTGACAGTGTTTCACCTGTTGGTGGAGGCAGACCAAAAATGCTTATCCTATACAATCAGTTAACCAATACCATCAAATTCAATAATAAAAAACTCGATGATGGGTATAAAAGAGCGCTTATCAAATTCGATGAAGTTTATTATGAAAACGAGAGTATGGATTTCACCAAACTTGAATATGTGTATATGCAAATGGCAAAGGAGTGTAGTATTAAAACTCCTCCTTTTACTCTTTATCAAGAAGATGGGCAATCCCACCTGATAGTTGAGCGTTTTGATAGGGATGAAAAGAATGAGAAAATACATATGTGCACTGCTTCTGGGTTAATGCACAAAGATATTTCCATTCCAAAAATTATGTCTTACGAAGAGCTTTTTCTCTTTACATTAAAAATTTGTACGAATCAATCAGTAATTGAACAACTGTTTAGAAGAATGGTATTTAACGCATTATCCATTAACTATGATGACCATGCTAAGAACTTTTCTTTTATCATGGATAAAACAGGAGAATGGACTTTATCACCAGCTTACGATATTACTTTTTCGAAAGGTTTGGCACAAGAACATATTACAACCATTAACGGAAAAGGAAAGTCCTATGTTATAGAAGATTTTTTATCAATAGCTACCAAATATCTCATAAAAGAAGCTACTGCACTCAAAATCATTAGAGAAATATCTATAATGCTTCATCAATTTGGAAAAAGGGCACAAGCGATTTTTATCAACGATGAATTAGTTAATGAATGTACACGAGATATTCAAGAACAATTAGCATTACTGGAATTATAATATGAGGTGAGTTTCACCCCATATATGCAAATACGATACACCCTCCATCAATCTCCAATTTTTTGGCAATTTTTTCATAGTTAAAAAAGACCACTTTTTGACCACTGCTTTATTTTTTTATATGGATTGTGCAAAAAAACAGCTTCTTAATAGATGGTCTGATGCAAAAAAATCTCTCATTTTGACATTGAAAATATATAGTTAATCTAGTGCAAAAATTGCTGAAAATATTGATTTTGATGCAATTTAAACTACGTAAAAATTACGCACTTTTTTTTGGAGACACCTCTGAAATATGCTAAAATAGGGCTTTAAAAGATGGAATAAATCACCGCTACAACCTTATCCCGTTGTGCTCCAACCATCACCGATTGGTTCATGAGGGGAAAATCGCCATTCACGGTTTTGTGATGAGCGAAGAGGGACTACGGTTAAGTTACAGCGAACAATGATCACGCCATGACACGATGCAAAGGTCGCGGATAGGGCTGGATCAGCTGTGTATAGATTTTTGGGATATCGAGGATGGAAATCATTTCGTTTCCAAAATCTTCCGCACGATCGGGAATAATAACCGCCTTGGTCAATGAGTTCTCATTTTTTAAGACATTGCTGTAATGGCTGATTGAGCGAAGCGGAATCTCAGGGCTGCTGTAGATACCATCAACAGCAAGTCCAAGATAAACGGTTTGATCCTCAATTTTGGCATTGACGATAATAATTGTATCGTTCTCTTTGTCGTATTTTTTCTCCATTCCCAGAAGTTTACCCAGCGATATGACACTCACCATCCGTTTGTCATAGCCGATAACCCCAAGATTGTATTCGCTGGAGTGTAAAATAGCGGTAAGTTCTTGATGGGCCAAGGAACAGACTACATTTTTGGATTCGATCGCGAAGACCGAACCGTTGATAAAGAAGGTTGAAATTTCACACGTCTCTTCGGCCCCTGCGGCTTTTGGATAGAGATAGGTTCGTTTTGCCGGTGTTTCATTCACGAGAGCACGGCACTCTCCGATTGGACGGTAGAGAATCGCAATCACATCGTTTTTATATCCGTCGCTTTGTTTGTATTCACGGTAACCGCTGGAACAGGTTGAGCCTACGGTGTAATAGAGTCCGTTGTATTCGATCATCTGTGCATCACTTTGACCGCTAGAGAGCTGTAAAATCGATTCAGGAAGGGTTACGGTAGACCCGATAGCAATCTCATCCGTAGTAGTGGAGAGGACACGGCCAAAGCGATCGATGAAGAGGGCAAATATCCCGTCTTTGATCTCATGGTTCTCATTTTTCGGCAGAACATCTTCCAGCATTGCTTGAAATTGCGGCTGGGCATCAAAAACGATCCCAATACCGCCAACCGCGTTGTTGTCAAAATTCTGGATACAAGCATTGTAGATGTACGTTGAACGGTTGTCATAAAAAAGGCTCGGTTCAAACGGCGAAACGACATACTCCTGTGTGGTTTCCAGCTGTAGCGTTTGGGCCGCCCAGTTGTATCCGACTCTTTTTCCCACATAATGGCTTTCATTTGGATTTGAAACTGCGACAATACATCCGTTTTGATCATAGATAAACATGGTCGTGTAGACGGTGTAGAGACCGTTTATCGTTTCGAGTATTGCATTCATTTTTTCACGATCGGTTTCATTGATATGGTCTTGGGATAAAATTTCTCTAAAGGTAGTCGTAAGCGCCCACCATCGGCAGTCGTTTGAACGTTCATAGAGATTTCGGTCCATGATATCGATGGCCAAGGATGACTGAAATTTTTGATCTTCCAAATAGCGGATGAGCATTGCGGTATTGAGATTGGCAACGGTATCATCGAACACGAGTTTGGTCTCTTCTCCGGTTTTGGAGATCTCGTTTAGCAGCGCTTTCGTAAAAGGATTTTCTTTATTGGAGGCGTTGGCGATTTGGACATTGCCGTTCCACACCGTAATATCGAGTTCGGTTTGAATTTTTTTCGCTTTGTCCAAAATATCGGTCAGTTCTTTTGGGAAATAGGCCGTTGCATTGGCCACCGTATCAAAAAGATTGTTTTTCAAAAATGAATTTCCTAGAGAGGAACGAAATGCCAGATGCAGAGGAACCATCGCATGTCCGATCCATCCCGGGCCGAAATATCCTTGATATCCTCCGGTGACGACTGCTTTGTAGAGATATTCAAATCCGGCATAATAGGTTTGATGGGTTTCGCTCGTACGTGTTTCCAGATGGACCCCGACAGGAACGTGATGGGTAGAGGAGGATGAAATAACCTGCTCATTTGGACTGAGAAGCTCAAGAGAAATATACGGATTTTCACGGGTTAATTTGTGAAAAATACTTCTAAGCTCATCTTGAAATTTAAACATTAAGCATAAGACACCCAACGGTTCTTCTGTCTGGGGATGATCAACGCGATAGGAGTAGATGAGAGAGGGCTTATGATGGTTCAGATCGCTGGTACGAAAGGTTTCAACATACGCCTGATGGGTTCTGAGAGATTCTTGGATCAACGGATCTTTTGAGATACTAACGGCGTTGGTCTCATCCAGCTGAACGAGCACTTTTCCTTTGGTATCGAGTAAGATGATATTTTCATACACACTGTATTTGGCAACGTATTCCCGAAAATGTTGTGAAAGTGCCTCTTTTTTTTCCATTTTGATATGGCGCATCTCATCGGAACTGGACATGTCCGTTGTATTGAGAAAAATCAAATAGTTGCGGATATCATCATCGGTTGCCAAAAAACCGATATCAGCGGTTCGTTCGAAGAGATTACGGATCAATATATCGATGGCTGATTGGGCTTTAGATTCGAGTTCATCGAGACTTTTGTCAAATGTTTCCTGAGTGAGACGCATAAGCGGTTCATCGAGAAGATCTTCGAATGCTTTTCGGGTTTCGCTGGTATCCATTCCGATATTGGACATGGAGCCTAGCAAGGTGAGAAGATTCCATTTATCGGAAAGTGTACTCATGTTTTTTTCAAAATTTTGAACGTCGGACATATAGCCGATGAGATGGTCGTAATGCATTGGGTTTCCTCCTATAAAAATTGTTATACATAATGTGTGATGATAGTATAGACAATAGTCGAGTACGGAATATGCATGTATTGATTAATTTTTAATCAAACGATGAGGATAAAGAACTTTTATTACGACGAGCAGTTGAGCTTCAAATTTTGGATGTTCATCGTACGGGTTTTGGGCGATATCAAGAAGATCATGGGTCAGCGTAAAATCATTTAGTTTTACCCCAAAAAGATAAAACCCATCCGTGCAGTAAAAAGCAGTTTATTTTTTTAGGATTCAAAGATAATTTTTTTCTCCTCATTTTCACGTGAAAGGCGAATCGTATGGATACGTCCTTCGGGAGATACGCTATGCTTTTGAGACGTTTTTGGATCGATAAACGTAATGCGTGTATGGCCGTTATAGTTTCCGTAATAGGTGATAACAGCGTGTAAATCGGCATCATAAAGTTGTCCCAGCTCGTTTTCGATGGAGTGGATGCGATTTTTATGTTCCTTGATAGCCATTTGCTCGTTTGAGAGTTCAGAGAGGGCAAATTTGTACTGTTTGACCCGTACGATATCGGCTTTTAGGGGAGCGGTATGGTTTGCAACGGCTGCTTTGATCTTATCTTGGGTTTTTTTGATACGGATGACTTGCTCTTTTAGGTCAGCTTCTTTACTTAGCAGTTCTTTTTCTTTGGCTTGAATCTCACTGTTTGCTTCTTTTAAATTCACTTCAAGATCATTAATTTGTTCTTGGTACGAAGGGACTGATCTGGGGTCGATGATGAGGTTATTACCATCCCCTACGATATTTTGGATAGTGATGGATTTGAGAGCCGTGATGGTGGCATTGGAGTAGAGGGTATCGATGATAACATGTTCCGCAACGATCTCCCCCCCCATCATTTTAGTAACGTTCACCGTATGAGCTTCTATCTTCCCCGCTTCCAAAATCTCAATGGTGGCATTTTTCGCTTTTAAATCGCCTCGATGGAGATGGATCGTGGCCGTTTCCTCCACGTCAATCACCGATTTTTTATGGGTTTGGGCTCCGATAGTAACATCGCACGCTTGTATTTTGGTATTACTCCCGACAGTCCCTTTGACATGGAGACTTTGAACATCGATATTGACCCCGGTTCCTACCGCATCTTTGGTTTGATCTTTATGGTTGATTTTGACATGGATGTCTTTGTCTTTTCCCGTTTCGATCGAACCGGTATCTCGAAAACTTGCCTGTTTCAGATGCAGTTCATTGGCAATTGAAAAACGGCCATCCACCTCTTGAACAAAACCTGATCGAGTAGCAAAATAGCGGATGGAACGGGTGTCCTTCTCAGCCCTGATAGTTTCAGGATTGATACTGATAGCGGTGTCATAACGAATGAGCGGCTCATTGACTCCAATATAATCTCCGTTGCAGCTACGGCCATTTCGCCCAGGTATGGCAAAAATGTACTCGAGGATCAAATCATTAGGATGCACTCCCTCGATGAGATTATCCTCAAACCCTTCTTTTTTATAGTGGTATAGGATTGTGTCATTTTTGGGATCTTTGGGAGGAAAAAATTTGGTGATCCCCATTTTATAAGGAGATTGAATGGGACCCTCTTTTTGTATCTTTAACAGCAGTTTATTGATCTCCATATCCAAATCATTGTCGGTGATCCCGATCAAAAGACCTGCACGCAGTTTGTGTCGATGTATCTCTTTTTTGAGGTAGTCTTGAATCCCTTTTTTGAGAGGCAGGAGCGAGCTTGGCTGGATGATGATTATGGCGATGGATTTATATTTGTCAAAGGCCAAAGAAGCCTGAAGATCGAAATGTGGATGGGTCTGCGGAATATGCAGATAAAACTGGTATTCTTGCCGAACTTCAAAATCGATAGAGCGTATTTCTGTTTCGGTCGCGATCTTTTCGAGTCGTTGATATTCCAG
>JBBQNL010000034.1:0-16716 GCA_038329855.1 Campylobacterales bacterium
TGATACCGCTTGCTGCGTTTTTATCGGCAAATGTTCCGACAACACCCGTTGTAACCGTTTCACTTCCTACGAATCCGCTGAGTGTTCCTGCTGTTGTAGAGGAAGTCATGTCACCGTTATAGACTTTATCAGCCGTTGCAGCCGCTGTGATAGTAAGAGGTTTGGCGGTGATGTCCAAAGAACCATTTACATAACTAATAAGATACTGCTGATTAGACTGCAATCCACCTGGCGTTATCGTATAACTGCCAACATTGAGGGCACCTTGAGAGTCACCCGTGTAGGTCAACGTACCTGTAGGCGTCACAGTCGGTGTAGTAATAGAGTAGGTCACACCGTTACCGCCAGAGTAAGCGATCTTATCATAGGTTTTAGTATAGTTATTTGCACTTACTTCAAGTGGCGTCATAAGAGAGTACAAAAGTGGATAGGTAACAGTATCATACATTTTCCAAACGGATGCAAAATCCCAATTTGGATTTACACTACCGTTAGCAACAGTTGATGATGTAAAATTAATCTGTGATTTCATCTCAGGGGTACCCATTCCGATACCGCCTTGTGAAGTGAGTTGATTTGAGGTTGTGATGTCCCAGTAACTCGTAAGTACCGTTCCGGCTCCCGTATTACTTCCGACTAATCCGCCTACGGTAGTTGTCCCACTCACTTTTCCTACCGAATAACTGTTGCTCACGGCTCCGGTATTACTCCCCAGTAATCCCCCCAGCGTTGTCGTTCCATTGACGTTGCCTGTCGCATAGGTATCGTGAATGATTCCGGTATTGCTTCCCATCAGTCCACCCATAGTCGTTGTACCAATGATATTTCCTATTGCATAGCTGTTATCAACATTACCCGTATTGCTCCCCAGTAAGCCACCGATAGTTGCATCTGTCCCCGTTACGTTTCCTGTGGCATAACTGTTATGGATTGTATTGGTATTGCTTCCTATGAGCCCTCCCAGAGTTGTACTCCCGCTTACACTCCCAGTAGCATAGCTATCGCTAATAACACCCGTATTACTTCCCAACAATCCCCCTAGAGTAGACGTTCCAATGACGTTGACAGACGCATGAGAGTTACTAACCGCTCCTGTATTGCTGCCGACTAATCCTCCGACGGGACTCGTCCCCTTGACATTTCCGCTAACGTAGCTGTTGACGATCGTTCCTGCATTATTTCCGACTAATCCGCCAATATGAGCCGTACCGATGATATTGGCATTCACTACTCCAACATCACGAATCATCGCCCCCGCACTTGTAATCCCAAAGAGACCCTGATAGGTTGTTACCGAATTAATGGTTAGTTTACTAATCGTATGACCAAGGCCATCGAATGTACCGCCGAACGGAGTGGAATAACCGATCGGCGTGAACCCTGCATTAACATTCCATCCGCTTGTTCCCGTAGCATCGATATTGCTGCCAAGCGCATAATTTCCATTCAAATCACCGTTAATCCCTTGCAAATCAATAGTGCTCATACTTCCTGCGACCCCTAAGTCGGTAATAACAGTATAGGTTTTGATTGCACCACCGGAACCTAGCTTGGTGCTGAAGTTAAGTCCAGCGGAAAGATTCACGGGTGCATTAACGGTATAGTCACTCGTATTTCCCGCTGCTATCGCAGCTTGACCGTATTCAAGAGCCAGCTTACCGGTGGTTGCCGTAATCGATTTATTGATGTTGATGTTTCTATCTGCATTGAGAGTTAGGGTATTATTAGCACTCCAGCTCACCGTATCATTTACATTAATATCTCCATTCGTCCCTGTCGTCCCATATAAATTGGTTGCCGTATTCGTTCCGCTAATCGTTTGAATAATAATACTATTACTTCCAAGCAAAGTGCCCAATTGAGTTCCGGTAATATCACCTCCACTTGCCGCAACCGTAAAATCGACTGGATCAATAAGCCAAGTTCCCACACTCCCAAAGGGGGCAGCCGTTGTGATTTTTACGTCATCTGCAATATTGACATGCGCAGCACTCGTTTCAATATTTCCGCCATTCCCGCCATTAGGGGCTGAAGCATCAAGCGTACCTCCGACATGGACGACACCGCTTTTCAAATCACCCAGTAAAATGATTGATCCCTCGTGCTCTTCAACCGTACGTGCCTCGATTATGCCGGTATTATTCACCACGCTTGAGTACAGTGTATCTTTTGCCCCCGCACTCATAATGACCACTCCGCCATCCGCTCGAATAATCCCATGATTTTCCGTTAACGCATCCAATACACTCTGTTGAATTTCGATCTGAATCAATCTGTCATTATCAAATGTCAATGTTGCAGAACTTCCGGCTTCCAGGGCTACTGTACCTAACTTCGCCGTAATGAGCCCCTCATTCGTAACATGATTTCCAAGCAGTACGATATAACCCCCATCGGCGGCATTAATGCTCCCTTGATTGATGATACTGCTTGAATCCTCTCCGTTAAACAATCGTATTTTTTCATTCAGACTGATATCATTCATATCCAAGGTGGAAGCGACCAATCCACCGACATTGACCTGAGCATCACGCCCGAATAAAATCCCATTTGGATTAATGAGATAGACTTGTCCGTTGGCATTGAGGTGACCTAAGATTTGTGTTCCATCTATACTGTAGATACGATTAACGGCAATTGAAGAAGCAGACGGCTGTATAAAATTGACCGTCTCATGAGAGGCAATATTAAAATTTTTCCAATTTATGGACAGATTTTGACTCGATTGATCAATCGTTGTGATTGCACCTGATTGCGAAATAGTCCCATCGCCTAAAACAACTTCCGAACCATAAGGGGCAGCGTTTACACTGCTTACAGTCAAGGACAGCGTTATAATTAGAAATTGACCTACTAGCCCAGATTTTGGGAGACATGCTATTTTTGCTATTGATACACAATCATTCACTTTATAAATTTTGCATATTGATTTATTACACTGCATGAATCAAACCTTCGTACCAAATTGGGAACACATTGGATGTTTTTATCTTAAATTAAAAATATTATGAAACTATAAAAGTTATTAATTAATTATAGCAGTTATTTAATAATTATAATTTAATTGTTTAAGTTAATAAATATTAACTATTGATTGGGATTTCAAAAAGTATATCCACTGCTTATCTTGCCCTAATAGGTAAAATCGCGATCTATTTTTAACTATTCTTGCCTATAATAGCGCGCATAAATATAGGTGGTGTATAATGGATTTAAAACAGCAACTAATCGATTTTGGATGCGGACCAGAATTTGTTGATATTGCGTTAGGGTATGCCCAATTTTATCAGCCGGATCAAGAGATCGAAACTTTTATCGAATACGTCGAAGAGGCCCATGCAAAAGTCGAAGAAATACAAGAACCCCAGACAATAGATCCGCAAATGTTTAATGAGTCAGGTTTAATCGAAGTCATGGAAGGCAGTGAAGAGTTTTAAAAACGCGATCTTAAACAAAGAATAGCTGTTTGTAGCCATTTTTTCGTTTAGGGTGTGTTATCATTGCACATCATAAGTAGAGGGAAATATATGAATGCATCGCATGATGAAGTTTTTGTAGACAATGATAATAATGAATGCAGCCAGCTCTTTCAATGCGTTATCAATACCCAAAAAGACCTCATCGTTTTAATGCATCATAATGTTCCCGTCCTTTTCAACAAAGCATTTCAAGATTTTGCAGGGGTCTCTACCGTCAAAGAGTTTCTTCGTGAATTTGGATCACTACTTAATCGTTTTGTTCCGCATAATGCTTATTTTCATGCCAGCAAAACGGATAACGAAGATTCCTGGACACAATCACTTCTGGCACTACCCGAGTCAGATAGAATCGTCAGTATGTTAAACTGCCGCACTGAGCCGTATGCTTTTTCGGTCACTGTTGATTCCAGCGTTATGGATTACACCATTGTCTCATTTACCGATATTTCTCAAGATCTTATCAAAAGAATCATGATCGAAAATGATGTCAGCATTGACAAAATGAGTGGTGCCTACGACAAGGAATACTTTATCCATACATCAAAAAGTTTTCAAGATGCGGCCGAATTCAATGCAAAAGCGATCGGGATCACCATGATCGAACTCATGTCATCCGATGCCGATGCCGAACAATACCTGCGAGATTTTACGGCGAGTATCAAAAGCAGTATCCGCCAAAGCGATATGCTCATTCGGTGGGGAAAAAAGATATTTTTGCTGGCATATCTCGTTGATACTCCCGACAATGCCATGAATTTTAGCCGAAAACTCCTCAGTGTGATGAGGGAAGAGCCGTTCGAACACCTAAAGTCCATCAGCATGCGCCTGGGAACCACGATACAAAAAGAGAAAGAAGCGATAACACATATTATCAAACGCGCGGAAATGGCTCTGCAAGAATCCGCAGACTCGCAGATTACGCTTCGTTAAAGGGTTTGTTAATGACTGAATCTTCGATCTGCACCTCTTTGGAAAACAGTGACAATGAAGCCACCCTTTCACCATCCGAATATGGACAAATTTTAGACATCCAGCAAAATATTTTCGAATTGCTTCTCGTTGGGCGTAATCAGCAAGAAGTACTCGAGAATCTTTGCAAAATGGCAGAAGAAACTCTCCCAAATTCGGCTTCATCCATTATGCTTATTGACACGTTAACCGGTCTTATGAATGTTGTCGCAGCCCCCTCAATTCCCCAAATCGGCCATGAAGCACTTGCAGGGCTAAAGCCGGGAGCTGGTGGCGGGTCTTGCGGAAATGCCGTTTTTCACAATGAACCTCAATATGTGCAAGACACCAAAACAGATCAACGGTGGAGCGACATCCGTCACATTGCCCATGACTTTAATCTCTGTTCTTGCTGGTCTATGCCGATTCGAGATCTATCCAATAACCCAATAGGAAGTTTTGCCCTCTCCTCCTTTGAACACCGGGCCCCTTCCGGATTTCATAAACGTTTATTAGAAAATTGTGCTTTTATCGTCACTATGGTACTCAGACGGTCCGAATATGAGTCCTATATCGATGAAAATCAAAAAAAACTTCAAATCCTTGGAACCGCCATCCAAAATGCATCCGATGGGATGGTTGTAACGGACAGTGACAACAAAATCGTTGAAGTAAACAATGCCTTTATGACTACCTTTGGGTATACCGACAGAAATGCCGTTATCGGACAAAACCCTAAAATTTTTGCATCAGGTAAACACGATCAGTTATTCTATGACCAAATGTGGAAAAGCATTCTCCATAAGGGCCATTGGAGCGGTGAAGTATGGAACAAGCGTTCCAACGGCGAGCTCTTTCCGGAGTGGATGAGTATTACCGCCATCGTAGACGATCAACAAAAGATCAACAACTATCTGGCCGTCTTCAGCGACTTAAGTGAACTCAGAGAAAGCCAGCAAAAACAAGTAGAATTGGCATTTTTTGATCAGCTCACAAGCCTCCCGAATCGTCAAAAAATTGTAGCCGACATCGATCAAAAGAGGCCAAAAGCATGCGCATTATTTAATATCGATGATTTTAAAGAGATCAACAATTTTTTTGGAATTGATGCCGGGGATTCTATCTTGCAGCAAGTCGGACTCTGGTTAATTGAAATGGGATTTTATCCCTATCGTACCGGCGGGGATGAATTTGCGATTCTTTTTTATGAATATACAACTTGGAATCAACTCCACCATCAGATCACAACCTTAATGAATATGCTGGAAGAAAAAGTCTTTATCGTCAGTGATGAAACGTTTGGAATTCGTATGAGTATCGGAGTCGCGATGGGGGTTGGGAAACTCCTCACCCGCGCTGACATTGCGCTGCACACAGCAAAAGAGAAAAAAATATCGATTGCTTTGTATGAAGAAGACGAAAATATCGAAGAGTTGTATCGCAGCAACATTGCTATGGCATCCACCATCCGCAAAGCCCTTGTCAATCAGCGAATCATCTGCCATTACCAGCCTATCGTCAATCTTTCCACGGGCAGCATTGACAAATACGAGACCTTGGTTCGGATGATCGATGAGAATGGTGAGATGGTTTCCCCCATGGAGTTCTTGCCCATAGCCAAAAAAACCAAAGTGTATCCGCAAATCACACGAGAAGTCATCCATCAGGCATGTTCTCTCTTTTCCACACGCAGCGAAAGTTTCAGTGTCAATCTCTCAGACAGTGATATACGAGATCCGTACACGATTCAAGAAATTATTAAAACGATCACGCAAACAGGGACTGCTTCTCAAATTGTATTTGAAATCTTGGAATCCGAAGGGATCGAAAGTTATGAGGAAGTCGCTCAATTTATCAATCAGGTAAAAGCGCTCGGAGCCAAAATTTCCATCGATGATTTCGGAACCGGCTATTCAAATTTTGAAAACATCCTAAAATTAAATGTCGATTACATCAAAATAGACGGTTCTCTCATACGCGGGATGACAAGCAACTCCCGTCATAATATTATTGTTGAGTCCATTGTCGATTTTGCCCATAAAATCGGAGCCCAAACGGTAGCCGAATTTGTCAGTGACGAAGCTATTTTTGAAGCGGTCAAAAAACATGGCATTGATTATGCGCAAGGGTACTACACCGGCAAACCGGATAGTCTCTAGTCCGTATAGATTAAAGGGAGCTGTACATCATAAAACATGTACTTCCCTCTGAGGTAAGGGGATCGTTATTTTGGCATCATTAAGTGCTTTGTAGACGGCTAAATTCACTTCATACTGGATTTTAAAATAATTTCTCGTAGGGACCCAGTAGCGCATCCCGATCTCTACCGCATGATCCCCGAATTTTTGTATCCCGACAATCGATTTGTTATCACTGGAAAGATTCTCAAAACCATCGATGGTATTTTTGATCAGGGCAATCGCTTTTTGGGCATCATCGTGATACGAAATACCGACATTCGACTCCACGATACGATAGTTAAAGGAGTTGACAATCACCTCTCCGATCATATTTTTATTCGGAACGGTAATGATCTCTTCATCTTCCGTTCGAAGCGTCGTATATGCTAGTTTTATCTCTTCGACGATCCCGTAGACTTGATTGACTAAAATCGTATCTCCGATTTTAAACGGTCTGGTAATGACGAGTGAAATTCCAGCGGCAAAATTGGCGACGCTACCTTGCAATGCCAAACCGGCAGTCAAAAAAACAGCTCCGACTGCTGCGATAAAGGGAGCGATCGAAACCCCAAGTTTTCCGATAGCGACAATGAACATCGCACCAAAAATCAGTATTCGAAGAATATTGGCCGCAAATTTTCCCAGTGTTGCATCAAAATCATGCTTGTCAAAAAACCTGATCAATGTATTGTACGCATACTTGGAAACAAACCAGCCGATCACGATAATAATGATTGCACCGATGATCTGAAAACTGTAATTGGTCAAAAATGCGATCGTCTGATCATAAAACTCTTGTACATAATGCAACTCTTGATTCACTCTTACTCCCCATATGGCTATTTAAACTATATTATGCCCTATTTTCGAATGATTCCCTCCAGGATACAAGCTGACTATTAAGCATACAAGTATAAACTATCATGTTTACTTTACCAAGGATTTTGATGATTCAATTATTTATTTTAGCGTTGGTTATTTTCTTTATTTACTGGTTAACCAAAGGGTATTCGAAAAATACCCACACCTATTCTCGAAAACAGTTCCAAGGATTTATATTAAGCCGTGAACATCTTGCCAAAAGCGAATTAGGGCTCTTCGTCGCACTGACGGCCAAAGTAGCCAAAGCCGACGGCCGAGTTGATGAGCTTGAGGCCGAGCTCATTGGAAATATGTTCAACGACATCAGCTCCATTTTTCCCGAACCCCTCTCGACCAAAGAACTCCTCAAAGAGATTTTCGACCACGAAAAACAGATATCCGACAATCTCGATACCGTAGCATCCGCCCTCTATGAAGTGTTAGACAGCGATACACATAAACGCAACCGCATGATGCAGTTTCTTGTTAATCTAGCCTATATCGACGGTGTACTAAGTCACAGCGAAGAAGCCATGCTGCATACGATTGCTAAACATATGCGCCTAAGTGCCAATGATCTCAATGCAATGATGGAGCAGTTTGGATCACTCAATCGCAACAGCATCAAAGAAAGTTCAATCGATCAAGCCTACGCCCTGCTTGGGATTGCTTCGGATACTTCAAACGATGGCGTCAAAAAAGCATACCGTTCCAAAGTGCGTGAATTTCACCCTGACATCATCAAATCACAGGGGGCATCGGAAGAGTATCTCAAAGAAGCAACCGTAAAAGTCCAAGAGATCAATGCGGCCTATGAAATGGTCAAAAAAAACAGAGGTATTGGGTAAAAATGGTTATCATACAAAAGAACCAATACAAAGGTCACAGCGGATGAAATATAATTCTTTGTATTATGATAATTGTCTCGCTGAAATGAAAGAGATGTTTAATCTAAGCGATAAAATGTTTTTTGAACTTCATGACGGTTTTTTTGAGATTGCCTCTCAGCAAATTGACCTGCTGAGAGCCGCATGGATGCTAAAAGATTTCCAACAGCTGATTTTACATTCACACACCCTAAAAGGAAGCTCCGCATCGCTGCGTCATATGAGCATCAGTCTCATCGCCGCTGAAATGGAGCAGCATGCAAAAGAAAAAGCAGCTTATAATTACGCAATAGTCATCTACAATCTTGCAGAAGAGATTGCTAAGCTTAGAAGCCAATACCAGCATTGGAAAAGTATCAATACACATAAAATCAATAACGAAGACTAAAATTTGGGCCACATGACAACAAAAAGAGTACCCTTTGGCTGGACAGATCATCCGAAAAAAAATGCCGTCTTTTTAGCGATCTATGTCAAATCCATTTCACCGTGGAAATATTTTAAAGATGATATGCAGCACTTAAAATGTCCCGCACTCATCATGATCGATCGATGGGATGGCCGGATGGGATTTCCTGGGGGAACCGTTGATGACAATGAAACCCTTCTGGATGCGCTTATACGTGAGATAAAAGAGGAAATCGGCATTACGATCAAACTCTCACAAGTTCATCCCATCGCATCCCATGAAAACCGCATTGTCACACACTTCTACGGGCTTAACGTGCTTGAAGCCGAATTTTTGCACATCTACTATCATATCCTCAATAATTTTTCACGCTCAATCCTACTGCACGCGTACGAAGAAGGAGACCACTCCCATTTTATGTCCGAAATTACAGGGATTAAAATCGTCCCGCTACTTCAGCACGATAACAAAGGAATAAACCGATTTATTGAAAATGCTTTTGCAGGGGCAACCAAAGAAGATCTCAAAATACTCCTAAGCGAAGTTCTCGATATCCATCTCCCCTAACTCGTTCACATTCGTCTTAAACAGATAACTATCGATATAATATGCAAATAGTAAGGTGGTTCAATCTTGAATAAAGTCTATTTAGCCAAACAAAAAATTTTCAACAAACAGGGTAATGTTTTTGCGTATGAACTACTCTTTAGAGACCATCAATTTGGGATCAAAGAATTCCCATCCAATATAAAAGCCACATCCCAAGTCATCCTAAACACCCTGACCAATCTCAATACCGACGAATTATTGGGAGAGAGTAAAATAGCATTTATTAATCTTGATGAGCTTGCTTTCACCTCTGGTATTATTGATACATTAGATATCAATCGATTTGTTTTAGAAATATTAGAGACCACTGATTTGAATGAAAAAGTCATTATGAAAATTCAACAGTATCACAAACGAGGCTTCAAAATCGCAATTGATGATTTTGATTGCAGTGCTGAAATGATTAAAAAATTTACCCCAATATTAAAATACATTCATATTATAAAAATGGATGTACTCGCCGCGGAAGAGAAAAATTTGCTTAATGTCATGACCAAAATCAAACAATTGGGCATTAAAGTACTGGCTGAAAAGGTTGAAACGGCAGAAGAGTATAAAAAATATTTTGCCATGGGATTTGACTTATTTCAAGGCTATCATCTCCATAAACCCGAAGTGATTGAAATTGATAAATTTAAAGATGCAACCCAAATTGTAATTTTGAATTTGATCCGATTGATTCGAGCTAACGGGCAAACTTCCGAAATCGAATTTTACATCAAACAAAGAGCAGATTTATCCTATAAATTGATTAAATTCATTAACAATCAAGCGAATTTTGATACGAAAGTTGAATCGATTGGGCAAATCATTACTCTTTTAGGCAGAGACAAACTATTACGCTGGCTTTTATTGTATTTATACGCTGAGCTTTCCAGTAATCCCATCTCAAAAGCGGTCATGAGCATTGCGACCAGAAGAGCCGAGAAAATGGAAAACGATGCAACTTTACATGAAAAAGACAAAGCCTATCTTTCAGGCATGTTCTCAATGCTGGACACCCTTTTTAATACGGATATAAAAACGGTGATGAAAGATATGAACTTGGATAAAGACATCACAGATCTTGTCGTTTCCAAAAAAGGGAAATTTTTATCCAGTTTTAACAAGGCACAACATTCCGAAAGAGAATATTTAAGAAAACTGGTCTGCAATAACTTTGATAAAATCGATATCACGTCTATAATTTATGCATTAGAACTCAACAATATTCATATTGATAAAGATAAATTATAATATTTACGTATTACTGCAGTGCATTGAGTAGATTATTACTCTTTCGCTCTCCCAACTCTTTCAAGCTATAACGCCATTCAATCAGTCGCAGAATCGAAGTTGTATCGTAATTCGTATGATCCACAAATCTTTTTTTTGCATAGGGTGAGATAATAATTGCAGGAATTCGTGTTCCAGGTCCCCATCGATCCCCTTTGGGCGGGGCAACATGATCCCATAATCCCCCATTTTCATCATAGGTTACAATAATTATCGATTTTTTCCACACTTCGCTTTGCATACGCACCGCTTCTACGATCTGATACAATTTATCATCCGCCACTTTGACACTCCCGTATCCCGGATGCTGATTATCTTGAGCCGAAGGTTTGAAAAATACAACACTGGGCAAATTACCGCTTTTAAGTTCATTGAAAAACTCTTTTTCATCTTTAAGATGTTTACGTCCTGCGGTTTCTGGAGCATAGCGCGTGAAATATAGAAATGGATTATGATGGTATTGATAATGTATTCGGTCACCTTCCCCTCTCATTGCATCATCATATCCACCGCTATACCAGCTCCATGATATATTCTTATCACTCAGATGATCACCGATAGTGTCATATTCGATGGGCTTAAGACGCAAAGCAGAATCAGAAAATTTGGCTTTATACGGTGGATTGAGCGGTTGGATTGTGTTTACGGCATATCCGTCTGGAGTAAGAATACCATCTTTTATTACTCCACCATTTACATTTAATTCATAGCGTGAGAGATTAGACTCCATTCCAACATACGGCGTTCGTGATGCAATAAGCCATTGATGATTTAAAAATGATCCCCCGAATGCAGCGGCAAAAAAACGATCACAAAGGGTAAATTCTTTCGCATAGCGCCACATTGCACTACCAGAGATATCATGATATCCCATCGAAAGACCCTTTTCATCACTTATATTCACAAAACGATCATTTTTACCGCCATTAATTTGAAGCTGATTTTGATAAAAACGGTGAACTAGATCAGGGATTATCCCCTTTTGAGATATGGTGGTATCGAGTAGAAAAGGTCTATTTGAAAGTGTCGTTGGCAATCCAGCCAATAATGACATTTCGCCCATCGGAAGAGACTGATATACGGTGCCGTTGCCATCGTATTGCAGAGAATACGGCTTTAGAGGATTATCCCATGTATCTGCTCCGGCAAATCCGTGAAAGAGATGATCAAAACTTCGATTTTCAAGATAAACAACGATAATATGATCAATTTTAGAACGTAAATCTGCTGCATACAAAGAGACTGCAAGAAGGATAAAAAGGATAATTTTTTCCATAATATTTCCATTTTATTACAAGTATACTACGAAAGAGTTACGTGCTAGTTACTGTCAAATTAAATTTGTTTTCAAGACCAGATTTATAAACGTAATTGCCAAAAACTCCTTTAATTCAACTAAAATAACACTTAATATTGGCTTATTAAATCTTCAAACGTATCCCAACAGGACAATGATCCGATCCCGTAATGTCTTGAAGTATGAATGCATCTTCGAGAGATTCAGCAAGATCATCTGAGATAAAAAAGTAATCGATTCTCCAGCCAACGTTTTTAGAGCGTGCACTGAAACGATACGACCACCAGCTGTATTCATTCTCTTTATCCCCATGTATATGACGAAAGGTATCGATGTAGCCATGATCGATCAGCTTATCGATCCATGCTCGCTCAATCGGCAAGAACCCTGAGGTCTTTTCATTTGATTTAGGGTTTTTGAGATCAATCGGACGGTGAGCCGTGTTGACATCACCGCAGATGATTATTTTTTTACCCTCACTGCGAAGGGTTTGGCAGTAGTCTAAAAAGCGATCATAAAACTCCAGTTTGTACGCGAGCCGTTCTTCATCCTTTTGTCCGTTGGGAAAATAGACATTGAACAAGACGATATCACCATAGTGATGCTCGACGATACGCCCTTCACTCATGGTATCAATATCAGCTCGGGTATCGGAGTAGATGGGTTCAAGTGCACTTGCGATGAGTGTTCCAGAGTATCCTTTCTTGTCAGCGCTATTGATGGTCACATTGGGAAAGCGGTTTGCGAAGAGATTATCCGGCATTTGTTCCGGTAATGCTTTTATCTCCTGTAGACAGAGAATATGCGGCTGACGCTCTTCGATCCAGTCGAATGCCCCTTTTTCAGCCACCGCACGGATACCGTTAACATTCCATGAGATGATTTCAATTGATTGGGCCATAGATGCTCCCTTGATAATTTAGTTTTATTTTAAAAACGTTACCCTGCACTGAGGGCAATCACATGATCAATACTCTCATAAGCGTATTCGATAAAAACAGTGTTTCCCTTTGAGGCTGCAATAACGGCCATTCTATCGGCAAGTTCATTCCCCTCCACTCCGGCATGCCCTCTGACATGGGATATGACAACTTTGTTTTTAATGCTGTCATAAATTGCATGAGCAGTTTGGATGATCTCGAGATTTTTAATCTCTCCGCCTTGCTTAGTCCATCCCTTGGCTTTCCATCCGTATGCCCAATTGACCACACACTCGATGCTGTATTTGGAATCTGATAAAATCGCCACCTTCTCATGATGGGCATCAACCGCAAGTTCAAGCGCTTTTAGCAAGGCTTTTAGTTCTGCGGTGTTATTGGTTCCCATTACATCCGCAGCACCGTACATTAAAACTGGTTTCTTTTCATCTTCATAGATGGCCAATCCGCTTCCTGCTTTTCCCGGGTTGCCTGAGCATGCCCCGTCACAATAGATACGAAGACGAATATCATCCGTTGAGACCGATGGAACATCACTTTTAGAAGTAACACTCGTTCTTTTCTTCGGTGCCGTTTTTGAAGCTGTCAATATTGTTGTGGAAGGATTTGATCCAAAAGCGTCTTCGGCTTCTGCTCTAGTTTTATAGCTTTTATAAACTGCTCCGGAGAATTTATCGACCTGCCGTAAACACTCTGCCCATGTCGTGTATATTCCTGGGGTTCTCCCCTTCTTCACTACGTAAAACTTATCGGCCATGTTGAGCTATCCTTTTTAATTTTCATCGCATATGTTGTCCTGTACTTTTACCTGATCAATTCTTTTTAACACATTTATAGTTTAAAATTTCTAGAAGTACGCACTTTTGAAAGTTTTAGAAAGTCATGTCATAAATCACTAAAAAAATGTTTGGAAAACGTTACACTTATGGTTACACCATGAAAATATCAGTAAAAGGTTTCTCTTGGTAAATCTCTTGAAAGTACTTGTTTTAGGAGGTTTGATGTGGTGGGTCTTGCAGGATTTGAACCTGCGACAACTCCGTTATGAGCGGAGGGCTCTAACCACTGAACTAAAGACCCGTTTGTGGAGCGCAATTATAAACACTCTTAGATTAGATAAAGCTTTTTTTGCCGACATTGTCGTACATATAGCGAAATCGATAAGCGATTAGGTTTTCCATCACGGCAAAGAGTACCATAAAGTTGACAAAACTGCTCCCTCCGTAGCTAAACATCGGTAAGGGAACACCTACCACGGGGGCAAGTCCCATTGTCATGGCGATATTGACACTCATATAGATAAATACCAGCAGCGAAAGACCGCCCGTGACCACCTTGATGTAATAATCATTCGCCCACGAGGAGAGCATCAGGAGATGGATGATCAAAGCGGCGTAGAGTGAAATCAGAAAAAATGCCCCAAAAAAACCGAATCGCTCCACAACGTAGGCAAAAATAAAATCACTCGAAGCGATGGGGAGAAATTTCATCTGCGTTTGGGTGGCTTCTTCTTTGGGTTTGCCGAAAAATCCACCGGAACCGATAGCGATGATCGACTGTTCAACGTGATAACTTGGTTTCTCCCCGACGAAATCGGTCAAACGCTGTTTTTGATAATCATGTAACTGGGTGTAAATCAAAGGGAGCGAGATTAAAAATGCTACTCCAAGACCCACCCATATTTTCCAATGGACCCCGACGATAAACAAAATCCCAAATCCCAACAGCGCAAGTACTGTAGCCGTTCCCAAATCAGGCTCTTTGGCAATGAGAAAAAAAGGCAAGAGGATAAAGAAAGAGAGTTTCAAAAATGCTTTGACTCCATACCCCTCGCGCGGCGGCGGATTACGGTTAATGAGATAGGCCAGCATCAAGACAAATGCGGGCTTCAATAGTTCGGAGGGTTGAAGGGTGAAATGGACGAAAGGGATCTCAATCCACCGCTTTGCCCCCAATCTCGCATGACCGACAAACTCGACGGCTACGAGCAAAAGAATGCTTCCCCAATAAAAAATAGGGATCATCCAAAACATTTGACGCACCGGCAATAAAAAAAGGGTAATAAAAACACCAATTCCAATCACCACATAGGTGGTGTGCTTTTGCCCAAGCATTGGATGGATTTCATAAATGAGCCAACCTGATAGAAAAATGATTGGGATCAACAATGCAACTGTTACATAGTCAAAATGTGATAGAATTCGCCGATCAATATTAAACAAAATAATCCATTTGGTATAAAATTTATTTTTTAGTATGAAATTGTAGCATAACCCACCCATTCCACCAAGGAGATCGATGCAACGCGAAAATATTAGCTTCATTGTTGAAGAAGCACTGCGTTTGGATGTTTTTTTAACGCAAAAACTGGCCCAAACACGCAACCAAATTGTTCAGCTTATCGAGCAAAATGCCATAGTTATCGACGGAAAAGCAACCGCGAAGGCGGGGCTTAAACTCAAAACAGGCCAAAGCGTAGCGGTCTATTTTCCAAAAATGAAATCAACCCCTGCACACGTTATCGATTTTGACGTTGAAGTGCTATTTGAAGACGATGATATGATGGTTATCAACAAACCAAGCGGTTTGACGGTTCACCCTGCCCCAAGCGTCAAAGAGCCAACTCTGGTAGATTGGCTCAAAACACGCGGCATAGCACTCTCAACACTTAGCGGTGAAGAGCGTCATGGAATCGTTCACCGCCTCGACCGAGGTACAAGCGGAGTAATGGTCATTGCCAAAAACAACGAAGCACACGAGGCCCTTTCACTCCAATTGCAAGACAAAACGATGGGACGCTATTATTTGGCCGTCATCACGCCTCCCCTCAAAGAAGAAGAGACGACTATTGACAGACCAATCGGGCGAAGCAGTCAAAATCGTCTCAAAATGGGGATTATCGAAACGGGTAAAAATGCCAAAACGATGTTTCGAAAATTGCTCCCTTCCAATGATGCGACAAGCGAACTGATAGTCTGTAAACTTTTCACCGGACGCACCCATCAAATTCGCGTCCACCTCGAATCCATAAGCCGTCATATTCTAGGCGATCACCTCTACGGGGCCCATCAAAAAGACTCCAAGGTGGAACATATTTTGCTCCATGCTTATATGCTTTATTTGATTCATCCCAGAAGCGGTGAGTCACTTTCCTTCCAAGCTCCGATGGATGCCGTAATGGAAGATTATTTAGAAAAACATTTTGACCCAAAGGAATTGCATGCAACGTTCTCTTCAATACGCTTTGAGCATCTCTTTAGCGCTTAGTCTTTTTACCGGCTGTGCCCTTCCCCAGCCAACACCTGAAAAGAAAATCACCATTGATCCCTCACTCCCGGTACCGTCTCTGAACGGATCATTATCCGATATCAACACCATCGCATTTGAGTGGAAAGCCATCAGCGATCCCAATGTCAGCGGCTACAATATTTATCGTTCTACCCCCTCTGAAAACAATCAGACACTTACACGCGTTGCCGTTCTCAACAGTCGATTTGCGACCCATTATGTCGATGAAAAATTAACACCAAATACCCAATATCACTACCGTTTCACCTCAAAAGGCAAAGAAGACACTGAATCCCCTGGCAGTGAGATGATGGAAGCTTCGACGCTGCCGATGATTGCACCGGTCAGTTTCTTTCAATCGGTCGGGAATATGCCTCGCAGCGCAAAGCTCTTGTGGCGTCCGCATCCCAATACCCGTATCAACGGATACATTATCGACCGTCTTAACGTCAATGAGCAAACATGGGCGGAGATCAAAACGATTGAAGGACGCTTAAACGCCGAATACATTGATCGTGATCTCAAAGACGGCCAAGTTTATCATT
>JBBQNL010000035.1:0-16709 GCA_038329855.1 Campylobacterales bacterium
AACGCCCCGGTGCTGGCGCTGATGCGTCGACTGAGGTTCAGGCACGAAGGCACTGTGCTCGAGGGCGATTGGTTCAAGGGCGAGTGGACCAGCCTCGAGCGGTTCGCTGTGCTCCAGCGTCAATACACAAGACTATATCGATATTATCGATTTAAATTGCGGGTGTCCCGTTCCAAAAATCGTTTGTCATGGCTCTGGGAGCTCTTTACTCAATGATCTTCCTCGTATGGCCCGTATTATCGAGACTATCAAAAAAACATCGACCAGATCAACGTTGAGTGTCAAAATACGTTTGGGATTTGAAACTAAAAATCATATCGAGATTGCCAAATTAGTCGAATCGTGCGGTGCTGATTTTCTTGCCGTTCACGGACGAACCCGTGCGGGAAAATTTAAAGCCCCCGTTGATTACGACGCGATTGCGGAGATCAAAGCGAATGTTTCAATCCCTGTGATTGCCAATGGGGATATAGATTCGTTCGAAAAAGCGCAATGGGTTTTGAATCATACCAAAGCAGATGGGGTGATGATCGGTCGCGGTGCCGTAGGTGCACCGTGGATTTTTCATCAGTTAAAATCCGGAAATGCGTCCGTGGATTCGATGCTAAAGCATGCGATTATCATGGAGCATTTAGATGGTATGGTCGATTTTTACGGGCCTCGTGGTGTTGTGATGTTCCGGAAACATGTTCATACGTATTCAAAAGGATATGAGGGTGCATCCGCAATGCGTGATGCGGTAAACCGTATTGATGATGCGACTGAATTTAGAAAGGTAGTCGATGAGTTTTTTTTGAATCATCAACAAATAGGAGAGGGATTTAAACCTTTTGAAATGAGCTGCGAATGTTAATGGAGTTGAAATCAATGAAGTATATAATAACAAGTGCGGCGCTTGCAGCCGTGGTCCTTTTTGTGAGCGGATGCACAACCTTGCATACGGCTGCCGCAAAAGGAAATATCAAAGCGATTGATCGGCTTGTCAGCGAGGGGAATGATGTTAATGCCTTGGATGATTCGGGACAGACTCCGTTGATTCAAGCCATCAATTTAAATCAGCAGGGAAGCGTTCACTCTCTTTTAAAATCGGGCGCTAACGTCAATACGGTGGACAGCGTTTTGGGCAATACCCCATTGCATCATGCGATACTTCAAGGCAATAGCAAGCTAGTGGCTCTTTTACTTGCGTATAAAGCGGATATAACACTTCAAAATTATGAAAAGAAAACTTCGCTTGATCTTGCGCGCGAGAGCAATCGAGAAAATATTATCCGATTGATAGAGGATGCTCATCAAAAAGGTTTGACTGAAACGGTCCCACGTATACCGGAACAAAAAATTGAGCTACTCCAGGTCAAAAAGGATCCCGAGCCTTTAAAAATAGAATCTGCTAAAGAAGCTGACATCAAGCCTCTTCCTGTTGTAGCCCAAGACGTTGTCGTTAAAACTCCCGAGATTCCATCCGTTTCTATACCTGCCGATGCTGCTGTGACTCTTAAGGGGATGATGAGTCGTCAAGAGACAAGAGGTATTCGAAACTATTTAGATCAGTATCCTCAAGCCATTGGTGCGATAGGGGATTCAAAACAGCGACTGCGATATCTAGGACCTAGTGGCTGGAGAGTGATTGATATCGTTGAAAATATCGACCATAAAAAAATGTCAGAAAAAAGCATCATTGACCATCTTCAAACCAATAATATTTTTTATAAGAAATTTACGCAAGAAGAAATTACAATACTGCTGCGATATGGGTTTTCTCATAAATTGATTAATACCATGATGCAAGTTGATTAATCATTATATTGAAGTTGAGTTTTTTCGTAAGCCCGCCATTAGTCTCTTTCGCTACAATCACTCTTAAAAAAAAGGTTTGAAGTGGTAGTTGATTTTTATGTTACGGCAATGAAGTATTATGAAGTAGGTCGTTTTAAAGAGGCATTTGAGATGTTGAATTCATCTCAAGAGGACCCAAGATGCATTTATGCTCTTGCAACCATGTATTACAATGGTCAAGGTGTTGATCGCAGTTTTACAAAATCAACTCAATATTATTCTCAGGCTGCGGAAGCTGGGATATTACCGGCACAGGTCAGTGCTGGATTCGCGTACGCAAATTCCATGGGGGTTCCCGAAGACTTCGACAAAGCAGCCTATTATCTCAAGATGGCAGTAGCTCAGGGCGAGCCTGCAGCAAAAATAACCCTAGCCGAGATTTATGCCAAAGGATATGCGGGAGGTAGCCGTAAAGAAGCCGCCGAACTGATTCGTGATGTTTTAGCTACTACAGGTGGAGAAGAGGCGTACGACGTTTATACTCGCTATGAGTTAGGGAATGTGAAATAATTCCTCTCTTGTTCCCACTTGAAAACTGGGAACGCAGGCTGATGGCATACACTTACCCCTGAGGAGAGTGGGCGTGAGTGAAGAGAAAAAAGGCTCTTTATTTCTTTATGACCTTCAAATCAAGGATGCTTTCTCTTTGTAAGCATCAAACATTTCATCTTCTACGTGTCCAAGCTGAAAAAAACTGTCAAGTTCTCGGTGTTTGGATTGCAGTAATGTTTCAAAATCATTTTGGGTAACGGGAATATTGTCTTGAAATTTATCGAGCAAGATGGTATTGCTTCCCAAAAGGACCAAATAGCTTTGGGTACCAAAATCAAGCATCGCTACAGAGTGGGTTGGATCCAGTGTTTTTTGAAATCGTATTTGGAGCCCTCCGCTTTCGATGTTGGGGAGCGGTGCAGAGGCATTATTGGGTGTGAGTGTTTTTTTGAGTGACGAAGAGGACAGCCAAGGGGCTCTTGGTTCTGTATGATTGATCGATAGAGCTTTTTTGTTAATAGTGGTTTTAAGCCAAAATAAAATAATGATACCAACCACTAAAATCCCAATAACTACGTAGTAGCTTCGTTCAAATTCACTGCCATTTTTGGTGGGAAGCGACAGTCCTTGTGCTTTGTCTTGGGAAGAAAGAGTGTTAATGGACGGCGGCGGAGCAAACCGTAGGCGAAGACCATACGAATCGGAGGTTTTTGAAGCTTGCAAAATAACACCGTTGCTAACCTTTGCAGTAATTTGAATTTGATTATCGATAGGAGAGATGGAAATATTTTGAAGATGCTCTGAGGTAATGTTTTTGTTAATAGGGCCATCGATGGATGCCTCTTCAAGTTTAATGGTGATGAGATTGCCCTGTTGATTTTGACGTAAAACACCCTCATACGGTGTGTCAAAAGTGAGCATAATATCGACACGGTCATGACGATCATAGATATTATAGCTGAGAATCTTTGAGCCAAAAAGAACCGTGGTTAACAATAAAAGCAGGATAATTTTTTTCATAATCTCTCTTTGGATAAATAATAAAGTACAGCACTCGAATCGAGCACTTCATTGATACGAATGGCAAGGTTTTTTTCATATACCATCACCTCTCCCTTACCGATAATACGGTGATTGACATACGATTCAACGCTTTCACCGGCTGGCTTGCCCAAATCAATCACCGAACCTTTTTCGAGTTTCAATATTTCTCCCAGAGACAAGGTCGTTTGCCCCAGATCGGAAACAAATTCCACTTCCATGTCTAAAAGTCCGTCATAATCCATCCATCCAAGTTCTTTTTGTGAATCAAAGGTGATTTTTTTATCAACGACTGCGGGTTCAATGGGAATGTTGAGTGCTTCATCCATGATTATAGCCCCTTAAATGCGATGAGCATTTCGCCCCCCGCTACGCTGAGAGTATTGCATCCATCGAAATGAATATTGGATGCTTCATCGGCAAAGAAATGGGGTGTCGAAATGGTAAACGGGTGAATAGAAGATTCTCCAGCGAGAACTTTTGCACTTCCTACGATCATATTGGTTGTTTCTAGCAGCATGTCTTGTAGTGTCTCCGTATCCGATATCTCTTCACCTAAAAAAATTTCAGTGATGCACTGCAGAAGGGTTTCATCGCATCCAACGTAGGTGCGGTACTTCTCTCCGCTTTGGGTTTCAATATCTAAATAAGCAATAAGTGTTCTCTTTTTTGGAAGGCACTCTTGTGTATGGTGAGACGAGCATATTTGATGGATGCAAAAATTTTCTGCTGCTTTAAGAATGAATGAAAGCATCGTAACCCCGTGGTGAAATATATTAAAATATGATTGATAATAAATTATAGCGTAAATCTGCAAGGAAATAACGAGTATAATCCTAACAGTAAAAGAAAAAGTAGACCATAATGTCATTTGAACTGATAATTTTAGGGATTTTAGTCGGGACACTTTCCGGATTTTTTGGTGTGGGCGGAGGAACGGTTAGCGTACCGTTACTCTTGTATATGGGTTTTGGTATTAAAGAGGCGATTGGGATCTCCGTCATGCAAATGGTTGCCGGTTCGTTAATGGCTGCTTGGGTCCATCAAAAACAAAAGACGTATCGTATCGATGATATTAAATATTTTGGATTTGGGGGTTTGGCAGGGGCTGCAATAGGGGCTGTGCTGGTTAAACTGCTGGATGCTACTATTTTAGAGTGGGCATTTTTAGGGATTGTGATGTTTACCCTTGGGCGGCTTGCCCTCTCTTCTCCCACTCCGACCCGTCCTGAAATCATCCATCGCCCTTTATACGGTATCATCGGAAGTGTGATCGGTGTATTTTCCGGAATGCTGGGAGTGGGCGGATCGATCTTGTTGACTCCTGTGTTGGTCACATTTATGGGTTTTGAGCTCAAGAAAGCCTCCGCAATCGCCCATTTTTTCGTGATGTTTACCTCTATTTCTGCTTTGGTAACGTTTGCGGTTTTAGGGATGCTCAATTGGACTGCAGGGACAGTGATGGCGGTGTCCTCTTTAGGGGGGATAGGTCTGGGGATTTGGCTGATGCATAAAATTCATTTGCGCCATTATAAGCAAACACTCATCGTGTTTTATATTTTTATTTTTAGCCTAACGGCTTACAAACTCATACTAGAATAGGTACCCCATGGATATGATCAAAATTATCGGCGCACGAGAGCATAATCTCAAAAATATTTCTCTTGAAATTCCAAAAAATAAGTTGATTGTTTGTACGGGTATTAGCGGCAGCGGGAAATCGACATTGGCATTTGATACTTTGTATGCTGAGGGACAGCGTCGTTATATCGAGTCCCTTTCTTCGTATGCTCGTCAATTTTTGGATCGTGTGGGCAAGCCGGATGTAGACAAAATCGAAGGGCTTACCCCCGCTATTGCGATCGATCAAAAAACAACCTCTAAAAATCCCCGTTCTACCGTAGGAACGATTACCGAGATTTATGACTATTTAAGACTGTTGTATGCGCGTATCGGAATTCAGCATTGTCATTTATGCGGCAATGCAATTACCAAGATGTCGGCTCAAGACATCATCGACCAAGTTCTAAAACTTCCCGATAATTCTAAAATCGTTATTTTGGCGCCGTTGGTTCGAGAAAAAAAAGGGTCATTTGCCGATATCTTGGAATCATTGCGTCACAAAGGGTATGTGCGTGCTATGATCGATGGGGTAATGGTACGTCTGGATGAAGAGATAGAGCTTTCCAAAACGAAAAAACACTCCATTAAAGTGGTCATTGACCGCCTCGTTGTCAAAGAAGACAACCATGACCGAGTAGCTCAGGACGTCGAAAAAGCGCTAAAAGAGAGTTACGGTGAAGTAGAAATTGAGATCCAAAACCACGAAGAGGTAGGGGTGCATGAAAAGCTGATCCATTACAGTGAACACAGTGCCTGTTTTGACTGCAAAGTGAGTTTTGATCCTCTTGAACCTTTATCTTTCTCGTTTAACTCACCCAAAGGGGCGTGCCCGGAGTGTGATGGTTTGGGTATCCGCTATTCTCTTGATTACGACAAAATTATTGATTCCGAACTCTCGGTTGAAAAGGGTGCGGTAAAAATCGTTTACGGATTTAACAAAGGGTATTACTTCACTTTTCTAAAAGCTTTTTGTACCACTACGGGCATTAACATCAGTGAACCGTTTTATACCCTTGAAGAGCATCAAAAGAAAGCGATTTTGCACGGAAGTGTGGATGATATCGAGTTTAAATGGCAGGATCATCCGATAAAACGAACCTGGCCCGGGATTGTTCGAATTGCCTATGATATTTTCAAAGACGAAAAAGATTTGGCCGATTATATGTCGGAAAAGCCGTGTAATATTTGTAACTCCCATCGTTTAAAATTGGAATCTTTGGCGGTAAAAGTGGCCGGTTTAGGGATTGGCGAGGTGATCTCAATGCCTCTAAAAGACAGCTACGCGTGGTTCACCAATCCGACGACTTTTGAGAATTTAAGTTCGCAAAATGCGATGATCGGAGCGTCGATTTTGAATGAAATTCGAGAACGACTCTTTTTCCTTTTTGATGTCGGATTGGGATATATCGCGCTTAACCGGGATGCTCGAACGATTAGCGGCGGGGAAGCACAGCGTATCCGTATCGCTTCGCAAATCGGTAGCGGTCTTACTGGAGTGATGTACGTGTTGGACGAACCCAGCATCGGATTGCATGAACGCGATACCCTTAAACTCATTCGAACCTTGCGATCCCTTCAAGAAAAAGGGAATACCGTCATTGTTGTAGAACATGATAAAGAGACAATTGAACATGCGGATTATATTGTGGATATAGGACCAGGGGCCGGAAAATTTGGAGGAAACGTCGTTTTTGCCGGGACATTGGAAGAGATGAAAAAAAGTGACACATTGACGGCACAGTATCTCTCAGGGCGCAAAAAAATCGAATATTTTTACCGACGTCATCAAAAAGAGTGGATGCAGATCAAAAACGTGACCCTCAATAATATTACCGATTTGAGTGTCTCGATTCCTCTCAATAATTTCGTTTGTGTAACGGGAGTCAGCGGAAGCGGCAAAAGCTCATTGATTTTACAAACCCTTCTTCCTGTAAGCCGTGAGATACTCAATCATGCCCGCAAAATAAAACGAGTTGCAGGCGTAGAGGTTGAAGGGCTGGAAAAACTGGATAAAGTGATCTATCTCGATCAAAGCCCCATCGGTCGAACACCCCGTTCCAATCCGGCTACATACACGGGAGTGATGGATGAAATACGAAATCTTTTCACCAAAACAAAAGAGGCGCAAATTCGGGGATATACGGCATCACGCTTTAGTTTTAATGTCAAAGGCGGACGTTGTGAGAAGTGTCAAGGGGAAGGTGAAATCAAAATCGAAATGCACTTTTTGCCCGATATTATGGTCAAATGTGATTCGTGTCACGGGAGCCGTTACAATCTCCAAACGTTACAAGTCGAATACAAGGGAAAAACCATCTCTGATGTTCTCAATATGAGTGTGGGAGAAGCGTTGGAATTTTTTGCTCCGATTCCGAAAATAAAAGTCATTTTGCAAACGCTTAGCGATGTGGGTCTTGATTACATCACACTGGGGCAAAATGCGGTAACCCTCTCAGGGGGGGAAGCGCAGCGTATCAAGCTTGCTAAAGAGTTGAGCCGCCGCGATACGGGGCAGACCCTTTATGTCCTTGATGAGCCAACGACTGGATTGCATTTTGACGACGTAAATCGCCTCACGAGAGTGCTGCATAATTTTGTTGAACTGGGCAATTCGGTACTGGTCATCGAACACAATCTCGATATGATTAAAAATGCTGATTACATTATCGATATGGGTCCCGAAGGGGGAAGCGGCGGCGGATTAATCGTTTGCGAAGGGGATCCTGAGAGTGTCGCAAAAAATTGGGAAAAAACCGGAAGTTTTACGGGAAAATATCTAGCAATTGAGTTAGATAGGGTATAATAAACTTAAGTTTAAAGCAGGACCTATATAATGAAAAATTCTATGATTGACAGTATCAAATCTTTGCCGCCCCTTCCGAAAACGGTCATTGATATGCAGCGTGTGTGTAATGATCCCAACTCTTCGATACATGATTTGGTGAAAACAATCGAAGGCGATCCGATGATCGTTGCTAATTTGTTGAAAGCCGCGAATTCTCCATTGTATTCTCTTCGTCGGGAGATTAATAATGTTGCTCAAGCCGTTTCCCTTTTTGGGATGAGTATGACCCGCTCAATCGGTTTGGGAAATTCGGTACGCAAGCTGTTGAATGTTGATATGGAACCGTATGGGATCAGTTCAGAACGTTTTGCTGAAATCTCTTCTCTTCAGGCAGTTCTGGCACATAAATGGTTCAGTGTCATAGATCGTTCCAAAGCAGATAAGCTATTTTTAGCAGCATTTTTACAAGAGAGCGGCAAAATTGTCATTGCCAGCGATATTATTCAAGAAGATTTGGTAACGAACTTTAAATCGGATATCGAAGTTGCTCTTGATATCTCAATCGTAGAGCGTAGTTATGTAGAGGCGACAACGGCCGAAGTGGCTGCCGCTATTTTTACCCATTGGAACTTTGATCGTGAATTTGTACAAATGATTGAATATTCCGATGCACCGGATAAAGCGCCGGATGAGATAAAAGAATTGGCAACGATTTTGAATATTATTAAAACGATAATCCCTATAAATAATCCTTTATCCGAACGCTCTATTACACAAGGTCTCAAAAAAGCGGAAGCGGCAGGATTGAATGTCGCTGCTCTACAAAAAGCCATTGATGCTATGAACGAAAATATTGCTTAACATATGGATCGTCAAACCGTTACAATTATCGATACATTCGGATTTTTTTTCCGCTCCTTTTATGCGCTTCCCCCACTAAAAAATAAACACGGCTTTCCTACGGGACTGCTGACCGGCTTTATCAATTTCATCGCTTCCCTACATAAAGATCACAGCAGCGATTATCTCATTTTTGCCCTCGATGCAAAGGGTCCAAGCTTTCGCGCCGAGATTGATTCCAATTATAAAGCCAACCGCTCTCCTGCACCTGAAGAACTCTTAAAACAGCTTCCCATCGCGATCGACTGGATCGATAAAATGGGGTATAAATCCCTTTCTATGAGCGGCTATGAAGCTGATGATATGATAGCCTCCGTGGTAAAACATGCAAAAGAGGAAGGATTTTTGGTTCGGATTGTTTCCCATGACAAAGATTTGTACCAATTGATAGAAGATGATGTGGTTGTCCTTGTCGATGCCATCAGCAAAAAAGTCCTCAATGAAACCCATTGTTTCGAAAAATACGGTGTTCATCCGTATCAGTTTATTGATTATCAGGCGCTCATCGGCGATACGGCAGATAATGTTCCCGGTGTCAAAGGGATTGGAAAAGTAACAGCCGAAAAACTTTTAACGCAATTCGAAACGCTTGATGCCCTTTATGAAAATATTTCTGAGGTGCTGCCGATTCGTATTCGCGGATTGTTGGAAACGTACCGTGAGGATGCGTTTCGCTCTAGGGAGTTGGTGAAATTGCACCGCGATGTCTTTGATCATCTGAATTTTAGTGACTATGCCATGCATTTTGAGAACCCGTTTCTCCCCATTTATGATGATTTGATCCATTACGAGATGAATGCCGTATTGCGTACTCTCAAAGCCAAAGCCCTTTTTGAAGAGTCAACTACCAGCAGCAGTGCGGTGAGTCGTCCCAGCAGTCTTGAACAAGGATCCGTATCCAAGATAAAGCTTGAGGATGACACAGGCGTAGGTATGGCAAAGGGAGAAACGCTTCTTATCGATACCGATGAAGCCCTTTTAAAACGTATCAGCTCTATTCCTGCAGGATCTATGATTGCCTTTGATACCGAAACGACAGGCCTTAATCCTCATACCGATTTTTTGGTCGGATTTAGTTTTAGTATCGATGGAAATACGGGTTATTATGTCCCGATGATGCACAGCTATTTAGGTGTAGGTTCTCAAGTGAGCCGTGGTGTAGCTGCGCAGGCGATACGTGAAATTTTTAACCATCGTGTTATAGGTCATAATATTAAATTTGATCTTCATTTTGTGACCCGATTTTTAGAAGTAGAGAGTCTTCCTGTTCATGGTGATACGATGGTTTTGGCGTGGCTTACTGATTCGGCACGATCGCTTTCGATGGATAATCTCAGCCATTCCTTATTAAACCATGAAATGATCCATTTTAAAGACACGGTTAAACGCGGGGAGAATTTCAGCTCTGTTGCGATTGAGGATGCGTGTAAGTATGCGGCTGAAGATGCGTATATTACCTATCGTTTGTATGAAGTGTTGCGAGAGCAATTGTTTCTCAAAGGGGGGCAAGAAGCGCTAGACGAAGCACAAAATATAGAGTTTCCTTTTCTTCTCACGTTGTTGGGGATGGAAAAGGTCGGAATTTCGGTTGACAGTCATATTCTGGAGATATTTAAAATCCAAGTATCTCGTGAACTTAGCGTATTGACTGAACGCATTCATGCTATGTGCGGCAGTGTATTTAATCTCAATTCACCCAAACAACTGGGCGTTATACTGTTCGAAACATTGGGATTGGCGCATGGTAAAAAGACCAAGACTGGGTACAGTACCGATGAGCAGGTTCTTGATGGATTGAGAGACGAACATGAAGTGATTCCGCTATTGTTACAATACCGAGAATATCATAAGTTGTATTCAACCTACATCGAACCGCTGATTGCATTAGCACAGCATGATCCGTATTCGCGTATCTATACCTCGTTTGTTCAAACCGGGACGGCAACAGGACGGCTAAGCTCTAAAAATCCGAATCTTCAAAATATTCCAGCAAAAACAGCCTTAGGATTGAGAATTCGTGAAGCATTTGTCGCTCCGGCGGGTAAAAAACTAATCGGAATTGACTACTCACAGATTGAACTTCGCCTCCTTGCCCATTTCAGTGAGGACACTGTCTTGGTTAACGCATTTAATGCCGGTCATGACATCCATATGCAAACGGCCATTGCCCTTTTTGGTGAAGAGGATGCATCCGCCAAGCGACATATTGCGAAAACAGTCAATTTTGGCCTTTTGTATGGAATGGGACAGAAAAAACTCTCTGACACCTTGGGAATCACGACCAAAGAAGCCAAAGCAATCATAGAGCGCTATTTCGAAACGTTCTCAAGTGTCAAAGAGTATTTCAGCGCCATCGTCGAGCAAGCCAAAGAGATAGGGTATGTTGAGACATTATTGCACCGCCGGCGCTATTTTGATTTTGCCAATGCGACTCCTATGCTCAAAGCTGCCTACGAGCGTGAATTGGTCAATACTGTATTCCAAGGATCAGCATCGGATCTCATCAAGCTTTCCATGATCAAGATCGATACCATGATTAAAACAGAAAAATTGCGTGCCAAAATGCTTTTACAGATCCACGATGAGCTTATATTTGAAGTGGATGAAGAGGTTGCGGAAGAATATGCAATCCGTTTTGTCCATGTTATGGAGCACATTTTGGAGCTGAAAGTCCCCCTTAAAACCTCGATGCACATCGGTAATCACTGGGGTGAGTTGAAATAGGAGTAATGATGCGACAATTTAACGAAGAACTGATCACCTTTATCGATGCTTCTCCGACACCGTTTCATGCAGTGGAAAAAATGGCAGAAGTATTGAAATCTAATGAATTTTTAGAACTTGACGAGAAAGATGAATGGGAGTTAAAAGAGGGAGGCAAATACTACGTCACCCGTAACAATTCATCGATTATCGCCTTTAACTATTCCCCATTAGAGGGGTATATTATTGCAGGCGCCCACACCGATTCTCCGAATTTACGTCTGAAACCCTCTCCGGTGACAAAGAGTGCCGGTGTGATACGCCTGGGGGTTGAACCCTATGGCGGAGTCCTGTTCAATCCGTGGTTTGACCGTGATTTGAGTCTTGCTGGACGGATTGTCTATTTGGATGAGCACGGGGTACGGCGTGAGAAAATTATTGATATAAAACGTCCTATTGGTACTCTCTCTTCCTTGGCGATTCATCTCGATCGTGAGGCGAACAGTTCCCGTTCTATCAATGCCCAGACAGATATTATCCCCTTGATCGGATGCGGTGAAAATTTTGATTTTGAGTCGTGGATTATGTCGGAAGCCCATGTACCTAATGGGAAACTTTTGGCGCATGAACTTAGTTTTTACGATACACAAAAAGGTTCTTTTATTGGGGTTGATGAAGAATTCATAGCAACGGCACGATTGGACAATCTTCTCAGCTGTTTTGTAGGGCTTCAAGCGATGGTTTCAGTCACAACCCCTTTTATGCTGGCGTGCATGGATCATGAAGAGGTCGGAAGTGATTCTCATGTGGGAGCAGGGGGGACATTTTTGGAAGAGACGCTTCGGCGTGTGGCCGGTGAAAATTTTTCAATGCTTATGCGTCGTTCCTTGATGGTTTCGTGTGATAATGCCCATGCGAAGCACCCTAATTTTCCCACCAAACACGACAGTGAGCATGCCCCGATTTTAAATCAAGGAGTTGTGATTAAAATCAATGCCAATCAACGCTATGCAACCAGCTCTCTTACGATGGGACGATTCGTTCAGTGTGCACAAAGCATTGATGTGAAAACTCAAACTTTTGTGACCCGCAGTGATATGGGATGCGGTTCAACGATTGGTCCGATCACATCGACACGATTGGGGATTGAAACAATCGATGTTGGAGTACCTACACTTGCGATGCACTCCATCCGTGAATTGTCAGGGACCAATGACGCTTATGGACTTTATAAAGTCCTCATTAATATCGGAAGCTATTAATGGCTGAAACCATTTCTCCCGAAGAGCTAAAGGGGCTTATCGATCAAACCTACAAAGTTGAAGAAGAGTATGTGGCTTTGCGTCAATCGTATGACCACTTGCAATCGACCATTGAACAGGTGATTGAATTTTTACCCAATGCCATTTGGATTGTGGAAGAAGACGGAAACATATTTTTACAAAACTCTCAAGCCAAAGGTTTGGATGAACTTTTTGAAACTTTGAAATGGGATGGGGAAGATTATGAGGTCAGTTTTAAAGAGCGGGCTTACTTGATAAAATCAGCCCATCATAATGAGAAATACCTCCTCAGTGCAACCGATATAACTGAGCAAAAACGAAAAGAGAATCTGGCTACAATGGGACAGATGGCTGCACATCTCAGTCATGAAATTCGCAATCCAATCGGTGCCATTGCGTTGCTTGCCTCTACCCTTATGAAAAGAGTCATTGAGTCTAATAAACCCATCGTATTGGAAATACAAAAATCACTCTATCGTATTGAGCGGATCATCAAAGCGACGCTTATGTTTTCCAAAGGGGTTAGTGCACAAAAAACGCTACTGCATTGGAAAAGCATAGAACATGAGCTTAAAAATGCCATTGAGTATTACAGTTATTCCAAATCCATAGAGTTTGTATTTCCTACCCACGATTTTGAACTCGAGGGAGATTTGGATTTATTGGTGATGCTTTTTAGCAATTTTATCTTTAATGCGATTGATGCGATTGAACTCGATGAAGAAGAAGAGGGGAATATTGTGATGACCTATGAAAAGGTTGATGGAAAGCATCATTTTTTTATTGCAGATTCCGGTATTCCCATCGTGAATAAAAAGTGGCTTTTTGAAGCGTTTAAAAGTACCAAAGAGCGAGGAAACGGTCTTGGCCTTGTTCTCTCACGTGAAATTGCTCGAGCGCATGATGGAGACATTTATCTCTGTGACGGAGAAGAAAAAAGATTTGTCATTATTTTGAGCTAAAGCGGGGTTGGCTCGCTTAGGTAAAATCCTTGGAGATAGTCGATTCCTAACTCTAAACACTCATTGTTGATATCTTCTGAATGGACAAACTCGGCAACGGTCTTGATGTTGAGACGATGAGAGAACTCAACAATCGTACGTACAATATCTTGTGCACTGAGATCGACATTGAGATTTTTGATGAGCGATCCATCAATTTTGATGAAATCAACATTGAGCCGTAAAATATGGGCAAAATTCGAGTAGCCTGTTCCGAAATCATCGATTGATATTCGACATCCAAAGGTTTTTACGTGGGTAATAAACGCAGAAACGTCCTTGTGATTTTCGATCCCCTCACTTTCTAGTATCTCAAAAATAAGACGATTGCCAGCACCCGATTGACGCAGCGAATCGTAAATCAAGTTTTGCATTTCGATGTCGAGAATATCGGCAACGGAGAGGTTGATAGAGTAGGTATGAGGTGTAGTTTGAAGCTGCTTGAAAATAGTACGAATAACAAATCGGGTGATATGAGGATAAAGACGCGATTTTTTGGCAATCTCTAAAAATGCATACGGTGAAATGATGGCACCATTGGTATCGACCATACGGATAAGCGCCTCATATTCATATATTTCATTCGTTATTACATCATGAATACCTTGATAATAAAGGATAAAACGGTCATTCTCAATGGCCTCTTTAATCTTTTTAGTCCATAAAATATTGTTGTGATATTCCTCTTTGATTTGGAGGGAATCATTGTATTTTAGATAGGATAAGGTCAGTTTTTTTGCCATCTTAAGAGCCATATCTGCTCGTTCGATTACATCGCATTGGTCTGTATTGAGACAAAAATCGCATCCGATGCTGAGTCTAACAAAAATATTTATCTCATCAATCGTATACTCCACTTCATTTAAGAGGTGAGATATTTTTTGGCTGATTGTATCAAAGGCATCAGAATTCATTTCCTTATTAAAAAGAAGCGCATACTCATCCGAGTGCATTTTATAAACGGTGAGGGAATATTCTTGTGCGATGATCTGAATGGAATTAGCTACTGCTTGTAAAATCTTGTCACCCATTTCATGCCCATAAAGGTCATTCATCTCTTTGAAGTTGTCAATATTGGCCAGCAGGATACCAATATTATCTCTATGGCGTATCTCTTCGATAAGGGCTCTGCGATTGGGAAGATTGGTTAAAGCGTCGGTATGAAGCTGTTGTTTTAATATCTTGTTAATATTGGCGGATTTATAGTTGATTTTTTGAACAAGTTTGCGAAATCCCAGATGAAGAATACCTCCAAGTAATAAAAGCATGAAAATACTAATGATCATTAGCTTGGTAATCTCATTTTGATACACTGTTTCATCATTGGTGATGTCCAGCGCACAAATCATTTTAGCCAGAGGTTTATTCGCATACGTTTTTAATTCCCGAGAAGCTATGATAAATGTTTTCCCCTCTATCGTATGACGAAGTGAATAGGCAAAGTTGTAGTTATTTGGAAGCTGTTCGAAAAGTGGGTCATTGTGAGACACAATCGAATAAGAGGAATATTGTTTCAGATTTTTTGGTTCCAAAACTTTTTTTAGAGTTTGGGAGTTGACGGCAAGAGCACTTTTGATACCAGAGTGGGCATTGAGACGCTCTTGGACTCTCTCAATTTTTGCAGCAACTTGTAAAAGACCCAGAAATTTTTGGTTTTTATATATAGGGACGATTCGAACCAGTGAAATATTATAGAGGGTAACGTCAAGAGAGGTGATTGGCTGGCGTGTTCGGATTGCTTCGGCGAGGATTGGACGTTTTTTAGTGACGTTATCTCCAAATTTTTTTGGATCTTGCAGTCGAAGAAAATGGACACCATCGGCACCTATAAAACCGGTCAGATCAACTTCACCAAGAGTATGCGCTTTGTTAAAATAGGGGATGGCCAGAGCATATAGTTCTTCTCTATTTCCAGATTCAAAGGCATTGACAATTTTGCAATCGGTCATCATTTCGTATGCAAAACGATTCAGCCCTTTTTCGGTATCGGAAAAGGAGAGTTCAAAGGAATTTTTGAGAAGCTCACGATGAGAGGAAGTTTTTTCGTCTAAAACCCGTTTCTTGTCTTGATACATAGAATAAACAAAAAAAGCGATAAGAATGAGAACAATTCCCATAGAATAGATCATCGCTCTGATACGAATTTTATTCACTAATTTCTCCACCGCGAAAATCTATTGTTATATTATATCACGAATAACTCATAAAATTAAATTAATATTAAAAAAACAATAGTTATTTAAAAAGGATAGAACCAAGGCGTACGAGGTTGGAACCGCATTGTATCGCCAGTTCAAAATCACCGCTCATCCCCATCGAGCAAACGGTTGCATTGGGAAGTTTTTCATAAAGCGAATGGGTGATTTCAAAGCTTTTTTGTATACTTTTGGTCTCATGGGTGTGGGCTCCGATACTCATGATCCCCATGAGTTGAAGATGGGGACACTCGGAGTGTATTTGAGCATAAATTTCTTCAAAACCATCCGGACTAAATCCTGATTTAGTCGCTTCATACCCCGAATTTACCTGTACGAGTGCCCGAAGATTTTTCCCCTCACGTTGGAGCCGGTCGTTAAGCGCATAGGCGAGATCAAGAGTATCAATCGAGTGGAGAAGATGAGGATTTAGGGAGAGCAACTGATTGATTTTATTTTTTTGAAGTGTTCCGATAAAATGCCATTCGAGCGGATACTCTTCCAGTGCATCCACTTTTATTTTCATATCCTGAACTTTATTTTCTCCAAATGCACGCTGACCGATATCATACAGTGATTTTATGGCATCAGCACCGACGTATTTGCTTGCCGCAACGATTTTAACGATATGGTGATCATTGACACGCAGACGTGCTTTTTCGATCCGTTCGATAATCGTGTCAAAGTGTAGTTTTTGCTCTAAATTTGTCATTGTGTAAGCCTCGTGATATCATTATAAAGACCCAAAACCATCAGCCCCAGTAAGATTACCCACCCGCCAATGGTAAGATTGGTGATAACGGATTCACTGGGTGCGCGTCGTCGAATCATTTCATAGAGGTTGAAAACG
>JBBQNL010000036.1:0-16222 GCA_038329855.1 Campylobacterales bacterium
ATAAAGTGACGATACCCATCCGCCGTCACGGCAAATCCTTCGGGTACTTTGACTCCCAGACTTTTGAGAGAGCAAATCATCTCACCCAATGAAGCGTTTTTCCCCCCGACCAAAGCAATGTCACCCAATCCAAGCGAATCCAATCGACGAACATAGTGCATATTCTCTCCCTTTAGTTTCAAACTACCATACGATAAGAATAGCACGAAATTGTCAATAACGATACGATTTATGCTATATTTGCATAAAAACTTATGGGTGAGTCATGGCTATTATCTCGATCGCATCAACCAAAGGGGGAGTAGGTAAAACTTCGCTTGCTTTTTCTCTCGCCAAAGACCTCGGTTACCGCTACGCTACCAACGATATGTCCGTAGTGCTTAACAAATACAAAAATGCACGTTACTATCCCAAAAAGATACCACTCTATGAGGATACAGTTTACGATTTCGGAGGATTTGACGCCGATCACGCCGATGAGATTTTACGGGCATCTGACATTATCCTCGTACCCACGACCAATGATCTCAACTCCATTATGAAAAGTTTGATCTTTATCAAAAACTACAAAGAAAAAACCATCCTCGTTTTTGCCAATATGATCGACAATCCAAACGATGCAAACATGATAAAATCAAAAATACATGAACATTTTCCCAATCTCGCATTTACCTATCTACGCCGAACAAAACTGCTCAAAAATGCCCTCGAATCGGGTATGAGCGCGAGCGAACTATATGAGTCCAGCAAACACACCCAGCACCTCTACAAACAAGCGTACAGCGAATATAATAAAATTCTCAGACTGTTTACAACGGATGGGCACTATTTTAGTGCACCCCAATCATGAGTACCATTCTCCTAACCACCCTCAACGCCCGCTATGCCCACAGCGCTCTAGGTCTACGTTATCTCTATGCTAATCTTCATGAGTACCAAGCGGACACCCAAATTGTCGAATTTACCATCAACGAGCAAATCCAGACCATCGCCGAAGATATTTTAAAACATACCCCTAAAATCATCGGGATCAGCGTCTATATCTGGAATGCTTCACAAACGGCAGAATTGATCGAAATCCTAAAAAAAGTTTCTCCGGATACGGTCATCGTTTTGGGTGGTCCAGAAGCTGGATACTTGCCCCATAGGGTTGATTTTAGCCGTGCTGATTATATTGTTAGCGGTGAGGGGGAAGTGGTATTTTATGAGTTGTGTAAAAATATCTTAAATGACAGTAGACCCAATGATTATTTTATTAAAGCACCATTACCAGACTTAAAAGCCGTGATACTCCCCTATCGTGCCTATAGCGACGAAGACGTCGCACACCGAACCATCTACGTCGAAGCTTCACGCGGATGCCCGTTTGAGTGTGAATTTTGTCTCTCTTCTATGGATGAAAAAGTGCGTAACTTTCCGCTGGATGAACTTCTTGAAGAGTTTGAGATACTTTGGGCCAGAGGTGCACGAAGTTTTAAATTTATCGACCGTACCTTTAATCTCAACATGACGTTTGCGAACCGTATTTTAGACTTTTTCCTTTCCAAAGAACCGCCCTACTTCGCCCATTTCGAAGTAATTCCTGACCATTTCCCCGATGTGCTCAAAACCAAGATTTCTCTTTTTCCTGAGGGCTCATTGCAACTCGAAATCGGCATCCAGACCTTAGACCCAGTCATAGCAAAAGGGATCAACCGTCCGTTACGGCTTGAAAAGATTTTTGAAAACTTACAATTTTTAGAAAACGAGACCAAAGCCCACATGCATCTCGATCTCATCGTCGGACTTCCGGGAGAAACGATAGAGGGGTTCGGGCGCAATCTGGATAAACTCGTCTCACTGACCCACAGCGAAATCCAAATCGGAATCTTAAAAAACCTCTCAGGAACAACTCTATCCCGCCACGACAAAGAGCACGGAATGATCTACAGTGATATTCCCCCCTATGACATTCTACAAAACAATAATCTAAGCTTTACTCAGATACAAAAGATGAAACGATTTGCACGGTTTTGGGATCTTTATTACAACAGTGGAAATTTTGACAAAAGTGTTAAATTATTATGGAAAGACGAAAAAGTATTTGACGGCTTCTACTCATTTAGCGAGTGGATATTTACTCAAACTCTTTCCACATGGAAAATATCGCTTGACCGGCAAATATCACTAATGTATGAGTACTTATTACAAGATACTGCTCTTCATACCATACAATTAGCACTAATAGAAGATATTAACACAACTCCAGGTAGAAGAATTCCCTATTTTTTAACGCATGACATATCCAAAGAAGGTCCAAAAAATAAAGAGAAACAAATTACGCCTAAACGACAAGCCAAGAGAATTGAATAAATAGAGAAGTAAGTGCGCTAGAATGACGAATTCTAGCGCGAAAGCTTTAGTTAAGAAGAATTAAAGAGAGGCCGAAGCCCCTATTAGAAGAGAAGTTTTAGAATTTCAAAGAAGCAACAAGGCGAAGCGTATCGATGTCACGACCATAGTAAAATGGGCTTCCAGCAACAGAAGGTTTATTCGCATCAGATGCATCATTATTAACTTGCTCATATATTGCTGTTAAGCCAAGATTTCCAACGCTAGTGCTTGCAGTTACGTTAAATCCATCAACTGTTTTATCAGATTTGTCTTCACAGTTCACATATGCCGCTGCCAGTTTTATACCTGCAACTGCACCTGCAGCACCGATTTTATACGTATCCACACCCGGAGCCGTTACAACACCGTCAAAATAAATTGAATCAGTTCCGGTGTAAATTTTGGTTTTATCACCTGTTGAGGTATTAGCAAATCCTAAAAGACCATCGTTATCCGCTGATGAATACGCCGCATAAAGATTTACGCCTGATATATCAACACCTGCTTTAACAGCCCAGATTTTTGAATCATCAGTGGTAGGGTAAACTGCAGTTTGAACAACTTCTCCACCACCTTTAGTTGCCATTGTTGCATATTGACCACCGACTGACACCATTCCTGCAATTTTTGTATCGGCTTGGAACCATAGTGCATCAGCAATATTTACAACGTTGTAATACCATGCTTGAAGCGTTGTATTAGGAATAGAAGTATTCACTGCACCTGCTGCATAAGCACCACCAGTATAGAATGTATTAAAACTATTCATGTCAACAGTACGCCCTGGGCTACCTGCGAGTAAAAAACCACCTTCATTTGGTCCAGCAGCACCAACCGTTATATCACCAAATGCTGCATGCCAACTACCATGACCATTATGCTTTCCTACCCATGCACCTACTAACGTTGTATTAGGAAGATCTGTATTGATTGCGACAATACCTTCAAAAGTGTTATAAGCAATATTCCATTTTTCAGTAAAGAGCAATGGTGTATCGAGTTCCATACGTCCCGCTTTAACGGTAGTTTTTCCCAATGTTGTTGCTAACCAAAGTTGACTGATATTGGATACATCTTTAGTTCTTTCATCGAAAGATGAAGTAGCATTATCTGAAAATCCAGTTGTAGCATGCGGTGCATTCACCATATTGTCATTAAAAACATTGTTTTCTAGACCGAGTGTCGTATACATTTGTACTTCTGCGCCTGCACTCACTGCTTTAAGCAAATCAGCGGTCACGCCAACACGTCCGCTAATACCACCTGCAGATGCACCATTATAAGGAGAGACTTGTAATGGAATTTGATTGCCATTATCTAACATTCCAGTCTCAGGTAAAACTCCGCCAACAGCGTCTGCTGAACGTACTTCTACATCTGATGTTTGATAAATTACTTTTACATCACCACTTACTTTTACATTATCAATTGCAAATGCACTTGTTCCCAATGCCATAACAGCAACTAGACTTAATTTTCCTAATTTCATTCTTTCTCCTTAATGCAGCCGTCCAAATAAGTTAAACTTATAGGATCATGAGAGTAGTTTACCATTCGTTTCTTAAGAAAGTCTTTATACCGTATAGTTTTTGATAGTAATATGAAGATTTTATAATCTTATAAGATGAAAATGTGATAAATAAGGAATAATTATTTGAAGAAGCAAGAATATAGAGAGGTGAATTTTCATCCGTGGCGAGGTATTTTCTCCGTCATCCTCGGACTTGATCCCGGAATTCAACTTAGAAAGAAGAACTGGATTCCCGCCTGCACGAGAATGACGAAATACGTGTTAGCAGTTAAAATAAACGCTATTGTATTACCAGTTACGAATACGAATATGACATGATGTGCATTGTTTTAACAGTTGACTATAATCCTCTAAAGCATCATCCATTCGTCCTGCATCGATTGACGTAATCATATCATCTGAATACAGACGAAGCATACTGGCTGTTTTTTGAGAAAACTTATAAGCATATTTTTGATCTTTTGGCAAAATCCATTTTACCTCTTCACTCTCGAGTGATTTTAGTGTCCCTTGGAGTTTTTTTACCCCTGCTTTCATATCATCCGATGAACTGTAGAGTCCGCCTCGCTGTATCTGCTCCATAGCATCCAGCATCGTGCGCATGTCTTTCATCAGCATCGACCGATGATCTGTGTTCTTTACATTTTCTGCTGCATTGATAGAAAGGGCCAAGAAGCTAGAAAGCGCAAGTGTCGTGAGTAATTTTTTCATCATAATCCCCTTTTAATATTGAATCAGTTCTTTGGAAAACTCGGTCAACTTAACAGTTTTTGCCGAAATGGATACCAATTTTTTTGCTTCTGCCGGTCCATTGTAAAACTGCTTGAGCTCTGGTTTAAACGCTTTGAAATAATCTTGGAATTTATCCGAACCTAAAATTCCAACGGCCCAAAGTGTATCATCCGCTGCATGTTCCAACACGACTGCCGCAAGCGGCTGAGTAGCAGCTCCTCCGAGCACTTTTCCGCCGGCACGGACATCAAACGCGGATAGGTGTGAAGAACACACTATGATACCGCTTTTGTCATACGCCATCGTTTTTGTTTTTTCGGGAACGTACATGATAAAACTGTCACTTGGTGTCGGGTGGGTAAGCTGATGTGTACAGATCGCGACATACGCAACGATAGTTCTATTTTTGCCTACACCACTTTTCCAAATGTATTTTTCACCGGATTCCGATGTTAACTCCACATCCGATGCCGTAGGTTTTGGAAGATTGACCAGTAAACAAGGGGTAGAAGCATACGGATAGTTAAAAAGATAATTTACTTCCGTTTCGAGCTTCGAAGCCAAAATCGGCTTTCCGTCTGCACCGATCAGCTGTGTTTTTTCATACGCACGATACAACGTACCATCTGCAGCATATAAACTTCCTCGTATGAGAGACGGACTTATTGCGACCACTGCTGCACTTGCAGCGACAACTTTTAAAAAATTTCTTCTTTCCATGATGTTTTCCGTGTGAATGATTTTATGTGATTAGTGTAGCAGATTTTCTTGAAGGATTCACCCAAAAAGGGTGAATTTGAATAAAATTAACTAAATAGGTCTCGCATTGCACCTTTATACCAATCACGAGTTGCTTTTCCAAGACCTGTTGATCGGAATTTGTCATTAGCCGTATCCCCTTTTGGAACACTCCCTTTACTTCCGATAACCGGACCTGCAACCATAAACTCATGATTAACCATGATTGCTTCTTCTGGATTACCGTTTACCATTGAGTAACACACATTGGCACTTTTGTATGGAAGCGCTGATGCAACACTGTATGATTTGCCATGAAGGACATGTGCGATCTCTTTTGCACACTCTTTACCTGACCAGATAGCAGATTGTCCACTTGGTGGAATAGCGTGACCGACAACGTCTCCTACTGCATAGACACTAGCATCCGTAGCCGTTTGGAAAGAAACCGGTTTATCAGCACTGGTTGCCATTTTAACTTTTTTGAAACCATCTGGCGTCGTCGCAACACCTGACATTTCAATGACCGGGTTTGACATATTATGTGGGATAAAATTAAAAATACCATATTTTTGCGTTTTGGTTGTTTTTACCCCAACGGTATCTTCTTTATTTGCATAGACTGTTTGAACATAGGTGATCTCTTTTTTATCGAAATCAACATCCGAAATTTTACAGTTATCCATGTGCTCTACAACACCTGGGTTAACCTCTTTCCATGTCTCTTTAAATGCTGCCCCTTTTGCAATTTCAGCGGTTTCATTCAAAATAATAACTTTACCTTTGATTCCTTCTTTTTTCATGAAATTTGCAATCATACTTGCACGCTCAAATGGTGCCGGAGGACATCGATATTTACCTGCTGGAACCGTGATAACAACATCACCATCTTCCATATTTTTAACCATACGATCCAACGCAATATGCTCACCACCCGGGACCAATGCAGCCGGAGCCAAACGTTTTGCTTTTGCAATTTTCGCCGCATCCCATGTTGGGAATTGACCTTTGTAATTATAATCAATACCCGGAGCCATAACTAAAATATCATAACCGACAGAACCCTTTGACGTATGAACCACTTTTGCAGCACGATCGATTCCGGTTACGACTGCTGTCAACATTCCATATCCATGTGCTTCAACCGCCTGTGAATAGTCATGAGTCAATGTTCCGAGGTTTACCCCTTCGATTCCGCCAAGGTTACAGTTTGAGAATGGACAAGACATAAAGCTATCATTTTTTTCGATAATCGCTACATCAAATTTCGTATCAATTTTTTTAAGCTCTTTGGCAACCGTCAAACCGCCAAAACCTCCGCCGATAATAACAACTTGGTGCTTGCCTAGCATCATACCGCTAGCTTGAGCTGATTTTGCCGGAAGTGGATCAAAAGCTTTAGTACTACACCCTGTTACTGCTGCAGCTGCTGCACTGATACCTGCGAATTTAAATAAGTCACGTCTTGAGATGTTCATGGTTGTGTTCTCCTGTTTCTGTCATAAAGTGCGAGTATACTATTCCCTCAATCCTTAAAGTATTATAAGAATTACTCAAATCACTCAAAAATTATCGAATAAAGCTTTATAATAAATAATAATGTGATAAATTTATTATTATTCCATTTCCAATCTCTTTTTGATGTTATTTTAGTGTTATAATGCTATCATATACGTATAATAAATTATAAGGATATCACGCATGAAAACCGAAGAATGCAAGAGCCTCGAAGAGCTTCGCGGACATATCGATAATTTGGACGATCAAATCGTTGAGCTGATTGCAGCACGCAACGCCTACGTCAAACAAGCTGCACACTTTAAACAATCCGTGGATGAAATCAAAGGAAAAGAGAGGATGGAGGCCGTCATGGATCGTGTGCGTATGAGAGCAATGGAGTTTGGTGTCTCTCCTAATCTTCTTACTAAACTCTATACTATTATGATAGATGAAATGGTAGAAGCGGAAATCTCTGAATTTCGCAACGCAAAATCCTTATAATATACGCCATCGCAACAAAGTCACGATTGACTACGTTAAACACTTGGTTCTACCCGCAAGGGGCACAATGACCTCGGCGGTGAGCTCAAATCACTTGGTGATTTTTTTGACTAAAACTGCGTTATTTGATGCCCTTGTATGGCCATCATGACTTTCCCGGATAATATTTCATTTTTATAAAGTGAGTGGTGATGTTCTACCCTGGTTGTTTTGTTGGGATCAAATAGGACCAAATCGGCAACGGCACCTACTTCTATTATTCCGCACTTCATTCCAACATTGTCAGCAGGATTTTGTGAAGTGTGTTTCATCAAACTAACCATATCGATTATTTCATTTTTTACAAGATGGGTATAACAAAGCGATAAATACTCTCCAATCGATGTGGTCCCATAATGGGCGTCATTAAAGGTAATATCTTTATGGATATCGGAGTTGGGCTGATGCAAGGCGGTCAAAGAGTTTATTTTTCCTTCTTGAAGTGATCGGATTAAAGCCATGCGTTTTTCATCACTCACCAAAGGGGGAAAAAGCTTTGCATCGGTGTCATATCCGGCACACGAAGCGTCACTTTTTAACAAGTGATGCAAACTCACTTCACATACTACATCAACACCATTTTCACTTGCCTCATTAATAAGCTCAATCGATCGTGGCTGAGTAATGGATTTAAACACTATTTTAATTTTGAAATGACGCGCCACCTCGATCATGGATGCCACATGAACCACTTCAGACAGTGGTGAAATACCGCTAAGACCTAAGTGTGTTGCCGTTTTCCCATCGGCCATGACACCGCTTTGCGATAAACTTTTATCCACTGCAGTGTAAAAGAGAGGTTTTTTGGCCATTTGAAGATATTGTGCGATACGAGAGATTAGATTGTAATCGTCTATCGTCGGTGTCGATACGGCAAGGGCACCGGATTTTAATAAAATAGCAATATTGCTAAGCGTTCCCCCTTCATTAAGGGCACTGATACTGCACTCAATTTTTGCACCGTCATCAGTCGTACGATGCTGATGAACGAATTCAAGGGTGATTTCATTATCAATTTTAGGATTCAGATTGCTGTTAAGTACAACGGTGCTTACCCCTCCTCGAAGTGCCGTACTTGCCAACGAGATTAAATTTTTTCCGTTGAGATGAGCATCTTTTAGCGAAACATTCGTATCGACCAAGCCCGGCAGAAGATAACATCCGCTCCCCTCTATCGTCTCATCATCGCTTAACGAATCACCTATCTCGACAATCACACCGTTTTGTATTCTAATATCACTGACTCGCTGTGAATGCGCATCACAAAGTGTAGCATTACGAATGACCATAAACACCCCTATTTTGCTATAATTAGCGATATTGTAATCTAGTAACGTTTAAAAAGGGGGAATGTGCGCACGTTTATTTTGTTTTTTTTCACTGCTGTTTCACTTCTGGCTTCCCCTTCACTCTACGATCAAGGAAAAAAGATTTATTTTGCCAATGGGTGCAATGGGTGTCACGGCATATCCGCAGGGGGCACGAACCAATACCCTCCCCTGGCTTATCGACGTAAAGCTTTTTTGGAAAACAAACTTAAAAGGTATCGTGCCAAACAAGCCACTACGCAACTGGCACAAATGATGATTCCGTTTGCTCTTACCCTCACAGATGGCCAAATAGATGCCCTTACGACCTTTTTTTCCCAATACAATGAAGCGGTTGCTCCTGCTAAAAGAGACTTTAATATCAAAGGAGATGGAGGATCATGAAACTGCTGGTATCTGCTCTCGAACACTCGGCCAACGTCCACTTGCGCTATCTTATCAAAGAACTGGGGGAAGATGTCATTCTTAGCGGTATTTTTGATACCTCTTTGGGTGAGAGTATCGTCGATTTGCGCTCAACGGCCATTATGGGGTTTGTCGATGCTCTCACCAAGCTTCCCTTTTTTTTCCGTCTCAAAGATCAGATGGTAGAACTCGCAGGTGAGTCGGACAAAGTACTTCTGATTGATTCTTCCGGGTTTAATTTGCCCCTTGCAAAAGCCATTCGCAAGCGTTATCCCCACAAAGAGATTATCTATTACATCCTCCCACAAGCCTGGGCATGGAAGAAAAAACGTATCCCTGTGCTCGAAAAAACCATTACCAAACTGTGCTCTATCCTCCCGTTTGAACCTTCTTACTATTCTCCTATGGCTCCCATTGAATACGTAGGTCATCCGTTGCTGGATGAGATAACCATCCAAAAAATATCCCTCACATCCACAGGGATCGTTACTTTTATGCCCGGAAGCCGTCCCGGTGAGATTAAAAAACTGATGGATATTTTTAGAGAAGTACGAAAGCGTATCAATTGTGAGGCCATGCTTATAATCCCTCCGCACTTTTCTGAGGAAAAGATTCAAGAGCTTTACGGCGACATTTCCGCTTTTACCATCACGCACGACGCTCATACAACCCTTGCATCGTCGGATTTTGCCTTTATTTGCAGCGGAACGGCGACACTCGAAGCGTGTCTCATCAAAACCCCTTTTGTCTTGGTTTATATCGCGAAAAAACTCGACTATATGATCGGGCGCGCCCTTATAAAACTCGAGTATGCAGGGCTTGGGAATCTCTTATTTATGCACCGATTCGGTAAACCGCTCCATCTGGAATTTATTCAAGATGCAGTTACGGCAGAAAATCTGTATAATAGCTATCTTCAAATGGATAGAGAGAAATTTTTTACCGATGCTGGAGAATTGCGTTCGCTTCTAAGCCATGGAAGCGCCAAACGTGTCAGCGAAATTATCAAGGAACAACCTCATGCTTAGAGTATTATCATATATTAAAAACTATTCGAATCGTATTCGTGATGAAAAAATCATCCCCTATGTTTTTACCCTCTCCGATTCGCCTATGCTGTTTAGAGATTTGCTTAGAACCAATAAAATGTACCAAGACGGACTGAAACTAGAAGGCAATGTCCCCGGTTTTCGATTTAGTATCGGTAAAAGCTATATCGTCTTTATCATTCTTTGGCATATTGCGATGCTCCCTCTTGCGGTACTTTTTCATGCAAAACTTGCAAAAGTCGATTGTCATCTGCTCATTATTATGGCGGTACTGTTTACGGGGATGTTTTTTGCGATGTACGCCATCTTTAAAGAATATCTCATTGATACGGTTGCACATCACATTTTAAAAAAAGGGTGGGAAAATCACTTCCCCCATTTTAATTACGAGCTGCATGCCAAGGAAGTGGCCAATATCTATTCCGAATCACTCGAAAAAGAGATACCGCACAAAGAATTGCAGCTTTATATTCTAGAAAAGCTGGTTGAGGGGAAGAAGTAAAACTACTTCTTAACGCTGTTTAAAAGACCCATAAAAGTGGGGATATTTGCGGCACCGTCATAACGCTTTAACTTTTCACCCTTGGGATTCACAAAGTGAAACGTCGGTGTGCCGATGTATCCAAGAGATGCGGGGATTTTGTCTGCGTGAATGTCTAGATGAACCGGAACAAAGTTTTTATTAATAGTCTCTTCAACTGCCTGCTCTTCAAAAACCACGCTCTCCATATAGTCACACGCAGGACACCCCTCTTTGGAAAGCATCACCATCACATTTTTTTTCTCTTTGGCCGCTTTTGCCAACGCAGCATCGTACGTTGTCGTCCACTTTATTTCCGCCAATGCACACGATGTCATCAGAGATAATACTAGTAATACTTTATTCATTTGATCGCCTTCAAATGAGTTAGAAAATCTTCTGATCCTTTAAAGCCGACCGTGGTTGATTCCTCCATTAGTTGGCCTTTAGTATCAAAAAATAAAATAGCAGGCGGTCCGAAAATACCGAATTTTTTCGTAATGGCTTTGGATGCATCATCATTGGCCGTCACATCCACTTGCACCAATACGAATGCATCCATTGCCGTTTTAACGGTTTCATCCTTAAAGGTTGTTTCTTCAAACTCTTTGCATGACGTACACCAGTCGGCATAGAAATCGACCATGACCCGTTTTCCTTTGTTTTCCGCCAAAATAGCATCCAACTCTTCGATGGAGGTGATTTTTTCAAAAGTGTTATGCTTTGCTGCCGTACTAGATACTTCTTGCTTCGTATTCAAAAAAGGATCAAGTGGATGCAAAAGATCTTTCGCACCTGCCATTCCTCCTGCTAGAAGCGCCATTCCATACAGCAGTATCATAAAGCCAAGTGCTTTTACATTGGATCGTGAACTCCACGAGGGATGCTCGCCCAGAGGCTCCAATGCCCCCGTATTGATCGCTACGAAAATGGCTAATCCGCCCCATAACAATAACGTCATATTTTCATCCAAAACACGGCCCATCATCCAAATGGCAATTCCAAGGAGCATGACCCCAAAAATCGCTTTGATGACATCCATCCACATTCCCGGTTTTGGCATAAATTTACCCGAGGTGGTACCAACAATCAGCAAGGGGACCCCCATCCCGATACTAAGAGAGAAAAGGGCAATTCCCCCCAGCAATGCATCCCCCGTCTGACCAATATAAATCAATGCACCCGCAAGCGGTGCAGCCACACACGGTCCCACAATCAGTGCCGACAAAAAGCCCATAATAGCAATACCTGCAATACCACTTCGTGCTCCGCCGAGTTTTGAAAGGCGCGATTGGATAAAGTTGGGAATTTGGAGCTCATACACATCAAACATCGAAAGGGACAACAAGACAAAAACCAAGGCAAAGACCGTTATGATCCATGGTGTTTGAAAGGCTGCTTGCAGATTCGCTCCAAACAATCCAGCCAAAATCCCAGCAATGGTATACGCCACTGCCATCGATAAAACATACACGAGAGACAGCCAAAACGCTTTTTTCGTCCCCATCCCCTCGCCTTGGGCGATAATGACCGACGAGATAATCGGAATCATAGGAAATACACACGGGGTCAACGAGAGAAGAAGCCCAAATCCGAAAAAGCTAATGAGGATAAACCACAAACTCCCGCCTTGAATGACATTGGCGATTTGATCGGTTTCAGAGCTGCCTTTTACAGTAGATATCTCTTTTTTAGGTTCAACAAGTGCCGATGCTTTTAAATGTGCGGGAGTCGCACTGCTTAGCTTATCTGCATTAATCGTAATCTCCAAAACCCGCTCTTGAGGCTCATAACACAATCCTGCCGAAGAGCACCCTTGATACGAGAGCTTGACACGAACTTTTTGTTCACCGTTGAGTTCTTTACTCTCCGTTAAATCGATATGGGTGATCGGATTGGTTTCATAAATCTTCTCCCCTTCATGATCGGCCGTTTTCGTTGCCGTCTCAACAGTGGTAAAATTAATACCGTCAGAGGGATCGGCATCTTCGATTTTGAGCTTATCGACATAAAGATAAATCTGATCACCCAGTTCAATCTCAACGGCAATCGTATCATTATCGACTGCTGATATTTTAGGCTTAAACGCTTCATCCGGCTGAAGAAAACCAAATCCAAACGCCCCCACAGAGATTAGTAATAAGAACATTAGACGCATTTAAAAACCTTGTTGTTGTATATTTTAACTCTTATTTTACCGCATTTAACTGATAGTTTACCCTGAGAGAAACATTGTTAATATTTCTGCAGCAATCATTTTAGGCTAGAACGTTACTTTGTCATTACTGCTAATACTTTGCTCATTCTTTTATGTTATAGTAATGTCATTTTAAAAACAAGAGAGGTACTTATGAAAAAATTAACGTTACTCGCTCTTTTGAGCTTACAAATGTTTGCAGCAGATTACGGCAGTATGAACGAAGTTGAATATGTCCCCGTTACCCATTCTGTTCCCATCTATTCAACCGTCACACGAATGATTCCCCACGAAGTGTGTCAAGATCAGCAAGTCGCTGTTCAACAAAATAATCCGGTTGCCGGCATTATCGGCGGTATCATAGGCGGGGTTCTCGGACATCAAGTCGGCGGCGGCAGCGGGAAAGTGGCTGCGACGATTGGCGGTGCTGCGGTAGGAACAATGGTAGGTCAAAATGCCGGAGCCCAAACGAACTACCAAACGGTACGCCGATGTTTTACCGAATATGACAAGAAAACAGAAACCCTCATTACGGGTTATACCAATTACGCAAAATATCATGGAAAAGACATTGCTAAAACGAGCGATCAGCCACTCAAAGAGATCAAAGTGATCAATTCATTCAGTTTTTAAAGGAGTTCTAGATGAAAAAAATAGTTTTATTGGCAACAGCATCTTTGCTTTTGGCAGGATCGCTTCATGCACGGGGAGGTCGTGGCGGTTACTATTATTATGATGGATGGAACGGATGGCTTGTTCCCTTTTTTATCGGTAATATGATAGGGTACAGTGTCGCCAGACAGCCTGTTGTGTATACGACCCAACCAACGGTAATCTATACCAATACCCCTCCAACAATGGTAGACGACAGTTATACAATCCAAGAAAATGAAGCTCCGATCTATGAAGAACGTTGGGTTTATTTTGATGATTGCAAATGTGAGCGAAAAGTACTCGTCAATATTCAACAGTAAATTTTAGGAATGGCCGTAATCTTATGCTACACTAAGGTATCTGATTTCGGAGTTCCTAATGTCCAACCGTCTTGCACTCGAAGATTCCCCATATCTGCAACAACACAAGGAAAATCCATTCGATTGGTATCCATGGTGTGACGAAGCGTTTGAAAAAGCCAAAAGTGAACACAAAGCGATTTTCATCTCCATCGGTTACAGCAGCTGCCATTGGTGTCACGTCATGGAACATGATGTGTTTGAAAACATCGAAATTGCCGAGTTTGTCAATCAGCATTTTATCTGCATAAAAGTAGACCGGGAAGAACGCCCCGACATCGACAAACATTTTCAAGAGCTCCATCTCCTCCTCAACCGCCGAAGCGGAGGATGGCCTCTCTCTATCTTTTGTACCCCCGAAAACAAACCCTTTTATGCGGCGACCTATATTCCGCCTCACAATCGTGAGCAGATGATGGGATTTAGTGAGCTTGCGGCTATCATTGCTGAAAAAGTTGCCGCGAAGGATGAGAAACTGTTCCAAAATGCCGACGAAATCATAGGATTCATGAAACCCAAAGCAACACCTACGCAAGCTACCGCTTTGGATGAAAAGATCATGGAACAGTTCAGTAAGCAAGCCGAGCATAATTTTGACCAAACCAACGGAGGCTTTTCCAAAGCTCCGAAGTTTCCCCACACCTCTACGCTTAAAACGCTGATGATGCAAGAGCGTATTGAGTCTGATTTACAACGACAAACCATTATCACTCATACCCTAAACGCTATGGCACGAGGGGGGATGAACGATCTCATCGATGGAGGATTTTGCCGTTACAGTACCGAAGAGACATGGCTCATCCCTCATTTTGAAAAAATGACCTACGATAATGCTCTGCTGTGTGAATTGTATGCGCAGGCAGGTATTCAATTTAATAATCCGCTCTATTTACAATGCGCCACTCAAACTGCCGATTATATGATGAAATTTATGATGGAAGACCATCTCTTTTACAGTGCCAGCGATGCCGATACCCAAGGGGAAGAGGGAAAATATTTTGTCTACTCCTATGATGAAATTTGCCAAGCTCTCAAAAATGCTGTCGTAGAAAACATCGATGAAGCCCTCAGAATGCTTAAAATTACTCCCGATGGAAATTTCGAAGGGCACTGTATCATCACCCTTGACTCCCTAGATCGTCCTCAGTGGTTTGAGAAGTTTGCAAACGAGTGTCAAAAAATACGATCAATAAGGCTCTATCCCTTTATCGACCGTAAGATCAATACGGCATGGAATGCGATGATGATTAAAGCACTCTTGGAACTGGGAAAGCAAATTCCTTCGTATCATCAACATGCGATCAGCTCATTGGAGGCGCTGCTGTCTACGATGATGATCGATTCAAAGCTTTATCACACTACCCTCATCCATAAAACTCCAAAAATAGACGCTTTCTTGGAAGATTATGCCTATTTGGCTGCCGCTCTTCTCGAAGCGTATCAATGCACACTTGAAGAAGAATATCTCATCAAAGCCCAACAGCTTGCCAACAAAGCGCTGGAACTGTTTTATGAAAATGGATCATGGTATTTTAGCCGTGGAACATTTCCGGTCATAGCAGAACTTGATGATGGCTCGTATCCCAGCGCCATGGCAGTTATAGTCGATGCTCTCTTAACTCTAGGGAGTCTAATCGATGGTAAATATCGTCATTTTGGCTTTAAGAGTCTTGAATACGTTTCCATCAAACTCATGAAGACTCCCATCTATTATCCCAAACTCACCGAACAAACCGTTCGCTATCTCAAAGGGGACCGGATACTCAAAGCGCCCAAAAAACTGCTCGGCCAATGTACTTCTTTTACCTACCCGTTCGTTTTACTAAAACGGGATGAATCATTAGACAGTTTTTTGATCTGTGGAGAAAGTAGCTGTTTTGCTTCCACAACCGATATTTCCAAAATAGATGAATTAATACGTTCATCGTTACAATAAAAATAAAGAGGTTATCATGCATGCAAAAGGCTCAATGGCGAGAGAAGAAATTACTGAATCATCCCACATAAAAGATGTTGTCCATTCAGATCGACGCAAAGATCAAGACGAGAATAAGAAAGAAAAACGTAAAAATAGTTCCAAAGAGCAAAGACTCCCCATTTGGATCAAAAAAAGTGTCATCGAATACGAAGAAGAACTCAAAAAACTTCAAATTGAGCTTCTAAAACTTCAAAATCATGTTAAAGAGGCAGGATTAAAAGTCCTGATTCTTTTTGAAGGGCGAGATGCTGCTGGAAAAGGGGGAACCATCAAGCGGATCACCGAACATCTAAACCCGCGCGGTGCTCGTATCGTAGC
>JBBQNL010000037.1:0-16108 GCA_038329855.1 Campylobacterales bacterium
CCAAATTTGCGGGCAATTTTGATCGCCCCCTCATTGGCCTCGGCACCGCTGTTACCGAAAAAACATTTCATGGGATATCCGCTAAGCTCCACAATTTTTTTTGCGCACAGTGCTTGGGGTTCAATGTAGTACAAATTAGAGACATGAATGAGCTTCGAGACTTGATCACAGATTGCTTTGGTTAAACGATCATTGCTATGCCCTACACTGCACACGGCGATTCCTGCAGCAAAATCAATATATTCTTTCCCTTCACTGTCAATCAAAAGGGCATTTTTTCCCTCCACAAAACTGATAGGCTGACGGGCATACGTAGGAAGTACGTAGTTTTCAAAATTGGTGGTCATAATTTTTCTACCTTTATTTTATATTCTTGATACACGGCATTTTCACCCTCATAACTCATAAGAGAAGGGGTTATTACATTCACATCACGCGCTCCCGCATACATCAACGCACAATCATTTCGTAGTCTAGCATCATGATGGACAATAACGCAAATGGAACCTACTTTATTGCTTACTTTGACCGTTTCCCCTTCCATAAATCCAGATTCAGGATGCATAAATATTCCCTCTTCGAGATGAAATTGTGAATTCAGCGATCGCGCCGATTTGGCAGTGATTAAAAAGAACCCTTCTTCGTTCGTCAATCCCAAATCAACTTCATCCATAAACTCAAATTCGCCCGAATCGGTTGCAAAACCATCACTATAAGGAATTACAGGGCGAATCATTTTCATCTCAACTCCATCCATGGTTTGAATTTGCGAATAAAGCATTTCCAAACACTCCTCTTCATCCGGAATTAAAAGATGAAGCCGATCGCACAGTATTCGTGCAAGTGAGTATTCCGAAATGCCAATTTCGCTTTCACGCAGTTTTACCATTTTTTGCAAACTAAAATCACCATACGAAGCACGAACATCATTTTTTTCTAAAAATGTTTGCGCAGGAAGGATTAAGTCGCAACATCTTGAGGTTTCGTTTTCATACAATCCAAAGTAAATTTTAAATTCCGTCTGGGAAAACGCTTCACGCACTTTTGTGGAATTGGGCATTTGCTGTAACGGATTTGCCCCTTGTATCAATACGGTTTTGTATTTGGAAAAATCGATCGTAGGCTTTGGAACGGTTTTGCGCATCGAAATAAACGGCAACGCAAGAGATTCCAACGATGAGCCCAAAAAACTCACACCGCACCCTTTTTTTCCAAACAATCCCAAAATTGCCCCAAACGCATCAATAGCACGTACAGTATCCGCCCCATTTTGATATTTTTGAACCCCTGCACCCACTAAAATAACCGTTTTCTTCCCACGGACAAGCTCTAAAATCGAACCGATCTGCCCCAGCGTTAAATCGATCAATTCAAGCGTTGCTTTGATTCTAACCGTTTGGGTCAATTCATAAAATTCTTTATATTGGGTGCCGTAATTTTCCAAAAACTCTTCATCTTGCAACCCTTCGATAATACTAAATCGTGAAAGCAGCAACGCTAAATAGATGTCACAATGCGGCTTGATTTGAACGAATAAGTCTGCACTTTTGGCCAATACCGTTTCTATGGGATCAATCACAATGATTTTTTTATCTTTTAAAAAAGGGAGTAAATGGGAATGGGTGGCGTGAAGATTTCTCCCCCATATCACGACGGTTTCCGCCTCCTGAATCATTTGGGGAGAGAGCGGATAATTAACACCGCGTCCCAGCTTGACACCTGCTTGACCTGCACCATCGCACAAAGATCCTCGGGTCCCAACAGCACCCATGGAGGCAAAAAAATGGTCCATTGAACGCTGCATTAGACCTATATTGCCGCTTCCTCGATAAAATAATGTTTTGTCTACGTCTGCCATCTCCAGTCTCTGCACCAAAATGTCTATTGCCTGATCCACTGAAACCGCTTCACCCTTGAAACGAGCCTGCGTAATTCGTTCTTGATCATCAAAATGGTTTAAATGGGGACATAGATATCCTTGTGTTATCGGATGACTTTTATCTCCCTTCAGGGCACCGTTTTCATCCAAACGAATACGGCAAGCATCGTAACAATCAAGCGGGCAAGCAGTAGTGTCTGTCATAAAAAGCCTTTTAGTTCATACAATCAACGATAATGGCGTATTTTACCCTTGGTAGGCTTTAGTTTTTAGTAAAAAAAAGCTTCAGTTTGGATATGATAAACATAACAAAATAGTCGAGGTTAATGATGTCTCTTTTAGAACATGTAGATAGCTCCACCAATCTGGCAAAAAACAATGAAGTCCAGCTTTTGATCTTTAAAGTTGATGCGGCACAGACATCACCTTATTATGCCATCAATGTTTTTAAAACACGCGAAGTTGTTGAGGCCAAACATCATCAGCTCACTCTTATCCCTGCAGCCCATCCACTGCTTGAGGGGACCATCGTATTGCGCGGCCTTCAAATACCGATCCTTAATCTGCCCAGATGGCTGGGAGCGGATTTGAGCCTGGAGAATAAAAAAGCCTCCAATCTCCTTGTTTGTGATTTCAATGGGATTATTATCGGCATACGTATTATGTTCGCCTACCGTGTTATCAAAAAGAATTGGAATGAAATGCATGCGCCCGACAGCTATCGCCTCGGCGAAGACGGTCTGGTGATCAACGATACGCGTTTGGATGATGGAAGTCTATGTTTAGTGCTGGACTACGAGAAACTGCTCGCTGATGTTATTCCCCAGGCGATGGTAAACATATCCGCCTCCTCGGCAAATTTAGCCAATCAAATAATTCCAGAAAAGCTTAAAAATGGGACTGTCTTGATCGCTGAAGACTCCAAAACAGCTCAGCGCCATCTGCGTCAAGTATTTGAAAATGCGAAACTTTCCTATCAAATATTTAACAACGGTAAAGAGCTGATGGATTTTATCAATGTCCATCCCAATTTAGCATCCATCCCTGCGATCATCACCGATATTGAGATGCCGGAAATGTCAGGATTTACCGTAGTGCGTCAGCTCAAAGCCAATCCGCTTACAAAATCGATCCCTGTTATTGTCAACAGCTCTATGACGGGTGAAAATAATAAACGCGAAGCGGCAGGATTGGGTGCGGATGGATTTATCGATAAGACAAAAAGCGAAAATATTATTCCACTCATTATCAGCAAGATGGAAGCGGCAAGACAATTGCTGCTAAATTAATATTTTGCCTCAATAGAGGCAAGCGTTTGCTATCACTTTCGGCTACTTTATATACGCCTTAGCGGCAAGCGTAGCCAAGTGGGGCTTTTGCTCCGCTTGGCGTTCAAAAGAATATTTTAGTCTACGATTGCGAGAACTTGACCCGCTTCGATTTTATCGTTGACATTGACTGCTATTGAGCTTAATACACCCGAACGAGGTGCTAATACATCGATCTCCATTTTCATCGCTTCCAAAATCATGATTTTGTCACCTGCATTGATAGGGGCTCCCACTTGCGCCAAAATCTTAAAGACAGAACCCGGAAGCTCTGAACGAATAGCGTTTTCATTTACAGCCGGTGCGGCTGCAACCACTGGTGCTGCAACAGCGACTGGTGCCGCTGCTGATACCGATTGAACATTTGCATTCCCATTTACGATTTGAACATTGTATTGTTGTCCGTCTACGATTACCGTGTAAGTACCATTTGCCATTGTGAAATTCTCCTGTAGTGTTGATTGAATTGATTCTGGCACTTTCGGGCCATTTTTTCGAACGTTTACGGTTGCTTCTCCTTTAAGAAATGCAATCCCTTTGACATCGCATGAAGCTGCGATGAAAATATTTTCATCACTGGCTTCAAGCCCTTCATTTTCCAATTGTTTGGTCCAATAGGCGATCGATTTTTTTTCATCACGATCCGCAATATCGATTGCATTGTCACTTGTTGGATCAAGCTTGAGCTGCTCGGATGCGATGCGAATAACTTCTGCATCGGGAGCGGTAGGTGTTTTACCAAAATAACCCAATACCATCTTCCCATATCCGGGAGCAATCTTCTTCCATGGGCCCATCAGTGCATTATTCAGCGCTTGCTGGAAGTAAAACTGGGAAACCGGAGTAACAGAGGTACCGTATCCCCCTTTTTCTACGACTTCACGCATTGCACGAATGACTTCCGGATAACGGTCCAACATATTGTTGTCGCGCATCATCTGTGTGTTTGCCGTCAATGCACCGCCTGGCATTGGCGAGAACGGGATGAGAGGAGAAACTTGCGTCGCTTCCGGCGGGATGAAATAATCTTTCAAACAATCGCCCAATACATCTTCGTATTGGAGAATTTTCTCCAGTTCTAATCCCCCAAGATCAAAGTTTTTACCCTTGACCGCATGCAGCATCGTCAAAATATCCGGCTGAGATGTACCGCCGCTGACAGGAGAGGCTGCCATATCAATACCGTCAATCCCTGCTTCAAGTGCCGCAAGATAACAAGGAACACTCACCCCCGCTGTTTCATGCGTATGAAGACGCAAGTGTGTCCCTTCAGGAACAAGACGTCTTGCCATCTGAATCGTCTCATACACTTTTTGAGGGCTGGACGTTCCGCTTGCGTCTTTGAAACAAATAGAGCTGTACGGAATTCCGGAATCTAAGATTTCACGTAGTGTCTTTTCATAAAATGCGACATCATGTGCACCCACACACCCGGGAGGAAGATCCATCATGGTCACAACCACTTCATGCTTCAGTCCATGATGAACGATTCGCTCACCGGAGTACTTAAGGTTTTCGACATCATTCAGTGCATCAAAGTTTCGAATGGTCGTTGTCCCATGTTTTTTAAACATCTTGGCATGCAAATCGACCATCTCTCGGCTGCCCGTATCCAACATAACCGTATTGACCCCGCGAGCCAGTGTTTGAAGATTGGCATCGGGTCCTACGATGGAGCGAAATTTATCCATCATATCAAAGGCATTTTCATTCAGGTAGAAAAATAGACTTTGAAAGCGGGCACCGCCTCCAAACTCAAAGTGCGTAATTCCCGCATGCGCTGCCGCTTCCACTGCAGGGAAAAAATCATTCATTAAGACACGTCCGCCAAATACGGATTGAAATCCGTCACGGAACGTTGTGTCCATGATATCGATGTATTTTTTTGCCATTAATATAATCCCTACTTCATTTTATTGTGGTGATGGATTGCTGCAACAAGTGAAGCAAGTCCAGCTAAACCGCTATTGTGACCTGAATTCTCAAGCTCATGATGATGAAGAGCAACCGCGATCGCAGCCACTCTCGCTCTGACATCATCATTTTCCAAAGAGTGGTGATGAACAGCGGCAGCAATCGCAGCCACTTGTGCACCTTTATCCTTCTGAGATGACTCAGCGGCACACCCTTGCAATTGCGAGAGATTTTTTGGCTTCGTAAAATAGTTCATTACACTGCTGAATAATCCCACGTCTTGAACCTCTTGTTTGCATTTTAAACGTAACACGTTGGCGTGATTCTAGTATAAACTTCATTAAAATACTTTTACTAAACGGTTTCAATATAGCTCAAAGATAATTTTGTTACAATCCGCACCAATAAAATAATGATAAAGAGGTATGCAAATGGATCTTAGCAAAATCGGATACGGTGAAAACCCAGACAAAGTAAAAGCAATTATCGAGATTGCATGCGGTTCCAATATCAAATACGAGGTCGAAAAAGAAAGCGGCGCATTGGTCCTTGACCGCGTCATGCACTCAGCCATGTATTATCCGGCAAACTACGGCTTTGTCAATAAAACTCTTTCTCAAGACGGCGATCCGGCTGACATCCTCATTCTAACCGAATATCCTATGGTAGAAGGGTGTGTTACCAACTGTCGTTTGGTCGGTGTATTAATAATGGAAGACGAAAGCGGTATCGATGAAAAACTTCTTGCGGTTCCTACTTCAAAAATCGATCCTACGTTTGAAGAGATTCAAGATCTTGGCGACATCCCTAAACACACCTTGGCTAAAATCAAAAACTTTTTCGAAACCTATAAAATGTTAGAACCGAACAAATGGGTAAAAGTAAAAGGGTTTGAAGACAAGGCATCCGCTACAAAAATTTTACAAGATGCAATTGCTGCATACAAAGAGTAATAAAGCTTATGATTGATTTTTCTTCATCTGAGATTTTTGCGTATGCCATCTTTGGTATTATTCTCAATTTTGTCTTTTCAATGGCATTTGGAGTCTATTTAAGCAATAACATCGGAATTGAAGAGATGATTCTCTCAAAAGGGAAAAAAGAGCAACAATGGTGGCTCTCCCTCTCCCTTGCCATCCCTTTTACTAAAATGATCATTACCCTTTATCGCGTTGCGATTTTGCAATTTTACTTTCTCGATCAGGGAAAATCACACAAAGAATTCTGGATTTACCTCACAACCGAAGAGTAATCAGCCTCCAAAATCTCCCTTTATAACCTTAAATATAGCTTAATTTACATTTCAACCTTAAATGAAATCAAAATAATTAATATTTTTTAACATTTTTTACCCATAATCTAAGGTTATCTTAATATTAACTTTCCCTATATATAGGAGCCAATCGCCTATTTTCATTACTTTTTCTTAACTGAATCATTTAAATTGTTCATAACAGCAGTGGAAGCTTATGTATACCTTAAAATTTCACTACCAAAATAAGGAGGTAAAGTATGATGAAATTCATTTCATTAACAGTTCTCTTTGTATGCGCATCATTAGCCGATAATACAATTCACCAAATGAGTCCGAAGCAATTGCATGTTTTGCAAACCGTTCGAGACGTCGCTAAAAACATTCCCGATAAAAATGGGAAAACGTATGAAAATACACTTAGCGCTATCTGTATCACTGAAAGCAGTGCAGGTAAAAACACCATCGGAGATTTTCACAATAAAAAATCAATTACCAAAGCCTCCCTTGGGCCTATGCAAGTTCGCGTTGCCACTGCACGACACGTATCCCAAAGTGTCAAAAAACTAAGCTGGCTTAATAAACTGAGTGACATTCAGTTAGCCGCCCGACTTTTAGGTGATACACGCTTATCCGCTAAAGTGGCGACCTATTACGTTGTATTGCTTCACAATCAACGCGGTAACTCCTTTAATGCTGTTAGCGGCTACAACGGAGGAATGGTGAATCATAGATACTACGATAAGATCATGAAAAATAAAGAGCTTGTCGCCCAGCTGGTCTCTTCGGGGAAACTCTCCTAAAAATTCGCTATAATATTCCCATATTTAATGGGGAGCGTATCTCAATGAGTGATGAAAATCTCAAACTAATATTGGCAGGTCTTGGCGGTTTGGTATTTAGTTTGATTTTTATACTGCTGGCATTTGTCCTGCCTTTGAAAAATACGTCTATTAATCAAGAACTTCAAGCCAAACATACCCTTGAAAAAATATCCAAAGGGATACGAGATGGTAAACTCAATTTGCCTCCCGATCAAAAACCCCCTGAGGGTCATTAAGTACCGCTTGTGATTACTCCATCAACCCCGTCTAAACTCTCCCTTTTATTTTCCAACCAAAACAAAGCGCTTACCGAGATTTTAAAACACTCAACACCTGAACAATTAGTACAGCTTAAAGAAAACAAAGACCTCAAATCGGTCTTGGCCTCCCTATTTCACGATAAAATCGATAATACCAAGTCGGATGCCCTTTTGCTGGATTTGCTCAAGAACTCTCCTGTTTTTAAAAATATGGGAAATTTTACCGACAATCTTAAATCACTCCTTACCGATCTCAAATCCAATCCATCTCTTGAGCTTCAGAGTGAAAAACTTTTGAACACGATCCAAACAGCCACAGAACTCGAAACACCGGTACTCAAAGAGAAAATAGGTAATTCGGGCGTATTTATGGAATCCAAGATTTCCTTACTTCTTGATGCCACTGATACTCAAGTCGAAGAAGAGATGGGGAAGGACGTAAAATCGCTTCTGTTAGCGCTGGATGAATCGTTAGAGTCCATGAAGTCACCCGAAAATGAAAAACTCCAAGCCAAAATCGATGCCCTCATAACCCATATTGATTATCATCAGCTCCTCTCTCATCTCAATGACTCCAATTCTCTCTATTTTCCCTTCGCCTGGGATGGGCTTGAAAAAGGGTCTCTGGAATTCAAAAAAAAGAAAGAGAATAAGTTTTATTGCGAAATACACCTGACTCTCAAAGAGTATGGGAAAATCGACCTTTTTATGGGGCTTTATGAAGAGAATCAGCTCGATATTCACGTTCGTACCGAAAAATCTGAACTTAAACTCCTTCTTGAAACGCAGTTGAGCACACTTCGCTCGCTTCTTACCGATGCAGGACTCACCCTGCGTAACATACGGATGTATGAAGAAGGGGAACGGGCATTCGCTCCGTCGAGTGCTTATATACCGGATGAACCCGATTCACAGCCAGGATTTGAGGTTAAGGTATGAAAAAAGCGGTTGCTTTGCGTTACGATCTAACCAAAGAAAAAGCTCCGAAAGTAGTTGCCAAAGGCAAAGGGGAAACGGCCGAAAATATTATTAAAATTGCAGAACTCCATAATCTCCCCATCCGTAAAGACGAAGATCTCGTAGAGTTATTGAGTAAAGTGGAAATCGATCACGAAATTCCCGAAAATTTATACATCGCAATTGCTGAAGTCTTTAAATATATTTATTCCACCACCCATAAAAAAGTAAAATAATCCACGTGAAGGATGAATGCCATCCCCATCAAACCGATCAATGAAGCGCTCAATCTATTAGAATTTTACCCCGCGATAGCGATCGTACACCCATTCGGCTACGGCTTGACGTTCATCATCTTTTAGTTTACCCCTCAGCGAAGGCATAATCCCAAATCGGTCAATAGCCCCCAGATGACACATGCTGTAATCGATACTGGGGTTTTCAATATAATCTTTGATAAACGCAATCACGACACGGCGTTTAACATTTTCATCTTCCTCTTTAATGAGTATATTTTCTTTAAGACGATTCGATACCTCGACCATCGGTGGAGCTTTTAATGTTTTTAAGACTTTTAAAGCCTCACTTTTTTCCATCATCTCCACATGGCACTGCATACACTGTTTTTGATACACTTTATACCCATCCGCTGCGAAGGATAAACCACCTAAAGCTACTATTGTCCATAAAAATTTCATTTGTTCTCCTAACTGTTTTATACTATTGTTGCTGTAATGAATGAACCATTTTTTTGGCCTTCGAGCATAATGCGTCGTACTCGATCTTGCCAGACTTCGCCAAAATCTTTTCGCTCCTGTTCCTCTGCACTTCCGCTTAGTACTTTCATCATCAGCGCTTTCATTTTCGGGTCAGGGAGGATAGAGGATGGGTCATAGTTCAAAATCACACGCGTACCTGTATCGACTCGCTCCAATGCCATCTCACTATCAATATCTACACCATAAAAAAGGAGATTTCGGCGATCAAACTTTCCGTTCAACCCGTGAAAACCGCTTACATCGGTTGCCCCCGTAATCATCGAGGCTACATTGGCATTCACCCCGACTACACCCTCACCAAGGATGCCGTTCATCAATACTTTTATTGCCCCCCGCACAGGGATCTCCTCGCCATATAATGCTTTCAGCCCCGCTTGAACCATCAAATATGCCCCTGCAACCGTCGGACACGAATGCCCTGCAAGTTTTACGACGTCCGCATAGGTATACGTTATCATTCCCTCTTCTGCTGCTCCCAAAATTTCGGAAAGTGGATCATACAAGGTAATGGGACTAATCTCATTAAAAAAATCGGGTGTTCTCATCGTTAAGCTCCTAAAATGGGAGTATAGCTTTTTTTGGACTTGTATTGCATTGACGCACATCAAGGATTCGGGTATTATCCTAGATAAGAGTCAAAAAATGAGGAATTTTATCAATGAAAATCGGAATCTTAACCTCAGGCGGAGATTGTTCTGGGATGAATCCTGCGATTAAAGCATTTGTAGAAGGGTGTCTGCAAAAAAAGTGGATCCCCTATCTCATCTACAACGGACTCGAAGGGCTCATCGATAACACCATCCGTATCGCTGTGCACGCTGACGTCTCAGGGATTATCTACCGAGGGGGAACTATCATCCGTTCCTCACGATCCAAACGTTTTTATGAAAAAAAATACCGTGAAATATCGTATAAAAATCTCCAAAATCTTGGTATTGAAAAACTCGTCGTATTAGGCGGGGATGGGAGTTTTAGGGCTCTTGATCTGTTTTACCGTGAATTTGGAGTCCAGTTCATAGGGATACCCTCGACCATCGACAATGACATCTACGGAACAGACTACTGTCTGGGGGTTGATACAGCACTCAATGTGATTCGAAATGCCATTGACAACATACGTGACACCGCATCCTCGTTTAAAAGAGCGTTTATTATTGAAACGATGGGACGTACCTGCGGTTATCTTGCACTGGTTTCGGCCATAACGTGCGGAGCAGAAATATGCGCAATACCTGAACTGCCGCTGGATTTGGAAATGTTGGGAATCAAACTCAAAAACGAGATTCAAGAAGGACGTACCTATGTGATCATACTCGCAGCGGAAGGGTCCAATATAAGCGAAAACCTCAGGCAATGGTCTGAAATGACCCTCGGTTTTGATGCACGAATCACGACTTTAGGACATATCCAACGAGGGGGAAATCCGAGTGTTTTTGATAGACTGATCGCGGCAGAATTCATTACTTTTGCCCTTGAACGCCTGAACACTTCTGGCAAAAATCATCATGCCATTGTTTATACCCGTGGTGAATTTAAATTTTTAGATATTGAGACGGTAAACCGTGGAACATACGAAATAAAACCGGAACTTCTAGCAATGGGGAGAGCTTTGAGCGGTTTGACAGCCCAAACACCCTAAAATACGGACAAATAATACGAGGACACCCCACTATGTCATTTTCACGTCTCGGTCTCTCTACTCAAATACTCCGTTCTCTTCAAGAAAGTGGCTTTTCTCAACCGACTCCTATACAAGAGAAAGTGATTCCGCTCGTGCTCCAGCGTCAGGATATTATGGCCCAAGCTCAAACCGGAAGCGGTAAAAGCGCCAGCTTTGTATTACCAATATTGGAACTTTGGTCAAAAAATGTGGGCGAAGGAAAGCCTAAAATCAAAGCCCTTATCCTCACCCCTACGAGAGAGCTGACCCTTCAAGTGGCGGAGGCTTTCTCGACTTTCGGTACATTTTTGCCCAAAAGACCCAAAATAGTAAGCGTCATCGGCGGTGAGAGTATCGGCGATCAGCTTTATGCGATCCAGCAAGGGTGCGACATACTAGTGGCCACATCAGGACGATTACTGGATGTTGTCAAGAAAAAGCAGATGAATCTCTCCTATCTGGAATTTTTCGTTTTGGATGAAGCAGATAAAATGCTGGATTTAGGCTTTGTCGAAGAACTTGAACTGATTTTAAAGGAGATTCCGGTCCAACGCCAAAACCTCCTTTTTTCCGCGACGTACCCCCAAAAAATGCTCTCCATTGCCTCAAAAATCACCCAAAAGCCTATCCAAGTTTCTCTCGAATACGAAGAGCCCACCGTAGAGAGTATTACGCAGCGTTGTATTGAAGTCAATCGGGAAAATCGCGGCCCTCTCCTTCGTCACCTGCTCGAATCTGAAAAATGGGACTCCGTACTCGTATTTATGGCCAACAAAAGAGCTGCCGACAATATCGCTGTAAAATTTAAAAAATACGGCTTTTTAGCCGACTCTTTTCACGGTGATCTCATCCAAGAGGATCGTACCTATACCCTTGAACAGTTCAAGGCTAAAAAAATCCGTATCCTTTTCGCCACCGATATCGCTGCACGAGGACTCGATATTGAGAATATTTCGTGTGTCGTCAATTTCGATCTTCCCCGTTCTCCTGCGGATTATATCCACCGCATTGGACGCACAGGAAGAGCCGGAAAATCAGGTATTGCCATCTCTTTTATCGATTATGAAGACAAAGAGCACTTTGCCCTGATTGAAAAACGCTCCAACATTAAACTGCCTCGGGAACAAATCGAAGGATTCGAGCTTAAAGGAACTGCCCCGATCAAAACACGAGGCCCCGAACCGGTCAAAGGGAGCGGAAAAAGTAAAAAAGACAAACTAAGAGAGCAAGCCGCCAGAGATGCCGCTAATAAGAGCTAAGAATCAAAATGGAAGTCACAGCAAGAGGAACATGCTACACCTGCTATCGTCCGATAAACCTGTGCTTATGCGCCACGGTAAAGCCCATCCAAACGACAACCAAATTTATTATCCTAATGCACCCCAAAGAGTTCAAAAAAACAAAAAATGGGACAGGACGGCTCACCCACCTCTCGCTTCCCAATTCGCAACTCTACATCGATGTTGATTTTACCAATCACAAGGCGATAAACAGCCTCATCAATGATGAGGAGAATCTTTGCTATGTTCTCTATCCGGGAAAAGAGAGTGTCAATCTCAACACTCAAAAGATCGATACATCCGGGAAAAAACTCGTTATTTTCATCATTGATTCGACGTGGCCGTGTTCGGTAAAAATACTTCGTCTAAGCCAGAATCTCCAACGCTTGCCTAAGATTAGCTTTACCCATTCCAAGATGTCACAATTTCAAATCAAAGAACAGCCTGCCGATTTTTGTCTCTCAACCATCGAATCCACTCTAACGGTTTTAGAGCTACTCAACCATCACGGGATCGAAGAAATCAAAGAAGAAGCGTTTGAAACCTTCTTGGACCCGTTTTTATCGATGGTAGCGTACCAGATCCAATGCATCTCTATCAGTGATCAGGAGACCGCACGGTTTAGGACGTACAATGATAGACAATAGCTCCCCTCACCTGCCGTAATGAGGTAATTGGTTTAGAACTCTTTTCTGATTTCAGCCCATGCTCTGGTTGATGAACTGCTTTCTATAAGTATTGGAATTGGTCCTAAACGGGTAGCTACGTATGCGCTTGCACTCCACCGATCTGATCCCCGCCAGTTGAATCCTAGCCCCATTGCACTCAGAAGAATATCATTGGTCCCTTCCATCCAAGGTGATTTATTTAATATCACGTTTGCAGTATCAATAAATGCGATTGCCTGAAATTGCTCTCCCCAGATCGGATCAATCTTATGACGGAGCTCAGCAGTTGTTTCGTAGGATGCATCACCGGAAATAGCTCCAACATCGTATGAACGGACAGAATAAGGACCTCCTGCAACCACCTTGGCGGAAGAGTCTAAATTACCACTCGCCCACTGAGCTGAAAAATCAAGGTAAAGCTCATCGTCTGGATTAAGACGCTGCAGCCGAGCTAAATTCAAATTCAGTTTTGTAAATTTCCCTTCCGTCTTTGCACTCTGCTCATCGTATAACTGTGCAGACGCATTGTCAAAAGCAACATGTCCTATCGTCAAACCCAAACTGGCAATATTCATTCCACCAGAAAGAAGCATATCGCTTGAGTCCATATTTAAACTGATAATACCGTTATTAAGATGTCGATCATTTTTTATTGTGCTTGCATCGATATGGTCATACAAATGCAATTTATCGTATTCTAAAAGCCCGTATAAATTAAAATCTTGAGTACGTATAAGCGGATGTCTTATCCATATGCTCTCAACTTGAGCGGTGCCATGAGCGTTTAAAAAAGCAATAGGCTCACCTAATATATAGTGTAAAGCTGAATAGGAACCACCTATTTTAGTCCCGGATCCGTTGATTACTGATTCATACAATATCTGTCCATAATTCATCCCTCTTCCTGAACTAAGGAGCCTTATACTTAACTTATCCCCATAGTGAAGCGGATTATTTACGTTTACTGTTGTGCTGATACGTCCCCTGCCGGTGTAACGATTGCCATAATTATCGACTATCACATTTCCTGATACTCTTGGAGTTGGTGCAACATGAACAAGTAAATCGGATGTGGCAAATCCTCTACCAGGCTTTAGTGTGGCGTTACAAACAACACCAGGTATATCAGAAAGGAGTAATAAGCTATGGTGTAACTCCTCTTGGACAATAGCTTTGCTTTCTTTCAGCGGTGACAATGTATTCTGAAGCAAAGAGTCATCTACCCGACTCGAATTTTTGAGGATAACTTGATCATAATTCACTTCTATTATCTGTATTGTTACTATTCCATTTTGAATCGTCTGCGCTGGAATAATGGCTTTCACCAACAAATACCCATGCTTATTATAATAGTCAGTAATGAGAGTTGCCAAATTCCCTAAATCACCAAGCGTGAGCATTTTTCCCTCTGCTTCCCCTACGAGAGAATGGAGCACTTCTGTATTAATATGGGTATTACCTATAATTTTAATTTTTTGAATTCTAAAAAGCTTACTTGATTTCGCATCTTTACCGTTTTCTTGTTTAATAATTAAACTGGATTTTGGGGATAAGGGTAGATGCGATTCGACCGATTTAATCTGTTGTAAAATAGTACCTGTATCTATAGCGGCAGTATCGGCATTGGATACAATCGGGTTAAACATAATAGTTAGTGCAGCGCATAATAAGATATTATTTTTTATCATTAAAAACCTTTACGTCGTTCTCATTAAATAGCTTCATATCGCAATCGACAATATGCAATACCGGTCCCGTTACCCCAATATTATAGACGCTAGCGTAGTTGAGGGATGCATCCCAACATACATCAACGGTACTGCTGCAGGAGCTAAATTCTCGTATTTTTGAGGATTGCGCAGGTAAATCTGAGTTCATAGTCACTTCAGAGAGTATTAAAGGCAATGTAATTTTTGTAGATATAATAGGCGCATCAGTAATATTAGCACTCAATCCGCTTGGCTGCGATAAAGTATAGTTACCGGCATCGATTCCGCCGAGGGTATAGCCACTGACGGTAACTGATTTAGCAGTTCCTACATCTTTAGTGTCAAATACTCCGATTCCAGTACCTCCCACTAAGAGCTCATCGAACCCTAAAGGGATAATGCTTGCCGTGCCTGATACGATAGCAGTTGTTGTCGTATCGTAGGTTTTATCCTGTGCGGTAATTCCGGTGATAGTCAGAGGTGCTGGGGTGATGCAAGACCGATGGCGCCGCCACCGGCATTTACGAGATCCGCGCGGAGGTGGCCAACCCCAAGACCGGCCTCTTCACCCGGTCGTTCGTCCTCGAAGCCATGGCGATGAGCACGTACGGGGTGCTCATCAGCATTCTCTGCGGCGTCGCCCTCTTCATCTACGGCATGACCCTTCTGAGCGAAGGCCTGCAGCAAATCGCGGGCAACAAGATGAAGTCCGCGCTGACCTATATCACGCAGAACCGCATCACTGCCATCTTTGCGGGAACCATCGTCACCGCCCTGGTCCAATCCTCGAGCGCTACCACGGTCATGACCATCGGCTTCGTCAACGCCGGGCTGCTCACGCTCCGCCAAGCCATCGGCGTGGTCTTTGGCGCGAACATCGGCACCACGGTCACCGGGCAGATCATCTCTTTCAAGCTCGACGGGATCGCGCTGCCCGCCATCGTCATCGGCGTCGTCGGCATCCTCATCGCACGCAAAGCAGTCTGGCAGGGCCTCTTCCGCACCATCCTGGGCTTCGGACTGCTCTTCTTCGGCATGACACTCATGGCTTCGGAACTGAAAAGCGCGGGGTCTTTCCCCAGCTTCGTTAAGTTCTTCCAGACGTTCGACTGCGCGCCCGGGCCAGACGGGACCATGCCGCTCGGCGCGGTGCTCGGCGCCATCGGCATCGGCACGCTTACGACCATGGTCGTCCAGAGCAGTGCAGCCACCATCGGCCTGGCCATCGCCTTGGCCAGTTGCGGCCTGCTGAACTTCTGGACCGCCTTTCCCATCGTGCTGGGCGATAACATCGGCACCACCATCACAGCCATCCTCGCCGCGCTCAACGCCAACCGCACTGCGCAGCAGACCGCCGCCGCCCACTCGATGTTCAACGTGCTCGGCACCGTCATCATGGTGCTGCTGTTCTACGTCCCCTTCCATGGCACGCCCTGCTTCCTCTATTTTGTGGATTTAGTCACGGCGGGGGAAGCCTTTAAAGGCGAGAACCTCGGCCGCCACATCGCTATGGCGCACTCCTTCTTCAATATCACGAACGTCGCCATCCTGACCGTCTTCATCCCGCAATTGGCCTGGCTCTGCGAGCGCATCGTGCC
>JBBQNL010000038.1:0-15892 GCA_038329855.1 Campylobacterales bacterium
TGTACTTGCAATGGCAAGTAGCTCTTCGAGTGACTTGGTGCGAAGTGCTTCGATGGTGAATCCATCTACAGGGGTATGCGTACGGTTTTTGGAGTTATTTCGAGGAGTAGGGGTTTTTGCGTTTTCGCTCATTAGTGAAGAAGCCTTAGGGTAATGTGGATTTTAGTGAACAGAAGAATTTTGAGGTAGATTGTTCACGAGAGTCATAATTTTTGTATAGTGACATTATAATCAATGGCGATAGGGTTGTCAAGTTTGGGGGAAATGTGGAATAATAGTGTCAAAATATTATGATATTTAACATTCTTTAAGGCTTGAAAAGTATGAAACGATGGTTTTTAGTTTTGCCAGTGTTAGTAACGAGTGAAGGGATACAAACCTTTCAAGTGGAGTTTCAATACGGCAAAGTCGTATCGATCAACAACATCAGCGAGGAGACACCATGCTAAGAATTGGAGTAATCACAATGGCATTAATGAGTTTTTTACATGCGGGGTGGTTGGGCAATCTGTTTGATAGTACGCCGACTCCACGTTATACGATGCCTATCGATTTGAGCAAGGCAGGGAATGTTGCAGAAACGGATATTCGGATTGATGAGAGATATGGCGTGTATGTAGAATTATTTTTTGATTATCGAAAACAGAAAATAAATTTAGATAGATATCGGCAGATTGTAGATAAATATTTTGGAAGAGATAGACACTCTTTACCGATTTTCCCTATTAAACTGACCGTGTTGAAATATGAGAAAACAGGTACAAGCGTGGTGGCAGATAAAATTTATTATACAAATATGCGTACTAGTGATTTAGATAGACGCATTGATAGTTTTGCACTTCAAGAAGGTTCTAAATATCACATCAAGATTGAAACGGTTGAGGATTATCCAGAACTGGCAGATTTAAATGTAGAAGTAGCAATAGGCTATATCAAAGCAAAATAATAGGAGTAAAAGATGTACACAATTACAGTAAAAATTTCTGCAAGAGGTACTATATATCGGGCACCTCTAAAAACTCACCTCAAATAGTGATAAGCCCCAATTCGGTAAAATAAAGAGATATATATCACGAAGCGCAAGGAGCTAAGATGGGCAAGAAGAGTAGAGGATTATTCTTTCGTTCCCACTCAGAGAGCGGGAACGAGTAAAGAGATTCCCCTATCTTGGAAAGAAAATATACAAAGAGATTTTAATGCTACGATCTCATGCGGAAAATAATATCTTGACATTGTCTATACATAGTGTTAAAATAGCTGTATGAAATTTGAATGGAATGATGCCAAAAATAGCGCTAATGTACTCAAACATGGAATTAGCTTCGAGGAAGCTTCAGAGATATTTAACGATCCGATGATCATCTCAAAGCTGGATATCCGGTATGAATATGGTGAAGAACGATGGTTCAGCATCGGTGCGACTAAAAAAGGGATGATTACAACGGTAGCACATCTCTATTTTGATGAGAAGCAAGAACCTGTTATCCGTATCATTTCAGCACGAAAAGCAACAGTAAAGGAGGTACAAATTTATGCGTGACAAACTTTTAAAAATGGAAGAAGGTTATGAAATTCCAGATGAAGTGGATATGAGCGGAGCGATTCGCGGATATTTTTATACACCGCACAAAATCTCTGTGAGTATGAGACTCGATGATGATATTGTAATGTATTTTAAAAAGCTCTCTTTGGCCGAAAAACAAGGGTATCAGACGCTTATGAATAGTGCATTGAGAAGATATATACAAGAACATGATAAAGCTATTTGAACGTATTACACTAAAAAAAAGGGAATAAAATGATCCACCGAAAACTAAGCACTATCGAATCCATGCCACAAAAAGCGGGTAAAGGAGTGAGTATGAAGATGCTTCTCTCTCTTGCCGAAGTTCCTAATTTTGCAATGCGCTGTTTTACCATCGATGCAGGCGGTTTTATGCCTCATCACACCAATACGGTAGAGCATGAACAGTATGTTCTCTCCGGGCGAGCGAGCGTTCGTGTTGGGGATGAATCGTTTGAGGCAGTTGCGGGTGATATTCTTTTTATCCCAGCTGATGTAGCGCACAGCTATGAGACGATCGGTGATGAAGCGTATGTCTTTTTGTGTCTGATCCCCAAAGGGGAAGATTGCATTGAGATGGTAGGTTGCTAAAGCAAAACTATCAGATGTGAACGATTTTTGCTATGATTATTATAATATATACAGAAGATAGATAATTTAAAAGGTTTAGTTTGTTCGATTTTTTAAAAAAGAAACCCGAAACCGCTCCAATCAGCGAACCGGCTGCCGAGATACCAAGAAGTTTTACCAATACAATTGGAATGGAATTTCTTTATATCGACGGCGGTCAATTTATGATGGGAAAAAATCCGCAGTATGGAGAGGGGGGGGAGGTCGAATCTCCGCCTCATGCGGTTAAGCTGAAAGGGTTTTGGATCTCTAAATATCCGGTGACGCAGGAGCAGTATTTCAAGCTCACTCGGGTCAATCCCTCGTATTTTAAAAACGACAAGGTCGAAGAGGAGAGTTCCCGCCGCCATCCGGTGGAACAGGTGAGCTGGTTTGATGCCAAGGCATACGTTGAGTTGATGAACCGCTATGAGGGAAAAACGAAATTTTACGCGCTGATCAGTGAAGCACAATGGGAATACGTAGCTAAAGCCGGAGGGAATACCCGTTTTACGTTTGGTGATTCGGAAGCGCAATTGGACGAATACGCGGTCTATGAGTACAGCACGAATGCACGAACGGCAGTTGTTGGAGCAAAGCTGGCAAATCGTTTAGGAATCCATGATCTATTGGGAAATGTGTGGGAGTGGTGTGAAGACGATTTTTTCGCTAACTACAACAATGCTCCCAACGATGGAAGCCCTCGAATCGGGGGAGCTGAGGGGGAATCGTTCAAGGTACGCCGCGGCGGGAGCTACAAAACGGATTATATGTGTTTGCGCAGTTCGTTTCGAGGATACTCCCGTCCCGATTTTGCTTCGAGTGAGACGGGATTTCGTCTGGTGATGAATGGAGACCCGTTTCAATAAAGCTTGAGATTGAGTTTGAGGGCGATCATATCGTTTTGCGGGATTAGATCAAGGGTGAAATAGTCGTGTTTGTAGTAAAGCATTGGGAGAAAGGCAAATCCTGAGTCATCTTTTTCCTCTGTGCATTCGACCGATTTAAATCCGTCGAAACAGTATCCGTTTTGGTACCCTGCAACCGCGTAAATGCCAAAAGGGCCATAGAGATCGTAACGATATCCGAGCGCGTAAATATTGGTTGATCTATACCGAGAATTATCGAAGTGCAAATAAGCGAGTGTATAGCGTTGATTCCATACAAGCTCTGCCCCTATTGCATGATGATCATTGTTAAAGGGCTCATCTTGTTCATCCGTTGAAAAATGGTGAGAGACTATCCCTATGCTTAGATAGCCATCAATCGTTTTTGCGTTTAATCCAGAGAATGGTATGACGCAAACAAGAATGAGTTGATACAGTTTATTCAAAACTTCCGCTTTCATAAAGCCATTTCCCATTCTCTTTGAAAAATCGGCTTTTCTCTTTGAAATTACCGTTGCCCAGTCTGGCTTCAAATGTCACATAGGCAACCGTTTCCCCGTCGATGAATTCATTGATGTTTAATCCCAAAAACTCAGTGTTTTGAGAAAAATCTTGAATACTTCTCTTCCATGTATCGATCTCTTTCGTGTAATCGGGATTATTCGGATGGGTTGTTGCGATGATATACTCATTTAGATCCAAAGCGTAGGCGCTGTAGCGCGATCGCATCAGCTTAAGTGCATTAGAGGCTAAAATACCTCGGTGATAGGGGTGACAGCATTTTTTGTATTTTTCACCGCTGTGACACGGGCATGGGAGGTTAGGGGAGTGTTTCATGAAAAAATATTACACTATGCCATATTTTTTTCACCTTAGGGATCGGTAGGTTATAATGACGTCATGATGTATGAAATAACAACCTTAATCGCAACCCTAAGTGCCGGGGCTTTGGCCTGGCTATGGAATCAGACACGGCAAGAGTATGCTCTTTTGGAGTCACGCGCTTTGCAGATTCAGGAGATGTTTAATGAAGAGCGCAATGCTCGAATGAACAGTGATGCCAAATATGAAGAGAAACGCAATGAGTGCAATGCTCTTGAGCGTGATTTTGCTGTCTTACATACCCGTCACGAAGATGCATTACGCTCTTATGAAGAGAAATTACGGTTGCTTGACGAAGCCAAAGGGCAGATGAAAGCGCAGTTTGAGCAGTTGGCAACACAGATTTTTGAGCAAAAATCCAAAACATTCGATGAAGCGCATACGAAAGGTCTGGATTTACTCCTCAAACCATTTCGGGAACAAATTACCAACTTTGCAACACAAAGCAAAGAGCAGTTTATCCACGACGCGAAAGAGCGTCAAAGCCTCAAAGATGAGATGCTTCGTCTCAAATCTCTCAATGAGCGGCTCAGTCAAGATGCAATTAATCTCACCAATGCTCTGAAAGGAGAAAATAAAACCCAAGGGAATTGGGGTGAGATCGTATTGGAGCGTATTTTGGAAGATTCAGGTCTTCGAGAGGGGCATGAGTATGAGATCCAAAGCACCCTCAGCGATGAAGAGGGGAAAAAGTTTCGCCCCGATGTCATCGTCCATCTGCCGCAGAACAAAGATATTATTATCGATTCAAAAGTTTCACTTGTTGCGTATGAAGCGTTTGTTCGAGCAGAGAATGATGAGGATCGTTCGCATGCGCTCAAGCAGCATCTTCTTTCCATTCACGGACATATCAAGGGTCTTAGCGGTAAGCGGTATGAGCAGCTAAGCGGTGTACGGACACTTGATTTTGTCTTGCTTTTCATGCCTATAGAAGGGGCTTTTTTACTTGCTTTAGAGCAGGATAATACCTTTTTTAAAACAGCGTATGAGCAAAACATCGTTGTCGTTTCTCCCTCAACCTTGCTTGTGACACTGCGAACCATCGAGCATATTTGGCGCAGTGAATATCAAGAGCGCAATGCCAAAGCGATTGCCGAATCAGCGGAAGCGCTGTATGAAAAACTTGTTGCATTTGTCGAGGATATGGAAAAAATAGGAGAACAAATCGGGCGCACCCAAAAAAGCTACGAGGGGGCGATGAACAAACTCTCTACGGGCAAAGGCAATTTGATTCGTCGGGTGGAGTCAATGCGTAAGCTTGGGTTAAAACCCAAAAAAATACTTCCTGCCTCATTGACAGAGATAGAGGATGATGGAATAGTTGAGGGTGAAGTTTAATTTTTTTCAAGTTTGAGGATAATTGCTCCCGCCACGAATGCCGTACTTACAGCCAGTGTGAGAAAAATATCGGGAATATCCCATCCTAAATTAACTAGAAGCATTGTTAGGACAGCTCCTGTTACCATAAAGAGTGCATTGAGAATATTATTTGCTGCGATGATACGGGAGCGAAACTCTGGATCACTGCGGCTTTGCATCAATGCATACAAGGGGACGCTGTAAAGACCCCCAAATACTCCGATCATCGTTAAATCAATGAGAATATGCCAAAATGAAAGATTGGAATAGAGCGAATCTACAGTTTGAAAATATTGTGATGTGATCCCCAAATCGATACCGAAGAGTGCCATTCCAACCGCGCCTACTGCGATCAAAGAAGGGCGAATGGTATGATGGCTCAGGCGTTCGCATAGCATCGATCCGGCTCCTATCCCCATAGTAAAAAGGGCAAGTAAAAGCGTGACGGTATTTTCGTTGCCTTTGAGGGTGATTTTGACAAAGGCGGGAAGCTGTGTGAGTAACAGTGCGCCATAGAGCCAAAACCACGATATCGCGAGTATTGATGTAAATACGATTGGAGTTTTATGTGCCAGTGCAATGGAACGAAGCATCGGCGTTATAGGGTTAGATGACAGAAGGATATCTGGGGATAATGACAGGGCGATTGGAATATGTCTGCTTGCGAGATAGCCCACTAGTGCGATGACCATTCCCGCAATTCCTGCCAATATTCCTCCTTGTGGATAGGTTGAGAGAATCCCTCCTCCGATTGTCCCTAGTAAAATGGCAGCAAATGTCCCTGATTCAACCAAAGCATTAGCGCTGACGAGTTCATTTTCGTGCATGTGCTGAGGCAAGATGGCATATTTGATGGGACCAAACAAGGTCGAGTGTAATCCAAGCCCGAAGATAACGCCCAACAAGAGCTCAAGAGAGTGCAGTGCAAATCCAATTGTAGAGAGCAGCATTAAAAAAAACTCTAAAAGTTTGACGATTCGTGTGAGGGCCGCTTTGTCGTATTTATCCGCGAGTTCTCCCGCTAATCCAGAAAAGAGGAAAAAAGGGAGGATGAAAATGGCACCAATCATCGGAGCTAATAATGCTGCAGAAAGCGATGTCCACTGTGCAGCCTGAAAAGTCAGAATCACCGCAAGGGTATTTTTAAACAGATTGTCGTTGAAAGCTCCCAAAAACTGGGTTGCAAAGAGAGGGGCGAAGCGCTGTGTTTTTAGTAAATACAACGGCGAACTCATGAAATCTCGTTTGCCATGATTTTTAGGGTCACATAGTCGGTTTTGCCTGTTCCCAAGAGAGGGATAGTTTCGAGATAAACGATTTTCCGGGCGACAGAAATCTCAGAATATCCGTTTGTTATTGCTGTGTGATGCAATGTATCGCGCAAGAGTGATTTGTTGGTGGTAAAGAGGATGATCATTTCACCGCGTTGTTCATCATCACGGCTGGAGGCAGCATGTTCATGCTCGGGAGAGGCTAGAAGTGCCAATTTTTCGACCAATTCAAGTGAAATCATTTCTCCTGCAATTTTGGCAAAGCGTTTTACGCGACCTGAAATACGGAGAAACCCTTCGGTGTCGATTGTAACGATATCCCCTGTATCGTACCATCCTTCACCGGCATCCGAAACAGGAGACTCTAAAACACCTGGATTTTGTGACCGTAAATATCCGCTCATCACATTGGCTCCCTTTACATGTAATACGCCTCCCTCTTCAATACCAGATATGGGGATAAGTTTGGTTTGGATTCCCGGTAATAGTTGTCCCACCGTTTTGCTTTTGTAGGCCATTGGGGTATTAACCGAAATAACAGGTGCAGTTTCGGTTGCTCCGTACCCTTCGAAAACCCGTATGCCAAATTTTTCAAACCATATCGTGCGTACTGAATCTGAGAGCCTTTCTGCACCGGCTACTACATAGCGAAGACGATAAAAGTCGTAAGGATGGGCATGTTTCGCGTAATTCCCTAAAAAGCTACTGGTTCCAAAAAGTACTGTACACGATTTATCATAAGCAATTTCCGGAATGACCCGATAATGCAAAGGGGATGGGTACAAAAAGAGACGAACTCCTCCAAGGATTGGCAATAAGGTTCCCGCCGTTAATCCAAAAGAGTGAAAAATCGGCATGGCGTTAAGGATTTTATCATCGGTTGAAAAATCAACAATGGAGCGAATTTGCGCAATGTTCGCCAAAAGTGCATCATGGGAGAGGACGACCCCTTTTGGACTCCCCTCAGAGCCTGAAGTGAATAAAATCACCCCTGCATTTTTGGGATCCTGTGGCTGATGAATGCGTCTTGGAACGATCATCGCATATCCCATCAGCCATAATTTATCTTTCCATGTCATCTCATTTTTGAGATCTTCGAGATAGAGGACGGCTACGTTTTTTAAGGCCTCTGCTTTGAACTCCAGTTTTCCTGACTCGACAAATACTCTGGAGGTAATGATCGTTTTAATCACTGCCCCATCGCAGGCATTTTGAAGTGCATCGGAGCCGGCGGTAAAGTTAAGCATTGCCGGGATACGTCCAAATGCGCTTATTCCCAAAATCATCGCCAAAGTAGGAACCGCCGTAGGCATCAAAATACCCATCGCTTCTCCTTGTTCTCCATGACGTGAAATCAGCCGCCCCAGGGCCAACGATATTTTGAGCATCTCGTTGTAGGTGTATTCGATGTGCTTGGTATCTTCAACTATCTTTCTGGACGCTCCATACACAGAGACAGCATCCAAAAATGCTCCAAATAAATCATTGGGCCGACGTGATTCGTAGAGGCTTTGTTGCATCATGGCGCGCATTTTCTCACCTGCGATAGTACGCCGTTCATGAGGAAGGATGGTTTCATCAACCTCAATACGAGCAGGGGTGCAATAGGTTAGGGTGATTTGAGGAAACCAACGCCTTGGGTGATCTTCATGCATGCGAGACAAGGTGCTAAAATGGGCTCCTTCGATGATTATGGGAAGGATGAGCGCTTTGGTTTTTACGGCGACAAACGCGGAGCCTTCGTAAATTTTCATCAGACTTCCCGTTGTGGTGATTCGCCCCTCAGGGAAAATGACGACGGGACGGCCGCTTTCTACGAGACGAATAACGGCTTTAATGGCCATGGGATTGGTGGGGTCAACAACGAGATACTCAGCCAGGGAGAGGAAAAATCTCGAAAGTGGGCGTTTAGCAATCTCCGTATTCACAACAAACACCGGAAATACCGGTAAGACGACCCCCAGTATCAGACCGTCTAAAAAAGATTGATGGTTGGCTATGATGACTGTGGGACCGCTTTGTCCCTTGTATTCTCCCACGACTTTCAGGCGAAAAAGGGTAAAAACTAAAAATCGTAAAAGGGTTCTGATCATCGCTTAGAGGTGTGGAATCTTTACTTTTGAGTTAAGCAAGGCCCCTATGAGAACCATTAAAATCAATACGCCGATCCATCCGATCCATCCGGATCCCAGCCATACGAGCCACAGTAAAATAGCACCTAAGGGGGTTGGGACTCCGGTAAAGAATTTGGCAACTTCCCCGGCATCGGCATTGATGTTAAACTGAATAAGCCGGCGAAGTCCGCTGATAACGTAGTAGATGGATACTATCGAGGTGATGACCAGCGGCAGCCCTGATAGATGGGAATAAACCGCTTGGAAGATAAAAAAGACAGGAACGAGAACAAAACTTAAAAAATCGGCAAAAGAATCAAGCTGGACACCAAACTCATTGGAGAGACCGAATTTTCTGGCGATTTTGCCGTCCATAATATCGAACGCTCCGCCTGCCCAAGCAAGGGCGGATGCGAGAATAAACTGTTCTTGGGTAACAAAGTACGCCGCAAGCAGCCCACACGTTACATTGGCCATCGTAACAAGGTTTGCTAGGTTAAAGTGACTGGTTGAACGCCATAAAAATTGCATTTGCTTCCTAATTATAATAGATATGAGGGTGTTATTATAACAAGAGGTTACGAAAATTCAAGCGTGATGGTATAGCGGGATTGGGATTCAACTATTTTATACGTAAATTTTAGTTCCTCGCACAGTCTGGAGAGCATTTTATGGCCTATTTTCGAGCTAAATAGGTACTTTTCGCCTGTGTTATTGGTAAGACCTAGGGTACGGGTTAAGGGGTCAATATGAATGGCAATCTGACTCATTGCGGGTGCGTACGTCATAGCATTTTCAATCAAGGCCATAAGAACTTTGTTGAGGAGTTTTTTAGGGGAATTGAGGATAAAGGTTTGATCGTCAAGTGAAATCTGTAGCTGTTTGCGGTGGGCTATTAGGGTTACCTTTTGCAATATCTCAATGAGGGCAGTGTGGAGGTTGACTTGGGTAGGTTCTTCAAAATCGGAACTTTCTAAAAAGAGGACATTTTTAAGCTCATCGGTGAGCCGTTGGATATCATGTCCCAAATCGATGACAAATTTTGTTTTGTCATAGTTGTGAGAATTTTCATAAACATCCAGGCGCGAACGCATCAGGGCAAGAGGTGTTTTGAGTTCATGCGCTGCTTCTTTGAACAGTTGGGCTTCTTTGATATGAAATCCTTCCAGCCGGTGCAGAAGGGTATTGAATGCTGCTGCAACCTCTTGGATCTCACGACCTGAGTTGTCCAGTGCAAATTGATCTCCGCTTTTCCAATCACGTGTTTTTTGTGCGAGTACTCCTAGCGGTTTCATATAATATTCGAGTAAAAAAAGGCTGATGATGAGGACAGCCAACAGTGAAAAAAGATATCGTATGAGGAGCTTTTGAGAATATTTGTTTACCGAAAGCTGCAGTTTGGCATCGTCACTGATCGCGTTGAGATAGAGAGTAGGTGAAAGTTTTACCGTGGAGCTTATCTCATTTTTTTCTCCATGATAGGGCGCGCGGGAAATCAAAAAACGTAAATGGCTTGCTTCGGAATTATTAAGGATCATTTGGTTGTGAGGGATAGAATATAAAAACGTCAAATCACTGTGCAAGCTTAGGGGCAAGACGATGTATTCGTCACGGCTCTCATAGAGAATGTGCTGCAGCGTTTTTTCTAAATCATCGATTTTTTCTCCCCGTATTGTTTGGGTGGCCACCATCCAGTTAAGACTAAATGCAATCGCTATCAAAAGTGAAAAGAGGGATGCGATTTTAACCTTTAACGATAGATTGCTATTAAGATTCAATTACATATCCTCGGGTTTTAATTGTTTTTATGATGGTGGGAGAGAGCTTTTTACGCAGCCGTGCTACAAGCTCATCGATGGCGTTTGGAGTGATGTTTTGAGGATTGTCATAGAGTGCGTCCATAATCTCATCGCGGGATGTGACAGTACCGCGGGATAAAAGATAAAAGAAGAGGGCATGTTCGTTTTTAGAGAGCGAAATTTGAGTTCCCTCTTTACGAATATTTTGGCTTGAGGGATCGATTTCAAAGGCTTCTATTCTTAGAGTGTTGGGGGAGAATCGACGACCCAGTGAGGTGATACGGGCGCGGAGTTCTTTGATGTCAAAAGGCTTTTCGAGGTAATCATCCGCACCCATTTCAAACCCTTCTACTTTATCATCCACGCTGGAGAGTGCGCTCAGGAGTAAAATAGGCTGCTGCGGATTTTTTTGTTTTGCGTAGGTTATAAGGTAGAGTGATTGATCGACTCCGTGAAATGTGCGGTCTAAGATGATGGCTTGGTAATGAAATGCGTCCAGATAGCTTTTAGCCTCGGAGACATCGGAGGCAGTGTCGATAAACCACCCATTCCCCTCCAATGAGAGACGTAACAGTTCCAACAGTTCTATTTCATCATCAACAATCAAGATACGCATTTACAGCTCTTTTATCTCATCTATAAATATTTTGATCGTTTTGTCTTTTAATTCTTCTTTGATAGCGGACGCCAAAGCGATTGCTTCCGATTGGGGTAAAAAAAGGCGAAACAATCCAAAATCCCGCCGTGCGCTTACTTGTTCTTCAGAGCTTACCAAAAAAGCTCCGGCACCGTAGCGTTTACAAGGGAAAAAATAAAAATCATCATATCCCTCTTCTAACAATAAATCAACCAATATGTCTTTATTAGCGATTTCAAAATAAATGTTCATTCCGTTTAAGCTCATTTTTGTCCCCGTTTATAGATCATTTTAAAGGCAGGCGGTAAAATCAGGAGGGTAAGAATCGTCGATGTGACCAATCCCCCAAGCACTACGATGGCAAGCGGTTTTTGGATCTCACTTCCGACTCCGGTAGCAAAGAGCAACGGAAGCAATCCAAGTGCTGCGATAAATGCCGTCATCAGTACGGGACGAAGCCGTCTGCGTGCTCCCTCAGCAACTGCTTCGTCGATGGTATAGCCATTGGAAAGCAGTGTATTGAAATAGCTCACCATGACGATACCGTTGAGTACGGCGATCCCAAAGAGGGCGATAAAACCCACCGATGCAGGGACAGAGAGATATTCTCCGCTGATGAACAAAGAGATGATACCTCCTGTAATGGCAAAAGGGATATTGAGCAAAATGAGCAGCGTGTTGCTCACCGAGCGGAAGGTGAAAAAGAGGATAAAGAAAATCACCACGATACTTACAGGAACCACTGCCATCAAACGAGCTGAAGAGCGCTGCTGATTTTCAAACTGTCCACCGTAGGTAATGTGATACCCATTTGGGAGTTTAATCTCATTGTTTATTTTTTGTTTTGCTTCCTCGACAAATCCGACCAAATCCCGGTTCTCGACATTGGAACGTACAACGCTGAGCCGTTCGTTATTTTCTCGAATGACTTGTACCGGTCCTTCGGTTTGCGCGATGGTAGCTATACTGGCGATGGGTACGCTTCCCCCTTCGACCAGAGGGATTTCCAAGGCGCTGAATTTATCAAAATCTTTTGCTATGTCACTTTCCAAACGGATCATAACGGGGGTACGGATATTCCCCTCATTCAGAGTATCGACAATAATTCCCTCCAGGGAGGCTTTAAGAAATTGTTGAAGCTCAGCGCTGCTCACCCCTGTATTAGCGGTGGCAAATCGATCGGGAGTTACAGTGAGATAATTGATCCCCTCGTTGAGGGTGACGATCACCTCGCTGGAGCCTTGAATTTTTTCCAGAAGACTTCCCACTTGAGAACTGAGGGCATTAAGCTCTTTGATATCGGGGCCGAAAATTTTGATGGCCAAATCTCCGCGCGAACCGGTGAGCATTTCGGAAATACGCATATCAATGGGTTGAGTAAAACTAAAACTTACCCCCACAAAAGGCTTGAGGGCTATCATGATGTTTTGCATGATTTCTTCTTTGGAAGCAGCCTTCCACTCCTCTTTGGGTTTGAGGATCAAAAAGGTATCGGTTTGGTTGAGGGTCATGGGATCTAATCCAAGCTCATCTGTACCTGTTCGTGCAACGATAGTTTTGATCTCAGGAATATTTTTGAGCAGCTCTTTTTGAATAACGAGATTAAGCTCTCTAGAAGCTTCCAGTGAAATGGAAGGCATCGGCTCTACAATCAAAATCAAGTCCCCCTCATCCAGTGTCGGCATAAAGGTTTTACCCACCAAAGTGAAGAGGGAAAAACTGAGTATAAGGAAAATAATCGCCCCGATAAAGAGCGTTTTGGTACGATTGAGAGCAAAGGAAAGTAACGGATTGTAAAGACGGGCAAAAAACAAATCGATCCGCGTCTCATGGTGCGGCGTTGACTTGAGCAGCAGTGATGCCACGACGGGGATGACCGTCAGTGAGAGGACAAGAGAGCCCATCAGCGCAAAGACGATGGTCATTGCAACCGGTGCAAACAGTTTCCCCTCTAACCCTTCGAGTGATAGAAGCGGTAAAAAGACGACGGAGATGATAATAAGTCCGCTAAATACGGCAATACTGACCTCTTTGGTGGCACGATAGACGAGGTGGAGTTTGGGGAGTTTTTGATCCTTTTCACCCAATGCCGCAAAGGTATTTTCGACAACCACGACCGCCGAATCGACCAGAATTCCCACCGCAATGGCCAAACCGCCCAAACTCATGAGATTGGCAGTTATCCCAAAGTAGCGCATAAGGATAAAGGCAATAGAGAGGGCCAACGGAAGTATCACCGCCACGCTGATGGCTGCACGTACGTCTCCTAAAAAGAGGAGCAAAAGGATGACAACCAATACAACCGCTTCGATGAGGGCTTCGGAGACAGTATCAACCGCTTTTTGGGTGAGTTCGCTGCGATCATAAAACGGGACGATCGTGACTCCCTTGGGAAGTGTGGGTTTTAAAAGCTCAAGTCGTTCTTTGATGTCGATAATGCTCTCTTTGGCGTTTGCCCCCCGCAACGCCATGACAAGACCTTCAGTGGCTTCGCCAATACCGTCTTTGGTTACGAATCCCATGCGAGTGCGAGACTCTTCGGTGATGGCGCAAAAATCACTGATCCGGATGGGACCGTTATGGGAGTGGATTGTGATATTGCCGATTTCATTTTTGTTTTGAACGCCGCTTTGCACCTTGACGAGATATCCCTCATCGCCCCGGTCGAGTCTCCCCGCACCATCGTTTTTGAGGTTTTCGGAAAGTGCTTGCTCGAGCGTGGCGATGGTAATTCCAAGTCTCCCCATGGCGCTTACATCGGGAACGAGAGTGATGGTACGCGCTTCACCCCCTAGGGCATTGATATCTGCGACCCCTTTGGCTCCGCGAAGCGCAGGGCGGATGGTAAAATCGAGCAATTCGCGTTTGGCCTGCTGGCTGATATTTCCCTCGATGGTGAACATAAACATCTCACCCAATGGGGTTGTGATGGGTGCCATCCCTCCATTCACTCCTGTAGGAAGTGAGCTCATTGCGCTAGAGAGTTTTTCAGAAACTTGTGCACGGGCTCGGTAGACATCGGTCCCGTCTTTGAAATCGATGGTAATATCCGCAATACCATATTTGGAGGTACTTTTGAGCATGCTTTGGTTTTCCAGACCCATCAGCTCTGCTTCGAGTGGACGAACGACTCTCATTTCTACCTCTTCGGGGGTCATTCCTGGAGCTTTGAGGATGATTTTTACCTGTGTTGAAGAGATATCAGGGAACGCATCGATGGGAATTTTAAGAAATGAATAGATCCCTGCGATGAGGATCACAAAGGCCATGAGTAAAATTACAATCCGTTGTTTGAGTGAAAACTCGATGATTGAGCGCAACATTATTCAAAACCTAATCCGCTCATCGCGCCCTTTAGAATCACTAACCCGCTAATGGCGACTTTGGTATTGGTATCAATTCCTTTCTGTCGTACTAAAACTCCCTCTTTGGTAGTTGCCGTAATAAGAAGTTCTTGGGCTTTGAAACCCGTAGAATTTCGGATAAAACAGATGGTTTTTCCGCCAAATTGAGCCAATGCATGGGAAGGGATCAAAATGGAGATCGTTGGTTTGGAGGCAGATACTAGTACTCCTACTGTTGTTCCTGCGCGTAACTGTGGATCACGGACACGAGCAATTGCGATGGCAGAGTTCGTCAAACCGCTGATGGATGGAGAGACGGAGAGGATTGTACCGATGGTGCGGTTATCTTTGGAAAGAACCTTATCTCCTTTGGAAATTGAAGAAACGAGAGTGGGAGAGATATTAATCATAGCCACCATTGCGCTGGAGTCTGAAATTCTAAAATAAGGTTGATAAGGGGTGATTTTTTCGGCAACTGTCATCGGAGCATCGGTTACAATCCCGCTTTTTTGAGCGATCACATTCATAGTTCCGTTCGCGTTGGTGCGAACTCCTGCAATACTGAATTGACTCTCTAACGTAGAAATACGAGAACGCAAACTGGAGGCTTCGAGCGCACTGGTTTGGTAATCGCGATAGGAGATTACCCCCTCTTTATAGAGAATTGCATCTTTTGCGGCATTGTTTTGCATCGCCCCATAGCGATTGCGCAGTTCTTTGAGCTCAAAACTGTTTGCCATGAGAGAAGGTGAGGCAATCGTACACAACGTTTGTCCTTTTTGGACACGATCACCCTGCCGGACCTTGAGAGAAATGACAGAAGCCTCTTGGTCTAAAAAGTAGCTTTTGGATTTATCTTCATCGTAATCGATTTTGGCGATAAGCGGCCCGATGAGGGCTGTACTGCTGACATGGACATTACCCGTCGTAATCCCCAATTTTTTCATTTGTGCTTCACTCATCGAAATTTGTGCCATTGCTGCTGTGGCTATTGCCAATAATATTACGAATGATCTCATTACCAAATTCTCCCTAATTTTTCTTCTATTGAACTCATTTCATGAATGTATTCGCGTTTAAGTTCTACGGCACGTAATCTCGCGTCATAATAACTATTTTTGGTCGCCAAATATTCATATTGGCTGACAACACCGCCTTCATATCCCTTTTGTCCCATTTCCATAAGGGCTTTTTGCTGCTTTTGCGCCACGATAGCTTCATTAAACCGTTTTTCTCTCGTCTGCAAATGTTCCAAAAGGGTGTGAATATTCATTCGTAATTTTTGAGATGTTACTTCACGGCGATGGAGCAGGGAACTTTTTTCGCTCATCAATGCTGCAATCTTTTGATCGTTTTTTTCGCTCCATACCAGAGGAATATTGATACGAAAATCGATGCTGTTTTGGGTTGGCTCGTGTGTTGCACC
>JBBQNL010000039.1:0-15372 GCA_038329855.1 Campylobacterales bacterium
ATTGAAACAACAATGATTTCTGCAGCGACGAATTCACCGACAGGAAGCGTTCCATTGATTACCATATAACCTCCTCCAATCAAAAAACTGCTTAACACAAGACCTTCCATTAAAAAGGTCAAAGTCAATTGTTTTATAATGACAATGAAAATCTTTTCCCTTGCTCTAACAAATCGTGTCAAATATCCATCAAATTCCTCTAAGATTTCTGCTTGGGTTCCTTCTTCATAAGGAATGCTTTGCAAATAGTAAATCGCATTATGTTTTGCATCAGAACGTTTGATCGCATAGTCAATACCATTCGTTCCAAAAATAAACAACAACATAGCAAAGAATACTACAAAGAATAATCCAAGGCCAAACAGTAAGGGATCAAAAGCCAGCAGTAATAGTAAACTTACAACCGTCTTTACAATCAAACCTGTTCCATCAAGCAATAGAATCGGGAAAAACTTTTGTATTGCACTGATATCAAAAAAATAGTTCATGTATTTATCAATCGTATTTTTAATATCAAGACTGGATGTTTTCAATCGTGATGCCATTTCAGCAATCTCAATTCCAGTGCTGACAAAAATCTTCTGCTGAAATTTTTCAATAATGTACTCTTTAACAACTTGTAGCAAGGTGGTTAGAATAAATATAACTATGACAATAGAACCAAGCACTAGAACAGAAATCGATGCATGAGCAAGAACACTGTTAATGATAAAAGATGAGGCTAAGGGAATTACCATAAATAGTATCGCTTCAATTGCAGAGTAATAAAGAAGAAATAACATGGTTTTTCTGTCTTCTCTTATAATTTTAGCAATACTCGATATTACTTGCTTTTTGACGTTCATTATATCTAGCCACCTAAAAGTAGGATAATTTTTTACTTTGGGATTTTACACTATTAATACCATGTATTTGTATTTATTTAATGTGATAGATGTAATGCATATTATTAGCACATGGGCGTCTGATTAAATTATGCTAAAATTCGACTAAAAAAGAGCTACACATTATGGAAATTCTCAAACAACCCATGGGACCCTATCAGACAAACTGTTATATCGTAAAACTAAATGGCAAAGAGATCATTATCGATCCAGGCGTCGGAGCGACGGATTGGGTACTGGCAAATGTTACCCATCCCATAGCCATTCTCAATACCCACGGTCATTTTGATCACGTGTGGTCCAACCAAGAACTCAAAGAAAAATTACATATTCCCCTCTACACCCCAAAAGGAGATGTACCACTGCTGACCGACAGTACGTTTATGCCGGATCTGCCTGCATCGATTCCCGATGTTGAAGTGGAGGGGGATGCAACGTTTGATTTAGAGGGGATTGAAGTGAAATTTCACCATTTTCCGGGGCATTGTCCCGGTTGTTCGATGATTGAAATCGGAGATGTGATGTTCAGCGGCGATTTCTTGTTTCATAATTCTATCGGGCGGTATGATTTTCCGTATTCAAGCCCATCCGACATGAAAAAAAGTTTGGAAAAAATGAAGTTGATGAAAGACGATAAGACACTCTATCCAGGACATGGAGGGTCAACGACCCTTTCCAATGAGCAACGAAATGCCGATTACTGGTTGCGTATGCTCTAGAAAAGTCACTCTTCTATATTTTTAAGTAAATCAAGACGAAGAACATGGCGCTCGGTGATAACGGTTTTGAACTCTCCTTCAAAAATTTTAATCTCATGAACGTACCCTTTGACGCTTACTGTTCGCTTGCGCCCCTCTTTTTGGTGCTCTTGTGCTTCAAACGTCACCTTATCCCCTACTCGAACAGGGGCTAAAAATAAACAATTGCACGAGGAAAGAACTACATTCGCCTCATTGACAGCCGCCATCGCTGCAAAATCTGCTGCACTGAAAATAAATCCTCCATGCACCAAGCCTAACTCATCGGCTCTCATAATTTCAATTGTTTCAAGGAGCACTTTAGCATATCCATCCGATAATTTGATCACTTCACCACTGTATGAGCTGCTTACTTTCATATGCGTCATCAGACTGTCTTGCTGATTACTGACTACTTGTAACTGATCGTCTAGCTCATCTTGTGTCGTATTTTTTGCCAAAATTATCCTTTTTTAATTCGAATGTAACCGCGCTTTGGTGCCGGATACCCTTCTACTGTTTTACTATTATCGGCAGGATCGAGAAAATCTTCAAGACTTTGCGATTCAATCCAGTCCGTCTTGCGCTGTTCTTCCGACGTTGTTACAACCGTTCCTAATACCTCAAAAGAAGTAAAACCGGCACGACTGCACCAATTTTCCAACGCTTTGAGGGTCGGGACAAAATAGACATTGGTAATTTTCGAATAGCTCTCACTGGGACAAAGGGCATATGGTTCATCTCCATCAATGATAAATGTATCGAGATAGACCTCACCGCCTTCTTCCAGCCCTTGACGAAGTGTTTTGAGCATCGCAATAGGATCACTGCGATGGTACAATACCCCAAGACAAAAAATCACGTCAAATTTTTCTTCATAATAAGGCAAATGCTCCACCCCTAGAAGCTCATAGACGATATCACTTTTTACGTAATGGTTGATCAAATCAAATTGAGATTTAAATACCGCCGAGGGATCAAATCCAACCACCTTGGCTGGCGCATCTTCAAGAAAACGAAACATATAATAGCCGTTATTGCATCCGATATCGGCTACTTTTTTATCTTTTAGATTAAAATGAGGACGGAGAAAATTGTATTTGAGATTGCTTTGCCATTCCGTATCGATAAAAAGACCAAATAGATCAAAAGGACCTTTTCGCCACGGCATCATCAACCGCGCAACACGCTCCAATTCTGCCAAATCGACGGCACTCTCACTGCTGAGAGTAACAACATCCCCAAACTCACATGTGGCATCTATAGAAGGGAGATTATTAAGTGCATCACGAAGCGGAGCAATATTTTTCCATGTCATCCATTTCAAACGTTCCTGTCGAATTGCATCAATATCCATCTCAACCCCTCAATTATTAGCTGAAATTTTAGCGTTATTAGGCTAAAATCGTGCCATGCGAATTGAAAAAAAAGCCACCCTTATCTCTACAACCGTTGCCTTCATACTGGTGACACTCAAACTGACCGTCGGAATCATCAGCGGATCGGTTGCTGTTTTGGCCTCCGCCATTGACTCATTGCTCGATATGGTTGTCTCGTTATTCAACTATTTTGCCCTTCATAACTCTGACAAAGAGCCCGATGAGAACTTCAACTTCGGTCGCCGAAAACTCGAACCTCTTGCTGCGGTGATCGAGGGGACGATTATTAGTTTATCCGCAATATTTATCCTCTATGAAGCTATCTCAAAAATAACAAAATCCTCTCCGATTGAGCATCTAAACGTCTCCATTGCGGTCATGGTCATTTCACTCGTCATTACGGCCGGGCTTGTTCTCTTTTTAAACTATGTGGCAAGCAAAACAGGGAATATGGTTATCCGAGCCGATTCACTTCATTATAAGAGCGACCTCTTTAGCAATGCAGCGGTCTTGTTTTCGTTGATTTTTATCGCCGTTACCGATTTCATATGGATTGATCCGATTTTAGGGATGGGAATTAGTGCCTATATGATTTATTCGGCGTATCCGCTGATCAAAGAGGGGATTATGATGCTTCTGGATGCGGCACTGCCGCCTAAAGATGTCGCTAAAATCACCGAACTTTTAAACGCTGAAGTTGATATCAACGGATATCATGACTTGCGAACGCGCCAATCCGGGTCCGATATCTATATCAGCGTTCATGCCGTTTTCAGTGTCAGTACTTCGCTCTTTGATGCTCATCAAGTTGGAGACCGTATTGAGTTTGGACTCACCAAGCTTTTTCCCGACAATACCGTTCATCCTCTCATCCATCTAGATCCCTATGATGATTCGCAAGCGTGTCATTTAGATTAAAGATTTTTTGATATTTATTTACAAAATTTAAAGTGATTAAATTTTAATCACACAACGGTACCTTCCTCCTTTCTTATCCTGCTACAATTTTCAGATAAAAAAATCCTGATTAGGAGTGGGTATGAAATTCGCCGATTTAAAAAAAGAGGGACACTGGCCTACGCTGTTATCTGCCTTCTTGTATTTTGACTTTAGTTTTATGATGTGGACAATGCTGGGACCTCTGGCAACTGAGATTGGAGAGAGTCTCTCCTCTCGCGGGTTTACGATGAGTGACGATCAGCAAGCGACACTGCTGGCTATCCCTGTTTTGGCGGGAGCAATCTTGCGTCTCGTATTGGGAATTTTTGTGGATAAAATCGGACCTAAGAAAACGGCTATAGCAGCACAGATCATTGTTATCGCGACCCTCTTTATGGCGTACATGAGCGCTGAGTCCATCACGTACAATCAGCTGTTGATCGTTGCGTTGGGTCTTGGATTTGCCGGTGCATCGTTTGCGGTTGCCCTACCACAAGCGGGTCAATGGTATCCGCCGCGCCTTCAAGGAACGGTTTTGGGAATCGCGGGTGCCGGTAACATCGGTGTGGTTATCGATTTTCTCTTTGCTCCAAAAATTGCGGAAGTTTGGGGATGGCCATCGGTCTTTTTAGTCGGCGGTATTCTCTCGTTGGTTGTCCTCATTGCGTATATGTTTATGACCAAAGATGCACCTGCATCGGTATACAAACCCAATCCTAAAAAACTTGGCGATTATCTCAAACTCATGCGTGACCGTGACACATGGTGGTTCAATCTCTTTTATGCGGTCTCTTTTGGCGGATTTATCGGATTTGCCAACTACATGAAAGTGTATCTCATGAATACCTATCAAGCCGATATGTCTGCGTTTGGAACCGATGTTATGAATGAGAGCAATGTCAAAGTCGTCGCAGGGTATTTCGGTGCCCTTTGTATCTTTGCAGGGGCAATGCTGCGTCCTGTTGGCGGTGCGGTTGCGGATAAGATGGGGGGTGTTAAATCGCTTTATGTCTTTTTCAGTATGATCGTCGTACTCTCTAGCCTCAGTGCCTTTATCGCATTGCCGTTTTGGGCCGCTATTTTGGTGATGTTTCTCATTATGGCAAATCTTGGTATGGCGAACGGTGCGGTGTTCCAGCTCGTACCACAGCGTTTTGGTAAAGACATCGGCGTTATGACGGGTCTTATCGGCATGGCAGGCGGTTTGGGCGGTACAGGTTTGATCAAAACCTTCGGGTGGTCACAGGGTGCTTTTGATGGCTACACCGCAGGCTTTTTGATTTTTGCCGGCATGGTTGTCCTAGCCCTATCAGGAATCAGTTTGGTCAAAACACGTTGGAGAACCACGTGGGGTGCCGTATCAGGAGCAAAAATATAAATGTTACAACTCCAGTCTTCCCAATTCATCCTTCCCAAGGATTCCTCTAGCGGGGATGATGCCTGTGCTTTTACAATCATCGATAATGCTATGCTTGTAAGTGTACTGTGCGATGGAGTCGGAAGTGCTAAACGAGGCGGTACCGCAGCACGCCAATGTGTCAAGTTTTTTATTGATCAGTTTAAAACCCGTCCAAAAGCGTGGGATGTTCCCAAAACGATGGAGGTCTTCACCCGCCACATCAACAGTCTTCTCTTCAAAGAATCAATGGCCCAATACGGCCAAATCGAACTACTCACCACGCTGTGTCTTGCGATCATTCAAGGGGAAACACTGTATACCCTCAATCTCGGAGATTCACGAATATATTTGCTCACATCCAGTGGAGAGCTTCGTCGTCTCAGTACGGATCATACTATGGATGACGAATACCTCTCTCATGTTTTGACTCAAGCATGCGGACTCACCGACAACATCGAACCTCTCATCACGACAACGCCTATCTCGGTTGGAGATACTCTCATCCTGTGCAGTGACGGGGTCTACAATGTAATCAATGAATCCACCTTTACCCATCTGATCCAAAAAGGGCTTGGGGCCAGTACTATTATCAATCATGGCGCACAAAACGGCTCTCTTGAAGATCGCGATGATATGAGCCTCCAAATTTTTCATATAGAAGAACTCGACACCCTTTACGCACTCAAAAATCTCCATCTCCCTATCCCATCAACCCTTCACGAAGGTGAAACCATCGACGGCTATACGCTGCTCTCTCCTATGATGAACCATCGACGTATATGGAAAGTTATTAAAGATGCAGAGTTCTATGTCATGAAATTCCCGATGGAAGCCGATAATGACGAAGCTCTAGATGCTTTTGTACGTGAAGCATGGATTGCCAAACAAATCAGCCACAAAGCATTCGGACATGCATGGGTACCGGAAAATAGAAGTATGCGCTACTATATGATGGAGCTTGTCGAAGGGGTCAATCTACAAGAATATTTAAAAAATCGCCCACTTTCGATCGATAATGCAGTTGAACTGGGCAAATTTCTCCATCGTGCACAAGCGCATCTCCTCCATTTGGGTCTCGTTCACGGAGACATTAAACCTGAAAATATTCTCGTCTATCAAAATGAGGGAGAAGCGGGGGTTAATTTTAAAATGGTTGATTTTGGCTCCATTGTTGAAATATACTCAATCAACTCTCGTGCCGGAACCCCGACCTACCTCGCACCTGAACGATTTAGCGGAAGCGTTATCAACGAGTCGACAGAAATTTTCTCTATCGGTGTCACTCTCTACTGGGCATTGACCGGGAAATACCCCTACGGCGAGATTGAACCGTTTCAAACTCCCGTGTTTAAATCTCCAAAACGTCCTGTTACATTAAACAGCAATATTCCGCTGTGGCTTGATTCCGTTATACTGCATGCCATTGCAACATCACCCGATCAACGCTATACCCATTACTCTGAGTTTTTTTATGACCTTAAAGCTCCCGATAAAGTTAAACCGTTTTTCTCTAAAGAGACACCGCTGATCGAGCGATCTCCAATCACATTTTATAAAATCGGATTTTTGATTCTTTTGGTCCTTGAAGTTTTTACTTTTTGGCTTTATGTGTCAAAATAGCACAATTATAATAAGGATATCTATGCTCACTTCTGCTTGTCAAGATACTATCCGTGCTGCCGTGTGGCTATCAACCAAGCCATCCGGTGAATTTCACAGAATTCATACTATTAGCGATGAGCTTAGCTTACCTTTTCATTATTTAGCAAAATCTCTTCAAAAACTCGTTCATGCCGGAATATTAATCTCACAACGCGGTTCATCAGGAGGGGTAACACTGGCCCGCCAGCCATCCGACATCACCCTCTTCTCGATTATCGAAGCAGTCGATGGTACCGCATTTTTTGATGCCTGCGTTTTGGGTATCGGAGAATGTGAAGCCGAAAAACCTTGTGCGCTTCATGCCCAATGGGATGTATGGCGCCAAGAAATGCTTGAAATGTATTCTGCTATGCGTCTGAGTGAAATCATGGACGATGTCCTCCTACGCAAAGTCAAACGGATCTAATCCTTTCTCTTTTTCTTCTTTTTTCCACTCTACTTTCTATCAATTTTAAAATTTATTTTATATAACCATTAAATTGCTTATTTTTTAATCATACCACTGCATACATATTCGGACTTTTTACTCTACAATTATTTCAGATTTTTTAATCTTAAATAGGAGTCTCATTATGAAAAGTTTGAATTTACTCGGAAAAAGTGTTTTGCTGCTCTCTTTAGCAGCAACAGTTGCCATGGCGGCCGTTGAGAAAAAAGATCTCAAAATTGGATTTATTCCTCTTACGGATTGTGCGGCTCTCGTTATCGCAAAAGAAAAAGGTTTTTTTGCCAAACATGGTCTCAATGTAGAGTTGAGCAAAGAAGCATCATGGGCAAATGTCCGTGACAAGATGACCGTGGGTGAGCTCGATGCGTCACACATGCTCGCGGCAATGCCGATCGCATCCACACTAGGGGTGGGAAGTACTAAAAAAGAGATGCTGGCCCTTATGGCATTGGGGCAAAACGGAGATGCGATTACGGTATCGAATAAAATGTACGATGCGATGATGGCTGCCGACCCTGCTGCTACGAAAAAAGGGTCTGCCGTTGCACTGAAAAAAGTCATTACGGCAAAAACCATGGGTGTTCCTGAGTTTGGGATGACGTTCCCGACAGGTACGCACAACTATCACTTACGCTACTGGATGGCAGCGGGAGGAGTCGATCCTGATACCGATGTCGCTCTAAAAGTTGTTCCTCCACCTCAAATGGTTGCGAACATGACCGCAGGAAACATCGATGGCTTTTGTGTCGGTGAGCCATGGGGTCAGCGTGCCGTTATGGGAAATATCGGGAAAGTAGTAGTAACAGGGTATCAACTATGGGAAAACGGACCTGAAAAAGTACTCGGCGTTCAAAAAGCGTTTGCCGATAAATATCCGGAAACCACCAAGCAAATGATCGAAGCGGTTATAGAAGCTGGTATGTGGCTGGATGCCTCATGGGAAAACCGCAAAGAAGCCTCTGCGATCCTCTCGAATAAATCGTATGTCAATGCACCCAAAGACGTTATCGATAACTCGATGACCGGTACATACATGTATACCAACGGTGTCAATACGCCGATGCCTCATTTTAACGTTTTTGGCAAAAAACAAGCTCTCTACCCGTACTACACCCATGGAATGTGGCAAGTTACCCAAATGGTTCGCTGGGGGCAGCTCGATCACGCCATCGATATGAAGAAAACGGTAGAGAGCGTCTATCGCCCAGATTTGTTTGCTGCGGCTGCCAAAGAAGTGAAATACGCCCTACCTACAACAGGATGGAAAATCGAAGGAAAAGCGGTAGGCAATAAGTTTATCGACGGTTCGATCTTTGATCCTAACAAAGCAGTCGACTACATCTATAATGCACCGATTAAGCATCCAAAAGTGACCAAAGAAGCGCTTGCAAAAGTGAATAAATGGAAAGTTAAATAAGTACAAGGAGGCATTTATGCTCTTAAAAACCATCAATACCATAGCGCTTCCGACACTTCTCTTTGGTGTCCTTATTGCTGTATGGTCAACTGTTGCGGTTCAAATTCCAGGATTTCCTACCCCGATAGAAACATGGAACGAATTACTCATCGTCCTGTCCGATCCTCTGTACGACAATGGTGCGGGCGATCAAGGGATTGCATTGCAGTTGTTTAGCTCACTCAAACGGGTATTTGGGGGATTTGCATTGGCAATCGCCGTAGGTATTCCCGTAGGACTCTTGATCGGAATGTCTAAAATGGCGCAAACGGCTTTTAATCCGTACATTCAGATACTTAAACCAGTATCCCCGCTTGCCTGGTTACCATTGGCGCTGTTTGTGTTTAAAGACGTTGATATGACGGCGATTTTCGTTATCTTCATCACCTCCATCTGGCCGATTATCATCAATACAGCTTTAGGCGTTCGAAGTGTGAGCGACGATTTTCTCAACGTAGCCAAAGTCTTACAACTCACCGCATTTGAGAGAGTGTTTCAAATCATTCTCCCTGTCGCCGTACCATTTATCTTTACGGGGATGCGTTTATCATTAGGAATCGCATGGCTGGTAATCGTTGCAGCTGAGATGCTCACAGGCTGTTTAGGCATCGGGTTATGGATTTGGGATGAATACAACAATCACAACTATTCCCATATTATCATCGGAATCATCCTCATCGGTGTGGTCGGGTATATCCTCGACACCATCATGGGATTTATCGCCGATCATTTTGATTATCGCAAGCGAGGCCGCGTATGAGTGCAAAACCATTTTTAAACATCGATCATGTCGATAAGATTTTCCCTTTGGGAAAAGGCAAAGAGTACGTAGCGTTACGCAATGTAAAACTCGAAATCTGTGAAAATGAAATCGTTTCGATCATCGGTCACTCAGGGTGTGGTAAATCAACAATCCTCAACCTCATCGCAGGGTTAGACACGATCAGCAACGGTGTAATCTTACTCGAAGACCGAGAGATCAATGCCCCGGGACCTGAACGTGCGGTGGTGTTTCAAAACCATTCACTGCTGCCATGGCTAACCGTCTATCAAAATATCGAAATGGCGGTTAAAAAAGTGAGGGATGATCTTAACCCCAAAGAGGTCAAAGAACACGTTATGAAATACATCGATCTTGTAAATCTTGATCACGCTAAAGACAAATATCCGGCTGAAATCAGCGGCGGGATGAAGCAGCGTGTCGGAATCGCACGAGCCCTCTCCATCGAGCCTAAAGTGCTTTTGATGGATGAGCCGTTTGGGGCACTCGATTCACTGACCCGTGCCAACTTGCAGGATCATTTGATGCGTATTCAGATGCAAACGGGTAATACCGTCATCATCATCACTCACGATGTCGATGAAGCCGTTTTGCTCAGTGATCGCGTCATCATGATGACCAATGGACCGGAAGCTACCATCGGTGAGATATTGGAAGTGAATCTTCCCCGTCCGCGGGAGCGTCTGACGTTACAACATAACGAAGAGTATCTACGATGCCGCGGAGCAATTGTCGAGTTTCTCTACTCGAAATTTGCCAAACACGATGATTAAAAAACAAAACAAACAATAAGGATAAGTTTATGAAAAAAATTACGTTATCAGCGGTTGCTCTTCTCTTATTGACAAGCAGTTTTGCTAACATACTTAGTGCAAGCGATGACTTTACACTATTTAGCAATACAAAATTTAACGGTGAAGCACGTGCCCGTTATGAAAATGTTGATGATGAAAACAATGCGGTACAACAAGCCAATGCCTATACTGTTCGTGCAACACTGGGTCTTGAGACCACTTTGTTAGGAGTTAATGGATTGAGTATGAAAGTTGACGGTACAACCGTACAAACTCTCGGAGGCACAAAATACAATGATCTCTCGGCGACCAAATTTGCCGATTACGATGTTGTCGCTGATCCGGAACAAACCCGATTTACTCAAGGGTATATTCAGTATAAAATGGGGACCACAATGCTTAAAGCAGGTCGTCAAATCACCAATCTCGATAATCAGCGCTTTATCGGTTCCGTCGATTGGAGACAAATGCCGCAAAGTTTGGATGCCGTATCAGTTACCAATACCTCCATTGCAGGGTTAAGTCTGTACGGAGCATACATGTATAGCTATGCAACCGTATTTGATGAACCGATGTGGGACAGCGAATCCATCCTCCTCAATGCAACCTATAAAATCAATGATATAATTAAGGTCACGGCATACAATTACATGCTCTCTTTGGAAAAGGGGCAATTTGCTGCTGATACCTATGGAGTAGCTCTGAGCGGTGATATTCTCTCAGCAGGGGCTAAAATCGCTTATCGTGCCGAGTATGCCAAACAAGGTGATTCGACGTTTGACACCACTACGACGAACGTTCAAGGGCAAAACAATGCATCCTACTACGATCTCGAAGCAACAGCAAGCATGATGGGTGTTAGTTTGGGTGCGGGATATGAGTTCTTGAGCGGAACCGCGGGAAGTGACGGAAAAACCAAATTTCAAACACCACTGGCAACGCTGCACAAATTTAATGGGACAGCAGATAAGTTTCTTGCCACTCCAACGGGGGGACTATGCGATACAAGTGTAAGCCTCGGATACAATGCTGCAGGATTGGGAAATACGATGATTACCTATCATGATTTCAAAACCGATGTAGCAATGAGTGGAAAAAGCGATCTAGGAAGCGAATGGGATCTCCAATACGCCAATGCTATTCCAGGGGTAAAAGGGCTAAACGGTTTAATCAAAGCTGCTTATTATGACGGTGGTGATGTTGCAACCTACACTCAAGATGTCACAAAAGTATGGCTTCAAGTGGGGTATAAATTTTAAAGCTTGAAGAAATCACGGCATATTGCAATAATCTTTTCCTGTCGGGGTTTCCCTACCGGTTCACTCTGACGGATGGCATGAACCTGATCGATCAGTTCATGAATCCCTTTGGGGATCATGGATGTCAAATATTTACGCAATGCCGAACTCACCGCCGGAGCACGCCCCGCTGTGTTGATTCCCAGACACAAATCTCCCTCTACAATCAATGCAGGAAAGATAAAACTGCACAATGCCGGAGAATCAACACAATTAACGGGAATACGACGTGCCATACACGAATCATAAATTTTTGCCTGCTCTAATAAATCATCCAACGCGCCAATCACTATAAAACGGCCTTCTAGATCTTCGATTGTGTATGGTCGCTGTATCAAAACAATATTATAATCCTTTGCGAGCATACTAATCTCGTCATGAATCTGCGGTGCGATAACCGTAAGATGAGGAGTGAATTTAATGAGCTGCTCAATTTTTCGCAAAGCAACCTCCCCTGCCCCAATCACTAGACAATCTTGATTTTTAAGATCTACGAACATCGGAAACAGTGCCATATCTTTATCCACCTATAAACTGATTAAAAAATAAACAAAAAAATGTTTTTCTTACCGCTATTTTACACTATTATTTTTAAAGACAAAAAAGTCCTAATAAAAGGAAATTATTATGAATGGCAAACTATATTTGATCGGATGCGGACCAGGTGATTCGGATCTATTGACATTAAAAGCACTGAAAACAATTCAAAAACTTGATATTGCGCTCATTGACCACCTCTTGACTCAAGAAATTATAGATCTAATCCCTGAACATACCAAAGTGATTTTTGTCGGAAAAGAAAAAGGGAAACACAGCTTCCCTCAAGAGACGATCAATACTATGATTACGGAATATGCGCTGCAAGGGCATACAGTGGGACGTCTCAAATGCGGAGATCCCTACATCTTCGGGCGCGGTACTGAAGAGGCAATTTACGCTTCACAAAATAATATCGAAACCGAAGTGATCCCTGGCCTATCATCGGCACTCTCCGGGCCCCTTTCAGTGGGAATTGCCCCTACTGCGCGCGGTGTCAGTACCGGAGTATCCGTGGTCTCCGCCCATCTCTCAGGGGATCGGGTCAACCTCTCGTGGATCCCGATGCTGAACGTCGACGATCATACGACCGTCGTACTCATGGGTCTTAGCCGTACCCGTCAAATCGTGAAAGAGGCATTAGATCAGGGGGTAGATGCAGCATTGCCCGTCGCTATTATCTCCAATGCGACCACGGCCATCCAAAGTTCCATCATCACTACGTTAGGTGAGCTCATTTCAGCCGCCAAAGGAGCACCAAAACCGGCACTTTTAGTCTTTGGGAATGTCGTCAATTTAAGCGGAGTGCTTCCAAAATACCGTTATGAGCCCAAGGAGGACTGTTATGACATCGCTTGCGCAGGCTAACATAGAACGCAGTGCCAAACGGCACAAAACCGAATTAATCAAGGATGCCTTTAACGCTACCGAAGCATGGGAGCGGCTCATAGAGTACTCCAAGAACGGCTACGCATCGATCACCGATGATGATAAAGATTTCGTCCTCAAAAGCTTCGGTATATTTGACCGCCCCGCTACTCCTGAACGGTTTATGATCCGTGTGCGCATCGCCGGAGGTGCACTCAGTGTCGAGCAGGCGATGGTGGTTGCGTATGTCGCAACAACGTTCGGTCAAGACTACATCGACATCACTACCCGCCAGCAGATCGAACTGCGCTATCTGCGTATCGAAGATCTCCCTGAAGCATTTAAACTTCTAGAAGGTGTCGGTTTGACGAGCTACCAAACCGGAGTTGATAATTTCCGCAATATTCTCATTGATCCCCTCGATGGTTTGGCGATGGACAACATCATCTCCTGCCGCTGGATTATGGAGGGAATGCAGTCGATCTTTTTAAAAAATCCCGACTGGATCACCACCCTTCCCCGTAAATTCAACGTCGGAATCAACGGTTCACTCTCCAACCGATGCAATATCTTCGGTCAGGATTTTGCCCTCTCTCTCGCGCAAAAAGAGGGAGAATACGGATTTAACCTCTATCTAGGAGGACGTGTGGGAAGCTTGGCACACGATGCCGATATGTTTGTAGCACCATCCGAAGCTGTACGTGTATTTGAAGCGGTTGCAACACTCTTTAAAACCTATGGTTTTCGTGATAACCGTAATAAAAACCGTCTGAAATTTCTTATTGAAGCCGTGGGGATGGATGAGTTTAGAGCAGCGATTGAAGAACAATTGGGTCACGTAATGCCCAAAGCCGGAATGAGCCTCACGCAGTTGGAAGGTGGAGATCATTACGGTAAAATTGCTCTGAATGACGGCACATTTGCCCTCTATGCGGCTGTCCCCTCCGGAGTTTTTAGCGGGACTGATCTCCTGCACGCAGCCAAAGTTGCACAAGCACAAAACGGAGCCATCCGTCTCACGATCGAACAAAATCTTATCATGAGCGGAATCAGCGATGAAAACGAGGCATTGAGATCTCCCCTCTTTGTAAAATATCCCAACCGTCCTTCACCGTATATGGCAAACCTCATAGCGTGTGCAGGAAGTGAGCACTGTCCTTTCGGCGTCATCCCGGGAAAACCCGATGCGATTGATATGGGGGAATATTTAAGCCGTACAGTCCCTATGAAAGATGCCAAAATACGTCTCTACTGGTCTGCATGTATCAAAGGGTGCGGTGTCCACGGTGCTGGAGATTTGGGATTTGTCGGATGCAAAGTGCCCCGCAACGGGAAAACCGTTTTGGGAGTCGATATCTTCATCGGCGGAAGCTTGAGCGGTGAGGGAGAAGAAGCTCATCTATTGCTCAAAGGAATCGTTCTTAAAGAGGCTCGCGAATTTGTTGCTGAGCTGATGCGTGAATATTGTGATTTAAGAACCGCTAAAGAGAGTCTTGAGCATTTTATCCGCCGTCTTCAAAACCGCTACAGCAACTACGCAATCGGATTTTTAATGCGATGGAACCGTTTCATGATACTGCAATCCCTCGAATCCATACTCCACTTTAATCTCAAATCCAATGGTGGAAGCCATAAAGAGAGCGATGAGATTTACGCCTATGGATTGACACTCGTTCAGTCGATCACTGGAACCAAAGCGTATGACGTCGAAGATCCTTTTTTGGAGGGAAAAAAACCGTTTACTTTTGATTCAAAATCCTTCGATACACGATATCTGTCTTACAAAACAATTATCGAAAAAATGGTCCACCCTAACCCTATAAATCGATATCAGGTTTTTACCGAAATCGTGAATGACCTCAATGCTCTGGAAACGAGTCTGTAATGGAGTCAACACCGCTTGAATCGTTTATCGGCTACAAAGCAGACACTAGGATGCAGTGCGGTAATTACTCTATTGATGTTCCGCCACTTAAAGAAGGTGAACAATACCGCTTCCATTTTGATGCGACCAAATGCGTCGGGTGTCGCTGCTGCGAAGTGGCGTGCAATGAACAAAACAACAACCCTAGTGACATCAAATGGCGTCGAGTCGGTGAGATGGAGGGGGGAAGTTTTCCTGACACGCTTTTACTGTTTAACTCCATGAGCTGTAACCACTGCGTCGATCCTGCCTGCCTCATCGGCTGCC
>JBBQNL010000040.1:0-15149 GCA_038329855.1 Campylobacterales bacterium
GTCTTGGGGGGCAGATGAGTGAGCTGAGTTTACGGGATGTCTGTTTTAATCTTCAAAATACTCTTAGACGTTACGAAGAATCCTATCATGATAAGATCATAAATCCAAAAAAGAATATTCTAAGTGAACACAGTAACGGGATCGATACGATTCACAATCTATCCCAAGAAAATATTGAAAAATATAAAGGAATGCTGGCGTTTGACTGGTATAGCAAAAATTCGTTCATCGATCATATATCGGATGAAACATTTGATGCACAACGATTTGCTCGGTGTACTTTTCGTGAATACGGAGATTTTGCCAACCAGCCGTTTATGCTGTTGCAAGTAGGTGATTTTACTGTGACGTTTAAGCGACATGGGGGTATCTATGTGAATGGAGAGGCATATGAATCGACGCTGACCAAACAATATCATTTTACACAAGAGGGGATTGCCTTTCATATCGTATTGAATTCCAGCTACGAAGGAAGCCTCACCTATTTGCTTGAGATGAACTTTCATTTTTCTCAGCTTGAGGATGTGCTGCTAAACAGCTTTCCTATTGAAAATCAGCCCTATAGTCTCAATGAAAATACTCTGATAATCCAAGACCCATATACGAATAAAGAAATCACCCTAAAGGTGGATAAAGCAGAAAAAATTCTTATCGCTCGTATTGATACCGTTTCGCAAAGCGAGAGCGGATTTGAACTGACAAATCAGGGCGTATCAATCGGATTTGTAGTACCGTATAAACAAGAGATGAACCTTACGGGTAGTATGATATTAGAAACGAAGGGATAGACCGTGTCACATTTTAGGTTTTGCCGTCTTAGCGAGCGTTGGGTAATTATTGCCGAAAACAGGCTTAGAAGACCGGACATGATTGCAACTTCTACTGATATTAGTGAAGAAGAACTGAAATTTTGCCCCTTCGAATCCGGAAACGAATCACTTAGCGGAACTGAAATTTTTTCGATTCGAGAAAAGGGAAGCGGTAAAAATATAGAAGAATGGAAAACGAGAGTTATCCCCAATCTCTATCATGCTTTGAGTATTGAAGAAACCAAAGAAACCCATGTCAGCGGTTTTTTTGAGCAGCAAAACGGCCTTGGGGCGCATGAGGTTATTATTGAAACACCTCATCATCATCTCACTATGGACCATTACACGACGCAAGAGTTTGAAAGCTACCTGCTGACTGTCATGAACCGCATCAGTGATCTTGAAAAAGATACCCGGCTTGAATACATTCAGGTGTTTAAAAACTGTGGCAAATATGCGGGTGCATCGATGCCCCATCCCCATTCTCAGATCATTGCAACCCCTTTTATTCCGAAAAATATCCGTGATGAGCTGTTAATACAGAAATCCTATTTTGAAAAGCACGGCCGTTCATTGATCGGAGATATGGTAGAAGAGGAAATTCGTCTGAATGAGCGGATTATCTATGAGAATGGAACTTTTATCGCCTTTTCCCCTTATGCCTCCTTCTTCCCGTTTGAGGTGCTCATAACGTCAAAGTTTCCTATCAACAAAATAACGCAGCTCAACACCCATCAAATATCGGATTTGGCCGTTACGATGGAATTTCTGTTTAAACGGCTCTATCGGGAGCTTGGAGATTTTCCGTTTAATCTCCTATTTTTCAATATGCCCCCAGTCAGCAAACAAAACGATCCTGACTTTTTTTACCGTATGGACGATTACTATCGCTTTACGATCAAAATTACTCCCCGTATTTACCAACTGGCCGGATTTGAACTCGCCAGCGGAATACATATCAATCCGATACCTCCGGAACTGGCAACCATACGCCTAAAAGAGGAACAATAATGAAAGCTTTGTTTGTCACCAGCGAAATTTATCCGTATGCCAAGACAGGAGGGCTTGCCGATGTCTCCAGTGCACTGCCAAAATATTTACTCCAAAAAGGGGTTGAAGTTATATCCGTGATGCCTTTATACAGCGCGATTGATAAAGAAAAATACGGATTAAAAAAGTGTGATTTTTCTTTTGAGGTTCTCTTAAACCGTCACATCTATCCCTGCGAAATCTATTGCCAAGGTAATGTGTACTTTATCGATATCCATTCTCTCTTTGACCGTGACTCTCTGTATGGGGAGTATGAGGACAATGGGCTGCGGTTCGGTGTATTTGCGTATGCCGTAATGGAACTCTCCCAGCGGTTGCACCACACATGGGATGTACTGCATCTCAATGACTGGCAAAGTGCGCTCATAGCCTACCTCGCAAAAACACGGTACAAAATGGAGGCTAAAATCATCTTGACGATTCACAATCTGGCTTTTCAGGGGATTTTCCCCAAGGAGCTTCTTGATGATCTGGAGATTGGATGGGATGCATTTACGATGCACCGTTTTGAATTTTTTGACAAAATTAATTTTCTCAAAGGGGCCATTGCCTACAGCGATAACGTAGTCGCCGCCAGCCCCCAATACGCCCAAGAGATACAGACCGTTCAGTTTGGGTGCGGTTTGGATTCCTTTTTACGCAATAATCGTCACAAATTAAGCGGTATTCTCAACGGCATCGACACAAGTGAATTTGACCCCCAAAACGATCCCTACTTGTATCGAAAATACAACGATGTCCCCTCCAAAAAAAAGACGTTCAATAAAATACATCTTCTAAAAGAGCTGGGACTCGATCATCCCGAACGCCCTTTATTCGTTTTTATTGGTCGCTTAGCTTGGCAAAAAGGGGTGTCAGTGATTCTTGAAGCACTCCCTGCTATGGCGAAAATGGAGATCAATGTCATTATCTTAGGCAGCGGGGAACGCTATTACAACGAAAGTTTTGAGTCCATGTCCCAGGGATATAGCAACATTGCCACAAGGATCGGGTACGACGAAGCGTTGGCGAGAAAGATCTATGCAGGGGGCGATTTTTTGCTGATGCCCTCGGTATATGAGCCCTGTGGGTTGAATCAGATGATTGCCATGGCTTATGGATGTGTCCCTATCGTCCGTTCAACTGGGGGACTGGCCGACACGGTTGTGCCTCTGTGCGACGAACCGTTTCCTTTGGAGAGTGGAGCGGGGATTGTTTTTGATGAACTGGACCGCTATTCGTTTTTGGTTGCGATATGCCAAGCTCTGGCTCTCTATGCAAATACTGAACGTTACAATGCTTTGATACAGCACAATCGGCGCATTGACAGCGGGTGGAGTGTACGTGCAGATGCGTATCTTTCACTCTATCATGAAGGAGAGATACGATGAATGAGCATGATCAATACATTTTATTGCACGAAAGTTCAAAAGAAGAGGGGTTTTCAAGCATTGCCCACAGCACACAGCTACTTGGCGATGAGATACGTCCTTTTCTTCCACAAACGAAATATAGTATTCCAGACCGCTACATGGCCGATTCGTTGGTGCTGATGCCGGTGAATCTTGAAACGGTGTTTGTGTATTGGGAAATCACCCCCGAGCTCTTTTTACAGTATCCTGCTATGCGCCATGATCTCAAGACAAAAATTGTCGCACTCGAAGAGGAGAGAGAACTGGTAGAATTTTCCGTTAAATACGATCTTGGCAATTATTATGCTCAGGTAGATGCGGCAATGAAACACCTGCAAGCACGCATGGGATTTTATGACAGTAGCAATGCCTTTGTGGTGGTTATGACTTCAAATGTTTTTTCCATGCCTAATGACCGTATTGAACTCAGTGATGATGAGATTTGGATGAACATGGATGAACACACTCGCGAGATTTTGTTGAGCTCTTTTGAGAAAAAAGCCCAATCGATGAGTTCCATTGAGCTCATAAAAAGGGGGAAATAATGCCAAAAGGTTATTGGGTTCCGGTTTTGCATTCCCATCTCCCCTTTGTAAAACATCCTGAACATGATTATTTTTTAGAAGAACACTGGCTCTTTGAGGCTATCAGCGAGTGCTATATCCCGCTATTGATGCAGATGAAGCGATTGGAAGAAGAGGGGGTTGATTACCGGCTGACCCTCTCCGTTACGCCGCCGTTGGCAGAGATGCTCGATGACAGAGTGCTTCGAGAGAAGTATGCGCTTCATTTGGAAAAACAGCTGGCTTTGGCCGATCAAGAGATACAGCGGGCTATAAACGATCCGCAGTATCGCGATGTTGCTCATTTTTATTACGACCGGTACCATGCGATCAAAGATTTTTATCACGGATTCTTGTCCTCCAATGTCCTCAACGGATACCGCTATTTTGCAAAACAGGGAAAACTGGAGATTATTACCTGTGCCGCAACGCATGGGTTTTTACCGCTGTTGTCTGTCAATCCCGTAGCTGTCGATGTTCAGATTAAAATCGCCGTAGCAACCCACCAAAAGCATTTTGGGGTACCTCCCAATGGGATTTGGCTTCCTGAATGCGCTTATTACGAAGGACTCGACAAAATACTTTCAGACAACGGCATACGATTTTTCTTTATGGACTCCCATGGGCTTATCTTTGCCAAACCTACAAGCCGTTTAGGGGTTTTTGCCCCTGTCTATACCCCTGAGGGGGTGGCAGTATTTGGTCGTGATCCCGAAAGCTCTAAAAAAGTATGGAGTTCAAAAGAGGGATATCCTGGGGATCCAAATTATCGGGATTTTTACCGTGATATCGGGTACGATCTCCCTTTTGAAACCATCGCTCCCTACATCTCACCCGATGGGGTACGTGTTTTTACAGGATTCAAATACCATCGCGTCAGCAGTGATTCGAATGACAAAGAGGTGTACGATCCCTTACGCGCTTTGCAAAAAGCCAAAGAGCATGCTGAGAATTTTCATTTTGAACGGGAGCAGCAAATAGAGCACCTTGGCAATCATATGGACCGAATACCGATGATTGTTTCTCCCTATGATGCAGAGCTTTTTGGCCATTGGTGGTTTGAGGGTCCCGATTTTCTGTACCATCTGTTTAAAACAATGGACGAACATCAGGTGATCCGTGCAATCACACCGATGGAGTATTTGTCACTCTATAATAAAAATCAAGTCGTCATCCCCTGTGTCTCATCGTGGGGTGATAGGGGCTATTTTGATGTATGGTTAAACAGTGGAAATGACTGGATTTATCGACATCTGCACGGTATGGCAGCGCAGATGCAGCGATTGGCCAAAGAGCACAGTGAAGAGAAAAACCACATCAAGATACGGACACTCAATCAGCTCTTGCGCGAGCTTTTACTGGCTCAAAGCAGCGATTGGGCCTTTTTGATGACCACGCAAACGGCAATGGAGTATTCAATACGCCGTACCAAAGAGCATATTTTCAATTTTGCCCGCCTGCATGAGATGGTGGTAAATAATGAGGTTGACACCGGTTATCTGCAGTGGCTGGAGCATAAAAACTCTATTTTTCCCGGTATAGACTATAGGGTATTTTCAAAATGAATCGGTTGTTGATTGATTACGGTGCTTCGGGATGCCGATACATCATCGAAACATCTGATGGTGAAATTTTCGGTGAATTTGCACCTGCCAATCAAGAGTTAGAAGCGTTTATTTGCACACAGCTGGACGCCAATCCACTCTTGCAAGCAGTCCATATTGCCTATGCCGGACAAATTATTAAGGGTAACATCTCTTCCGCTCCCAATATAAAGGTGAATCATCAAAGTTTGAAAGCGTCTATCCAAAGCCAATATAACATTGCGGTCAAAATCGAAAACGATCTAAAATGTGCCGCATTAGCGGAATTTCATGCCAGAAAAAACAGTGTGAGCCTTTTTGCCGCCTACATCGGTACTGGATTTGGAGGGGCGCTGGTGGAAGAGGGGCGTCTTCTTCGGGGAAACTCGAATATGGCAGGGGAAATCGGGCATATCCCCTTCAGAAAAGCTCCTTTTCATTGTGGATGCGGAAAAGACGACTGCGTTGAGTTGTACGGTTCAGGATCGGCTCTTGCTCGGTGGGTAGACTATTATGGACTTGGCTGTGAACCGACGCTTGAAGCAATCAAGTCCAGTACGGATGAACGAGCGGCGTATATTTTAGAAAACTTTTACGATGCCGTTTCTCATGCCGTTTCCACGGCTGTAACCCTTTTTAATCCCACCTATGTGATTTTGGGCGGGGGTGTTGTCCAAAACAACCCGTATCTGGAATCGGTTATTCGTAAAAATGTGAACGATATGGCGTTTATGCCATCAGCCAAAGAGGTAAAAATAGAGACTTCTGCGTTTAAATACGGATGTTTGGAGGGGACAAAATGGCTGTAGCATCATTGAGTGACTTTTACGAATGTGATGAAAAATATACCACATCGGTCGCCTATTTCAGTATGGAATTTGGCGTTCACCAAGCGCTCAAAACTTATTCGGGCGGATTGGGATTTTTGACAGGCTCTCACATGAGAAGTGCTTACGATCTGAAACAGAATATTTTGGGTGTGGGAATCTTATGGTCTTATGGCTATTACGATCAGACCCGTAACGAAGACCGAACTATGGCAGTGGCGTATCGGCGTAAACTCTACTATTTTCTCGAGGAGATTAATGTGACCGTTTCGGTAAAAATAGGGGAGCGAGATGTTTTTGTCAAAGCCCTTCTTTTAGAGCCCGATACGTTTGGAACAGCGCCCATTTTGTTCTTAACTACGGACATCGATGAAAATGATTTTCTTTCGCGCACCATCACCCATAAACTCTATGAAAACAACGAAGAGACCCGTATTGCACAAGAAATAGTCTTGGGCATTGGTGGCTTCAAAATGCTCGAAGCGCTTCAACGCAAGGTGGATATTTATCATCTCAACGAGGGGCATGCCATACCGTTGGCATTTGCCCTCTACGAAAAACTCTCCAATGCAAAAGCAGTACGTGAGCACATCGTATTTACCACCCATACGCCTGAAAAAGCAGGAAATGAAGAACACAATGTCTATCTTCTACATAAAATGGGTTTTTTCGCCGGTGTTACGTTGGAAAAAGCCCAAGAGATTACAGGCATCTATGAAGAGTTATTTAATTTGACGTTAGCGGCGCTGCGTCTGTCCAAAATAGCCAACGCCGTTTCTAAAATCCATCAAGAGGTTTCTCATGAAATGTGGAGTCTGTATGAGAATATAGCCCCTATAATCAAAATCACCAATGCTCAAAACCGCAGATTTTGGGCCGATAAAATATTGATCCGTGCGCTGGATGAACATGAAGACTATGAACTCATAGCAAGAAAAAAACATCTCAAAAAGATATTATTTGATATGGTTGCCGATCAAACAGGCAAGATGTTCGATCCCGATGTCCTAACACTGGTATGGGCGAGACGTTTTGCGGAGTACAAGCGTCCGGGACTTATCCGCCATGATTTTGAACGTTTTAAAAAATTGATTGAACGGGATGATAGACCCATACAAGTGATTTGGGCCGGAAAACCGTACCCATCGGATAGCAATGCCATCAATATTTTCAATGAACTCATCTATCAATCCAAACATCTCAAGCGCATTGCGATACTGTTTCGTTATGAGCTTAGTCTTTCGCAAATGATGAAAAGAGGGGCGGATGTTTGGCTCAATACCCCCAGAATTACGCGGGAAGCATCAGGGACGAGCGGAATGAGCGCCTGCATGAACGGAGCGGTTCATTTCTCCATCGCAGACGGTTGGCATCCTGAGTTTGCAAAAGACGGTGTGAACTCCTTTACCATTCCCGCATGCGATACTGCATTGTCGCTTGGAGAGCAGGATAAAGCTGACAATCATCACATGATGAATATACTAGAGCAAACCATTATCCCGATGTACTATGATCGTCCAAAGGAGTGGATAGCAATGATGAAACACTCTATGGAAGACATCATGCCAGCTTTTGATTCTGGACGCATGGTATACGAATATTACGTTAACATGTATAATGCATAATCAAAAGGGTCATCATGAATAAAATTTTCCTTTTTTTACTTATCGCGCTGCCACTTTGGTCGATTACCCCAGATGCAATTATCAAAAAAGTCGAGCATAACATCCAAAGCGACAGCGGCTACTCCAAAATCACGATGAACGTCACGACAGCACGGGGTGAGCGGACAATGAAAATGGAGAGCTGGAACCAAGGGCATGAAAAAAGCTTTATTAAAGTACTCTATCCCAAACAAGACCGCGGGATCACATTTTTGAAAGTCGATACAACGATGTGGCAGTATGTTCCTAAGATCGAGAAGACGATCAAAATCCCCAGTTCCATGATGATGCAAAGCTGGATGGGGAGCGATTTCACCAATGACGATATGGCCAAAGAGAGCTCGATCGTCGATGATTACCATGCACAGATCAGTTTTGAAGATGCGCAAAAATACACCCTGACACTTTTACCTAAACCCGATGCCGCGGTGGTGTGGGGAAAAATTGTACTTGAAGTCGCCAAAGAGCATTTTATCCCGTTACGGGCGGTTTACTATGACGAGGATGGCGTACAGCAGCGGATCCTCTATTACAGCGATGTAAAGCTCTATGGGGATCATTATCTCCCGACGGTTATGACGCTGATCCCGCAGAATAAAAAGAGTAATAAGACTGTTGTTACAATGGAAGAGGTCAATTTTGACGTCGTCATCGAAGATGAGCGTTTTACGAAAAATGCACTCGTGCGGTACAGTCAATGATTCTTTTTAAAATGGCGCTGCGCGAACTGTTGAGCCATAAAAAACGTTCCATTGTTACGCTCTTGCTCAGTGCCTTTTCAACGGCACTTTTTATCTTTGCCAATGCTCTCAATAACGGTACCCACAATCAGCTGATCCGTTCGAGCGTCGAGATTTATCCCGGCTACATGCAAATCACCAACCGTGCATTCGAAGACAATCCCAACTTTGACAACCTGATTTTTGATGCGGCAAATGTCACAAATACATTAAAAAAAATAGATGAGATCAATTCTTCCGCTATACGGTTTGAAGGATATGCTCTCTACTCAACCAATGAACAGTCTATCGGAGGAATGTTTACCGCAATCGAACCTGAAAAAGAGGCACAGGTGTCAAGACTCAAACGCTCTCTGGTTGAGGGAGAGTATTTGACTTCATCGGATACCAATGCGATCTATTTGGGGGTAGAACTGGCCAAACGGCTCAAAGTAGGAGTAGGGGATACCCTCTCTTTTATCTCTACTGGGGCAGACTACTCATTTGCGGCGGACAATCTGGTGGTCAAGGGATTGTTTAAAACCAAGCTCTATGAGTTCGACAACGGTTCGGGTTTTGTGAACAAGGGATATTTTGATGAAGTGATGCATAGCCAAAACATCGCTACGCATATTATCATGACGCCAACCGACGTAAAAGAAATCGATGCCATCACGCAAAAAGTTCAAAATGCTCTGGGTCAGGGCTTGGAGGTTAAAAACTATATGACAACTCTCGAAGATTTGATTTTGGCGATGGAGATTGATACGATTTTCGGCTACATCACGTTAGGGATATTTTTTATCGTCATATTTTTTGTCATCGGTATATTCGCTTTTCTCTCGGTGTATGCCCGTATTCGCCAAATCGGGGTACTGCGCGCCATCGGGACAACGCCAAAGCAGGTGATGGGGATGTTGCTGATCGAAGCGTTGGTTTTGGGATTTTTGAGTGTCGGTCTGGGAGGAGCGGCTGGAGCCTATGCCAGCCATTATTATGAAAAATACCCCATCGAGATCACCTCATTAGTCGATGTGGATGCGCAAGAATACGCCAAACAGTACAACATGGTAGCGGAGGCCACCTTTCCCGCCGAGTTTAATCCCCCCAGAATTATGCTAGATATGCTCATTATGATGCTGCTAAATCTTATGACAGTGGTGTATCCCATCGTCCTCATCAACCGATTTACCCCGACCGAAGCGATACGCTATGTTTAGCCACACCGAAATGATCTACATCAAAATGGCACTGCTGCACATCGTCCGCCGCAAGGGGCGCGCCGCCTTGATCTCCATTATGATCGCGATATCGATGATCGGATTGCTTCTGATGGAGGGGATGTACGAGGGGATGATGGTGCAAATCACCCAAAATTCGATTAAAACCGGCAGCGGTACCGTCTCGATTCAGCACAAAATGTTTCGATCGGACAATAATATAAAATACACGATTGCAAATCCCCAGAAAATCACCGCAATGCTGGATTCCCAAAAAGAGATTCAAAGTTACGTCACGCGCATCAATCAACGGGGATTAATTGCTACGGCTGGATATTCGCAGGGGGTCAATGTTACAGGGGTTGATTTAAGCCTTGAATCATCGCATGCTAAACTGGAAAATTTTATTATCAAAGGAAACTACACCTTTGATAAAAACGGCAGGGGAGCACTCATCGGCTACCGTTTGGCAAAAAAACTCAAAGTGGACATCGGCAAAAAAGTTATAGTAACGATGCAAGATACGAACAACGAAGTGGTATCGGTCGCCCTAAAGATTACAGGGATACTCAAAACCAATAATATGGCCATCGACAGCAACGGTCTTTTGATGGACATTGAGAGACTGCGCAGTTTAAATGGTGTTCAAGGGGTAACGGAGATTTCGATCTTGCTGCATGAACAAAATGACGATACCCAGCTAATACACTCCCTCGTCCCTAAAATAAACGATCAAAATATTGCCGTGTACTCTTACAAAGAACTATACCCCTCATTGCACGAAGGGGAAGCGATGATGGAAACCTACAGCCGTATAAGCTCCACCTTTATTTTTATCGTGGCCACGCTGGGGATTTTTGGCGTTGTCCTCGTCTCGGTGCTCGAACGGGTACGGGAGTTTGGCATCATGATGGCCATCGGGACACAGTTTCGCGACATTGCGCGCCTCATTATCTATGAGTCGCTGGTCATTACGATGAGCGGCTACATAGTAGGGGCGTTACTGGGAGGGGGACTGTTGTGGTACTTCAAAGAGTTTGGGCTTGATCTCTCAGGGCTCAGCGATGCCTTTGCCATCTTTGGGATGGATTCGAGTATCCATGCGATACTAAAACTCGACTATTTTACCAGCACTTTTATCAGTGTTTTGGTGGCAACCTTGGCGGCAACGATTATCCCGATTCGTACCCTCAAACAGCGCAATCCTATCCAATCCATTAGTGAGAATACATGATGAATTTTTTAACGGTAAAGAATGTAAAAAAAATATTCAATGAAGGCTCCCAGAGCCAAAGCAATGCCCTGATGGGGATCGATCTCTCCATTGGAAAAGAGGAGTTTATCGTTATCTCCGGTCCCAGCGGCAGCGGAAAAAGTACCTTGCTCAACATCATCGGAGGACTTGATGCGCCAAGCGAGGGGAGTGTAGAGCTCGAGGGAACGGTGATCACGGCATTGAGTGAAAACGATCTGGCGCTGTTTCGCAGAGAAAACATCGGATTTGTTTTTCAAGCCTACAACCTGATCCCTGTCCTTACCGTCAAAGAGAACATCGAATATGTGATGTGTCTCATGGGCATGCCGCAAAGCCAATGCGATGCGCGGGTACTGGAGGTGGCACGAGAGCTTGACATCGACACGTATCTCAACAAACTCCCCGATCACCTCAGTGGCGGACAGCAGCAGCGTGTAGCCGTAGCACGAGCGGTAGCGAGCAAACCTAAACTGATCCTTGCCGATGAACCTACGGCGAACTTGGATACGGCAAACGCACAGAAGCTCATGGAGTTGATGCGCCGGTTAAACATCGAGGAAAAAGTGACGATCATCTTCTCCTCGCATGATCCGATGGTGATCGATAAGGCACGCCGTTCGATCGTCTTGCGTGATGGAAAAATCATAGAGGATGCGGTACGATCATGATCAAAGCGGTGTGGTTACTCTGTATTTCTACCCTGCTTGCAAGTGCGATAGAGTCTCAAACCACCTATGAAAACAGCAATTTCACCCTTTCTGCTCCGTTAAACGGAAACGGCGGTCAAACCCTCTACAACTACAATCGATTTCGCGTCAATGAACAAGTACGCGAGGGAAACTGGTTTGCCGTCGCGATTGGAGATATTGAAAATATACTGGGACGTGAACTTATCCAAAGCAACGCCTATAAAATAACCAGAGTAATGCGATCTGATACCCCTTTTTCAACCCAAACAAAAACCTACGATTATAATGAGGGGCAATTGTATGCTCAGCTTTATCGTCTGTACGGTGGTTATACGGATGAGAAGCAAACTGTCACATTAGGCTTGCAAAAAGTGAGCATGGGAGTAGGGCGCATCTGGAATCCCACCGATATGTTCAATCCAAAAAATCCCCTCGCACTCGAACCCGATGAAGTATACGGAGTTTTTGCCCTGGCCTACAGCTATGCTCCCAGCAGTTTGAGTCAGATTACCGCCGTAGCGGCACAAAGAGCGGACAAAAGTTTCAAATATGCGGGAAGGGCAAAAGGATACCTTGGTATTGCCGATGCTGCGATAGATGCTGTGAGCGCCGACGATGTCAGCATGGTCGGTTATGAGTTGGAGGGGGAACTCTTTGACACAGGAGTCGAACTGCGCAGCGAGGGGGGATGGTTCGATGACAAACTCCTGCATACAAAGTTCTTCCAAGGGCTCATCGGTGCCGATTATGCGTTTGAAAATTCTTTCATGCTGTTCGGCGAATGGCTACATACATCACGGACATTTGAACACGAGCTGCAGTTTCGGATTCCATCAGGCGCTTTGAGTAATCTGGTGCGTTCAAAAGATTATGCCGCCATAAGCTGTGGATATCAGTTTGATCCGTTGCTCTACGGAACACTTGCGACCATCGTCAATGCCGAAGATGGGAGCATATATTTGGGTCCAGTTTTTCGATATTCTATGGATGATGACATGATGCTGGGAGTTGGGGCGATGATGTACCGCGGAAAAAGCGGCAGCGAATTCGGTGACTTAGGAACGACCTACTATTTTAATTTCAAAATAACTTTCTAAAAATCATATTTCTTAATATTATCGAAACAGCGCACTTGCATACCCAACGACACGGGAACTGTCACCGCTTGCATCGGCACTCGTGCGGTAATCCAGCAGCAATGCTTCCATATTTCGTTTTTGTGCAACATCCAGCATCGCTTCAACCCCTATCATTCCGCATGCTTCACACCCTTGATGCAGTTGTGTGACGTTTTCATTACGAATTGCTTCCAGACAGATAGAATCGAGTTTTTTTGCTTCTTCAAGCGAATAATAATGGCTCAAATCCGTACTGATAACGACCGCCGTATCGGGAAGATTCAATACAAAATCAATGATCGGAGAAATCTGTGACGATTGTGCATAGGCATAGACCAATTCGACCACCTCGACATCATTCATATAGTGTTTGATAAACGGCATCTGAACTTCGGTACTGTGCTCATGATGGGCTTGAGGAAAGCAGGGGAGGGAGAAGTGTTGACGCAATGTGTGTACTAAATCACGATTAATAGACAAATTTCCCAACGGTGTTTGATAACTATCCATATCCGAAATACTGATCCCCTCAAATCCGACACGATGGGACGGCCCGATAACGACGATTGTTTTGGGTTTACTATTGGAAAGTACTTTAAATGCAATATTCGCGGTAAATCCAGAATAGACCCATCCCGCATGTGGGACGATGATAGAGTGTCCTGTGAGCGTATTAAATTGATTCAATGCTTCTTTATGAGATTCTAATAGCTTGTTAAAATGGTCAATCATGTGCGTGATTTCACTTGGATTTGCAGGATAAAAACTTCCGGCAACACTCATGCTTCGTACACTCATTTCAATCCTCCTTTATTTTTTCAACCTGATAGGTATAGACGACAGGGTGATAGGCCAATGGATCACTTCCAATACCTGCCTTCATTCCAAGGTGAGAAAAAAAGCTCTCAAAATCCTTCAATTCATCCCATACTTGCGGTAAAAATGTCGCTTGATGATTACCATGCCGTAGAATCACTCCATCCTTGTAAATATGAATCAGAGATTTAAGATGGGCTTTGTCTGCATAAGAAACAAGCTTAGGTTGACTTAATAAAGAAACTTCAATCTCAATGTCATTAAATTCATCAAGATCAAGAGGCAAAAAACGGGGATCATGAAAAGCAGCAGATTTGGCATTAGAGATCAAATCATCGATCAGCGGCCGATCTGGCATAAGTGAACCGATACATCCACGTAATTGCCCATTTAGAGTCAAGGTAACAAATGTTGCCTGTTTTATTCCTAGTTGAGGATACTCTTTCAGCAACGCACTTTTATCGATAATTGTGCCATCAAAATGACTTTGGATAGCAGCCTTTGCAATTTGAAGATAAGGAGATTGATACATAATTAAACTTCCTTGCGCATGATAGCAAAAAGTATATCTTAAATAAATGATATTTTAATTTGATTAACATAATATATATTATCTAAAAAGGATTTTACAATGCACAACATTACCCCGTTCGCTTCGGCTTCTTCAAAAATCAAGGCTTCGGATTCTTTAAGTTATTTTAAAATTAACTTAAGTGAGTCCCAAATGAAAGTTTTCGATCATAAGACAAAAAAAGTTAATTCTTACTTTTCAGATATGGGCTACTCCTTTAATCAGCCTGAATTCTTCAAGGTTCTTTTGATGAACTTTGACAATGTGGATTTTATGCGGGTTATGGTTGATCTATATGCTTCCGATTGTAGCACGTTATTTCACAAAAGTAAAACACTATGAATCACTCGCAATTGATATTAGAGGCGATAGCCCGTTTGTTGGAGGTAGGAGATCATCATATAACGGTCTACAAGTTAGAAAAAATCACTGGTTTAAATCGTGGAAGTATCCATAGATTTTTCAAAAAAATTCAAATAACACAAGGAAATTAAAAATGGCTCAATCAATCGAAGAATCAAAAAATCAAGCTCGTGAGTATATTAAGCTCACCCAAACAAATGTAGTTAAATTGGCGGGTACTGTCGTATCTAACTATCAATCTGAACCAAAAGCAAAAATGAAAGATGGTATGTTGGTTTTAAATGAAGCGGGAGAGCCTACATTTTACGCTCCACGTTCGTCAATTAAAGTAGCCTTCACGGGTGGAGAGATTGAAATTCCAATCACACAAGCACAATTCACAACCACAAAAGTGGGCGAAATGTATCTATTTACTGGCCGTCAAGGTATCATTAAATCATTCGGTAACGAATCGGTTGGGGTAGTGTACGACACTATCGAGGAGCTATAACATGTCCTTGCTCTCCGATTT
>JBBQNL010000041.1:0-15136 GCA_038329855.1 Campylobacterales bacterium
AAAGGGGATGGGAATCAGGGTCCGTTCCAGCCCCACGGCATGGGCATATCCTAAAAGAAGTTCTTTGTAGCTCATGGTTTCACTGCCGATATCGATCATAGAACTTTCTTGTGATTGCAGAGATGCTGCAGCGGTCAAATACTCGATCACATCTCTCTCAGCAATGGGCTGGCAGAGGGTATGGACCCATTTTGGAGTGATCATAAAGGGGAGTTTTTCAACCAAATGGCGTATGATCTCGAAACTTGCCGACCCCGAACCGATAATGACTCCGGCTCGAAACCATAACGTTTGTATTTCATTGGGGCGGGAACTCAGGATCTCTCCCGTTTCAATACGGCTGAGGAGATGTTCGCTTGCGCTCTCTTTCTCCCCCAAACCGCCCAAATAAATGATCCGTTTTACCCCGGCACGGATGCACGCCTCCAAAAAATTATGGGCACTTTTACGGTCCAGTTCCTGATAATTATCTGATGCCATAGAGTGGATCAGATAGTAGGCGGTATCAATGCCTACGAGGGCACGGTTGAGGCTATAGATATCAAATGTATTTCCCACAGCAATTTCAAACCGATCTTGCGGCAGGAGAGTCTGGCCGTGTGTGACAAACAAACGCAGGTTGATCGTTTCATCTTGCAGCAATCGATGTTTGAGGCGACGTCCGATGTATCCGTTGGCTCCGGTTAACAATATATTCATGTTGATACCTCTCTTTTGAATAATCATACTCTATTGTTATAAAATTTCCAAATAATACGTAGGGCAAAAATGGCATTTGATACAAGGTTCTACCTTCATAATGTAAGTGTTGCGAAGTTTAAGTAATTTTATATAGTTTAAGAACTATAATAAAAAAGAGTACAAGTATCATATTTTCCCCATTTTTGTGTAAAAAAGGCATAGATCATGCGCATCACAACTTTTTTTTCCCTTGCGATGGTCTACGCTGTTATTGCCGCTGGAGACACGATCAGCACGATGGCTGTCAAGCCCGAGACAGTAGGTCTTTCAAGTCAAAGACTTGCTTATATTGATACGCTGATCGATTCGCATATCAATGAAAAGAAGATGGCAGGTTCCGTAGTTCTTGTCGCCCGTCATGGAAAAATAGCGTATTTCAAGGCTACTGGTTTAGCAGATACGGGAAAACCGATGGAAAAAGATACGATCATGAGAGTGATGTCGATGTCCAAGCCCATCACGAGCGTTGCTACGATGATCCTGTATGAGCAGGGCAAAATTCTCCTTTCAGACCCTGTATCAAAATACATCCCTGAATTTAAAAATCAAAAAGTCCTTGTGCCGCTTCCCAAGGGCTCCCCTTATCCCTATAAATTGGTCCCTGTGAAGCGTGAGGTTACCATACGGGATCTTTTGGCCCATACGTCGGGCATTATGTATAAGTCGTATGCTGGGATCTATCCCAATGGGCCTGGACGCCAGGATATGCTCAATCTGTATAAAGATGCGCAGATTAACGACGGTTATTGTCGAAGCGATGAAGAGATAGGAGATATGGTCAAACGGCTGGGAAGACTTCCATTGACAGCACAACCGGGAGAGTTGTGGGAATACGGTCTTAACTCTGACGTTCTTGGCTATTTAATAGAAGTGGTATCGGGTATGAAGTTCGATCAATTTGTCACTGAAAATGTCTTTAAACCTCTCAAAATGAACGATAGCTATTTTAACGTACCGGCAGAGAAGACCCATCGTATTGCCGCTGTGTGGAAAAGCGATTGGAAAGGATCACTGGAGCGGGTAGGAGAAAATGAGATGCTTTTTAGCAACGAACTCGCCATGTGCCCCTATGATGCCTATAAAACCTCCGGTACCTATCTATCGGGAGGCGGCGGTGTTCTCACTACGGCCTATGACTATTTCCGTTTTTCCCAAATGCTCCTCAACAAGGGGGAACTCGATGGGGTTCGGCTACTCAGCAGAAAAACGGTTGAACTGATGAGCGCTACGAATCATAGCGGACAATTTTATGCGGACTACCTGCATGACAAGGGATGGAAGTTTGGGCTTGGATTTGCAATTCAGCAAGATCGTGAACACGATGTAGACGCCGGCGATGTGGGAGTGTTTGAATGGGCAGGTCTTTATTCGACACGTTTCAGTGTTGATCCGAAAGAGGATAAAATTACGATTTTCCTCTCACAGACAACTCCGTTTGGCCACCACTTTGATTTGTGGGATAAACTTGAGGTGCTTTCTGCATCGGCAATATCAGATTAATAAAAGAGGCAAAATGAAAAAATTGTGGATAAAAATAACAGGATGTGTCATCGCGCTGAGTGTTTCTCTTTTGGCAACGGGTCCCCGTGTTACAGGGGCATTGTTCCAAGCTTCGCATAACGAGATTGTTGCTTTAGAAACACCGCCGCTTTATTCCAGTGCGAATCCAAATGGAGGGATGGCATTTGAGATTGTAACAGCGGCATTAAAAAGTCAAAAAGAAACCGCGATGCTCACAACCTATCCGGTTCAAAAAATGGTGAACTATTATGTAACACAGGAAAAAGTACTTGGGGCATTGGGAACAAGCTGGAACTTGTCAGCGGCAGAGAAGAAAAAAGTGATTAGCATCCCTGTATCGGTGATCCGTGAGCAATATTTTTATTATAAGCCTGTCCATCCAAAAGGGATTGCATGGGGAGGAAAACTCTCCAATCTAAAAGGATTGAACTATGGGGAGCATGAGGGAGTAGATACCCAAGCGTATAAAGATGCAGGAATCAATGTTGTCTACGGCCGTTCACGTTCTCTTTTTGAAAAACTCAAAACAGGGAAGGTTGATTTTATCGGAGAGTCTGCGTTGAGCGGTCAAGAAGTGATCAGTTCGTCTTTTGCTGCCGATAAAGCACAGTTTGCTACTATGGATCCCAATCCTGAAGATTCGGTTTGCGCAATCTTGTTTAATCTGCAAAATCCGGATGCGTCTGCAATGGCCAAAAAATTTCGTATAGGGCTCATAACCATCCTCAAAAATGGTCAATATCAAGCCATCATCGAAAAGTACGAAGGAAAGACACCGCTAGCCTCCCAGCATGTTGAGAAATTTAAAACCTTATGGGCAAAAGAAGCACTCAAAAAATGAAAATAAAAATCGTATGGAATCTGGCAATATTACTTATAGGCTGTGCCATTAGTGTTTTGCATGCTGATGAGCCAACGGTTGTTTTTCAAGTCAACAGCAACCCTCCGATTTGGTCAGAAAAAACATCTTCTGGCGGGATGGGATCGGAGATCATTGCGGCTATTTCAAAAGAGATGGGGATTAAAACACGCATTGCATTTGTTCCATTAAAGCGACTGATTGCCGATACTACCAATAATGATGTGGGAAATCCGCTTTTTTACATGAACAATCAAGACTTTGCAGCGATTATCCCCATAGGTGTGACATACAGCACACTGTTCACCTATCACAAAGATGTCCATAAAAAATCTGATGCTCTTTTTGGTTCTGGTAAACGTATCGGTGTATTAGCAGGGACATCGGGAACCCATGCAGGTCTTGAGAAGTTTGGGATATTTGAGGAGAGCTATACCAAAAAATCACTCTTTAAAAAGCTTAAAGCTGGCAGGGTGGATATGGTCATAGATTTTTATTTGCCAGGAAAAGAAACTATTGCTGAATTATTCCCCAATGAGATTGACCATTTTGATTTTCAGCTTATCCCTGAATCGGCAGCGCCTATTGCACTGATGATTGACAGTAATTATCCTGATGGTGCCAGGATTGGAAAGCGTTATCAAGAAGGCTTGCATCGTATTGTGAAAAACGGTGTTTATCATAAAATTTTGGAAAAATATTTTGTAAATACTACAATACCTCCGTATTGGTATGCTGATTTATTGAAATTTGAGAATTTGTATTCGTTTGATTCTGGAGGAAACGGTTTATGAAGGGTTTAAATATACACAGCCTGCGCAGTAAAATTATCTTTTCTCTTATTGTAATTGCTACAATTTTTTTGGGGATTTTTCAGGCTTATACCTATTATTTACTCAAGGTTAAGATGCTAGAAGAGCTGAATGAATCAGCCGATCAAAAAATTGAACGGTTGGGGCGTGATTTGGATATTCCTATGTGGGAACTGGACGAATCATGGATTCAGAAATTACTTCAAAGTGAACTGATGGATGAGAATGTTCATGCCATTGTGGTATCAGGGGATCAAAATATTTTAGTGAGTGTCGATCGAGATAATGGAGTAAAAAAGCATAAAGAGGAAAATACTATCGTTCGTATCCAACCGATTTTACATGATGGGGTTAAAATCGGAGCGATTAATCTTTATTTGACAAAAGAACTGATGGAAAAGAAACTGTTGGACGAACTCATCGATATCGTAGTATTTACATTGTTTGAGATTATTGCGATTATTCTGTTTTTGTGGATATCACTGAGACGAGTTGTTATTCAACCGCTTGAGGCTCTAATAGAATCGACCCAGCGTATTGCCAATGGGGATTACACGCATAAAGAGGAAATGATTAATAAAGACGAAATCGGGGCATTGAGTATCAGTATTTATCAAATGCAAAATAAGATTCAAACGCGCGAAAGCGAAATTCTTTTGAAGCAAGAGGAGCTTGAAAATTTAAAAGAACGTTTGGAATATGCTGTTAACGGTACCGGTGACGGACTGTGGGACTGGAATCTAGAAACGAATGAATGTTATTTCTCTCCGCGCTGGAAATCAATGCTTGGGTATGAAGATAGTGAATTACCCAATGAGATAGAAACATGGGAAAAACGGATTTATCCTCCTGATCTGGAAAAAGTAGAGCAGGATGTAGTTTTGAGTCAGCAAAGACCTGGTCTGTTTTATGAAAATATACACCGCATGATCCATAAAGACGGACATTTGGTTTGGATGCTGGATCGGGGGCAGACTCTTTTCAATACCGAAGGAAAAGCGGTTCGAATGGTTGGCTTTGATACGGATATTACGAAACAAAAACAGCTGGAACATGAGTTGTTAGAGCAAGAGCAGATGATGATAGCACAGTCACGACAAGTCGCGATGGGTGAGATGATCGGGATGATTGCTCATCAGTGGAGACAGCCTATTACGGTCATTGCGATGGGGGCGAATAATATACTGGCCGATATAGCGCTGGAGGATGTCAGTATTGAGCGTTTCGCTAAAGAGGCAGAAGATATTTTGAAACAAACCGAATACCTCTCAAAAACGATTGATGATTTTAGAAACTTTTTTCGTCCAAACAAAGAAAAGGATGAAATTAAGGCTGTAGATGTACTGTTCGAAGCCAAACAGATTATGGGCAAGAGTTTTGAACATCATAATATTGAGCTTTCGATTGTAAGCGATGAGAATGAAATGATATACACGTATTCTCGTGAACTGTTGCAAGTTGTATTGAATCTCCTCAAAAATTCAAAAGAAGCCCTAGAGACAAGCGAGACAGAGAATGCATATATTAATGCCAGTGTTGAAAGTCTTGACAATGCTATTATAATACGTATTTGTGACAATGGCGGGGGGATAGATGCTTCGATCATGGATCGAATTTTTGAACCCTATTTTTCCACCAAAGACAAAAAAACAGGAACAGGTTTGGGGCTGTATATGTCAAAAACGATCATTGAAAAGCATTTGAACGGAAGCATCACCGCCATCAATACCGATGACGGGGTCTGTTTTATCATCACTATTTCAAAGGAATCAACAGCAAAGGGTGAAGATGTATGATTTAAAAACAATAAAAGAGAAAGCCAATGATCTTCGTGTGTTGATTGTCGATGATGAAGATCAGATACGCGAGGGGACAATCGTTTTTATGAAAAAATTTTGTGCTCATGTGGACGGTGCCATCAATGGCGAAGATGCCTTAAAAATATTTAGTGATAATGGACCGTATGATATGGTCCTCACAGATATCCGCATGCCAAAGATGAACGGATGGACCTTGGTAAAAGAACTAAAAAAAATTGATGCAGAGCTTTTTGTTGCAGTTATGACAGGCTCACCCGAAATGGATGGCACCTTTACCCAAAACTGTGATATGTATATGTCAAAGCCTATTGACATTACGAAAATGCAAACAATGTTGGAAATGATTATTGCCAAAAGAGGCTTATGAGAATGAATTCCATACGAAAAGAGATAGGGATCGTCCTTTTTGGATTTTTAATTTTGCTCATCGTTTCAATCACGGCCAAGCTGTACGGGATCTACAATCTGCAAAAGATGCATGAAATCAGTACTCGTATCACTCAGCATCCTATGGTCGTTTCCAATGCGGCCTTAAATTTTCAACTCGATGTCTACAAAACGAGAAATGAAGTCAACACAATTCTTTTTTCTCCCAATAAAAAAGAGCTTCATACGCGTATCCAAACCATAGATGTGTCCAATCAGAGGGCTCGTGAAAACCTTAAACTGGTTCATGATCAGATATTGGGGGCAAAAGGGATACTTCTGGTTTCAAAAGCGGAAAAATTATTTGAAGAACAAAAACGAGTACAAGAGCAAGTTGTCGCTCTTGTGCTCAAAGATGATTTCGCTGCGGCCAAAACAATTTTTAGAAATAACGAAACCACTTATCATCAGCTGGATGCTCTGGCTATAAAGCTTAATACGTATGCAAGAGGGAGAGCTGTTTTGTACCAAAATGAAGCCGATGCCCTTTTTGGACACTTTATGACGATTAATTTTTATATGGTTGTCGCTCTTGCTTTGTTTTTTATTTCACTCACCTATTATATCGTTCGCAGGATTTCGATGTTTATGGATGCAAATGAGACGTTAAACGGCTTGCTTCTCGTTCAATCACGCTATGTCACGATGGGTCAGATGATCGGGATGATTGCCCATCAGTGGCGCCAGCCTTTGACTGTTATATCTATGACGGCTAATAATATCGTGGCCGATATTGAACTGGGAAGTGTTGAAGAGAAGAGCCTCAAAAAAGCCTCCTACCATATTTTGGAGCAGACGGCATACCTTAGTAATACGATTGATGATTTTAAAAATTTTTTCCTTTCCGACAAAAAAAGAGAGGAGTTTACCGTCCAAGAGATTTTAGACGAAACCCAAATACTCCTTGTTCCTAGCTTGTACAATAGTGAGATATCATTGCATATTGACAATCAAAGTACCGGGACACTTTTGATCAATAAGGGAGAACTCATACAAGTTTTGATAAACTTGATCAACAATGCAAAAGATGCAGTTTTGAAGTATCAAAACAATAAAAAAGAGATCACCATCACGGTTCGTGAACAAAACAATACAATTATTTTAAATGTTTGCGACAATGGCGGCGGTATCGAGGAGTCAAACATCGAAAAAATATTTGATCCTTATTTCACGACTAAGAACGATCTAAACGGGAGCGGTTTGGGACTGTATATGAGCAAGATTATCATTACACAGCATTTTAACGGTACGATCACGGCCCAAAACCAACAAGATGGCGCTTGTTTTAGTCTAATTTTGCCCAAACAAGCCAAAGGAATGGAATTATGAGTGATATTTTGCTTCTTAAAGAGTGCTGCCATTCTCTAAAAATTTTGTATGTGGAAGATGACAAAGAAGTAAATGAGGCCTTATCCAAATATCTGAGCAAATTTTTTAGCCATATTGAGACCGCTTTTAACGGTGAAGAGGGGCTTGAAAAATACAAAGCCGGTGAATTTGATATCGTTTTGAGTGACATCAACATGCCTAAAATGAACGGTATCGATATGGCAAAGCAGATAAAACAAATCAATCCGGAACAAGATATTATTATCATTTCTGCTTACAGTGAGTCGGAGTATTTCATGAGTGCGATCCATTTGGGTATTTCGGACTACATCCTAAAACCTATCATCTATGAACAAATGAACAGTGTGTTATACAAAGTAGCCAGCGCCTTGCAACTGCGCAAAGAAAACAAACGATTCCATGAAAGTCTACACAAATTGGTGAAAGAACAGACCCAATCCCTCACCGAAAATTATGAGCAAACGATCAAGGCGATGGTGGATTTGGTAGAAAGCCGAGATACCTATACGGGAGGACATTCTGAACGGGTGGCCGGTTATTCAAAAGCGATTGCCCAAGAGATGAATCTGAGCGAGGAGGAGTGTGAACTTGTTTTTCGAGCCGGAATGCTGCACGATATCGGTAAGGTGACAACGCCCGATACGATCCTGCTCAAACCTGCGAAGCTTTCTGCAAGAGAATATGCACTGATCCAAAATCACGTCACGGTCAGCTATGAGCTACTTTCAAAAATACCGATGTACACCAAAATATCCCAAATCGTCATAGCCCATCACGAGCGGTATGACGGAAGCGGCTATCCAAGAGGATTAAAGGGGGATGAGATACCTCTTTTAGGGCGTATCATGATCATCGCGGATGCTTTTGATGCCATGACCACCAACCGAATCTACAAGGGGCGTATGAGCGTCGATGATGCCATTGTAGAGATACAAGCCAACAGCGGTACTCAGTTTGATCCTGAAATCGTCCCATTTGCCTGCCAAGCACTCTCTCGCTCGGTCATCAATCAAAATATTACACAACTGCCTCAAAACGGTATGGAGCGAGAGCGTTTCGCTTACTTTTTTCACGATTCGGTAACCGACAATTATAATCAAGACTATCTTGCTTTGTTTCTTCAATCCATTCCTAATGATAGTGAGTACCATGCGTGTGCCTTCTTTTTGAGAAACTTTTCTCAATACAACAATACGTTTGACTGGGAAGCTGGGAATGTATTATTAAGGAAGTTTTCCGATCATTTGGTGAAAAATTTTCCTGGTGCTACACTTTTCCGGGTTCAAGGAGATGATTTTGTCCTTATTTCAAAAGAACCATTTTGTACAGAATGCATTCAACCCGCCTTTTTTGAAAACACAGGCGTATGGGCAGAGTGCCATTATCTGCGAGTGGGAAATGATTTTATGAATGAAGTCAGGCAGTTGGAGCAGCGAAATGGATAAGGTCTTGGATCAGCCGGTCATTTATTTTGAGATATTTCCTTGGACGGCTAACTTCGAGACAGGCATTGCACTGATCGATGAACAGCATAAAAGACTGGTGGATATTTTAAATCAGCTGGCTGCACATCTTGCCAATCGTTCGGATGAGATTAAGCTCAATGAAATCTTTGAAGAGTTGGCGGATTATGCCGATTATCATTTTAAATCCGAAGAAAAAATATGGTCAGAATATTTTAAAGACGATGAATGGTTCATCGATCATGAACATACTCATGGCTCGTTTATCGAAGAGATTGTTGCGTTAAAAAACAATCTCGATAAAGAATCGATTGATGATGTGGTGTATGAAGTGGTCACGTTTTTATCGAAGTGGCTGGCGTATCACATTCTCGATACTGACAAGCGTATGGCCATCGCCGTCAAAAATATACAAGCCGGCTATTCGTTGGAAGAGGCAAAAGCAGATTCAAGCGAGCAGATGAATGGGTTTATGAAAGTCATCATAGAGACAGTTTTAACCATGTACGAGAGCCTTTCGGCGCGTACGTTGGATTTGATGCGTGAGAAATCACTCAGACTGCAAGCCGAAGAAGCGCTAATACGGAGTGAAGAGCGTTGGAAATTCATTCTAGAAGAGGGGACTGAGAACGCATGGGATTGGGATATTGAACATGACAAAATGACCCACTCCCATAATCAACCTCTGGCATTGAACATAATCGACGATCATTTTAAAAGTGACGGAAATAAATCGGCCATTCATCCCTCAGACGCAGAGGAAGTCTATGCGGATCTACAAGCACATTTGGACGGTAAAACAGATTTTTATATCAATAAGCACCGTATATTGCAAAAAAACGGGAGATGGTCATGGATATTAACCCGCGGAAAAGTGGTCAGCCGTGATCAAGACGGCAAACCTCTGCGTATGGTCGGGACGCACTCGGATATCACCGAACGCGAACTGGCATCTTTGATTCATAAAAACACAACACAGGCTATTTTTGTGTGCGATATCGACAAAATCATTGTTAGTGTCAGCCCTGCATTTACAAAAATAACAGGATATGACGAAGAAGAGTCTATCGGTGAAAACCCAAGACGTATTCTGTTCGCCAACAATGATGAAAATTGGTATCATGAAATGTGGGACAGTGCTAAGAGCGAAGGCTGCTGGAGCGGAAAAATCTCGAATTCACGAAAAAACGGTGAACAGTTTACGGCTTTTTTGGATATCAACGCCATTACGGATGCAGATGGAACGATAGACCATTATATCGGTATGTTTAATGATATAACAGAAGAGGAGGGGCATAAAAAGGAGCAAGCCATACAAAAAGAATACCTTTTACAGCATTCTCGTATGGCACAGATGGGAGAGCTTATAAGCATGATCGCTCATCAGTGGAAACAGCCTTTGAGTGTTATATCCTCTATCTCTGCCGAGCTTCAAATCGATCTTGCTCTCAATACCTATGATTTAATCCAAAATGAGGCGCAACAAAAGTGTCAGGATGGGTTCAATGAGAATCTGAAGAAAATAGAAGGAATGGTAGGGAACCTTGTAACGGTTATGGATGATTTCAGAAATTTTTATAACCCCAATAAAAAAAGTGATCAGGCGTTCTTGAGTGCACCAGCCCTCAAAGCTCTCCTCATCACACGAGGATCTTTGGAATCAAATTCAATTGTCATCGAAGAGCACTACAACAGTGAGGATTTAGTATCCATTTTTGAGAATGAGATGATACAAGTAATTTTGAATATCTTAAAAAATTCGCAAGATAATTTTAATGAAAAAGGGACGCTAAATCCTAAAATAGTTATTACCACTACAAGCAGTGAGAATGCGGTAACCCTAGAAATTTGCGATAACGGCGGCGGTATTCCTGATGAGATTATGACGAAAATCTTTGATCCGTATTTTTCAACAAAGGCTGAGGTCAGTGGAACAGGATTGGGTCTTCACATGTCGAAAATGATTGTCGAATCCCATCATCACGGGAAGCTTTATGCGCAAAATAGAGGCGATGGCGTCTGTTTCGGCATTGAAATTCCCAGAGTATAGATTAACACCTCTTCGTTAAACAGCTTAATCGACTTTTATGAAGTTGATAAGCTGACAAAAAAGCCCTACGGAAATTGTCCATTTTGGGATTATAATACCTGATTACCAAATAGCAGGGAGAAATTATGTTAAAAGAATTATTCTACACAGGAATGGGCGGAGCGCTTTTGATTAAAGAGCGTGTTGAGGAAGAGCTCAAAAAACTCGAAGAAAAGGGCAAGCTCAATGCCGATGAGTCCAAAAGCTTTTTAGAAAATCTAAAAACACGCGGTGAAAACGAAGAAACACGCCTCAAAGAGGAGCTCAAAACCGCGATCAAAGAGGTGATCGAAGAACTGGGACTTGCGACGAAAAAGGACATCGAAGCGCTCAAGTCGTGAATTCTCTCTATTCCCCCTATCGGTTATGGAGTGTCTTTCGGCTCTTGTTGTCGTTTTACCTTCTCATCAAAAAAAAGGATCGATTTTGAGGGGTACGCCCCTTTGCCCCTGAGGTTCTTGCGCGTACGATCACCCAGCTTGGGGCAAGTTTTATCAAGCTGGCGCAAGTGCTGGCGACACGCAACGATTTTTTTGATCTGCCGTATTTAAACGCCCTTAAAACTCTCCATGACGATCTCCCTCCCATGTCTACAAAAGAGTACGAGCTGGTGATGCACCGGGCTTTTACAACGCTTCCTTTTATCCGTTTTAATCCGACTCCCATCGCCTCCGCCTCCATCGGTCAAGTGCACGAGGCATGGCTGGATGAAGAGACCAAAGTTGCGGTAAAACTGCGACGAGAGGGGATAGAGAAGCGGGTTCGTGCGGACATATGGATTGTCTCATTTTTTAATACCATCTTTCGTCCTCTCTTCTCTCATACGACCCGTCACTCCGTTGAGTCGGTTATTGCTGAGTTTTCGGTGATGATTGTCCAAGAGTGCAGCATGAATCAAGAGCGTGCAAATTTGGAGAAATTTTCTCACATGTACGCCGCCTCGGGGGTTATTTTTCCGGTTGCGTATCCACAATACAGTTGTGATGATGCCCTCGTGATGAGTTATGAGCAGGGATGGCGGTTTGATGATCGAGAGAGTATCACTGCAAGCGGCATCGATATCATCCCTCTTATCGACAAGCTGGTCCGATTTTACACCGATCAGATGCTTGTCAAGGGGTATTTTCATGCCGACCCTCATCCTGGCAATCTTTTGGTCTCTCCGGAAGGAGAGCTGATACTGTTGGATTTTGGAATGGTCAAGCGGGTTTCCAATCCGACACGTATTGCCATCATCGAGCTTTTGCGTGCCGCTAATGAGCAAGATTACGAAGCGTATGTGAGTGCATCCAAGCGTTTGGGGACAGTGGCGTACGATGCCCCTGTAGCGGAACTGGCGGAGTTTACCCAGCGGATGTTTGAGATCTTTGCCAACGATGCCCTTGATAGCAGCAGTATGCAAGAGCTCGCGTTTGCTGTGCTGGAGCAGACCCGAAACCTGCCATTTAAACTCCCCCAAGAAGCCATCTATATTTTACGGGTAAGTGCCATAATCGAGGGGCTTGGGACGACCTATATCGAAAATTTTAACGGGATCAAAGATATTCTCCCGATTTTGCAGCGCAATATCCCGCGTGCACTGGGGATGAAAGATTCGATTTTTGAGAGCATCGTTGATGAGATCAAACATCTTCCCGATGATTTGCACGCGGCCAGAGAGACTCTTCGACGTGCCAGTCGTGGAGAGCTGGTGGTAGAGCTCTCACCCTTGCAACTGGAGAGTATCACTCATAATATTCACAATGCCCTTCGCCCGATCGTCATTGCCTTGATGTTGGGATTGGGTGCGATGGGCGCTTGGATGGGGGGAATCAACGAGCTTGCGTACGGCTTACTGGGCGCTGCGATGATGCGCTTGTGGTATCGATAAATCATTTTAAGGAATAACTATGAAAATTGTATTATTTGGAAGCAGTGGATTTGTAGGCAGCGCACTTAAGACGTTTTTTGAGCAACGCGGCTATGAGACGATAACCGCCAGTGTCCGTTCATCCACCTCCGTAGAGAGCATCGTCAATACCATTGAAAATACCGATGTTTTGATCAATCTCTCCGGAGCCAATATATTGGGACGGTGGACGCAAGAGTATAAAAATATTTTACGCGCAAGCCGTTTGGAGAGCACTCAAAAGATCGTCGATGCCCTGAAGCAATCGCTTCATCCTCCCCATACGTTTATCAATGCCTCGGCGGTCGGGATCTATGACGGTGCTCATCGTCACGATGAATCATCACGCGAGTATTCCCATGATTTTTTGGCGACGCTGGTGGGGGATTGGGAACGTGTCGTATTTCAAGCCCAATCGCCTCACACGCGAGTATGTGCAACCCGTTTTGGTGTCGTTTACGGAAGAGATGGGGGTGCGATGCAAAAAATGCTCCCCCCTTTTAAAATGGGTGTAGGGGGAAAGATGGGGGAGGGCTCTCAAATGATCTCGTGGATTCATATCGATGATTTGGTACGAGGGTATGATTTTCTCATCCACCATCCCAGCATCAGCGGAGTGGTCAACTTTAGCTCACCCAATCCCCTCAGCAACGAGGATCAAACACGTATCATGGGAGAGGTCCTTCATCGTCCCACATGGTTCACGATCCCCTCATGGGCTGTTCGACTGATATTTGGTGAGGGATCATCGGTGATGCTCGATAGCAAAGAGGTTATTCCTGCTGTTTTAGAGAGGGAGGGATTTGTGTTTAACTATCCGACGTTCGAGAGTGCCTTTAAAGCCATTACAGCGCATGTTTAAAATGGTCTAATGCATTTTTGGAACTGGTTTTGTGATCGACGATGGGTTTGGGATAGTTTGAAATTACATAGGGGGTGAGCATCGACTCATCGCTTAATATTTTTGCCGGAACCTCCGAAACTTCCGGAAGATATTGTTTAATATAAACACCGTTTTTATCAAATCTCAGCGTTTGGGTATAGGGATTGAAAATCCGAAAATAGGCCTGCGGATCAACTCCCGTCCCTGCACTCCATTGCCACGAGAGGATATTGCTTGCCGCGTCGTAATCCATCAAATGCTGTGCAAAGAATTGCTCTCCCCACTGCCATGGCAACAGCAGATTTTTGGTAAAAAATGAAGCACAGATCATACGGACACGGTTGTGCATCTCTCCGGTTTTCAACAGCTCTCGAACACCGGCATCGACGATCGGAACGCCGGTACGTCCTGTGCAAAAGGCTTCAAAATACTCTTGATTTTCAACCCCTTTGAACGGATATCGAAAATTTCGGGTGGCCAAGCGGGGATAATGATAGAGAAGCATCGCGTAAAAATCCCGAAAGATCAGTTGGCGAAAAAACGGTTCGGTATCGATCCCTTGATTTTTTTGTTCAACGAGCCATCGTAAAAGTGCTCGGACACCGATTGTCCCAAAACGCAAATCGGCACCAAGTCCCGAGGTCCCCTCCTGAGCCATGATATCTCTGGCTTGGGGATAGGAGGAAAGTTTCGCGGCAAAGTGTTCCAGTTTTTCATGCGGTGTCATTTTCTGCCGTTGTGTAAGAACCTGCGGTACAAAGCCGATCGATTCAAGGGCCATAGGAAGCATCGTGTGCCCTTGTTCATCGATACGATGGATTTGGGCGTAGTCAAAGTCGATTAGCCTCTGTGGAGCAGGTAGAGAGGGTTGCATGTGCATTGGGTTAAACACGGTTTTGGCTTTGTTGTAAAACGGGGTAAAGACGAGGTAGGGTGTTCCGTCCTTTTTGAGTACTTCGTCGGGTGAAAAAATATAGGTATCATGGATGGGATTAAACTCGAGGATATGAGAGACATCACGGTCACGTTCGAGCGCATACGAGTCATAGTCTCCCGATGCGCTTACTTCACTAAATGAATTTTGGGATACGAGCCACGTGAAAACATCGCTAGGTTTGCCGTAAAAAAAGGCCAGATCCAAACCTCGATGTGCTAAATCCTCTTTTAAACGCAGGAGTGCCGTATAAATAAAGGTGACACGGCGATCATTTTTGGACAGAGCGTCTAAAATCGTCGTATCAAAAATAAAAATCGGGAGAACTTCACCGTCCAAAGAGAGGAGGG
>JBBQNL010000042.1:0-14326 GCA_038329855.1 Campylobacterales bacterium
CGGGGTTCCAGCACGGGTATTAAAAAAGATTGACGCGAACCGGGAGATATCCGTATGAACCGGCAAGTCTATAAAAAATGGCTTATTATTGCGCTGAAAGTGGGATTGATAGCGGGAATTTTTCGTTATCTTATAGCGGGAGTCGATTGGGCGTCGTTTTTTGTTTCGGTGGCAGGATACAGTGCAATTTTTCTGGGGATTGGAATTTTTTTAATTCTGCTTAATGATGTTGTCCAAGCATTACGATGGCGTTTTCTCACTCGGATGCAGTGTTCACTCCAAGCATCGTTTGAGTCGATAATAGTGGGAGGATTTTTAAATGTGATTCTTCCGGCAAAATTGGGAGAGGTTTCTCGCCTGATTTATCTCCGAAATGTTTACCGTTACCCCTTCAACTACGGTGTTGGAGCCATGGTGATCGAACGGGGGGCTGATCTTTTTATGGTGGCCTGTTTTTTGGCTGCCGGCGCCGGGATTGCTACGGGAAATAGTATGTTGCAGATGGCTTCGGTACTATTTGTGGTAACGATGGTTGGAACAATTTTTGCGATGAAGATGGGGAAGGGAAAAGTGGTCAAATTCCTTCTTGAACGGATTCCCTTCCGTCTCTTACGTGTCTATTCTCAAAAGATTATTCGTTTGATCCTCCGGGATTTGGGAATAGACAGGACGCTTAGATTACTGGTGTATACCTTCGCCCTTCGCAGTGTTTATTTTCTGACGGTGGCATTTTTTCTTAATCAGGTGGCGTCGTTTGGTCTTTCGTGGGGTGAACTGTTTATTATTTATTTGGTGAGTTCAATAGCATGGTCGATTCCCTTGGCCCCAGGTGGTACGGGAACATTTCATGCCGGAATGGTGATGGCGATGGGATGGTACGGTGTTGCAAAAGAGGAGGCGTTGGCGATTGCGGTTGTCTTTCATTTGCTCTTAAATTTGGTACCGTTAATTTTAGCGTTGATTATTATTGTGATTAAAGATATACCTTTGTCAAGGATGGTTCGGATGGAAGATAGGGAGAGTCGTGTGATAAATTCGGGAGAGGGAGAAATATGAGACAATTTAGACATTATGGAATAGTGACCGTTGTGATTGCAGCGCTTTTTTCAGGGTGTACCAAATCAGCTGAAGAGAAGCAAATTAAGGAAGTGAATAATGAGACAGTTCTTCGGCTGGAAGGGTTTGTTCGCCCTATCGATGAAGCCAAAATTTTAACGACGATTCAAGGAGAAATCTTGAATGTCTTAAAACGGAATGGAGATCGTGTTCATAAAGGGGAGACAATTGCTGTCTATGATAAGCGTCCGATTTTGATTCAAATAGAGCAGGTTCAAGCAAAAATTCGTGCAAAACAGAAAACGTTGGGATATTTCCGAAAAAGTGGGGGGAGTCCCGAAAATGAAGCGGTTATCGATAATGCAAAGCTTCAGCTTCAGAAAATTGCTCATCTTTATCATATTGGAGCGGCAAGCAAGATAGAATTTGATAATGCAGAAGATCGCTATTTGACTCTTCTGGTTAGTGAGGAGGAGCGCCTTACGACTGAATCGCAGCGGTATAAAGTTCAAGCAGAAGACAGAGGGATGCTTGAAGGGTATTATGGAGAGCTTGCCCAGTTGAAATACGAATTGGAACGGACTAATATTCTTGCAGCAACCGACGGTTTCTTGACCAACTTCAAGTTACAAGCAGGACAAAGGGTTTCTGGTAATGATGAAATGGGGCAAATTATTAATATAGAACAGGTTGTTATTTATGGAGCGCTTGCTGCAGGATTGTATCAGTTCGTCGAAGAGGGGCAAAAAGTAAAAATATCTTTTATGACTGTACCGCAGATTCAGCGTATTGGGATTATAGATCGTATCGTTCCCGTTGTAGATCCACAGCTTGGAAGGATGATTATTCAAATTCCCTTGAAAAATCCTAATTATGCAATACAACCCTCAACCAAAGCTTTGATTGAAGTTACACTTAGTAAAGCAGATCAGGGGAAAGTTAGAAAAACATATTACGAATCAGATAAGCGTTCTAAATATATTGACGATAAGAGTAATATTGAAGGGGATTATTCGAAATACCAAAAATATTAAAGGGGAAAAAGAGATGACAAGCTTAGAAGAGACCCGTTATATTGCCAATACGGTGATTCCGGATACCGTTGGCTCAGCTAAAGAGGATGCCGGTTCATTCATAGATCATATATCAGCACTGTTTTGGCTTTTGGTGATTGCTATATTGGTTGGTATTGTTGTAAAACTTTACCTTAAAATTCAAAGTAATGTCAAAAAATTTCAGCAGAATTTGGATGTCGTTGAGAAGTTTGCTCACGCCACAAACGGAATCGCCATTGAAAAAGTATTTGAAGAGATTTGTATGATTGCCAAAGGTGAGCATTTAGCAATCTACACGCGCCGGGATGAATGGTATGGATTGGCTTTTGAAATTAATGTAAATCGCAATGAAAAACATGTCAGTATCCCTCTTTTGATCAGTACCAAGGATGTTTTAAATTCGGATACAAAATCGGGAAATTTTTTCATTACTACATTTACCGGAAATAATCAGAGCACTGTTGTTAGGATGTATACAAGGGAAAAGCCGATTTCATCTGCTACCGATCTTTATCGTCAAATTCAAGTTTTGTGCGAAAATGGGATAAAACTTTACACATTGCTTTCGATGGAGCTTTCGAGTGAACGGCAATCTCGCATTGCTCAGATAACAAGCAAGCTTTCATCTTCATTTTTGTCATGGCAATACGATCGCGAACGTTTTTTCTTTTTTATCTCCAATATTATTATGAAAGCGATCCATGCGCATGAGGTGGTGATCCATGATGAAAAAAATCATCACGATTATCATTACGGTTCAAAAAAATCACAGGGTATTTCAAAAGAGTTTTATATCCACCATTCGGGTTGTCGTATGACGGTTGTGACGGAGGTACCGCTGGATCCAGGCCAACTCAATACCATTGGCGGATTTGTAGACTCATCCTATTCACTGTTTGTGCAAGAAGAGGATAATCTTAAACATGCTGAGCAGTTTTTAGACTTTTTGATCCACTCAAATGAAGCGATGGAATTGGAATTTCCCTATTTTAATCATCATTCTAATTTGGTAGGTGCGGTTGCCTTGTGTATTGCCAAAAGCTTGCAGTTAGAAAGTAAAGCACTTAAAAATCTTGAAATTGCTGCAAAAATTCATGATATCGGGATGATTGCTGATGTCAGTTTCTCTTTGGGTAAAGAGGATAAGTTGAGTGAGAGTGAAATGGATACGATTCGTAATCACCCTCTGTACGGGAGTATTATCGTTGAACCGCTCAATCAAATATATCAAATCGGGGATTTAATTAAATACCATCATGAACGCTATGACGGGCAGGGGTACCCTTTGGGGCTTTTGGGAGACGAAATTCCGCTTTCGGCCCATATCCTTGGTTTTGCTGAACACTTTACGGGGTTAATCAGCGATCGATCGTATCGACCGGGAAAACCGTTTGGTAAGGCTGCAGATGAAGTCAAGCAATTGAGTGGTCAGGCATTTCATCCGGTGGTAATCCGTGCTTTTGAACAAAATGAAAATGAAATTTTTACCGATTTATGTCACTACAAACCCAATCTAGTACGCTAGTTTTTGATAAATCAGCTAACAACGGGTTAAAATTAGAATGAGCTTTGCTCGCATCACTAAAATCCTTTGGCTCTTTTTGTTCTCACTTGCTTTTTGGGCATGTGAGGATACCCCATACATTGAGATCCTTTCGCCTGTTTCAACTCCCTCTAGCAATTCGGATTCATTAGAGATAACGGTCAATTCAGAGAGAATGGATTCCATAAGGATAGTGGGCAAAATCATCCCTTCTGATGCAACGTTAAGCATAGCGTACGGAGGAGAATGCGGTAAATCGTATTACCGTGATATAGAGACGGTAGAGGGGAGGTTTACCCACAATATTCCTATTTCTTTTATACGGGAAATCGATTTGTTTTTGTACACATCGAAAGGCTCGGTGGCTTCCAAAACGCTCTTTCTTATCAATCAGGGGGATACGCGAAAATCTGGGGAAGATGAGTGTGACTATTTGAAGGTACGCAAAGCAGAGGATACCCGCCCTTCTGCGTACATCGTCGAAGAGAGTTGTTATGAGATCGGCTATAAATACGGTTCATGCGTATCTAGAGAGCATCTGGATATGGCGTGCAAACCGGGAACGGACGTCTCTATCCCGTTTCGGTGCCGAGACAAGGTAGAAACCGAAGGCGGTATAAAAGCAGGGAGAATTTAATTATAGTCTTCCATCGGCAGTGTCAATAATGGATTTAATATCAAATACGACTTGATTTTTATTGTCGAAGTTTAAATATTTGTATTTATCGTGTGCAACGGCGAGGATCACACCTTCGTATTCATCCATGTTTGGATTTTCAGTAAGGTCTAAACCATACTCATGCTTGACTTCATTACTGTCAGCCCAATAATCAGAGACATCGACATTGCACCCAAAATCTTTTAGTTCATTGATCACATCGACCACTTTTGAATTTCGGATATCAGGACAGTTCTCTTTGAAAGTGATACCAAGTACCAGTACTTTTGAGCCCTCAATTTTATGACTTTTCTTGATCATCAGCTTGATCACCTGATTGGCAACATAAATTCCCATGTTGTCATTAAGCCGTCGACCTGCCAGGATGATTTCAGGATTGTAACCCAATTCCTGAGCCTTGTGGGTAAGATAGTACGGGTCAACCCCGATACAATGCCCCCCGACCAGCCCCGGTTTGAATTTAAGAAAATTCCATTTGGTTCCAGCCGCATCTAGGACAGCATTGGTATCGATACCCATCCGGTTGAAGATCATCGAAAGCTCATTGACAAAAGCGATGTTGATATCGCGTTGCGAGTTTTCGATTACTTTGGCCGCTTCGGCTACTTTGATCGTAGGGGCGAGATGGGTACCTGCGGTAATGATGGAAGCGTACAGTTCATTGACTTTTTTCCCGATTTCAGGGGTGCTTCCGGATGTGACTTTAAGGATTTTTGTGACGGTGTGCTCTTTGTCTCCCGGATTAATCCTCTCCGGGCTGTATCCACAGAAGAAATCGATATTAAATTTCAATCCACTGAATTTCTCCAGTATAGGGACGCAATCCTCTTCTGTTGCCCCAGGATAGACAGTTGATTCATAGATGACTATATCATCTTTTTTCAACACTTTTCCGACCGTTTCGGAGGCTTTGATTAACGGTGTTAAATCGGGACGCTTATTCTTGTCGATGGGTGTTGGGACAGTGACAATATAGATGTTACAGTTACGGATATCGTCAAGATTGAGTGTAAACTCCATACCGTTCTCAAGCGCTTCAGTGACCTGTGTCTCATTTAACTCCCGTGTCCGGTCATGACCACTTTTGAGTTCATCGATTCGCCACTGAGCGATGTCAAATCCGATGACTTTGTATTTTGACGAAAAGGCATGCGCCAGCGGAAGCCCTACATATCCCAAACCGATTACAGCAATTTTATCCATCAATTTTTTCCTTTTATGTCGTTGATATACCAAATGATCGACTCTTTCAATCCTATTTCTAATGAATGTGTTGGTTCGTAATGGAGCAATTCCTTGATTTTATCAATGTTTGCGTTGGAATGACGAATGTCGCCAGCGCGAAAATCACGGTAAATAGGTTTTCTCATTTCAAAATCGCTGAGGTTGGTTTTCAAGCTGGTTATAATTGCGCTATAAAGGTTATTAAGGGTTTCCCGACCCCCAATTGCCGTATTGAATACTTGAGCGAATGCTTTTTCATTTTGAGTCATACCGGCTAAAATATTGGCCTGCACTACATTATCAATAAAGGTAAAGTCTCTGCTGGTCTCACCATCGCCGTTGATGTAGATATCTTCCCCATTCAACAATTGGCCAATCCATAGGGGGATAACGGCTGCGTAGGCACCATTTGGGTCTTGTCTCTTTCCGAAAACATTAAAATAGCGCAGGCCGATCGGTTCCATTCCATAACACTTTTGAAAGACGCCGGCATAGAGTTCATTGACATATTTTGTCACAGCGTAGGGGGAGAGGAGGTTTCCGGTTTTCGCTTCGATTTTTGGAAGTTCCTGGGAGTCGCCATACACTGCAGAGGAGGAAGCATAGACGAAACGTTTGACGCCGTTCTCTTTGGCGGCAGTCAGCATGTTCAAAAAACCGGTGACATTCGAATTGTTTGCAACAATCGGATCATCGATTGACCTTGGTACCGATCCAAGCGCAGCCTGATGAAGAATTATGTTTACATCTTTAGTGATGGCCTTGCAGGTGTCATAATGGCAAATATCCCCTTCCACAAAGGTAAAATTTCCCCATTGTTCCGGTGTCACTGATTTCTTGATGTGTTCTAGATTGTATCGGTGTCCCGTCGAAAAATTATCTAGAGATATCACTTTTTGATTCAATTTCAACAGCTCTTCTGCCAAGTTAGAACCGATAAAACCCGCTACCCCTGTAACAAGCCACGTCTTCTGCTTTGCTAATAACTGTTGCTTGATCTTTAAATATTCCATTTTATTTCTCCATGCATTGTTTGATAGTTAAAACAATCTATATTTTATATTATTATATTATACAGTTTATTTATTTCAGGTAAGAATAAAGGCAAAAACAGCTATAACGGTGATTTAGTATAAAAATATTTCATACTTAAAATCATGTTCTTCATCTGATGAACAAGACGGGCGAGCAATTTTACAAAGCTTTATAATCAACTAAACTGTGAAGAAGGTAAAAAGTAATTAGTGACTTATTATCTCATTATTGAGCATCCAGCATGTACCGAAAAAGATATACACGATTTAAAATATTCTACAATCGAAGAAGTTAAAATTAATTTTGAACAGGCGACTGAAAGAAGAATCAAAAAAATATTATTTGAAAATGATAATCCCCTTGAGGGGATAATTGCCGAAACTATTATTGCAGTTCAACATGGATACGACGATTTAAAGCACGTCCTTCCCGGGTACTATTGGTAGCCATAGGCTCTTTTTTCCCTTTTCCAGAAGTAGTGATACGATCGGCTGCAATACCCTCTTTTACCAATCTCTCTCCAAGAGCTTTACTGCGTCGTTCAGAGAGTTTTTGATTGTACTCATCCGTTCCAGTATGATCGGTATGCCCTACTATTATCGCTTTTGCAGGAGGGTTTTCCTTCATAATTTTTGCTAATTTAGCGACTTCCGGATAATCAGATACCGGAATTACGCTGGAGTTAAAGGCAAAGTGGAGGCGAAGGTTTACGCTGACAGGACACCCTGTTGGATCCACTTTATAGGCATGAGGGGTGTCCGGACATTTGTCCATGGAATCGACAACGCCATCCACGTCCTTATCTCCTTCGGGTTTAATGATTGGTTTAGGTTTGGGAGCTTCTACAATCGGGGCAGGTTTCTTTTCCGAGCATGAAGCGGGATGGGTGGGAGCAAACTCAATGGCTTGAACATTCATTGTTTTGTTCTCTTTACCGTCAAAATACGATACTGTTGTTTGCTCGCTTTGAGCATAACCATTGAGACCTATACCTAGCACGAGAGCGCATACAACACTTCTTGTTATCTGTTTCATCTACAATCCCTTTTTTCATTAGTACTGTTCGTCTAAATGCATTGTAACACAAGAATTTTTAGTTTTGTATCATATTAATTGCAAATATTATCTTTGGCTACATTTAAGATTATTTTTGATGAAACGGGTGTAACATACTTTTATATTCAAAAAATAGATGCAAAAGGAGTTGATTAAAATGTGGTTCCCTAAAATTCCATTTTCAAAAGCAGCCGTTACATTTACATTGTCATTATGCGCTGCTTCTGCTTTGAATGCTTTGACGCTACAGGAGGGAGTTGATGAATCTCTCTCATCCCATCCGATTGTCATGGAGCGTTTACACAACTATCGTGCAACCCTCGAAGATTTACGCACAAGTGAAGCACAATATCTTCCGAGTTTGGATTATACAGGGACGATTGCGCGGGAGAGAACCGATTCTCCTAGTACTTCGTTTAACAGCGTATCGTTGACGAGTTATGAGCATTCGCTTCTTCTTTCCCAAAATCTTTTTAACGGGTTTGGAACACAATACGAGGTCGATTACAACAAAGCTCGCATTCTAGCTGCAGCGAATCATTACATCGAAAATGCAAACGATGTAGCTTACAATTTTGTATATATGTATATCAATGTCCTGAAAAATCGCGATTTATTGTGTATCGCCAAAGCCAATGTTGAGTTTAATGAGGAGATTTATGAAAAAGTCAATAAACTCTATAAAGGGGGGATGACGACCCGTTCGGAGTCTGAGAAAGCCGATACATCATTGTCATTGGCAAAATCAAATTATGTTGTCGCTCTAAACAACCTGAATGATTCTCTTTTTAATTTAGAGCGTATTTTGGGACGTCATGTGAGTGCAGCTGAGTTTAAAGATGCTCAGTTTTCTGGCACTATTCCTTCTACATTGGAAGAGATGAAAGCGTATGCCAAGGCCCATAACCCTTCTGTTATGGTCAGTGATTACAATATAAAAGCGGCCAAAGCCCAAAAAGAGGCCTCGTATAAAAATTATTATCCGAAAATCGATGCGTTTGCCCGTCAAACATGGGCGGATGATATCGGAGGGATTCCGGGAAATGATGAACGTTTCAAATTGGGATTGACCCTGTCGTATAACCTTTATCGAGGCGGTGCTGATGAGTCGCATATTCAAAAAAATATCAGCAAAGTTCATCAAGAGGGTGAGCTAAAGCGAGATACGATTCGTAAACTGGATGAACAAGGAGAACTCTCCTGGTCTGCCAAAATCCATTTAGCCGATCAGCTCCAACACCTCAAACGCTATGAAGCGACCAGTGCCAAAACACTTGAGCTGTATCAAAAAGAGTATGATTTGGGACGACGTACCTTGCTGGATTTGATCGTTGCTCAAAATGATCATGTCGCGGCAGAATCTCAGATCGTCCGTGCTGAAAATGATTTGCTCTTTTCGTACTATCGGATTTTAGATGCGATGGGATCGATGGTTCAAAACGTGTTGGGATCCAAAGTTGAGCCTTATACGCAAAAGGTGGGTTTGAATGTTTTGGATAATCGACATGATAACGATAAAAAGGTTGAAAATTTGATATTCGTTGATCGTAAAAATGATCCGTATAAACGGGATGTTGAATAAAAAAAGGTTATTAAGATATGAACGAGGAAGTGTCAGAATATGTGAACGATCCTAAAGAAGCAGCATTCGGTATTGATCCGTTATTGCAATGTTTGGTATTGTTTACTCAATTGTATCATAAAGGTTTTACTGCGGAAGCGTTGATGGCAGATTTGCCTATTCCTCCGGGAGAGATGCTTCATCTTTTTAGTTTAAAATCTTCGAAAGGGCTTTTTGCTCGTGCCGCAAGTCGTGCAGGGCTTAAAAGTTCCCTCGTAAAACGTAAATTAGCCGATATATCTCCCTTACAGCTTCCAATGATTTTGTTGTTAAAAAACTCAAATGCATCTATTCTGCATTCGATTTCTCCCGATTGGAAAACGTGTAAGATTATTCTTCCTGGAGAAGAGGCGAACGAAGAGACGGTTCCTTTTGAAACATTAGAGCAAGAGTATGCAGGTTATGCTTTTTTAATTAAAAAACCGTTTGTTTATAATGAAGAGGATACATTAACTCTCAATGTGAAGCAAAAGCACTGGTTTTGGGATACGATCAAGCTTTCAAAAGGGATCTATCGTGATGTAATCTATGCGACGATTTTGGTCAATTTATTTGTATTAGCAAGTCCGATGTTTACGATGAGTGTTTACGACCGTGTTATCCCAAATGATGCGAAAGAGACTCTATGGGTATTTGCGATTGGGGTATTGATCGTTTATGCCCTCGATACATTTTTGAAGTTTACACGCGCTTTGTTATTAGAAAGTGCCGGAAAAAAAAGCGATATCATTATGTCGTCAATCATCTTCGAGAAAGTTCTCGATCTCAAAATGGCATCTCACCCGAAATCGGTGGGTTCTTTTGCCAGTAATCTCAAAGATTTTGATTTAATACGGTCGTTTTTCACCAATGCAACATTGACAGTATTGGTCGATATGCCTTTTGCGATTCTTTTTTTATTAGTCATTGGATACATTGGCGGTTGGATGGTGCTCATCCCTATCTTTATGATGCTGTCAATTTTGATCTATGCGTTGCTGATGCGAAACCCTTTGCGTGTCAGTATCGAAGAGACCCATAAGGCTGCTGCGGCCAAAAGTTCCATCTTGATTGAAGCGTTGCAAAACATTGAAACGCTGAAAACATTAGGGACGAGTGGTCAAGTTCAGTGGGCATGGGAGGAAGCAACGGGAGAGATTGCTCAAAAAAGCTTGAAATCTCGCCTCCTTTCCACCTCTATCTCAACAGTAACGGGTTTTTTAATGCAGCTCACTACCATATTGTCGGTCATTGTCGGTGTCTACTTTATTGGGGCGCATGAACTAAGTATGGGAGGGTTGATTGCGATCATTATCATCTCATCGCGTACCGTGGCACCGATGGGACAAGCGGCGGCATTAATTGCCAATTATACCGACGCAAAAACGGCATACGATACGATCAATGGGATTATTTCGCAACCCTCTGAGCGTCCTCACGGTAAAAAATTTATCACCCGTCCACAGTTGAAAGGGGAGATCGTCTTTAGGGATGTGAGTTTTGCTTACGACGAGTCGGATCGCAGTGCCTTGAAAAACGTTTCATTTGTCATAAAAGCAGGAGAGAAGGTGGGGATTATAGGTCGGAACGGATCGGGTAAAAGTACCATAACCAAATTGGTATTGAATCTGTATGAGCCGCAAAGTGGATCAATTCTGCTGGACGGTATCGATATTGAACAGATCGATCCGGCCGATTTACGCAAAAATATCTCCTATGTTTCGCAGGATATTACCCTTTTCAAGGGGAATGCACGAGAGAATATCTCGTATCGTTCGACGCGTGCCAGTGATGAACAAATGATTCGAGCTTCCGTTATTTCGGGAGCAGATGAGTTTATTCGTCGTCACCCAAAGGGGTATGAAATGCCGATTGGAGAGCGAGGGATGGGGCTTTCCGGCGGGCAGCGTCAGAGTATCGGTATCGCACGGGCACTCTTGTTTGAAGCACCGATTGTTATTATGGATGAGCCGAGCAATTCGATGGATCAGCTCAGCGAAAATCGTTTGATTGGCAATTTAAAAATGTATTTTCAGGATAAAACCGTCATTCTAATTACTCAAAAAAATACTGTTCTTTCGTTGGTCGATCGTATCATCGTGATGGATGACGGAAAAATATATCTGGATGGGCCCAGAGATCAGGTGCTTGCAAAACTTTCAGGAGGTGGCGTATGAGAGAAGAGAAACATTTCTCATACGATGATAATGACTATGCTTTTATGCGGAGTCTTTCAGGTGCTGTTTTGGAGGATACTCCCTCAAGGCTTCGTTTAGTGCTCCTTTTTTGGATTATTACTGTTGTTTCTTTGCTGTTATGGGCAGCGCTTTCGCCGATCGATGAGATCGTCAGAGGAAGCGGTAAAGTTATCCCAAGTGGAGAAAATCAGATGATTCAGCATCTTGAGGGGGGGATAGTAAATGCTATCATGGTGAAAGAGGGGCAAAAAGTTAAGATTAATGATGTCTTGCTCAAGGTTGAAAATCTTAAATCGTCATCTACTTACGAAAGTTCTCAATACAAATCAGCAGAAGTTCGTGCAAAAATCGTTCGTCTCAAAGCGGAAGCATATGGAAGAGCTTTTAACCCGAGTGAAGCGGATCTCAGAGAGATCCCGGAGCAAATTGCACAAGAGAGAAGTGCTTATGCCGCTAATCAGGAATATATCAATTCGCAAATCAGTTCCTTAAATGATATGTACCGTCAAAAGCAAAGCGAAAAAGAGGAAGCCCAGAGCCGTATCGCCGAGTCAAGACATGCTCTAGCCTTTATCCGAGAAGAGATTGCCATGACAGAGCCAATGGTGGCGCAGGGGATTAAGCCAAAAGTCGAATTTCTACAGCTGCAGCGACAAGCCAGCGATATTCAGGAACGATATAACGCGGTTGTAACCTCAATACCTCGTTTGAATGCTGGCATGAATGAAATTAGGAATAGAATGCGTCAAGCTCGCGGTGAATTTACTTCCAAAGCCCGAATTGAGTTAGCTAAGGCAGAAACTGAAAACAAACGTGTCGGTGTGGAAAGTTCCGCATTGGCGGATGAAGTGACGCGAACGGCAATCAAGTCCCCCATCAGCGGTATCGTCCAAAAACTCTATGTAAATACCATTGGCGGGGTGATTAAGCCAGGTGACAACCTGATCGAAATCGTTCCAACGGAGGGGGGACTGCTTGCTGAAGTTAAAATCAAGCCATCGGATATCGCTTTTATTTATCCTGGGCAGGATGCCATTGTCAAAGTAACGGCGTATGATTTTTCAATTTACGGTTCATTACGCGGGAAAGTGGTGACGATCAGCCCCGATACGGTAACCGATAAGAATGAGAATGTTTATTATGTGGTGAAAATTCGAACGGATCAAAAAAATCTAGGTACTGTGGAAAAACCACTCAAAATTATTCCGGGGATGATGGTCAATGTCGATGTCATCACGGGTAAAAAAACTATTTTGCAATATATATTAAAGCCGATTTTAAAAGCCAAGCAATATACCTTCTCGGAGCGATAAATGAAGCTGTACCTTATATCGGATGACATTAATTTGAGAGTTCGTTGGATTGGTATTTTCTCAAATTTGCAGTCTATCGTTTTTTCTGAGGTGTCACTTGATATGGAGCCGGATTCAATCGTTATCGTATTGGATAAAATGTTGGCAGATATCAGTAAAATATCCCTAAAAAAGCTTTTTGAACATCGTGTTATGGTTTTATCAATGACTCCTGATTTTACCCAAGCACAGAATTTTTTGCAGCTTGGAGCGATGGGATACGGTAATGCAATGATGCATGAATCTCATCTGTATTCCGTGTACCAAGCGCTTGAAGAGGGGAATATATGGCTTCACCCCAATTTTATCTCGCTCATGATTTCACAGATACGCGATGCCAATAATACCACCAAAGAACAGTCGATGGCCGTATTGGATGTTTTGAGCAAGCGAGAACGGGAAGTAGCGTTGATGTTGGGAAATGGGGCCACACATCAAGAGATTGCCGATGATTTGGATATTACGACCCGCACGGTCAAAGCGCATGCCACCGCAATCTATCAAAAACTCGATGTCAAAGATCGTCTTGCTCTCTCTATTCTTCTGCATACGTAATTTCTTTTACAATTAGTACCTTAGTACAATAGCATTATTTTGCTGATCGCGTTACAATATATGATAGAAAAATTTCGCATTGCAGGAGTTCATTATGGCACGAGTAATTGGATACGTTAAATCGATGGAAAATGGTACTTTTTTCGCCAAAGACGAAAAAGGGAATATTCACGAATTAAAAGCTGGTGAAGTGATTCATGAAGGTGAAATCGTCTATGGTGCCTCCGACAATGCAGCAAATGCGCAAATTATTGTCGAGGTGACCCTCGAAGGGGCAGGAGATATCGTCCTTGCCGGAAATGCAGCGCTCAATTTAGAAACATCGCTGCTTCAAGGGATATTCAGTCATGAGGATGCTGTTGTCCATGTCAACTCTATGAAAGATGCTTTGGCATTGCAAGAGACGTATAAAGATGCTGGAACAGAAGCTGGAAATGAAGATGAGACTGCAGCAGGGGATGTCACGACGGATAGTGAGCGATTGGCAGATGCATTTGATAGCCGGACAGGGGTAATTACAGATGTTACGACCGATTTGCGTCCGACTACAGTGGGAGTTGCTGGAATAACACAAACGGATGTTCCCCAAGTGCTCATTGACAATGTACCTCTAGCAGTAGTCGATACCGTCACAATGAATGAAGATACCGTTGTGACAGGGACGTTAGTTACGAATGATATTCCTTCTTCTGATGGTGGAAATGTGTGGGCTCTTGCAGATGGAACTGCAAATGGGACGGTTGTTGTCAATGCGGACGGTACATTTACTTATACTCCTAATACTAATTACAATGGGTCTGATAGCTTTACGTACACGTTGACAGATGTAGATGGGGATATAAGCACTGCAACAGTTACGATTAATGTGTTACCGGTCAATGATCTAAGTGACGCCGGTGAAACGAACACCGTCACCGAGGACACAACCTTAACCGTCACCGCAGCCAATGGCGTACTGGCCGACACATTCAAC
>JBBQNL010000043.1:0-14060 GCA_038329855.1 Campylobacterales bacterium
AACTGGAATGAATATCGATTTATTCTCAATTACAACTTTTAAGGAGACATAAGATGAAACAAGAACTTGTAGATCGTATCAAAAACGATCCTGATTATATCCGTTTGGTAAGCACTCGGAGTCGTTTTGCATGGATACTGAGCATCATTATGCTAGTCATCTATTTTGGATTTGTCTTGGTGATCGCATTTGATCCATCGTTATTGGGGACGCCTCTTTGTGAGGGGTCAGTTACGACCATCGGTATTCCAATCGGGATAGCGGTTATTGTGAGTGCTTTTATCCTCACAGGGATTTATGTTCGTCGTGCAAATGGTGAGTTCGATGAATTGACGAATAAAATTAAAGAAAAAGTGAAGGGAGTGTGATGAGAACAATAGTCTTTTTATTACTGGCTTCGGCTGGATTGTTTGCTGCTGAAGCACTGAGTGGTATGGTTGAAAAACAGGCATTGAACATGTCCGCTATTATTATGTTCTTGATCTTTGTATCGGCAACTTTGGGGATCACGTATTGGGCTGCAAAACGAACAAAGACAGCTAAAGATTTCTATACTGCCGGTGGTGGTATTACTGGTTTTCAAAACGGTATGGCGATCGCAGGAGACTTTATGTCTGCGGCATCGTTTTTGGGGATTTCAGCGTTGGTTTATTCCAAAGGATACGACGGTTTGATCTATTCAATCGGGTTTTTGGTCGGTTGGCCGATTATTTTGTTTCTCGTAGCAGAGCAGTTGCGTAATCTTGGTAAATACACATTTGCTGACGTTGCATCGTATCGTTTACGCCAGACTCCTATTCGTACTCTAGCGGCATTTGGTTCAATTTTGACGGTTGTTTTGTACCTTATCGCTCAAATGGTGGGTGCGGGTAAATTGATTCAGCTTCTTTTCGGTTTGGATTATGAAATTGCAGTTGTCATGGTCGGCGTATTGATGATTCTTTACGTAACATTTGGTGGTATGCTTGCTACGACATGGGTACAGATCATTAAAGCATTCTTGCTTCTTTCGGGCGCTACGTTTATGGCAATCGCAGTTATGGCACACTATAACTTCAACTTTGAGTCATTGTTCGCAAAAGCCGTAGAGATGAAAGACGTCTCTATTATGGCTCCTGGTAAGCTGGTTAGTGATCCGATTTCGGCAATTTCCCTTGGTATTGCGTTGATGTTTGGTACTGCCGGTCTTCCGCATATCCTTATGCGCTTTTTTACCGTCAGTGATGCAAAAGAAGCACGTAAATCGGTTTTCTATGCGACAGGGTTTATTGGATATTTCTATATCCTAACGTTTATTATTGGTTTCGGTGCAATCGTCATGGTATTTGAAAACCCACACTATCTTGACCTTGCAAAGCAAGCGATTGACGGCGGTTCTCCAATCCTTGGTGGCGATAATATGGCAGCGATCCACTTATCTCATGCAGTAGGCGGAGATTTCTTCCTAGGCTTTATTTCAGCAGTAGCATTTGCAACAATCCTAGCGGTTGTTTCAGGTCTTACGCTAGCAGGTGCTTCGGCGATTTCACATGATTTGTATGCCAGTGTCATTAAAAAAGGTAAAACAGACGGTTTGATGGAGATGAAAGTTTCTAAAATAGCTACGGTTGTATTGGGAATTGTTGCGATCTTTTTGGGGATCATTTTTGAAGATCAAAACATTGCGTTCATGGTCGGTTTGGCGTTTGCTATCGCTGCGAGTGCGAACTTCCCAATTCTTTTCCTGTCTATGTACTGGTCTAAACTGACCACGCGCGGTGCATTATTTGGTGGGTCACTCGGGTTGTTAACGGCAGCGGTATTGGTGGTACTTGGACCAACCGTCTGGGTAGACGTTATGGGCCATGCGGAAGCGATTTTCCCTTATAAATATCCGGCATTGTTCTCTGTAAGTGCGGCATTTATCGGAATCTGGTTCTTCTCGATTACCGATAGAAGCGAAAACTCACGTAAAGAACATGAGGCATACGAAGCACAGTATATCCGTAGCCAAACGGGTATCGGTGCTGAGGGTGCTGTTGAGCATTAATCATGAGCCTTTTTGACCAAAAAGCACTTTTGACATCGATTCATCCTTTCGACCTTTTGGGTGAGAGGATGATTGAAAAATTAATGACCAAGATGGACATTGCCTATTATCCAAAAGAGACGGTTCTAATCGCTCCGAGGGTAAGGGCAGATGCCCTTTACATCATCATCAAAGGTGTTGTCAATGAGAGCATCGAGGGTGAACTTCAAAATGTTTATGGAGAGAGCGATAGCTTTGATGCAAACGCTCTCATCTATGGAAATACTCAAAGTACCTTTAGTGTTGCCGAAGACCTAATATGTTACGAGCTGCCTAAAGAATCCTTTCTCAATCTTCTACAAGACGTTGAACCGTTCCAACAGCATTTTATGCAAGACTTCATCACTAAACACCAAAATCTTAAAGAGCGTCAGCATCAGAATGAATTGACCCCTTTTATGATTGCCCGAGTAGATGAAATCTATTTGCATGAGCCGTGCTTTGTTCACGCCTCTGCGAGCATTAAAGAAGCGTTGCAACAAATGGCAGATAAAAAAGCCAAAGTGATCTTGGTGCAAGAAGGGAATGTAATCGGCATCGTTACCGATAGGAATCTACGTGAACGTGTCCTGATGGTTGAAAAAAGCACTAAAGACTCTATTGGTGAGATTGCAACGTATGGGCTTATAACGATTGAGCGCAGCGATTTTTTATTTAATGCCTTGTTGCTGTTTACCAAGCACGAAGTGAAACGGCTTGTGGTAGTGGATGGCGAGAACGTTGTCGGTATTTTGGAACAGCTTGATTTGCTGAGTCACTTTGCCAATCATACGCATTTGATTGCTGCTTCGATTGAGCGTTCTGGTACTATTGATGAACTGCAAAGTGCCGGACGTTCACTCACCCACTTGGTCCGCTCATTGACGACCAAAGGGGTTCGTGTTCGTTATGTCTCTAAGCTGGTGAGTGAATTGAATGCTAAAGTTTACCGAAAAGTTTTTGAGATGGTTGTTCCGGCTACTTTGCAAGACAAATGTGCCTTAATCGTTATGGGTAGCGAAGGGCGAGGGGAGCAGATCCTTCGGACGGATCAAGATAATGCTTTGATTATTCGAGATGGGGAGGATAAGGCTTTATTTGAACCCTATATGATGCAACTCAATACCTATCTTATCCAGCTTGGATTCCCGAAATGTCTTGGCAATATTATGGTATCCAATCCTTATTGGCGTAATAGTGTGAGCGACTATAAAAAAATGATCTCTTCTTGGATGGATACGCTTGATGAAGAGCATTTACAGCCTTTATCCATTTTTCTAGATGCCCATTGTGTCGCCGGAGATGAGATGTTATTACGGGAATGTAGAGATTATCTTTTTGAACATTTTGAAGGGCGTAGTGATATTTTGGCCCATTTGGCTAAAGCAGTTTTGGTATTTGAAACCCCTTTGAGCCTTTTTTCAGGATTTATTTTGGGAAAAGCACAACACGATAGTGAGCTTGATATTAAAAAGGGGGGGATATTTGCCATTGTTCATGGTATACGCATCTTGGCATTGGAACATCGAATCGCATTAACCAATACGACCGAACGCATTAAGGCACTCAATAATATCGGACTGTTCGACAAGCGTTTTGCAAGTGAGTTGATCGAAGCGTATGATACATTATTAAGTGTCAGACTTCGATTTATGCTGTCGAACAAAGAGGGTATTGATGAGCGGAACTACATTAATCCGAAGCTTTTGAGTAAAGGAGAGCGCGACCTACTCAAAGATGCATTTAAAATCGTAAATACATTTAAAAAGTTTTTGACCTATCATTATCGTCTCGAGATGGTGGTTTAATGTTTGCATCCCTGATCAATAAATGGAACCTGTCTCATTTACGTGATGCCCATTATGCAGGGATGTTTGATGCATACGAAGGTGATGAGGTTGTCGTATTCGATACTGAAACTACGGGCCTGGATACCAGACGAGATACAGTTGTAAGTATTGGAGCGGTGAAAATCAAGGGAGATCGTATTTTGACCTCTCAGAGCTTTGAAGTTTTTTTAAAACCTGCACAGCAAATCAGTGCAGAGAGCATTAAAATACATCACATACGGCCATGTGATTTGGAACAGGCATTGGAGCCATTAGAGGGGGTGCGTAGATTTTTAGAATTTATTGGAAATCGCCCATTGGTTGGATATTATCTAGAGTTTGATATTGCCATGATCAATGGCCTCGTTAAGCCGTGGTTGGGGGTACGTCTCCCTAACAAACAAATTGAGATTTCTGGATTGTATTTTGATAAGAAGATTGCAATGATTCCTCAAGGAAATATTGATTTACGCTTTGATACAATCCTTGCAGACTTGAATATCCCGCGCATGGGACAGCACAATGCATTGAATGATGCCATCATGACAGCAATGATCTACATAAAACTAAAACATACCATTAAACTAAACTAAGGAACATAATTATGAGTGATACTGTAAAACCGATTTTTCAACCTAACCGAGAGTTTGCAAAGCAAGCCCGTATTAAAAATATGTGTGAATACAATGATCTTCAAACATGGGCACATGAGGACTATGAAGGATTTTGGGGACATTTTGCCAATGAAAAGATTGACTGGTTCAAACCTTACACGCAAGTGCTTGATGAGAGCAATGCCCCTTTTTACAAATGGTTTACAGGCGGTAAGCTCAACGTTGCTCACCAATGTATCGATCGTCATTTATCAACGCGTAAAAATAAAGCGGCGATTATTTTTGAAGGCGATCGCGGCGATAAGCAAATCATTACGTATCTTGAGCTTTATTACAATGTTAACAAATTCGCTAACTTGCTCAAAAATGAATTTGGCGTCAAAAAAGGGGATCGCGTTGTTATCTATATGCCGATGATTCCTGAAGCTGCCTATGCGATGCTTGCATGTGCCCGTATTGGTGCAATCCACTCGATTGTATTTGGCGGATTTTCTGCTGAAGCGCTCAAAGACAGAATCGAAGATGCGGATGCAAAAGTGGTGATTACCGCAGACGGTGCCTACCGAAAAGATAAGCCCTATATGCTAAAAAGCGTTGTAGATGAAGCGTTGAGTGGCAATACACCTGTCCAAAAAGTGCTGGTTGTTGAGCGAAACAATGAAGACATCACCTGGGTAGCGGGACGCGATTACTCGTATAATGAACTTATCAAAAATCAGTCCAGTATATGTGAAGCGGAAGTGATGGATGCAGAAGATCCTCTTTTCCTTCTTTATACCTCAGGTTCTACGGGTAAACCAAAAGGGGTTCAGCATAACACCGCTGGATACATTCTCTGGGCTCAGATGACAATGGAATGGGTATTTGATGTCAAAGAAAATGACACCTATTGGTGTACAGCAGACGTTGGCTGGATTACAGGACATACGTACATCGTCTACGGTCCATTGGCCATGGGTGCAACGACGGTAATGTTTGAGGGGGTACCGACGTATCCCGATGCAGGTCGACCGTGGAAAATGGTCGAAGAGTACAAAATCAACCAATTCTATACCGCTCCGACTGCGATTCGTGTATTGCACAAAATGGGTGAAGATGAGCCGGCTAAATACGATCTCTCTTCTCTCAAAGTTTTGGGTACAGTGGGGGAACCAATTGATCCTCCGGCATGGAAATGGTACTATGAGGCAGTTGGTGGCAGTAATTGTGCTATCGTTGATACCTATTGGCAAACAGAGACGGGGGGGCATATTGTTTCTCCTCTCCCAGGTGCTACACCGATCAAACCGGGATGTGCTACATTTCCGCTTCCTGGTATCATCGCTGAGATTTTAGACCCGCAAACGGGTGAAAAAGTGGAAGTAGGTGAGGGCGGTTATATGTGTGTAACACGCCCTTGGCCTTCGATGATTCGCGGTATATGGGGCGATCCTGAGCGCTTTGTTAAATCGTATTTCGGTGATGTCAAAAAAGACGGACAACCGGTTTACTTTACGGGTGACGGTGCGGTTTATGATGAGGAAGGCTATATCACGATTACGGGGCGAACGGATGATGTTATCAACGTTTCGGGTCATCGTATGGGAACGGCTGAAGTAGAAGCGGCGTGTAAAAAACACCCCAACGTAGCAGAAGTGGCCATTGTCGGGAAACCGCATGAACTCAAAGGAGAGGGAATCTTTGCCTACATCGTCCTCAAAAGTGAAGACACCATGGCAGAAGAGATGGAGATGGTCAAAGAGATCAACAAGGTCATCATGAAAGAGATCGGTAACATTGCCATCTGTGATGACATTGTTTTTGTACCTGGCTTGCCAAAAACCCGTTCGGGCAAAATCATGCGTCGTATTTTACGCTCGATTGCAAAAGGTGACGCGATTACACAAGATATCTCTACTCTTGAAGATCCGAGTATTGTAGCTACTATCGAAGCGAAAGTTAAAGGGTAACTTTTCATCTCCCCACATGGGGGATACGCTTTTTATCTTTAACTTCATTTGTGTCAGCTATACTTTACTCAAACAAATTTACACGATAGATGGATCAAAGAATGAAACGTGGCGGTGCCGTTTTACTGATGACACTTTTTCTTATCACCATTATGAGTGCAGGTATTGCTCTTCTCCTCGCCCAAAGCGATCATTTGCTCCGTTTATCACAGTGCAGTCGAAGTGATGCCCAAATCAGTAAAATTTCAAGCGATCTCAAACGTCTCCTTCCTGGAGTTCTTTCCAAGATCGACTCAGCTCGAAATTTAGATTATGCCACGATTCTACCACTCTCGAGTCGCTCAGCAGATGGTCGATTTACGTTGGACGCATCGTTACATTCTCCGCTGGGACGATTTAATATTAATAATGTTTGCGATGTGGCTGGAAAGCCTAGAGATCCCTATTTCGCTCTTTTAACCGCGATTTTTGTAAAGTATCCCATTGCTGCACCGGAGACGTTTATTAACATTCTTTACGATACAATTGATACTGATTTAGCCCAGCGCGAGGCTGGCAGTGAAATAGCAGCCATTTTTTCGGATTTTCCTAATGGATCGATTGAGAATTTCACTCAGTTTGGTCAGGTTATGGCACGTTATATCGCATTGACAAAAGATCGCCAAATTCTTGCAGTTCCCTGGGAACGACTGATTGGATTTGAAGGAGATAAAATTGATATCAATTACGCTTCACCGGAACTTGTGGCTCTTATTGCGCCAGAGGTTGCTTCTGAAACCGTTCGCCGTATTACCGATCTTCGAACCGCGCCGTTTGAAAATAAAGAGCAGTTATTGGCTGCGGCACCACAACTCTCGTCGCTCTATGATTCATGGTTTATTATTTACACGCCTGGAAGCGATTATCCCTTGATCTGTGAGGTGGCAATGCAAACGGATGGAGCGATGAGTGCTTTTAAATTTCATATCAATTTACTGAACCGTACTTTTAATCGCTTGGAGATTATTCAATGATACCCTCTTTTCCACTTATACGCCGTTTGATGAACGTATGGCAATGCTTCGGTCCACGGCGTTATGGCTATTTGGATCACTCATTGTGTCGTATTCCAGAAGGTAATGAGGCATTGTTTATTGTTCTTTCTCCTGACCTTTATCAAATCACCGTTGTTTCCCTCCCTGTTGCTACGGCAGAAGAGGCGATTCGTTATGCTCCGGCTTATTTTGAGGGAAGCGATGATCGAATCCGCTATGGAGCATTTTCTTTGGATGAGGGGCGCTATCTTCTAAGCGCGTGTGATCCTGAACTGATTCGGAGTCGTTTGGAAGCATCAGGTATTGATCCCACTTCGGTTGGGCGTTTTGTCCTCGCGCAGGAAGCTTTTGGAAACGATCTTTTACCCATAGCATTGGGGGATGGATCAGCTTTGGCCCTCAGTGATGGGGTGGTTGTACGGCTACCCTCTCACTATTTAACTAAGCCGCCTCATAATGATTTAGCGGAGTCACTTACAAAGCTTTTGCCTTGTTTATCAGGTTTTGCGGCGGATATGCATAAATGGGGTGCTGCGACAAAACGAACCTTGACCATTACGGTGATCCTTGCGTCTGTTATCACGCTGAATTTGATTATTCAAGGAGCGTTATCGTACGGTGAGGGGAAACGGATTATGGAAGAACAAGAACAGATGAAGACCGACAAACATCTCCCCTCCACTCAAATGGAGCTTGATGCAATAGCCGCATCATGGGAGAAAAAAGAGAGTGAGCAAATCAAACTGCGTAAAATTATCGCTTCATTTGCAACACTGTCTCTGGAACGTAATACAACGGTATCTTTACCGCCCTTATCCTTACCACCACTACTTACTCCATCCCAAAATTCGATTGTTTTGGTGCCGGGCTCCAATCCTTCAGAGCGCAATCTTCTTTTAGTCCCTGGTGATTCCAATGCCTCGGTGGGATCTATTTTTGATGAATACGCAACATCGCTTGTGTATGAAAATGGATTGATTAGCTTTAAAATTCTTACCCCTTCGCAGGAACGGGCGACAAAAATACGCGACATTGCGGCAAAAACACTTAAAACCAATACCGTTACCGTCAAAGACAATTCAGTGGAAGGGAGTGTCCAGTGAAAATACCTTTTGATCCTCCTGTTTTGGTTGTTGGCTTATCCTTTCTCGCGATTAGCATTGCAGCTGGATGGTCGTTGCATGAGCGTACGATGTTAACTGAGGCCGCGGTACAGCGTGATGCCAGTATTCAGACCTCTGAGCGTTTATCATCACTTAAAAAACGATGGGATATTTCACCAGAAGTGAAGCTAAAGAGCGCTTTTCTATTGGCTCATCCTGCACTTATTCGTCAAGAACGCAGATCAAAGAGCCTTTTTCTTGAATACGCAAATCTTTCAGGAAATGAATTTGACCGAATTGTTTCAACCCTCATGAATGCCCCTTTTGTCATTATGAAGCTCACGTTAACTAAAAACACAAATGCGGGATCCATCACTGTGGAGATTGAACAATGAAAAAGTTTTTCTCTTTTAGCGCACTTTTCCTATTAGGGCTCGTCGTTTTTTTACCTAAAAGCAATCTCTATTATTCAGCAGAAAAAGCCCTCTCCTCGACGCATTTGTATTTGAGTGGCGAGCAAATAAGTGATCGTCTTCTTTATCTGGATGTCCATGATGCAACGCTCCTTTTGGATGATATGTCGATAGGTTCAGTCGAACACATTCGTCTCATTCCTCTCATCTTGTTTAATCGTGTAACGATCACTTCGGTTGAGTTTAACGGAGAGTTTGCAGCACTTTTTCCAGAGGGAATTGATAACCTGAGCTTTACCTATACGCTCTTGCACCCCTTGACCGTGAACATTGAGGGCACGGGAGGGTTTGGACCTGTTCAAGGAGAAATTGATTTGAGTAAACATCGGCTGACACTGCTCTTCGAACCCTCCCCGATAATGCGCAATTACCCGCTGTTATTAGCCAAGTTGCACAAATCAGATGAAGGATTGGTTTATGAAACTTCTTTTTAACGATCACACCCTTCGTACTGTGAATCGTGTAGCACTTCCGATTGTGATTGCTATGAGTCTTTCAACCGTACTTTTACCAATGTTAAAGGCGACTTCCAGTGAACATTCTCAACTTGATGTCGTACCATTTTATGATCTGTATCGTTTGGGATCGTTATTTGGTCTACAAGTTGATACGAATAGTTCTTCCATGAAAAAAGTGATGCGAGAGGTCTTGACCCCAGTCCCCCATCATCTAAATGCGATTTACATCGATCGATCACGTTCTTTTGTTGCGATTGATGATGGGACATCTACCACCTTTGTTGATTATGGGATGCTTTATAAAAATGTTTATCGACTTGTCAGTATCTCACCTAATAGCGCTATTTTTTCAGCCTATGGTAAACGGATGACACTGCATTTGGGCGAAGAAGGAACTCTCGGTCTTAAAGAGACGGTTACTGCGTATGTCCCTGATGAAACAGCTGTCGCTTCTAATCATTTTTCAATCCCCCGTTCTACGATTGATCGTTATACGAAAAATATGGGTGAAACTTTGAAAAATATTTCAATCACTCCAGTGATAGAGCAGGGCAGTACCACCGGCTTCCGTGTAAATTCGCTCGCTGATGGCACTTTATTTGCCCTTCTTGGACTTCAAAAAGGAGATATCATCACCGATATCGATAACAAGCCTATTAACTCTCACGCTAGCGCATTTACCGCCTATCAGGCAGGACTACGTCGTTCCGCCATTAAAATTACCGTTTTACGCAACAATCAGCCAAAGGATCTTGAATATGAAATCAGTCGCTAATCTTTTTATCGTTTTTCTAGTTACATTTAGTACGTTGCAAGCAGTTGCTGCCGTTCCCAATGAAAAAGCCACTATTGCCATCGATGGGATGGCGTTGAGTGACTTTATCAAGTTGGTAGCGAGGATCAGTAATAAAAACATTTTTGTAACCGAAGAAGTTGGCGGAAAAATCAGTTATGCCGGTAATCGACCGATTCGTCGCGAAGAGCTTTTTGGACTTCTTCAAACGACTTTAGAAGGGAGAGGAATGACGATGTTGGACTCCGGCGCGGGGTACTATTCCATCGTAAAAGTTGCTGATGCGGCCTCCATGAACGTTCCGTATCTTAGCAAAAGCGATATTCCGCAGGTGCAAACGGAGATTCTCAAGTTAAACTACGCTGCTGCTGAAGCGATGGCGCTCAAAATTAAAAATTACTCCAGTAAAAACGGTAAAGTTGTCCCTTCCAAAGAGTCAAACTCTCTGATTGTTACTGATTTACCTGCCAACATCAAAACGATGCGACAGCTCGTCAAAGCATTGGATATTCGGGATGAAACAGCCGCAAACTATACCCATTTGATACAGCTTAAAAATGCGGATGCCAAAAATCTTGTCACCACACTCAGCACGGTCATCTCTAAAATGACCCTCTCTCCCGGGCAGCAGCCTCCTAGTATTGCGAGCGATGATACGACGAATTCTCTTATTATTATTTGCAGTGATGATCTTTATGCTACCTTGTTACCAACGATCATAGGGCTCGATGGTGATCGCCAACAGGTGTATGTGAAAGCTAGAATCATTGAAATCAGTGAAAGCAAAGCACGAGAAGTCGGAGTTAAATACGGTCTTTCTGGTGGAACGGTTGGAAGCAATGGGATGTTGTCGTTTAATTCAAATTTAGGAAATGGAATTGCAAGCGCTGTTAATTTGGATCCAACACTGTTAGGTGCTATCACGATTCCTGCTATTACATCTGGGATCGCATTGGGTGCTAGTATCTCATTGCTCAATACCAATGGTGCCGCTGATATCCTCTCCGAGCCCTCTATTTTGTGTATCGACAACCAAGAATCTTCGATCTATGTCGGGAAAACCGAATCAATTAGCTCAGGCACTACCCTCTCAGGTACGGGACTTTCTCAGTCGAGTTATACCCGTCAGGATATCGGATTGACACTCAAGATCAAGCCTCGTCTTTCGAATGATAATAAAGTCCTATTAGCAGTTGAAACCCGTCTCGAAGATATTGATGCTTCCAATACCAATCTTCAACTACCAAGTACGACTAAGCGCGAAGTGAAAACCTCCGCGATTGTCAGCAATGGAGAGAGTGTCATTATCGGGGGTTTGATCAAAGATAAATTTGACCGTAGCAATACCAAGGTACCTTTTTTCTCAGATATTCCTCTGATCGGTGGGCTTTTCAAAAACAAAGCCTCTTCTCATGAAAAAATCAATCTAGTGATTATTTTGACCCCGTATATACTCGATAAAAGCAGTGACTTAGCTACTCTTCGTACTCAGCTCACAGAGTTGGATAAAATTCAGCAACACTATATCGATGATCTCGTTAACAGTGTAAAAGAAGTGCAGTAAGATGCTCAATATTCCACTTCTATCAGAAGCGAATCCTACCCCCTTTATCCCCGAGGGGGTAAATCCGTTTGAAACGTTGCGTAATGGATTATTATTTGCCCGTATCGATGATGAGGGATATGCTATCCTCTCTTCTCGTGATACCGCGACGGCATTATCAGCGTACAATCTTCTCTCCCTCGATCTACCGATTGCCCATTTGGATGAGCAAACCTATGAGGCACTTTATCTCAAATTTTTGGAGCTTAAAACCGATCGTGAGCTGGCTCGCAATGCCTCTCAGGAAGAACCATTTGAAGATGAACTCTCGCTTATCGATTTCCTCAAAAATTCCTCCGATTTACTCACCAGCGAGGAATCGGCTCCGATTATAAAATTCGTTAACACGATTTTTTATCAGGCTTTGAAGCGACGTGCCAGTGATATCCACATCGAAACGCATGAAAAAAAAGGGGAAGTTCGGTTTCGTATCGACGGAGTTCTTTCCAAGCACATTGATTTAGACAAAGCGATTATCAGTCTCGTCATTAGCAGGATCAAGGTTATTTCCAACCTTGATATCGGAGAAAAACGTCTCCCTCAAGATGGCCGTACCCAGATTAAAATCGCCGGAAAAGCACTCGACGTGAGGGTTTCAGTTTTGCCAACCTATCATGGGGAGAGGGTTGTAATGCGTCTTTTGATGCAGGCTACATCGATCCCGGGACTCGAAGAGCTTGGATTTAATACCGCGACAACGGAACGTTTTTATGAACTACTCAAATTTTCGCATGGGATTATTCTCGTTACCGGACCCACAGGAAGCGGAAAATCGACAACACTGCACTCTTTTCTACAAAAAGTTTCAGGGCCTGAGAATAACGTGATGTCGATCGAAGATCCAGTAGAGTACGATGCCGCACATGTCAGCCAGATTGCCGTTAATTCCAAGATTGGTCTGACCTTTGCCGAGGGTCTGCGATCGATTTTGCGCCAAGATCCCGATATTATCCTCGTTGGAGAGATTCGTGATGGGGAAACGGCTCAAATCGCGATCCAAGCGGCGATGACAGGGCACCTTGTTTTCTCAACCCTTCATACGAACAATGCAACATCCGCCGTTACCCGTCTCATCGATATGGGAGTGGATAAGTTTATGATTACCTCGACGCTTTTGGGAGTTTTGGCACAGCGGCTGGTACGTAAGGTATGCATGGAGTGTCGTGAGATCCACACCATAGACCCTATAGATGCGCGTGATTTAGACCTCCCAAGTGACACGCTAGTTGCTACAAGTATTGGTTGTTCGGCATGTGGGGGAACAGGTTACCATGGCCGAATCGCGGTAGGCGAACTGCTGATGATGGATGACAGTGTCCAAACCTTGATGAAAGAGTGTGAAAACGATATTGAGCTTCGCGCAGCTATGAAGGAAAAAGGAATGCCCTTTTTGGCCGATCAGCTCAAAGAGATTCTAGTTTCTCTGGATACTACGGTTGATGAGATTATCCGCGTCGGGGTCAAAGAGGCGTAATGGAATTTGTTTATAAAGGGCTTCGCGCTGAGGGAACACGTATCAAAGGAACACTGGAAGCATCATCGTTGGATGAGGCTAAACGACAGCTCCGTGCGCAGGGGATCATCTACTCATCACTTGACGTTCAGCATAGATCTCTTTTCGAAGCGTTCGGTATATTTGGTACCCAGGCAATTCCCTCCGCTCTCTTGACTCGAATCAGCCGCGATTTAGCCGTTTATTTACGTGCAGGAGTACCATTGACGCGCGCGCTTTCTCTTCAAGAACAGCAATATCGACATCAGCCTAAAACCGCCCGTTTTTTTACACTGTTGATTACGTTACTGGATGAGGGAAAAAGCTTATCTGCGGCTCTAGAAGCACAAAATATCTATAAAATTCCATCGTTTTATCTAGGAACCCTCCGTGCCAGTGAAGATCGAGGGGTTCTTGCCGCTGTATTAAGTGAGCTTGCCTCTTATATTCAAGTCGGTGAGCAGATCCGTTCACAGCTTACTAAAGCCTTTATTTATCCAGGATTTATCGTCGGGGTTTCAATCCTTACGGTATCTTTTATGCTCACTTCCGTTGTCCCAAAACTTACCGCTATTTTCGATACTATGGGACAGGAATTGCCCGCATTGACTCGTGGAGTGTTGGCTTTTTCATCGTTTTTTTCTGCTTCATGGCCATGGATGCTT
>JBBQNL010000044.1:0-13743 GCA_038329855.1 Campylobacterales bacterium
AGCTCAACATCGATCCCTGCGCACACTTGGCGTAATTGCTCAACCGCCGCAAGACGCTGCAAGTCGGCAGCAACCACCAAAACACGTTTTTTCTGACGAATTTTAAGATAGTTGGCAAGCTTTCCGGTTGTCGTTGTTTTACCCGAACCTTGCAATCCGGTCATCAAGATAACCGTAGGTGCTTGAGGCGCATAAACAAAGCCTGAATTTCCTTTGACCTTCAAAAGCTCATACAATGAACTGCGAAGGGCATCAAGGAATTGATCTTTGCCGATACCGTTTTGTTTTACCTGAAATTCGACCGAATCAATCAGATCTTTCACCACTTTGTGATGAACATCCGCTTTGAGTAACGCTTTTTTAAGCTCGCCCAATGCCTTGGTAAGCGCTTTTTCATCGTCATGAAAACGAATCTTGCGTATGGCGGATGTAAATGATTCTGTGAGTGTATCAAACACTTGAACTCCTAGATAATGCTATGCAAAAGGTATAAAAAGTTTCGAATTATACTTAATTTTTACTTTGATTATGCTTTTTTAACTGCCAAAATGTCCAAATATTTTAGGTTCTGGCGCTATAAAGGTCAACCCCAGAATCTCCACTTTTTTAGCATGTAACATAACACGCTTTGCCTGACGTCCGCCGTAGCTCTCATCACCCACTATCGGATGAAGGGCGTATTTCATGTGTGCACGGATTTGGTGGGTACGCCCATGATGAATTATGAGCTGAACTTTCGTCTTTTTCCCTGATACTTCCAAAGGGGTCACTTCGGTAATGGCAGGCTTGCCATTTTTAGCTACTTTTGTGTACGCCTTGTTCCCTTTTTTCTCCGTAATCAGAGGCTGATCGATTACAAACGGCTCACTGATGATACCGTCTACCCACGCGACGTACTCTTTATAAACATTGTCTTTTTTAAACTCGCCAATGGCTTTGAGTCGATACTCTTCATTTTTGACCAGCATCAATACACCGCTTGTTTCACGGTCAAGTCTGTGCAAAAGCTGTGACCCTTTAAACTGTCGCTCAATCTCATCGGAGTTGACAAACGCCGGCTTATCGATAACGATCAGGTTGTCATCTTCATAGATTGGGTGTGCTTTTTCTACCTTTTGAACGATAAAATTGGTTTTTGCACTGATTTCACCGCGTGCAATCAGTACCTTGGAATTACCTACATAGACCAAACCTCGGTCAATAAGTGATTTTGCTTCGGAATTACTGATTCCCTCTTGTGCTGCTAAGAGCTTGTATGCTTTTGGTTTTTCCATTTTATCGTCCTCAGGTTGATTTTCAATCCGTTTATTTTTGGAATTATACCACTATCGTGCTTCAACTCTGTTCATTATATTGCAAACATTCCATTACTCTCTCTAAATCAATTGTGGCATTCACCTGAGAGGGCGGTAATGTTTCGGCACTGATTAATGCTTCAGAAATTCCATCAATTTCTACAAATTGCACATGAGAAACATATTTAAATAATTCGCGCTGTAAAAATATGTGCTTGCCCGTAATAATCTTGCATCCAAAATGAGCGGGTTCGAGAGGGTTGTGTCCACCGATGGGGGAAAATGCTCCTCCCAAAATCGCTATGTCACTAATGGCGTAGAGATTGTTAAGTTCTCCCATTGCATCTATCAGGGTAATATCTGCATCTATCGATTGAGTCTGACTCCAACGTGAAAAACTATTATCTGGTGCAGTACGTTCAATGAGTTGTGCTACTTTGGCAAAGCGTTCGGGGTGGCGCGGGACGATGAGGAGCTTTGCGTAAGGATTTCTGACACGATACTCCATAAATCCGCGCAAGATTCCCTCCTCTTCCCCCTCATGGGTGCTCCCCGCAACAATCAATAGTCCATCAGGTTTTAAATACGTTTTGGTCGCTTCAACTTTTTGCGCCAGTTTAATATTTCCGACTACCTCAACATTTCGTGCACCCAATGCAATAAAACGAGCCATGTCTTCACGACTTTGGCATAAAATTAATTCACATTTATCAAAGAGTCGAGTATAAAACCACTTCATCTTATAATATTTTGGGAAACTACGATCGCTGATACGAGCATTGAGTGCAATCACCCGCGCTCCTCTGAAAGTGCAAATGCTAAATAACAAATACCAAAATTCTGCTTCCAAGATGACAACCGTTTTGGGGCGGCGAATCCAAAACCATAACCATGGCTCAAAAGGGAGATAGCGTACCTGTGCTGCATACTTAGATGCCGCCTCATACCCAGTGTGGGTAATCGTGCTAATAGCGATTTTTAACCCCTCCAAACGCTCCAAGATCGCTCCAATGGCTTTTGCCTCTCCGAGGGAACAGACATGGAACCAAATGTCATTCTCTTCAAACGGGGGATTATTCCACAGAAAAAAGCGTGAGGGGATGGAACGGCGGTATTTTTTTTTAAACGAGAGAAAGAGGATAAAAGGGAGGGCTATCCCAAAAAGGGTGATAGCCAAAAAGGTGTAGAAAAAATCAAACACCTTCACGAAAGTGGACTTATGCGCTGATTGTATCGTCTGATGGTTCAAGATACAATAATCGTCCGCAATGGGGGCATGTTACGATCTCTTCGCCTCGGATAATCTCGCTGTATACTTTATCACTAAGCGCCATATAACAACCCATACACGCTTGGTTACGAACCGGTACTGCTGTCGTATTTTTCGCCCAACGACGAATTTTTTGATAAAATGAGAGCCCTTTTTGGTTCATAGCACCGACTAGAATCTCTTTTTTAGCAAAGACCACTTTACGCTCTTCATCAATACGAGCCAATTTAAGGTCAACTTCCGCTTTTACACCGGAAAGATTTCCTTCGATTTCACTTGCTCTTGCTTCAAGATCTTCAATTTTCGCTTTTTTGTGATCGATTAGTTTTTCCAAACGGGCAATCTCTTCATTGGCGAAGTTGACTTGCTCTTTTGCAATTTCTTCTTCAAGCTGAAGCGATTTCATCTCACGTTCTGTTTTGATCTCACCGCTTTTTTTCTTATTGTCTTCCAGTTTTGCAGAAAGTTCTGCAAGATGAAGTTCGTTTTTTTGCTTTTTGATTTGCTCATCTTTGATCTCTGAAGACAGCGTTGCAATCTCGTTTACAACCGAATTTTTCATTGCCAAAAGTGCGTCGTACTGAAGGTTTGCTTCTTCAACTTGCGGCTCGAACGCATCGATCTCTTTGTCAATCAACGACAAATCGATTAGCTACTCTAAGTGTTTGTTCATAATGTGCCTTTTTGGGGGTGCTTCATCTCAATGATACGAGAATGGGTTTTTTGATGGTGAAATTATAACACTCAAACCTAATTTTTCCAAGTGTCCTGCCAATATCTCTCCAAAATAGCATTCACTTTCATAATGCCCGATGTCCAACATCGACAATCCAAGTACTTGAGCTTCCATCGCATCGTGGTATTTTATGTCACCGGTTAAAAAACAATCCGCCTCGATATTACGCATCAGAGATGCACCTGAGCCCGTAACTAAAGCGCAAGTGCGTATATGATCATGGCATTGTATAGCTCGAATGTGTTTCATACCAAAAGCGCTCTTTATTTTTTGAGTAAAGGTATCAAACGACTCGTCCACTCCAAAATAGGCGACAAACCCCTCTTTGGCAATAATTTCGTACCCTAATACTTGGGTCGCCACATAATCATTGAGATGGGTTTGATCAAAATTCGTATGCATTGCGATATTGGTAATATTTTTTCGAATCATCGGGGCAAGCAGCTTGGCAGGGTATTGGTTAAACTGAAGCTGTTTCAGACCTCCGAAAATAATCGGGTGGTGGGTAATGAGCAATGCATTGTCGGGAATCGATTCAAGCAAGCCTTCATCCATATCGATTGAAAGAACAACCGTCGATATCTCTTGAGTGAAATCCCCTACCAGCAATCCCGAATTATCCCAGCTTTCCTGAAGCGAAAAAGGGGAGAGTTCATCCAAAAACGTGTAAATTTCTCGTACTGTCATTTCTCGTAACTCCTTTTTTTACGCTTGACACGAACATGAATCGATTGAGATCCTGAGAGTGGATCGGAGTATTTGAACTCAAACTCTCCCAATCCTTCGATAAGATCGACCAATTTTTTATATCCGAAACTGCGGGGATCAAATTCGGGTGATTTGTTAATGAGGTTTTGGCCGATTGCCCCCATATAGGACCACCCTGCTTCGTTCGTCGTATCTTCAACGGCATTTCGAACCAATTCAAGCAACGCTTTCTCGTCGTGTTGGCTTTTAGGCTTGGCAACCAACGCAGGGGTCGTAAGGGAACGGCGAAGATTTTCGGTATAAATAAATTTATCACATGCACCAATAAACGATTTGGGTGTTTTTTGCTCTCCGAATCCATATACCTTGATCCCAGACTCACGGATACGGCTGGCAAGACGGGTAAAGTCGCTGTCGCTGGAAACGATGCAAAAACCGTCAAAATTTTTCGTATACAACAAATCCATGGCGTCAATAATCATCGCACTGTCGGTCGCATTTTTACCCGTTGTGTAGGCAAACTGCTGCATCGGATGCAACCCGTGCTCTAATAGTTCATGTTTCCAGCTTTTAAGCTTGGTATCGGTCCAATCCCCGTAAATGCGTTTAACACTCGCCACTCCATGCCCTGCAATCTCGTCGAGTAATCCTGCAATAATGGAGGGCTGAGAGTTGTCTGCATCGATCAATACGGCTAAACGAGCTTGATTTTGGTTCATGCGTTCTCTTTTAATTTTTCAAGCGCTTCGCGTGCTTGCGGAAACTCTTCTTGTAACATGAGGGCTTGAGTGTACATCTCTTGCGCTTTCTCTTTTTCCCCCATCTCATTGAACAAATTTCCATAGTTATAATAGGTCACGGCATACTCGTCGTCAATTTTTAATGCTTTCTCGTAATGCTCTTGGGCCTGCTCGAAGCCCCCTTGCTCTTTATACATTGAGGCAATTGCATTGTGGGTCAAGTCATCTGTGTCGTCGATCGCGAGTGATGCCCGATACAGCTCGATTGCTTTGTCCACGTTTCCTAGTTTTCCATTGATAAAGGCACGCTTATTTATAATTTCGGGATTGTCTTTTGAGAGTTTGTCAGCTCGATTGAGTTTCTCCAATGCCCGCTCCAAATCACCTTCACCGTACGCTTCATCGGCTTCCTCGATCAATGCAGCAGAGGCATCGACGCTTTTTGGCTCAATAGGGACAAAAACAGCTTCGGTACTTTCTTCTTTTTTATCTTTCAATGTTTGAATATGACGATAAATCTGATAGGCAAAAAATGCGGTCGTTCCCAACATAATAATAGCAAATGTACTCATAAAACTCCTTTTTGTAATCAAAGTATACTATAATCGCAACAACATAATAATAGGTACGCATCATGCATAAAAATTTAAAAGATCCAGCCCTCTATATCAACCGTGAACTCTCTTGGCTTCAGTTTAATACCCGTGTTTTAGGGCAAGCACAAGATGAATCACTCCCTCTGTTGGAGCGATTGAAATTTCTCGCCATTTACGGAACCAATCTCGATGAATTTTATATGATTCGTATTGCGGGTCTTAAAAAGCTCTTTAGTGCTGGGGTCAATGTATCCGGTGCCGATCGATTTACCCCGCTTCATCAACTGCGTGAAATACGCACCTATGTACACACCGAACAACAGGCCGTTGAGCGCTGTTTACTTGGAATTATGCACTCGCTTGAAAAAGAGGGAATTTTTTTCAAATCCTACAAAGAAGTCACACCCGAACAACGTAAAATTTTAAGCAAATATTTTTATGAAAACATTTATCCGGTTATTGTCCCCATAGCCGTCGATGCAACGCATCCGTTCCCTCATCTCAACAACCTTAGCTTTGGTCTTATTGTCAAACTTCGAGACTCTGATGATGAGAATATTGAACGCTACGGTATCGTCCGAATTCCCAGAGTACTCCCTCGATTTGTCGACATTGACAACCGCATCTATGTCCCTATCGGAAGCATTGTTGCCGAACATATTCATGATCTTTTTCCGGGATACGAGCTCATTAAATTTGCCGCGTTTCGTATCACCCGCAATGCCGATATCGCTATCGAAGAAGAGGAAGCGGATGATTTTATGGAGATGCTCGAAGAAGGGCTGAAACTGCGTAAAAAAGGGGAGATTGTTCGACTGGAACTGAGCAATCATGCCGATGATGATTTATTAAATTTTTTCAATCGTCACGCCAATGTATTCAAAGATGATATTTACCGCTTCCAAACCTATCTCAATCTTGGAAGTCTATGGCAAGTCGTCGAGAACAAAGATTTTGCGCATCTCACCAGTCCCAGCTTTAAACCCCGCAATCTTCCGCCGCTGGATTCCGATGAGAGCTTGTATGGAATTCTCGACAAACAAGACCTCATCATTTATCACCCTTTTGAAAGTTTTGAGCCGGTCGTACGTCTCATCCAAGTCGCGGCAAAAGATCCAGATGTCGTCTCCATCCGTATGACACTCTACCGCTCCGGCTCCAAATCGGTGATCGTCCAATCCCTCATCGCAGCCGCAGAATCCGGGAAACAAGTCACTGTTATGGTGGAGCTCAAAGCCCGTTTTGACGAAGAAAACAACCTCATCTGGGCAAAAGCACTCGAAAGTGCAGGAGCACATGTTATCTATGGAATCACAGGGTTCAAAGTTCACGCCAAAGCTGCCCTTATCACCCGTCGTGTTGATGGAAAGCTAAAGCAATATGCTCATTTAGGGACAGGAAACTACAACCCCTCTACGGCTACCGTCTATACCGACATCAGCTATATGACGTCCAACGATGCTATTACCAATGACATGACCCGTTTTTTCCATTTTCTCACGGGATTTAGCAAAAAAGGGAAACTAAATGAGCTCTACATGGCACCGACTCAAATCAAACCTAAAATTCTCTCTCTAATCCACAACGAAACCCGCATGGGAGCAGAGGGAGTTATCATCGCAAAAATGAATGCGATTGTGGACGACGATATCATCAAAGCACTCTACAAAGCGTCTCAAGCGGGGGTGAAAATTCAGCTTATCGTTCGCGGCGTATGCTGTTTACGTCCAGGAGTTGAGGGGATGAGCGACAATATCCGGGTCATCTCAATCATCGGAAAATACCTCGAACATGCCCGAATTTTCTATTTTAAACACTCCACGCCTCAGACCTACATTTCAAGTGCGGACTGGATGCCTCGTAATCTCTTGCGTCGTATCGAACTTCTTACTCCGATTACAGGAGAAGAGGCGACGAGTAAACTTCTCCAGATTTTGCAATTACAGATTTCCGATAACGTTTTGGCGCACGAGCTTCAAAGTGACGGAAGCTATATCAAAGTTCCTCATGAAAGCAGCAGTGTTATCAATTCGCATCAAATTGTTGAAACCGCCACCAATAAAGTATATAATTCGACCAAAAAACAGTCTCCCAACTACATGCAGCAGCTCACATCGCGCTTGTTTAAAGAAAGCTGATTGAAGGACTTATATGCTTAGCAATTACCTTGACTATGTCCCAAATCTCGATGAACGGGTATGGATTGCCCCCTCTGCCGATGTCATCGGACGAGTCTCCATGGGCGAAGATGTCAGTATCTGGTTTGGTTGTGTGGTACGGGGTGACGTTCATTTTATCACCATCGGAGACCGTTCCAACATTCAAGATCTCAGCATGGTTCATGTCACCCACCACAAACGTGATGACATGAGCGACGGCCATCCTACCATCATCGGAAACGATGTTACAGTAGGTCACCGCGTTATGCTGCACGGCTGCACGATCGAAGATGCGTGCTTGATAGGAATGTCTGCTACCATACTCGATGGTGCCGTGATCGGTAAAGAATCCATCGTGGGTGCAGGTTCGCTCGTCACAAAAAACAAAATCTTTCCGCCCCGCTCTCTGATCATGGGCAGCCCTGCCAAAGTTGTCCGGGAACTCAACGATGACGAGGTAGCGGAACTGTATGCATCGGCACGCCGCTATGTAAGTTTCAAAGAAAACTACCGCGCCCCGAATGTTTGAATTTAACCTTGTTGTTGCCGCCGATATACTGGGAATTATCGCTTTTGCCCTGAGCGGTTTTTTGATAGGGGTGCGGCACAAACTTGATTTGCTGGGAATCATCATCTCTTCCTCCATCACGGCCCTTGGCGGCGGAGTCGTACGGGATGTCATTTTGGACCGCACCCCTTTTGCGTTTAACGAATACTACCCTGCGATTACCGTTTTTATCACGATTCTATTTGCCTTTATTTTTCGCCAAAAACTTCGGGATGAGATTGAGAGCCAATGGCTTTTTGTCATCAGCGATACCATCGGCCTGGTCGCCTTTAGCATCACCGGAGCATTGCTTGCGATCGGGCATGAGTTTAACTTTTTTGGGGTCATTATATTGAGCTTTTTAACGGCCATCGGAGGAGGAGTGCTTCGCGATACGATGATCAACCAGGTCCCATCTGTTCTCATCAGCGATTTTTACGGCTCCATCGCCCTTATCGTCGCCGTACTTCTGGTACTCTCCGATGCCCTTTGGAGCACCAATACTCTAAGCGTTGCGATCATCGCAACCCTTGCTATCACTTTACGTCTCTTGGCTTACACCAAACAATGGCATCTGCCCAAACTCAGCATGGAAAACCAATGAAACTTTTTTGGAAAATCACCCTTATGCTCATCATACTAGGTGCGGTGGACATCGGCCGCTATGTTGTTTATCCTGATATTTCAGCGTTGAAAAACGAACGCCCTATCCCTACCGCGTTTATGGAGTATCGTGAATCTCAATGGGCGGACGAGAATCGTGATATCCACATTACCCAAACATGGGTCAGCATGAACAAAATTTCTCCCAATGTGATTAAAGCGGTACTCATCGGCGAAGACGACGGTTTTTGGAAGCATGATGGGTTCGATATCAAAGGGATGGAAAATGCGATTGAACGAAGTATAAAGAAAAAAACACTGGCAGGGGGAAGTACCATCAGTCAGCAACTCTCCAAAAATCTCTATCTCTCTCCGAGTAAAAATCCCGTACGAAAAATCAAAGAGGCAATTCTCACATGGCGTATCGAAAAAACCCTCTCAAAGCGTCGTATTTTAGAGATTTATCTCAATGTTGCTGAATGGGGAGACGGTATTTTCGGTATTGAAGCCGCTGCACGTCATTACTATCATAAAAGTGCCAAAAATCTCACCGCACGTGAAGCATCACGTCTCGTAGCCGTCTTGCCCAATCCCATCAAATACAATCCAACCGGAAACCAAAAGTACGTCAAAAACCGCGCCCGGATCATCTATAAAACCATGCAGCGCCGAGGGGTCATACAATCCATCTATAAAGAGGTAATGACACCTACAAAAGAAGAGAATACACCGACAACCGAGGCCAATGTTTCGGTGGAATCATTGTTTGACACCTCTGCACCCGTAGAAAACAGTGAGCCTATCGTAAGTGAATCTTCTGTTGAAGCTTCTGTGTTTATGCAAGATGATGGGAATGTGACGAAGTAGCCTTAGTGACTTTTTATCCGTCCCAAAACACCCCATGCGATTAACGAAGCTGCTGTAATTAAATAAGCTGGTGAATAAGGATCGTGGCTGAATTCTACCAAGGATGTCATCAATGCCGGAGTCACTCCTCCAACAAGTCCTGCGGCACTCCCTAAAATCAATGCGGTAAATGATGCTCGGTAGCCGTGGTAATCAAGAGCATGCACAACGGCTGAAAAGATGGGAGCTTGGTAAGCGCACAAAAGGACGACCATCATGGAGGTTGCAGCCAATGCTCCGTAAAATCCTCCATGGACCATTGCAAACATCAAAGGGAAAATGGCTGCCGCTGTGCCGATAGCCGCCATTTTCATCACACGAAGAGAACCCATTTTATCCGCCACCATTGCCATCAAGGGGATAAAAGTCACCCCTAACAGAATCGAGATGGTATTGATATTCCCTGCTTGCGATTTGCTCAACCCTGCGCTTGTTTCAAGCCATATCGGGAGATAGATAAACAACGTATAATAAAACATCCAAATGACCGAGGCAACGATCAAAAATTTCATAAAAATCTTTTTGTGCTCTTTGAAAATTGCCACCAAAGGGATCGTTTTATCCTCATGAGGCTGATAGTTATCGGTGAGATTTCGACGTAAATAAAGTCCCGCAGCCGCGATGAAAATACTCAAAATAAACGGGATTCTCCATCCCCACTCCCCCATCGCATCTTCACCCAAGTACCAAAGCAATCCGCCACATAATCCCGATCCCAATGCCATCCCGATTTTTGCTCCGACAGAGACAAAGGAGCCATAGAGATTTTGGCGATTGGGGCTGGATTGTTCTACGAGATAGACGATGGAGCTTGCGTATTCCCCTCCGACCGAAAGTCCTTGGATCATCCGTAGCGCCACGAGCAATATAGGGGCCATGATTCCGATTTGTGCATAGGTCGGTAAAAATCCGATCAAAAATGTCGGTAATGCCATCAACACAAGCGATGCCATTAATGCAAATCGACGCCCTATGCGATCGCCTATATGACCGAAAATCGCTGCACCCACGGGTCGCATGATCATCCCCGCAGCAAACGCTCCAAAAGAGCCTATAAGAGAGAGAAACGGATCATCGGAAGGGAAAAAAAGTTTTCCCATCATCACCGCTAAAAAACCAATCAGAGCAAAGTCATAATATTCGATTACGTTACCGATAATCCCTGCTGCTATGATACGTTTTTTTGAGCCAATCAAACGATCCATCCGCCGCCAAGAAGTGTATCACCGTCGTAAAAAACACCCGCTTGACCGGAAGCGACACCCAGTACCGGCTCATGTAACTCTACTGTAGCGTGATCACCGTCGATTATTACATGGCATTTCACGGCAGTTGTCCGATAACGAAGCTTGATCTCACACTCAAAATCTTTTCGGTCATCGAACATATTAACATTTTCCAATACAACACGATGGCATTCGAGTGCCTCACGCGGTCCGACTACGATTTGATTCGTATCGGGTCTGATTTCAACGACAAAATGGGGATCATGAGCGCCATGGACACTAAACCCTTTTCGTTTTCCAATGGTGTAGTGCATGTAGCCTTTGTGCTTTCCGACCACTTTCCCCTCAAGATTGAGGACATCACCTTCGACATCAACATTCACGTATGGCTTTAAGACATCCGCATAGGTCGTCTCAACAAAACAAATCTCGCTGGATTCCCCTTGTGATGCAAACGACTCCAACCCTTCAATACCGGCTGCATACGCTTTGATATCACTTTTGTGTTTTTCGCCCAAAGGGAAAAGAAGGCGCGGTACCAATGCAGGGTTGATGTAAAAAAGAAAATAGCTTTGATCTTTAGTATCATCTTCTGCCATTTGAAGATACTGACCGTTATGACGAATATAATGACCTGTTGCCACATAGTCCGCTGCAATACTGTCTGCAAACTCCACCATCGCTCCAAACTTTATGTTCCGATTGCACAAAGCACACGGATTTGGGGTTTTCCCCGCTTGATACGTTTCGATAAACGGGGTAAATACTTTTTCATTGAATTTCTCTTGTAAATCGAGAATATGAAGTTTGACCCCTGCAAAATCAGCCGCTTTTTGTGCGCGTGCTTGATGAATCTCATGATAACCGGGCTTCGAGTGAAGTTTCATGTAAACACCTTCTACCTCGTACCCTTGCTCTTTAAGCAATAACGTTGAGACCGTCGAATCTACCCCGCCGCTCATCCCGATCAAAACTTTTTTCATACACTTCCCCCGTCTACATTGCATCGATCCATAACATAGGATGAAAGAGACTGATAATATTTCGTACCATCCAGCCCCTCTTTCTCAAGGGTCGCTATTTGAGAAACCAGTGATTTTTCAATCTCGCTGGCCACATATTGTATATCATCTGTCAGATCAAGAAGCTTCATATCGTCTTCGTCAATCATCCCTTCCGCTAACATTTTTGTCCGAATAAATTCGATCAAAGGGGTATAAAATTCCGTCCCGATCACAAACAATCGTACCCCCCATACTTTTCGGGTTTGAATCAGCGTCAATGCTTCAAATAACTCATCGAGTGTTCCAAAGCCCCCGGGGAAAATGACATAGGCCATCGAATACTTGACCAACATCACTTTACGAGAAAAGAAATAGTCAAAACTGCGCCCTTTGGTGAGATAAGAATTGGGCTTTTGTTCTGATGGAAGTTCAATATTCAGCCCAATCGACTCTACCTCTTCATGGGCAAACGCCCCTCGATTGGCCCCCTCCATAACCCCTGGACCGCCGCCTGTGATAATATTATATCCTTTAGCACCAAGCATATCCGAAAGCTCCATAGCCTGCTGGTAATACGGATGATGTTCATCGACACGGGCACTTCCAAAGATGGTGACCGAGGGTCCCAAATCTCCCAATTCATCAAAACCTTGGACAAAATCGGCAATAATTTTAAAAACACTCCAAACATCACCGGATTTGATATCTTTGACATAGCGGCTGCTTGGATATTCCTTTTTCATCCCTCTTCGACGTGGCATGATTATCCTTTTAACTTCGTCAATCGGTCGCGCTTACTCCCGATCGAAGTGATTTGAACCCCGAAATTGCCATCGACGATCACCACTTCACCTTGCGCAATGACATGGTCATCCACTAAAATATCCAAGGGATCATTGGCGAGTTGATTCAGCTCTATCACCGAACCGATATCCATACTCAAAACATCTTTGAGGAGCATTTTTTTCTTGCCGATACGGACACGAACAGGGAGTTTGACATCCATAATGAGGCCAATATTTTTCATCTCACCCTCATCAAGCTTGCGTGACGTATTACCATTATTGGTTGGTGAAGTCCCATTCTCCTCTGAGCTTACACTCACGGCTGCTTCGGGAAGCGCTTCGAGCTTTGAAAGAATAGCATGATCGACGGCCAGCATCATAAGAGAGTTAATCGTTCCCAAAACAAAGGTAAACACATACAGCTTGGAATATGCTTCCAAATCGATATCTCCGTCTTCAGAGATAAAAATAGCATCTTCGGCTTTAATTGCAAACTTCGGAAGCTCTTTTTGGGACCCCAATGTCGTGCTCATAGCCCCCGTGATGTTTGAAATAATCTCTTTGATTGCATCAAGATCATCATCTCCCATCTCATCTTTGCTCTCGCCCTCACCGCCTAGCATCATATCGCCAAGAGCCGTTGCCAACGAAGGGGGAACCATCACCATAGCCCGCCCTGCTGCCACTCCGCTAAAGCTCAAATGGACGCATGCAATAGGTGGGATAACATTGCTGACAATCGAAATTGTTTCTGCTTCTTTAAAACTAATCGTTGGCGTCTGCCCTGTTAATCCCTCAATCGTTGCGACGGCTTCTGCCGCAAATAGTCCGGTAAAATCACTCATTCTCTGTCCTCATCAAACTCATCATGTGTTTTAATTATCTCTTTTGCTCCGACAATACGCTCTTTTCGTTTTGTTTCAAACTCTTTTAACGCACGCTTAACAGCATCTTTTTCCGTGTCGATCAGCTTGGTAATTTGAACGGATTTACGAAAACGTCTCAATCCCATCTGTGCGACAAATCGCTCTTTTCCATCGACACTGACACTCACCACATCATCTGCCGGAAGGTTTAGAAGAAGAATATCGCTCACCTCGATCTCAAGGAGTTCTTGCAAGCTCAGTTCTGCGTATCCCAGATTCACCTCGACATTCACATGAGCACC
>JBBQNL010000045.1:0-13304 GCA_038329855.1 Campylobacterales bacterium
GGTTATTTTCTCGTTTTGAAGGGTGCTGTACCAACGTACCGCATCAAACTCCGCTTCATCAACCACATTGGTTATTCCATGCAGCCACGGGGTAATGATCCCATACGATGTTCCTGTAACCCATCCCGGATCGGCAGTGCACCAATAGATATCATTTGGATGAAAATCCAATACGTATTTCCCGCTCATCCAATGGGTGTAAATCGCTTTGTGAACATGAACAACCCCTTTTGGCATTCCCGTAGTCCCGCTGGTGAAATGCAGAAGCGACATATCTTCGGGATCGGTGGGGGAAATATCATAGATATCCGAGACATTTTTCATTAGTTTTGGAAGTGACCGTATTTGATCGCTTTCATCTTCGTGTACGTCGATTAGCAAGACCGTTTGAAGCTGCGGAAGCTGTTGTAAAATGGGGCGTATTTTTTTCTCAAACAAACTTTGTGTAGTAAGGAGAACTTTTGCATCTCCGCGCACTAAACGCTGCACGATAGGTTCGGGACCGAATTGGGAGAAGAGGGGGCACAGCACGCTTTGATTTTTCAAGATGCCGATCGCGGCGATGTAAAGCTCAGGGAGGCGTGTGGATAGAGTAAAGACACGGTCCCCTTTACCAATACCTAGAGATACAAGGAGATTGGCAAACCGGCCACTCTCTTTTTTCATCTCGCTAAACGTATACGTCCTTCGCTCACCGCGCTCACCCAGCCATATCAGCGCTGTTTTATCTGACAGAGGACCGTTGGCGTGGCGATCGATCGCTTCGTGGGCAATATTGAGCCCTCCAGAGGGTAACCCTTGAAATTCGGATGCGATAGTGTTCCAGTTAAAAGTTTGATACACATCTTGATAATTAATAAGATTGGGTTTACTTGAAAAATCATTTATGTTTTTTTCGATCAAATTTTTATCCATTTTCTCTTCTCCTCATATAAAACTTGTTTCTTTAAGGTACAATCGATCACAATTAATTATACACAAAGTATATTCTAGATTACTGATAAAAAAATGAGTTATGTAAAGAGTTGAAAATGATTATGCACCATACATGGCGGCTTATTGACAGCGGTGTGGGATTGCCTGACTGGAACATGGCAGTCGATGAAGCGTTGATTCATACGCATAGCGAAGGTGATTTACCGATTATACGCCTTTATGGATGGACCAATGCTCTTAGTATTGGAAAGTTTTCAAATATCCATAAGAGTTTGGATTTGAAAAAGTTGAATGATCGAAAACTCCCCATTGTTCGTCGTATGAGCGGAGGAGGGATACTTGTACATGGAAATGATCTTTCATATTCTTTAATATTGCCTCGTAGTTTTATGAATATAGGAGTAAAAGAGAGCTACCGCTATTTGTGCAAATTTTTGATCCGTCTCTATAAAAATCTTGGGCATACAGCCTGTTTTGCGGGTGAAGGACCATCGAAGGCAGCAAGATCAGCAATATGTCTGGCAGGAAATGAAATGTATGATATTGTCATAAATAAAAAGAAAATGGGTGGCAATGCACAGCGCTATACCCGTCATGTATTGTTTCAGCACGGCACGGTTCCCATGCGTCTGGATGAATCTCTTTTTAACCCTGTTTTTACAGAAGAATCAGGTCTCAAAACTGCGGCATCTTTGGAGCGTCTGGGTACAGTTATGAGTTATGAGTCTCTCTTATTGGCAGTGAAAGAAGCGTTTTGCGAAACGTTTAATGTTGTTCTGCTGCCTGATACATTGACCCAAACGGAAGAAAGCTGTGCGCAAACGTTGTTGGAACACAAATACAGTCAGGAAAGGTGGAATCTCCATGGGAAACAAGCTTCTGCCTAAACCGCAATGGCTACGCAAAAAAATCACCCTCAGCCATCATGTTGCAATGCAACAGCTCTTGAGCAAGGGGCGTCTTCATACGATATGTGAAGAGGCGATGTGCCCCAATATCAGCGAGTGTTTTGGACAAAATGTTGCAACGTTTATGCTGTTAGGGGCTGTATGCACGCGTGCGTGCAGTTTTTGTGCCGTAGCCAAAGGAAAACCGTTGATGCTTGACCCTCATGAGCCTGATAATGTGGCACAGGCGGTTAAAGAGCTTGGATTACGTCATGTGGTACTGACGAGTTCCACCCGCGATGATTTGGGCGATGGAGGAGCGGATCAGTTTTGTAAAACAGTAGATGCAATCAAAGCAATCGACGATACGATCGTGGTGGAGCTATTGATCCCCGATATGAAGGAAAACCTCGATGCAATAAAATGCATTGCCCACAGCGGCGCTCAGATCATTGGACATAATGTGGAGACAGTGCCGCGCCTCTATCATGTGCGCAAAGGGTCCAATTACGAACGCTCCTTGCGTGTATTGAAGCATCTAAAAAATTATAACCCTGCCATTGCCACTAAAAGCGGGATAATGCTGGGATTTGGGGAAGAGGATGATGAGGTGCGTCATCTCATGGAAGATTTATTGAATGCAGGGTGCCGTTATCTCAGTATCGGCCAGTATCTCTCCCCCTCAATTCACCATGAGGCGGTTACGGAGTATGTCCAGCCAAGCCGATTTGAGTATCTACGTACGATGGGGTTGGAAATGGGATTCGACCATATCAAAAGCTCTCCGTATACCCGAAGCAGTTATATGGCGCATGAATATTTGGAGGCAAACAATGAAACAGTATGATGCAGTGGTGATCGGAGCAGGGCCTGGGGGTTATGAATCAGCCATAGAGCTGGGGCGTTCAGGATTGAAAACGCTTTTGATTGACAAAAGCAAAGAGCGAATCGGCGGAACCTGTCTCAATGAGGGGTGCATTTCGACGAAAAATTATCTCCAAAGTGCCGGATATGTATCCAAGACCAACTATTTTAGAGAGTGCGGAGTGGAAGTAGAGATCCATGGTCTGAATTTGGAGCGTTTGAGAGAAAAAACTATCTCGTTAAAAAATGAGCTTCGATCGGGGGTTGTATGGCTGCTGGAAAATGCCAAGGTCGAGACATTGTATGGGGAAGCGTCCTTTATCGATTCTCATACTGTGGATGTATCAGGGGAGAAAATCCGTTTTGAGAAGTGCATACTCGCAACTGGAGCGAAGAGTAGAGAAGTTTTCTCTCTGCCATTGGATGGAGAGCGGATACTTTCCAGCCGTGAGATCTTTGAGCTAAAAACTCTGCCAAAATCTATTGCCATCATCGGAGGAGGTCCTATCGGATGCGAGTTCGCGACATTTTTTGCAGCTTTGGGTGTTGACGTAACGATCATAGCGCGCGGTACTCAACTTCTGTCAGGTGAAGATGAAGATATTTCCAAGACCTTATTGAGGGCATTTAAAAAGTCCAATATTCGCGTACTGACCTCGGCGACGGTTGAAAATGCAGAGGTAAAAAAAGAGGGAGTGGAACTGTTGGTTCAGGGAGAGACGCAAGAACATATCATCTGCGAATTGGTGCTGTGTGCCATCGGAAGAGATCCATATACTGAAGGGTTAGATCTAAAAAATGCAGGGGTAGATAAAAATACCAAAGGTTTTATCGAGGTTAACGGCGCATTTCAAACCTCGCAAAAACACATTTACGCAGTGGGAGATTGCATCGATACCCCTGCGTTTGCTCATACCGCCTATGTAGAAGCCCGTATCGCCGCGCATAATCTTATCCGTGGCACATCGGATAGGAACACCCATATTAACCCCTCTACCATCTTCACCGATCCACAAATAGCCAGCTGCGGATTGAGGGAAAAAGAGGCCAAAGAACAAGATATTGCCATCGACGTCAAAAAAGCGTTTTTTAAAGCCAATGCGAAAGCTAAGATCAACGGAGATGATGCAGGATTTATCAAAATGATCATCTGTCCTGAAAGCGGCACAATACTGGGTGCCTCAATAATCGGCGTTGAAGCCACAGAGGTTATCCATGAGATGGTCATCGCTGTTGAAAAAAAACTCACAGCCAGTGAGCTTACAGCCATGATTCACGTCCATCCCAGTGTTTCAGAGATTGTGCGGTATTTGTAGGATGGTATGTAAACAACGCTTAACTGAGTTATTGTTACCTCTTTAGCCTGCTTTATGAGTAAAATAGATTCATTTTTTACTCATATTATTTATGTATTATGTCTGTTGAAACATATTCTAATTAGAATCAACCCTTTAATACAAAATATATAAGAATGAGGCTCGCAAATGCCAAAGAATCTTAATTCCAACCAATTTCTTCGAAATGCTTTTACCTATGGCCCTCTCTTCAAATGGATCGTATTGTCACTCTCTTTGATTATTACACTATGCGTTTGGTCTGTGTCAAAACATTATTATGAAAATCGTGCACAAGAACATTTTACAGAGCATGTCAATACTAATATTGAAAATATCAACAAACGGTTTTTAAGATACGAAAGTGTTTTGCGCAGCGGTATCGGTTTATTTGAAGCAAGTGATCATGTAAGCCGTAAGGAGTGGCATGATTTTGTACAGGCGCTTCAGCTTAAAAAATTTTATCCCGGGTTGCAAGGGATAGGGTTTTCGTTGATGCTCTCTAGGGATGAAGTTGCCCCGTTGGAGCAAAAAATGCGTGCAGAAGGGTACCCCTCTTTTTCACTTAAGCCCGTAGGAAAGCGAGACCAATACAGTTCTATCCTCTATCTCGAGCCTATGGATGAGCGTAATATTCAAGCGATCGGATACGATATGTTTTCCGATCCTATCCGCCGTGAAGCGATGGAACGGGCCAGAGACACGGGGATAGCATCGGCTTCAGGACGGGTCAAACTGGTTCAAGAAATTGATACAGATATTCAGCTTGGGTTATTGATGTACCTCCCTTTGTACCAAAAAGGGGTAAAAATAGATACAGTTGAAGAGCGTCGTAAAGCACTCATCGGATATATCTATAGCCCTTTTCGAATGAATGATTTTATGCAATCAATCGGTCTAAAAAATCATAGGATTAATTTTTTGATCTATGATGGTTTAAAATACGATGAAACACATCTTCTCTATCGATCTTTTGAATCCTCTTCGTATACTCCAAAACATATAGCTCACCGAAAAATAGAAATCGGAGGACGGACGCTAGATACTATTTTTTCGAGTACTCCCGAATTTGATGCAGAGATAGACAGTATCTATCCTTTGCTCCTGACATTGGTAGGGCTATTTGCCTATTTTTTCTTACTAGCCATTGTAGTGATCCTTTTTCGAGGGAGAATAGCCCTTAAAGCGAAGACCAAAGAGCTGGAAGTGAATCGGACGTGGTTAGAAACTCTTCTTGAATCCTCAATTGATGGCATCCATATCCTCGATTTTGATGGAAATCTTATCGAATGGAGCCCCTCTTTTAGAGAGATGCTTGGTTATACGGAAGAAGAAGCCTTTCATCTAAAAGTTTCCGATTGGGATGCCAAGTACTCCGCTGACGAGATTATTAAAGCCATCCATACGATTTCCAATGCAGGTCCCATGATGATTGAAACCATTCATCGTCGCAAGGATGGCACTCTCATGGATGTAGAGATGTCAACCAGACCGATTATTTTAGAAGGTCAACGCTATATCTATGCTTCCGCCAGAGATATCACTGAACGCAAAAAAGTTGAAAATGAGTTACTCAAGCTGTCACAGGCTGTCGAGCAAAGCCCAAATACTATTATTATTACCGATCTTGATGGTACGATCGTGTACGTGAATGCGGCTTTTGAACTCGCAACCGGATACACTAAAGCAGAAGCGATCGGCAAAAATCCACGGCTGTTTCAATCCGGCAAAACACCGAAAAATTATTATGACGAAATGTGGAAAGAACTTCTTGGAGGAAATATATGGCGTGGAGAATTTATCAATAAACGAAAAAACGGGTCTGAATACATTGAAGCGGTCAAAGTTGCCCCCATCTTTCAGCCAAACGGTCGTATCACCCATTATATGGCGATCAAAGAGGATATCAGCGAGAAAAAATATGCCGAAGAGCGTCTCCATTATCTTACTAATTTTGACCTTCTCACAGGGCTTCCAAACCGTATTCAGTTAGAGGATCGAATCAATTATGCAATTAAACTGGCAAAGCGGCACAATGGAGAGTTTGCCGTGATGTTTCTCGATCTTGATCATTTTAAAGATATCAATGACGCCCTTGGGCATAAGAGCGGTGATAGGTTATTGATTCAAGCGGCAAAACGTTTACAATCGATCATCCGTGATGAAGATACGATATCCCGATTAGGTGGTGATGAATTTATTTTTCTCTTACCTGATTCGGATGCCGAAGGGGTTGTCCATGTTGTCCAAAAATTGTTAAATTCAATGGCTGAACCCTTTGTTATTGATCAAAATGAGCTAACGGTAACCGCTTCCATCGGTATTGCCATCTACCCATCCGATGGAACGGATCAAGAAACCCTTTCTAAAAATGCGGATACCGCTATGTATCGTGCCAAGCAAAATGGGCGAAATACCTATTGTTTCTTTACCCAAGCGATGCAGGAGAGTACCGCACGTAACCTCCAATTGACCAATGCCTTGCATCATGCTCTGGAACGTAACCAATTGAGGGTGGTATATCAGCCCCAGATTTCAGCCCTTGATGGTCATATTATCGGAGCTGAATCGTTGCTACGATGGACACATCCCGAGTTTGGGGATATCTCACCGGTTGAATTTATCCCTCTGGCGGAAGATAGCGGATTGATTTTACCGATTGGAGAGTGGGTTTTGCGTACTGCGGTACAACAGGCAAAGAGTTGGATTGACAGCGGCTTTGAACCAATAGTGATTGCTGTCAATCTCTCCGCAGTACAGTTTCGTCATCCACATTTAGTCGAATTGATCTCAACAATATTGGATGAAATTGGCTTACCCCCGGAATATTTAGAGATCGAATTGACAGAAGCCGTTGCAATGCATGATCCTCAATTGGCATATACCGTAATGGATAATTTACATGAAAAGGGAATTCGGATGTCGATCGATGATTTCGGAACCGGCTACTCTTCTCTGAGCTACCTCAAGAAATTTAAGGTCTATAAGCTCAAAATCGATCAGTCGTTTATCCGCAATATTACGACCGACTTAGAAGACAAAGCGATTGTCAATGCTATCATCGCTATGGCTTATGGCCTTGGTATGCAAACCATTGCCGAAGGGGTAGAAACTATTGAACAGCACAATTTTCTACGCGAACAAGGCTGTAATGAGATCCAGGGATATTATCACAGTAAACCGTTGAGTCCTGAAGCATTTGAAATTTTTGTGCAGGGAAAATCGAGTGGAGAAGTTTAGGCTGCTGTGATAATAAAATATTTTAGAACATAATTGTATTAAATCTCATTAAATAATCATAAATTAACAGTAAGATTTTCAATCTTTGAAATGGACATTAACAAATGTTTAAACAATCAATAAAGAGATACTTGATGGACTTATTACAACGGTATACATTGATGAATAAAATAATTTTCATGGGTATCAAAAAGTGAAAGCCGTTGTAATGGCCGGAGGATTTGGCACGAGGATTCAACCCCTTACTAATTCTATCCCAAAACCAATGCTTCCTGTAGTCAATAAACCTATGATGGAACATATCATCAAAAGTCTAAAATCAGCAGGTATAGAAGAATTTATAATTTTGCTTTATTTTATGCCCGAAGTGATCAAGGAGTATTTTAAAGATGGGAAGAAATTAGGTGTAACGATTCGCTATGTAGTACCTGACGATGATTATGGAACCGCAGGGGCAGTTAAATGCGCACAGGAATATCTCAAAGACGACAGTTTTATCATTGTCAGCGGTGATTTGGTGACGGATTTTGATTTTAAACAGATCATTGATTACCATACCCTAAAACAATCACGACTGACAATTGCCCTTACCCCCGTCGAAAATCCGCTCGATTTTGGGGTGGTTATTGCCGGAAGCGACGGAAAAATTGAAAAATTTCTAGAAAAGCCAAGTTGGGGAGAAGTTTTTAGCGATACGATCAATACCGGAATATACATACTTGAACCTGAGATATTGGAATGGATACCCAAAGAAGAAAACTACGATTTTGGAAAAGATCTTTTTCCGGCTTTAATGAATGCCAAGGTGCCTTTGTGGGGATTGAGTGTCAACGGGTATTGGCGTGATGTAGGCAATCCTCACAGTTATCGTGATTTACACGACGATATTCTTAATGAAAAAATTAATTTGCATGTTAATAGCAGGCATTTTTTGATTAACCATAATGATGAAACAAGCAAGATTACCGGCAAAGTGATAGTAGGTAAAAATGTGTACATAGGCAAAGATGTCAAGCTGCACAATGTTATTATCGGTGATAATGTCTTTATTGACAATGGTTGTCACATCAGCGACAGTGTACTGTGGAATCATGTAGAGCTCAAAAGCGGGGTACATTTAAATCACGCCGTAATTTGCAACGATATAAGTATTGGGAAAAAGGTTAAAGCGCGACATGGGGTCATCATTGCGGAAAAATGCGAAATAGACAACGCCGTGAGCTTTGAAAATGATGTTGTCGTATGGCCCAATAAAGTGATTGATGAAGGATCCATCGTCAGTAATAATGTCATCTGGGGAAGCAAATACAAAAATACCATTTTTGAAAACGGCAGTGTCATCGGCCGAAGCAATCTGGAACTCTCCTGCGAGATGGCTACGAAGCTTGCTGAATCGTTTGGCTCTGTATTGCCGGTGGGTTCTACGGTCTATGTTTCGAGAGATTATCATCGAAGCTCACGTATGCTTAAGCGGGCTTTTTTGGGAGGTTTGCTCTCTACTGGAATCAATGTTTTGGACTTAAAGTTAGCCTGTTCATCTGTCATGCGATTGAATTTAGCGCATCATGATGAGATCATAGCAGCAGTCCATTTCGAAGAATCTATGGAAAATCAGATCAATACGCAAATCACTTTTTATACAAGCGAAGCACTCAATATTGATACGAACACTGAAAAAAGTATTGAGAGAATTTTTTTCAAAGAGAGTTTTCGACGTGTCAATTACACAGAGATCGGTGAGATACTGGAAAATGCGTACATCGGGGATTTGTACATCAAACATTTGATTAAACACGTGGATATTCTGGCCATTAAGCACGGAGAGTTCCGTATCGCTTTGGATTTGCTGTTTGGAACATCTTCTTCTATTTTACCAGAGATACTCAATGAGTTGGACATTGATGCCGTGACGCTTAATGCCTATCTCAATGACAAAAAATTGACCAAACTCCCCAACCAAATTCAAAAATCAAAAAAAGAACTTTCTGATATCGTCAAAGGGATGAATTTGGACTTGGGATTCATTATCTACCCTGATTCAAAGGTATTTGACATCGTATGCGAAAATGGCATGGTTCTGGAACGCCATATTTCACTCCTGCTTTTTTTAGAATTGCTTAATGAAACAGGGGATAAAAGACGTATAGTATTGCCGGTATGGGCCCCTGACTTTGTCGATTACCGTTTTAAAAACTTAATTATTGAACGCAAAAAAATCACCCAGCTAAAGGCATCTGAATTGTCCAGATATGATTTTGTCGGCACGACAACCGGGTGCTATTCCTTTCCCTCATTCGCATTGAATTTTGATGCTCTGTATTCGAGTATTAAACTACTTGAAATGCTTAGTTTTCAACAAAAAAGTGTCAGTGAAATCGCAACGCGTTTTGAGCCTTTTTATTATCTTGAAACACGTTTGCCGTGTACCAACGGGCACAAAGGGAAGATGATGCGCAAGTTTTTAGAAGACAGTAGCGACAAAGAAGCCTCTCATGTAGACGGGGTAAAAATATGGGTTGATACCAAAGCATGGATATTAATGATCCCTGATCAAAACAACGATTATCTGCGTCTTTATATCCAAGCCCAAAACAAAACGGCAGGGGAAAAAATTCTGAAGGAATACACCAAAAAAGTAGAATCTTGGATCGTGAATGATGAGTTAAAAGGATTCACATGAAAAAGCAGCTGTATCTCAATTTTCTCTGGCACATGCATCAGCCGTACTACAAAGACGACATGTCCGGACATTATTCAATGCCATGGGTTTTTTTACACGGGATCAAAGACTACTACGATATGGCTTGGCATTTAAGCCGGCATCCAAAGCTAAAAGCAACATTCAATATGGTTCCGTCACTTTTGGTACAGCTAAAAGACTATGAATCGACAGAGGTAGATGACCGATTTATACAGACTGTTTCAAAAAAAGTGGAAGAACTTTCCAATGCAGAGATACTATATTTGATGGAATTTCTTTTTTTTGCTCAAAAGGAGACGATGATCGATCCTATTGCCCGTTATGCACAGCTTTACCGAAAAGTAGGAAATGCAAAAAGCGGTTTGGAACGGATCAATATATTGGGATGTGATGAGCTTTTGGATCTCGAAGTGTGTTTTTTATTGGCGTGGTGCGGGACGTATTTGAGAGAAAATTCGGTGTTGATTCAAACATTGCTAATGAAACAGCATTTTTCACATGATGAAAAATTGGCATTGCTCAAAGAGCTGGCGGATTTTATCGTGCACATCGTCCCCTTTTACAAAGAGCTACAAGATTCAGGCCAGATCGAAATTTCTACTTCCCCTTTTTATCATCCGATCATGCCGATTTTAATCGATCCCGACAATGCTAATAAAGCCGATAATCAGGTATTGATGCCTAATAATCCACTCTCTTTTTTAGATGATGCCCAAGAACACACCCAGCGTGCACTTTTGTATTATGAGTCGTTGTTTGATCGAAAGCCCCGAGGGATTTGGCCTTCAGAAGGGGCTTTGGACAACGATTCGCTTGAGCTTTACATTGCACAGGGGATACAATGGGTATGCACCGATGAGTCAATATTACTCAAAAGTTTTCCAACGGCCTCTAATAATCTTATCTATAAGCACTGCCGTTATAAAAAGACCTCAGGCGAGATTATGATCTCCTTTCGAGACCACAATCTAAGCGATGCTATCGGATTTGAATACAATCGTAGAGACACTAAAGAGTCTGTAGACGATTTTATCCACCGATTGCACCGTATCTATGAGAGTGCAAAAGGGTCTATTCAGGTCAATGTTATCTTGGATGGAGAAAATGCATGGGAGTTTTACCGTCATAACGGAAAAGATTTTTTTGATGCACTTTATGGCACGCTGGATGAGTGCGAGTGGATTAGAACACAGACGATGAGTGATGCTGCAGCGAATCCAAAAGTTGAAGAGTTCGTTATTGATAGTATCCATCCCGGCAGCTGGATAAACGGCAATTTTGCCCTGTGGATCGGTCAGGAGGAAAAAAATCTTGCATGGGAACTGCTCTATCAAGCAAAACGGGATTTTGAGAGTACTAAAGCAAGATTAAAACCGGGCGTAGCTGAACTGATACGCAACGAACTGATGATTACACAAGGCAGTGATTGGTTTTGGTGGTTTGGAGATACCCACTACAGTGTTTCAAAGACAGAGTTTGACAAACTGTTTCGAAAACATCTGAAAAATGCCTATTTGTTAATGGAGATGGAGGTCCCCGCGCTTATTATGACATCGCTTGCCCAATGTGAAGCAAACGGAGTACATATTCTCCCTAAAAATGAAATTTCTGTTCCTGTACATGGAATCCAAAGCTCATTTTTTGAGTGGATGGGGGCAGGGGAAATCAACTTGGAAAAAATGGGGAGCGTGATGGACAGCTCGACCCCTTATGTCAAAAAACTACTCTATGGAAATGATTCCAAGATGTTTAATATCGCGCTTATTGGTAACTTTGCCTCACTTATTTCAAACGCACGGATGCAGATTCAGTTTAATCGTAAACTATATTGCGATATTCCCTTTGAAAACATCGTCTCAGATGCAATCAGGATGGGATGCGGGGAGGGATTTGTAGAAATATCGATCCCTCTTAACAAGATGGATAAAAACCGTTTCGATTTAAAGATCCTCTTAACCAAAGAAAAAGAGCTTCTGCAAAGTATCCCTTTTCACAGCGGTCTAAGTATTGATTTGATCAATCGCTATCCCGGCCACTGGTTTATTTAAAAGGAGACATGATGGGTATGACGCACTTTCTTTTCGGTATTCATTGCCATCAGCCTACCGACAACTTTCACTCTGTGGTAAACGAGGCAATCCTCAAATCGTACCGTCCTTTTTTTAAAGTGGCACGCCGTTTTAAATCGTTCCGCTTCTCTGTCCATTTTAGCGGGTGGCTTCTTGAATTCATACGGGTGCATAACGGCGAACTTTTCCGATGGCTGCAGCAGATGGCTGCAGACGATCAGATCGAGTTCTTCAGCGGGGGATTTTATGAACCGATCCTCTCCGCTATTCCTTCTCAAGATCGGATTGATCAAGTGACCAAGTTGAACTCCTATATTAAAATCCATTTTAATCAAACCCCCAGAGGCCTTTGGCTGACCGAGCGGGTATGGGACAGCGGACTCATAGGGGATATGAAACAATGCGGCATTGACTATATGATCGTCGATGATTACCATTTTATCAGTACCGGATTCGATAAAAAAGATCTGTTTGGTTATTATCTGAGTGAAAATGGCGGAGACAAAATGGGACTTTTCCCTATCAATAAAAGCCTTCGCTATTTGATACCTTTTAGCGGAGTTCAAGAGGCGACTGACTATCTTTCAAGTCTGGGTTCGCAGCAAGAGAGTGCGGCCGTATTGTTTGATGACGGTGAAAAATTCGGTGTGTGGCCTAAAACCTATGAATGGGTCTATGAATCGGGATGGCTTGAGCACTTTATCCAGACTATTGTGTCTGATGAATCCATTACTGCAACCACATATGGAGAGTATTTTGATACCCATCATGCACTTGGACTAGCCTATTTACCTCCCTATTCTTATTATGAAATGGGGGAGTGGAGTCTGTCTTCGCATGATGCCATTGCAATGGAACAGATAAAAGAAAACTTGACCGATTACAGCCAAGAGGAGCAAGCGAAATTTATCAAAGGGTCAATCTGGAAAAACTTTCTTGTAAAATACTACGAAAGCAACCATATCCACAAACGGACACTGGAACTCTCCGCTTTGCGGCATAAGGTAAATGAAGATGCCTTTGACGACTGGCTGTTTAAAGCACAGACCAACGACGTCCTGTGGCATGGAATTTTTGGGGGACTGTATTTGCCTAATCTTCGGGATAACGCTTACCGTTTTATTATTGAAGCTGAAAATATCCGTTACGCAGCGGTGTCTCCCCGATTGGAAATGACTGATTTTAACATGGACAGCTATACGGATCTCAAGTTTGTCTGCAACGCGTTTATCGCACTTTTTGACAGCCGTCTTGGGGGGCAGATGAGTGAGCT
>JBBQNL010000046.1:0-13226 GCA_038329855.1 Campylobacterales bacterium
TATCTGTTGAATACCTTCTCCAAGACTGCCTATTTCTAGGCTAGTTTTATCCATATGAATTTCCCCTTTTTTCTTATCTAATTTAATACCGTCAGTATTAAAATTAAAACCACATAAAGCAATTAGTGTGATTGGAAAAACAATAGCGATTCTGATACTACCTTGAGAAATTTCCATGACTTCTGGGGTTAATGACAATTCAGCATTTTGAAGTTTTATAGCGATACTTAATAAATATTCAATATCAGAACGGTGGACTCTATGAATTTGTGTTAATGCACTGTTTATATCGTGATATGTAAGACTACTATCAATAGTAGCTCTTGCGAATCTATCAATACTTATATCTTCCATATGACTAAAGCTATGACCGGAATTTTTTGCTGCAACATAGTTTGAATAAATATAATAAAAATCTAAAATTGACAAGAAGGATGTAATAGAACTTAGTTTATAACTTGAACCTACATCGATAGTTATTTCAAAGGTTCTGTTTTCAGCGATTGTTTCTACATCCAAGCTAAATGACATCTAATGCTCCTATGTTTTTGTTAATTATTATAATGAATAAGTATTAAATAGATACCAATAAAGATGATTTTGTTTAATATTTATGTTATTTTGTTAATAATAAAGAGAGTTGTCTGCAGTGCTTGTATTGCATTATAATTAAACAATACGTTATGATGATATTACCTTTATGAATTATTGATTATAGACTGATTGGAAAAAAATGATACACGGGTTTAATAATACGTTTTTATATACAGCCTATAAAATAGATATTTGTTTTGCAGATGAAATTGGAAATACAAAAAAAGGTACTGGCACATGTTTTTTTGTTGTAGACAAAAAGAATGAGTTACACCTTTTTACGAATCGGCATGTAATTGATTTGACATATAAAAAATCTGAAGTCGAAAAAATGGAATTAAGTGAATTCAAAATATTCAGCATATCTATCAGTGGAAAATATGCTGGAAGCCAAGATCTTTATCCAAGAGAACATATTACTCTTGAAATAGATTTCGAATCTAGCGGTTTTATTTACCCTGAAAATGAAGATGAAGATGTTGTTGACCTATTTCCACATTTTCTCAAAACAACTCATCATACAATTGATACAAAGTTAGATTATGGCATTGCGTACTCATTATTAGCTGATACAACCATATTTGACAATTGCTTGAGTATTGCAGACTTTGTTGCGTTTGTTGGATTTCCTAATGGATATGATAAAGCTGATAATAGACCAATATTACGTTCAGGTGTAGTTTCTAGTGATCCGAGATTTGACTATTACTACAATGATACAATTAGGGGAAGATGTTTGGCATATGAAGCATTTTCTTTTGGTGGTTCATCTGGAAGTCCTGTTTTTGCACTAGTTCAAATATCTCCTTCAACGCAAAAAGTATTGTTAATAGGAATAAATGCTGGACATATTGACAATCAACAACAACATTCAGGCTTATCTTATCTATATAAATCAAATATAATATTAGAGCTGATAGATAAAGCGAATCGATAATGTGTTAACTGTGACAAAATAAAAAAGAAAAAAAATTAGGAATGAGGTTTCTGTAGTTATTTATCAGTAAGATGAAAACATCTTTTCATCCGCACCATCATGTTCTATATGGAATAAAAACGCATGGCAACCGTTGCCATATCTGGATACTATCGGTTTGTCAGTGACCGACTTTTGACCTATTTCAGGTTGTTTTAAAGCCCTATTTTTGGGCGCTTTTAGTAGTCATTAGAGGTTTTAATCACATATCGGTTAAACTTACGTAAATTTTAAAAAACGGTCTCGCAATCTATGTTCAAATCCATATTCTCCAACTCTTTTGGCATTCTCATCTCTCGTGTAACCGGTCTTGGACGAGACATTTTAATGACATCTGTTTTAGGGGCTAATATATGGAGTGACATTTTTTTAATGGCCTTCAAATTTCCCAATCTCTTTCGGCGTATTTTTGCAGAAGGGTCATTTACCCAAAGTTTTATGCCCTCGTACATCGCTTCAGGGCAGAAAAGTGTTTTTGCCGTTGCTATTTTCATCCGTTTTATGGCCTTTATTGTCGCATTGTCTTTTTTGGTTACCCTCTTTCCTGAATTTTTTACCAAAATTTTAGCGTGGGATTGGGATAAAGATCTCATTAGTAAAACAGCGCCCCTTACGATGATCAATTTTTGGTATTTGGATCTCATCTTTATTGTCACATTTTTAGGGACACTTCTCCAACACAAAGAACATTTTTTTACGACCGCCTTTTCCACCGTGTGGCTCAACATCGCTATGATTACATCGTTGCTGCTGTTTAGCAAAAGTGACCCAAAAACGATTGTTTATGCCCTTAGTTTCTCTATTCTGATCGGCGGAGCATTACAAGTCGCGACCCATCTTTACAGTATTCGCCAGCAAGGACTTTTAAAGATTCTCGTCGGGGGTTGGAAATACCGAAAAACCAAAGATGTAAAAGTCGAAGAATCCAAATTTGCGTCTCTCTTTTTTCCCTCACTTTTGGGTAATTCCACTGCACAAATTGCCTCTTTTATCGATACCAGTTTAGCTTCATTTTTAGCGGCGGGTTCCGTATCCTATCTTTTTTACGCCAACCGTGTTTTTCAGCTACCCTTTGCCATTATCGCCCTGGCCATTACCACGGCACTCTTTCCTACGATTGCCAAAGCCATCAAAAATGAGAACCCTACCCTGGCGTATAAAAATCTCTACAAATCGTTTTGGCTGCTATCTGCACTGCTTGGGCTATCTGTTTTAGGTGGAATGCTGTTAGCGGAACCTATCATCTGGCTTTTATTTGAGAGAGGGAATTTCACGATACAAGACACTCATAACACGGCAGATGTTTTGATGATGTATATGGTTGGGCTCATTCCTTTTGGACTGGCGAAACTTTTTTCACTCTATTTATACGCCATGCATAAACACCTCAAAGCGGCCAAAATAGCAGGAATATCTTTGATTATCAATGTCCTTTGCTCTGTGCTTCTCATGCAGTCTATGGGGGCAGCCGGATTGGCATTGGCGGGAAGCATCGGTGGCGCGGTACAGCTGATTCTTACCGCCAGAGAGATAGGATGGGGAATCGTATTTAATCTTCTAAAAACCCGATACAGTCTCTATTTTATCCTAGGATCGGGGACTTTTGGGGTATTATTTTACTATCTAAACCATTTTTTACTTAGCCATATACGATGAAAGAGAGAGTTATGTTTATTTATGACAGCGTGAAAAAAACCAAATTAGAATTCAAACCTCTGATAGAGGGGAAAGTATCTCTCTACGTCTGCGGACCGACCGTCTACGATGATGCCCATCTCGGGCATGCCAAAAGTGCGCTCGTATTTGATCTGCTGCAGCGTGTTTTGGAAGCCAACGGATACGATGTTACGTACGCACGAAATATTACGGATATCGACGATAAAATCATCAATAAAGCACGGGAATCAGGTCTCACTACCACGGAAATTGCCGAACGCTATACGGCTGCGTATACCCACGATATGAATGCCATCGGAGTACGACCTCCGACACTGGAGCCCAAAGCAACCGAATCGATCCCTGCAATGGTGGAGATGATCCAAAAACTTCTAAGCAAAAACCATGCATACACTATTGGCAATGGCGATATCTATTTTGATACGGCAAGCGATAAAAGCTATCTCAGCCTCTCCAATCGTCAAAGCACTGAAAATATTAGCCGTGTCGAAAAAGTGTCAGAAAAACGTTCCGAAGCCGATTTCGCCCTGTGGAAAGCTGTCCATGACGACAGTGTTGCCTTTGATTCCCCTTTTGGACGCGGGCGACCGGGATGGCATTTGGAATGTTCGGCAATGATTGAGAAACATTTGGCACGACAAGACACACCCTACGCAATCGACATTCACGGAGGCGGAGCCGATTTACTTTTCCCCCACCATGAAAATGAAGCAGCGCAAACCCGTTGTTCGACCAACCATGAACTTGCCCGATACTGGATGCACAATGGATTCATAAACGTCAATGGGGAAAAAATGTCCAAAAGTCTTGGAAACAGTTTTTTTCTCAAAGATGCCCTCAAAGCGTACGACGGTGAAGTTCTACGCTTTTACCTTCTTGGAACCCATTATCGGGGAGATTTTAATTTTAACGAAGAGGATTTAATCGCCTCAAAAAAACGTCTTGACCGTCTCTATCGTCTCAAAAAACGCCTTTTCGGACTCGATGCACCTAAAATCCAAACCGATTTTTCAGCACAGCTTGTCGAAGTACTAAGCGATGATTTGAATGTTTCCAAAGCGTATGCCCTTATCGATGAACTCATTGCAACCGCCAACGATACACTCGATGCCAATACTAAAGACAAGGTCTATCGTCAAAACCTCCTCTCTTCTTTATCGACCATCGAAACCGTCCTGGGCTTTGGAAGGCAAAATCCTTATACCTATTTTCAATTCGGTCTGGATGAAGAGACCAAAACAAAAATTGACACTCTCATAGCCAAACGCACACTTGCCAAACAAAACAAAGATTTTGCAGCATCCGACGCCGTTCGAGATGAACTCACGACATTAGGAATCTCTATCATGGATACCGTATCGGGAACCTTTTGGGAGCGTCGAGAGTGAGATTTAACGATATTTATAAACGCTTTTGGCCTTATATTAAGGGATATAAATTACAATTTTTTATCGTCCTTATCGGTATTATCCTTACCGTTACTGCCACAGCAGGAACGGCTCACATCATGAAACCTCTGATGGATAATATGTTCATCAAAAAAGAACAGGAGATGCTCTATATTATCCCTGCATTATTGATCGCTATTTATCTCTTAAAATCAATCGGCCGTTATATTCAGTCTGTCTTCACCACCTATATCGGATTGCATATTATCTCACGATTGCGAGAGGATTTGCTCACTAAAATACTCCATCTCGATATGCAGTTTCTCTACGCCAACCGCAGCGGTGAACTCATTTCACGTATTACCAACGACATAACCCGAGTCCAATATTTTGTCTCCTCTATGCTGCCGGAACTTATTCGTGAAAGCTTAACCGTTGTTGCATTGGTCGGTTATGTCATTTATCTCAATGCCACGTTATCATTTTGGGCACTTGTGGTCATGCCGATCATTATCATTCCATTATTAAGCATCACAAAACGTCTCAAACGTCTCTCCCATCGTTCGCAGGAAAAAAGTGCCGATATGATGACGAGGCTCACCGAGGTATTTAACAACAGTGAAATCATCAAAGCCAATGCGACCGAAAAACATGAGTTAAACCGTTTTTCTCAAGAGAATCAACACTTTTTTGCTATCAATATGAAATCCACCTTCACCGGTGAACTGGTCTCTCCTCTCATGGAAATGATTGCTGCTATTGGATTGGCAGCCGTCATTTTTATTGGGGGTAAAGAGGTTTATGAGGGCAAAATGAGTGTCGGTGAATTTACCGCTTTTTTAACGGCAATAGGTCTGGTATTTCAACCATTGCGCGGAATAAGTAACATATACAGCAGAATTCAAGATGCCATTGCCGCAAGCGAACGTGTTTTTCATGTGTTTGATTTGGAAAACAAAATTATCGATGGCTCCATTGCGCTTGATCAACCGATCGAATCCATTGAACTTGAAAATCTCACCTTGAAATTTGGAGACAAAACCGCCCTTGAGAATATCAATCTTTCCATTCATGCGGGTCAAAACATCGCTTTGGTCGGTCAAAGCGGAGGAGGCAAAAGCTCCCTCGTCAATCTACTTCTCCGTTTTTATGACCCGGATGAGGGGACAATACGCATTAACCACCATAGACTTAACGAATACAGCCAATGCTCACTTCGCCATCAGATTGCGATGGTTTCACAACGTGTTTATATCTTCCAAGACACGCTAGCAGCCAATGTCGCTTACGGTGATGCACTCGATGAAGAGCGGGTGATTGATGCACTCAAGATGGCAGATGCCTATGAGTTTGCCGCCTCTTTAACCGATGGGATTCACACGATGATGCAAGAATTTGGTGCCAACTTATCAGGGGGTCAGCGTCAACGCATCGCGATTGCCAGAGCCATCTATCGGCATGCTTCTCTTCTTATACTCGATGAAGCCACCAGTGCTTTGGACAATGAAAGTGAACGAAAAATTCAAAGTGCCCTAAAAGCGTATGCAAAAGACAAAATAACCATTACCATCGCTCATCGTCTTACCACGATCGTTGATGCTGACCTCATTTTATATTTTGAAAAGGGTCATATTGTTGCACAGGGAACCCATCAAGAACTTTTAGAAAATTCCAGTGAATATCAGCGATTAAGCCGTACTTTATCAGAATAAATACCAAGGAATATTATGGGCTTACCCCTTCACTCACAAATTCGAAAAAGAATTAAAAATATTTTGGATGCAATTTTACTCTTTTTGTTTCCGACACACGTTTCCAACGAACCAATACCAACAGAATCCATACACCGTATCCTTGTCATACGGATCAATTACCGCATTGGCAATATTCTCTTTACCACCCCTTTATTACGTGCACTGGAACAACGTTTTCCTCATGCAAAAATAGATATTATTATCGGGGCAGCCTATTGTATACCTCTCTTGAAAGGGTTTAAAATAGTCGAAAATGTTTTTGATTTTCCTCGAAAACTTCTTAAAAACCCGCTTCATGCTTATAGGTACATACAACAGCTGCGATCGACTCCCTATGATCTCGTTATCAATCTCAATACAGGTTCTGCAAGTGACCGTGGGGCAACATTTTTGGCACGAGGAACCTATAAGCTTGGATTCAATGCATCAGGAAACTGGTCCCCCTTGACGCATGTTGTCGATATTCCAAGAGGTAATATTCACGAAGCCCTCAAACCGCTGTATTTGATGCATGCCTTTGGCAATCAACCCCATGATTTTCCCCAAATTATGGATATTGCTTTGAGTCACGAAGAGCGGATCAATGGGCTAAGTGAACTCAAAAAACGTCTTTCCTCTCAAGGATACCATTGGCAAGACGGGGTCAAAATTATCGGTCTGTTTCGGGATGCCCGATTTGAAAAAAAGATCGATAACAGCTGGTGGAAACAGTGGCACGCCCAAATGAAGCATCTCAACCCAAATGCTGTGTTTATTGATATTCTCTCTCCCGATGTGAAAGAAAAACTTGAGGACAACATGTATACGCTCAAGGAGTCCAATCTCCGTATTTTAGGTTCTATCTTATCTCAAATGAATCTGTTTGTCTGCGGTGACACGGGTCCTATGCATTTAGCCAGTGCTTCCATGGTACCGACGGTTGCCTTGTTCAAAGCAACGGCCCCTGAACTTTACGGAACACTGGGAAAACATGACCTCTCTTTGGTTATAGCATCCCAGTCACCTCAAGAAATTTCGCGAACCGTCACGGATCATCTCAAAAGCCTCACTGATTAACCCGTCATTCAATCTTTTTTTAGTATAATAAACATATTTCATACAATCTTTTTTAGATGAGGGTACAATGTTCGATTATGAAACGTTAAAACCATGGTTTTTTAAATTACAACCCGAAACTGCCCATATGTTGGCTGCTTTTGCTTTACGAACTGCTGGCTTTTGTCCGCCTCTCTTTAATCCGATGATTAGCAAAAATTTTATTTCCCACCCTTCTTTGTCTCAAGAACTTTTTGGACGAACTTTTCTGAACCCCGTTGGCTTGGCGGCAGGTTTTGATAAAAATGCGACGATGATCGAGGGGAGCGTTGCAATGGGATTTGGCTTCAGCGAAATCGGCACCCTTACCCCTAAACCGCAAGATGGAAATCCTCGCCCCCGTCTTTGGAGACACATCGAGGAAGAATCGATACAAAATGCAATGGGCTTCAACAATGACGGGCTGTTTCGTATTTCCCATCGTCTTAAAAACATTTACCCGTTCAGTACCCCCATCGGTGTCAATATTGGAAAAAACAAAACGACATCCGAAGAAAATGCGCTCAAAGACTACACGACCCTCATAAAAGCCCTCCATCCGTATGCGGATTATATGGTGATCAATATCTCTTCCCCCAACACACCGGGATTACGTGATCTTCAAAATGAGGATTTCATCAGCGAACTTTTTTCGAGTGCAAAAGAGATCACTTCCAAGCCGATTCTACTCAAAATTTCTCCAGATATGTCAGAAGATCAAGCCGTAAGCCTTTGTGTACACGCTGTGGCAAGCGGTGCCGATGGAATTATTGCAACCAATACGACGATCGACTACTCCCTCGTGAGTGAACCCGAAGAGATCGGCGGAATCAGCGGAGAAGTATTGCGCGAACGAAGTTTTTATATTTTTGATGCCATCGCCCGTGAATTGTTTGGAAAAACGACCTTGATCAGCGTCGGAGGAATCAGCACCCCTGAAGAGGCCTATCGCCGAATCCGAGCGGGCGCTTCACTGGTTCAGATTTATACGTCACTCATCTACAAAGGACCTGAAGTAGTTGAAGAGATCAACAATGGTCTTATCGATCTTTTGGCGGCTGACGGTTACACCTCTATAACGGAAGCGATAGGTGCCGATCGGGCATGAAATCGCTTGCTGTCTACTTTTTTTTACTAGGAACCCTTATGGCCTCATCACTACCTCATTATGAAACAAAAACGCTCGATAATGGATTGCAAGTCGTCGTGATACCGATGGAAAATGCTTCCAATGTGATCTCAACCGATATTTTTTACAAAGTCGGAAGCCGTAACGAAATCATGGGCAAGAGCGGGATTGCCCACATGCTCGAGCATATGAATTTCAAATCGACAAAAAATCTCAAAGCAGGAGAATTTGACGAAGAGGTAAAAAGCATCGGCGGAATGAACAATGCCTCAACCGGATTTGATCACACCCACTATTATATCAAATCCAGCAGCGAGAACATGGGCAAATCCCTAACCCTATTTGCTGAACTCATGCAAAATTTGAACCTCAAAGATGAAGAGTTTCAGCCGGAGCGTAAAGTGGTCGCTGAAGAGCGTCGCTGGAGAACGGACAATAATCCGATGGGATACCTCTATTTTCGTCTTTTCAACACGGCCTATGTCTATCATCCTTACCACTGGACCCCGATTGGATTTATGAACGATATTCAAACATGGACCCTTGAAGATATTCAAAAATTTCACGCAACCTATTACCAGCCAAAAAACGCCATTTTGGTCGTAACGGGGGATATTAAACCATCCAAAGTATTTAAGGATGCACAAAAACATTTCGGTGCTATCCCCAACAGTATTGAGATCCCAGTTGTGCAAACCATTGAACCCGAACAAGATGGAGCACGCCGCGTAGAGGTTCAAAAAGAAAGCGAAGTAGAGATGATCGCTATCTCGTTTCCCATCCCCAATTTTCAACACGCCGATCAGCCTAAACTTTCGGCATTGAGCGAATTGCTAAGCTCAGGAAAAAGTTCACGGCTGTATCGAAAACTGACCGATGAAAAACGTCTTGTCAATCAAATCCACGCGTACAATATGGAAACCATCGATGCGGGAGTGTTTTTATTTTTAGCCATTGCCAACAAAGGGGTCAGTGCTGAAAAGATTGAAAAAGAGATCTGGAAAGAGATTGAAAAACTGCAAAAAGACGGGGTTAAGCAAAGTGAATTGGAGAAAGTGAAAATCAACACCAAAGCCGATTTCATTTACTCCCTCGAAAGCTCAACATCCGTTGCAGAACTCTTCGGAAGCTACCTTGCACGAGGAGATTTATCCCCATTGGAGCGCTACGAAAGTTCCATCAATGCTCTCACATCCAAAGAGATCCAAGAGGTAGCCAAACTTTATTTCAAAAAAGAAAAATCAACTACAATCATTTTGCGAAAAGGTAAAAAATGAATATTATCACCGGTTCAACGACAGCATTAATAACCCCGTTTAAAAATGGGAAATTAGACGAGCAAAAGTATGCCCAGCTCATCAAACGACAAATAGACAATGGCATTGATGCGGTCTGTCCGGTCGGTACAACAGGCGAAAGTGCAACGTTGACCTACGATGAAGATAAAAGATGTATGGAAATTGCCGTAGAAGTATGCCGAGGAACTCGCACTAAAGTGTTAGCCGGTGCCGGAAGCAATTCAACGGCAGAAGCAATTGAAGCGGCAAAAACGGCAGAAAAATGCGGCGTTGATGCGATCTTTTCGGTGGCTCCGTATTACAATAAACCTTCTCAAGAAGGGCTCTATCAGCACTACAAAGCCATTGCCCAGTCGGTCCCCGATCTTCCGTTTATGCTGTACAACGTTCCAGGACGTACCGTGGTGGATATCAGTGCCGATACCGTTATCAGACTCTTTGATGATGTTAAAAATATATACGGTATCAAAGAAGCCACCGGAAGTTTGGAGCGCACCATCGAATTGCTCTCACGCCGACCTGAACTCAAAGTCTTTTCAGGAGATGATGCGATTGATTATCCTATCCTTGCAAACGGTGGAGCCGGTATCACTTCGGTCACCTCAAACTTATTGCCAGACTTAAAGAGCCAATTGGTTTCAAAAGCGCTGAACGGTGATTTTAAAGGTTCCAAAGAGCTCAATGACACCCTTTATCCTATTAATAAAGCACTCTTTTTGGAGTCAAATCCCGTTATGATCAAAGCCGCAATGTATATTGCCGGACTCATCGATACCTTGGAATATCGCTTACCGCTGGTGCCCCCAAGCAGTGAAAACCTCAAACGACTCGAAGACGTGATGAAAAATTATAAAATAATAGGAGCATAAAAGAATGACAAATATGAAAGGCAAAACACTGGTAATCACCGGAGCCACTAAAGGTATAGGACAAGCCATCGCGGAAAAATTTGCACAAAACGGTGTCAATATCGCATTTACCTACAATTCAAACGGTGAAACAGCAGCCGTACTGGCACAAGAGCTGGAAGCAAAATACGGTATCAAAGCGCGATCTTACCCTCTCAATATTTTAGAAACCGATGAATTCAAACCTCTCTTTGAAGCAATCGATGCCGATTTTGACCGTGTCGATTTCTTCGTAAGCAATGCGATGATTTACGGCCGTCCTGTTGTTGGCGGATACGGTAAATTTATGCGCCTCAAACCTCGCGGTCTTAACAATATCTACACCGCAACCGTCAATGCGTTTGTCGTGGGAACCCAAGAAGCCGCAAAACGGATGGAAAAAGTAGGCGGCGGTGCCGTCGTCACCATGTCCAGTACGGGCAATCTCATCTACATCGAAAACTATGCAGGTCATGGAACCAACAAAGCGGCTGTTGAAGCGATGAGCCGCTATGCTGCTGTCGAGCTTGGCGAGATGAACATCCGTGTTAATGCCGTTTCAGGCGGTCCAATCGATACCGATGCCCTCAAAGCATTCACCAACTACGAAGAGGTCAAAGCCGAAACCATCCGACGCTCAGCTATGAACCGCATGGGCTCACCCAACGATATCGCAGGTGCCGTTTATTTTCTCTGTACCGAAGAAGCAAGCTGGATTACGGGTCAAACGATCGTCGTTGATGGCGGAACTACGTTTAGATAATCCATCCTCGTCATTCCCGACTTGATCGGGTATCCATTTATTTTCAATCTATCCCCTCGAAGCCATACCCCGCCGTCATCTTTGTTCGTGTTATTATAAGAAGAGAAAAATAATAAACTATACACTTTATTGCACTCTCGCACGTGATGTATGTCCATTTTGGCTATAATCACGATTATTAAACCGATCCATAACTAAAAGGTAACTTTTGTTTAACATCCCTAATATCCTCGCCTTTACTCGTCTCCTGATCGCTCCGGTGATGTTTTGGGTGATTCTCACTCCGGAACTTTTTATCGATCAAGGTTTCCATATCACGTGGAGCTACTACACCGCTGCCTTGCTTTTTGTCATTGCCAGCGTTACCGATTTTTTTGATGGCTATATTGCCCGTGAACTGGATCAAATCACGATAGTGGGGCAAATTCTCGATCCCCTTGCCGATAAAATGCTCACACTTGCCGCCTTTTTAGGATTGATGCTGATGAATCCTGAAGTGTCACCGTGGGCTATCTACATCATTCTCGGTCGTGAATTGTTCATTACAAGCCTTCGTACCCTTTCCGTCTCTATCGGAATCGATGTCAGTGCATCCTTTTTAGGCAAAGTCAAGACCGTCATTCAGATGATCGCGATTGGTTTTTTACTGATGCATTGGCACAATGGTGTATTTATCTTGTGGATGGCCGTTGCCGTTACGGTCTATTCCGGGGGTGAATATCTCTTTGCTTTTGCAAAAGCGTATCAAAAAAGGGAAAAACAATGAGCTGGATCGTTGCTCTCTTAGTCTTATCACTTCTTATCTTTCTCCACGAGTTGGGACATTACAGTGCCGCTCGATATTTTGGTGTCTATGTCGAAGTATTCAGCATCGGTTTTGGTAAAAAACTGGCTTCATTTAAAGCCTTGGGGACACAATGGCAAATATCGGCCATTCCACTGGGTGGTTATGTCAAAATGAAAGGTCAAGACGATCTCGATCCTACGGCACAAAGCTTCGATAATGACAGCTACAACAGCAAAAAGCCATGGCAGCGAATCATCATCCTTCTGGCAGGTCCATTGGCAAACTTTCTCACTGCATGGGTCCTTTTTTATGCCATAGCACTGGGTGGTCCAAAAACGCTTTCTCCTGTCATCGGAGATGTTGTCAAAGACTCTCCTGCTCAAACAGGGGGTCTGCAAAAAAATGATATCATTACCGCGATCAACGGTGAGCGTATCACCCAATGGGATGAAATTGCCGAAATCATCCAATCCTCCACAGGGACGCTCACCCTCACTGTGCAGCGCAACGAATCTCTCCTCTTTCTCACCCTCAATCCTCGTATCAGTGAATCCACCAATATTTTTAAAGAGAAAATACAGCGCCGAATGGTAGGAATAGCCCCGTCAGGCAAAACCCATACCCTTGATCTTGGCTTTATCGAAACAGTGAAATATGCCTCGGTTCAAACGTACAATACCTCTTTTTTGATTTTCCAAAGCGTCCAAAAACTCCTCACCGGAGCTGTTCCGGCCAAAGAAGTGGGCGGTGTGGTAAGCATTGTACAAATCACGGCCGATGCAACAGCGTATGGATGGATGAGCCTCTTTTTCTTTGCCGCCCTTATTTCGGTCAATCTTGGGGTTCTCAATCTTCTTCCCATCCCTGCACTTGATGGAGGGCACATCGTTTTCAACCTC
>JBBQNL010000047.1:0-12409 GCA_038329855.1 Campylobacterales bacterium
CATACTTAACGATCTCGCTCCAGAAGCATGGGTAGACATCAACCCCTCAGATGCATTGGCACTGGAAGTAAAAAGCGGTGATCGTCTGGCGATTAGCTCCCCGCGCGGACGTGTCGAAAACATCGTCGTACGCGTCACACAGACGGTACGTGCTGGGGATGTGTTTGTCCCGTTTCATTTCAATACCCAACTCATCAACACCCTCACCCCCAGCCTCTTTTGCCCAAAATCAGGAGAGCCCAACTACAAACAAACCGCTGTACAGCTGCACTCCGTGAAAGTGCCTGATGGGATCGTCATAAAAGAGCTTAATAATATCAAACAAATCGAGATAAAGCCAGATATTTTCAAGATGGATACCCGTAACGAATTTTCATTCGCACTCTAAGTTTTACTTTAGTGTGCGAACTCCACCGCACGGCTTTCACGAATGACATTCACCTTTATTTCTCCGGGAAATTGAACTTTTTGGGCAATTTCATCGGCAATCTCTCGAGCGAGTAATGCACTCTCATCGTCATTGATACTTTGTGCATTGACAATAACGCGTACTTCGCGTCCCGCATTAATTGCATAGGCTTGCTTCACTCCGTATTTGCTCGTTGCAATCTCTTCAATTTCGCTCACACGGCGCAAGAAACTTTCCAATACTTCTCGTCGTGCTCCAGGACGAGCTGCGGAGAGAGCATCGGCAGCACACACACAGGCACACTCGATACTTTTGATCTCCTCTTGCCCATGATGCGCATAGATCCCATTGATTACAACAGGATCTTCACCGAGGCGTCGGCACACTTCAACCCCTAAATCCACATGGTTTCCGCCCGCACTCTCCTGTGTCAGCGATTTACCAATATCATGAAGCAATCCTGCTCGTTTGGCAAGGCGAACATCTCCGCCCATCTCTGCTGCCATCAATCCTGCCAGATGCGCTACCTCGAGGGTATGCGCCAACGCATTTTGTCCGTAGCTGGCACGATATCGAAGCCGTCCTACCAATCGGCAAAGCTCCGGATGCATCGCACCTAATCCTAGATCAAAGACAATCTCTTCCCCTTCGGATAAAATCGCCTCTTCGAAATCATCGGTTACTTTTTGATAAATCTCCTCTATTCGTGAGGGTTGTATCCGCCCGTCTTCCACAAGAAGCTGAATCGTTTTGGTAGCAATCGCCCGACGATAGAGATTAAACGAGCTGACGACGATCGTATTGGGTGTTTCATCGATGATAATATCAACACCGCTGACCATCTCCAGCGCTTTAATGTTGCGCCCCTCTTTACCGATAATTCGCCCTTTGAGCTCATCGCTCTCCAAATGAATCACGCTGATAAGACGTTCCGATGCAAAATCACCCGCAAAGCGTGACGTTGCCTGCGCTAAAATATAATCGGCTTTGCGTTTAAGCTGCTCTTTTCCTTGCTCGTCAAGCTCACGCGTGAGTCTCGCTATCTCTGTGCGAGAACTTTGACGTACTTGATCCAACAATAAGGTTTTGGCTTCACTCATCGATAGAGAGGCACGCCCCTCTAACACGGAAGTAACTTGTTCTATTTTTTGGAGGTATTCATCTTTTAATTTTGCTAAAGCACGTTCATTGCGCTGTATATTCACACGAGCATTCTCAAGTGCAATACGCTGAGTTTCAAGTGCAGCAGACTCTTTGAGTCGAAACACTTCAAAATCGGCTTTGTGTTGAAGCACATTTGATTCTTGCGTCTTTAATGCAATTTTAGCTTTTTCATAAGCTTCTTCGTACTTTAAAATCGCCTCTTTTTCGATTTCATTCGAGCGTACAATGGCACGTTCCAATAAAATTTGTGCTTCTAACTCAATAGCATTTGCTTTTGCTTTCGCACTGATTTCATAATGATCAAAATGAGAAAGCGATATTTTTTTAGAAATTAAAAAACCGATTACCCCTCCCAGTGTGGCTAAGCCACCGTTTACCAGAAGAGTATTTAACATGAAAATCCTTAGAGCTACTCACCCCATCAGGCGTAACGAACAAATCCCCTTTTACATCATAATCATCACACAATGACAACGACGTAACACAACGACTTGACTGTACAAAAATAGTTAACGGTTTTGACTTCAGCGTCGGGAAAAAACGATCGTACATGCCTTTGCCAAAACCAATTCGAGCACCTGTTGCGTCCACACCGACGACAGGGACAATAGCTATATCAATTAATTTTATTTTTAAGTTCGAAAACCGCGGTTCATATATCCCAAAAGATTTACGCTCCAACGGGTATCTAAATGGTACCATCTTAAAACTGACGTCATCCATAAACGGCAAATATAATACGTTTTTTCCCCTTAACGCACCAATCGTTTTTCGAATATCGGCTTCAAATCCAAAAGGCCAGTAGACTAAAATACGCTTTCCCTTAAGGTGACCAAGCAATTGTAAAAGATGATGATTGACTGTTGCGTTACGATAAAAATTTCCTTCTTTAAAAAGGTTTCGCTGCTGTTTTAAACACTGTGTACGAAAATCACTCTTGGTCACTTTTTACCTTTGCTTCGTTATAATCTCTCTAATTTTATCTAATTAAAGGTTTTTTTATGCGTCTTTCTACTTTATTTATCCCTTTATTATCTTTCTCACTTTTTTTTAGCGGTTGCGGTGAGGATACGACCCAAGAGGCAATGGTTTCGACGGCAACCTTCAAACTTCTCGATACCTCAGGCAAATCCTACACCGTTGAAAAAAGAGGGAGCAATTTCACCTTGGACGCAGGAAATGACAAAGTAGTTTTGTTTGATATTTTTGCAACATGGTGTCCCCCTTGCCGTGCTGAAGTGCGCCATCTTGGGAATTTACAAAAGAAATACGGTGAGGATCTCATTGTCATGGGACTTACCATCGAAGATGATGTTTCCAATGACGAAATTGAAAAATTCAAAGAAAAATTCAAAGGGGAATACCTCATCTCCAACAAAGCAGACAATCAATCCCTTTCACGTGCTATTGCTTCTACGATCGGCGTAGGACAGCAGTTTCCAATTCCCTTGATGGTCTTGTATCATAAAGGCAAATACGTTACCCATTACGTAGGGGCAACCCCTGAAGAGATGATCGATGCTGATATTGCACAAGCGCTGGGGAAATAAAAATGTTTAGCTTTATTAAAAAAGGTCTACAAAAAACCATCGATGCCATCAGTTCGATCATTCCAGAAAAGAAACTCACGATCACCAAAGAGGAACTTGAAAATATTTTACTCGAATCCGATGTCGAATACGATCTCGTCGAAATCATCCTGCGTGAACTGTATCAAAATGAGGTCAATCGCGAACAATTGCGCTCTAAACTCTTAGCAACCCTCAACTTTGCCCAAAACACCCTCCCGGACAATCCGAACAAACCGACCGTATCACTCATCATCGGTGTCAACGGTGCAGGAAAAACGACCACCATTGCCAAACTCGCACAGCGGCACCTTAATAACGGCGAGCGCGTTATCCTGGGAGCTGGAGACACTTTCCGAGCCGCCGCAATCGAACAGCTCACCCGTTGGGCCGATAAACTCGAAGTACCCATCGTCTCCTCTCGCCAAGGACACGACCCAAGCGCCGTTGCCTACGATACGATCGAATCTGCCAAAGCACGCGGATTTGAACAGGTCATCATCGACACCGCCGGACGACTCCACACCCAAACCAACCTCGGTAATGAGCTCAAAAAAATTGTCCGTATCTGCGAAAAAGCGCACACAGGAGCACCCCATCATAAAATCCTCATCCTCGATGGGACACAAGGAAGCTCCGCCATCGCTCAAGCCAAAGCGTTCAATGAAATGATCGGCATCGATGGTATCATCATCACCAAACTTGACGGTACGGCCAAGGGCGGCTCTGTGTTTAGCATCGCCTACGCCCTTGAACTCCCTATCCTCTATATCGGGGTTGGAGAACAGCCGGAACATCTGATACCGTTTAACAAATACGAGTTTGTGGATGGCATTTTGGATGCTATTTTTGGGGAAGAAAATTCAAAATAATGGCCAAGAAAAAATCAGTCCTCTTCGAATGTCAGCACTGCGGATTTACGACGCCTAAATGGATGGGGAAATGTACCAACTGCGGAGGCTGGGACAGTTTTGTTGAACTCAATGAACAACAGCAGGATATTATCAAACTCACCTCATCGTCATCTCCACTGGCGGCATCCAAAGCCAAAGAGATAACACAGATACAAGAAGAGACAACCGAGCGATACACCAGCGACGATGCTGAGCTCGATATGGTACTAGGCGGCGGGATTGTTCCAGGTTCACTCGTCCTCATCGGGGGAAGCCCTGGGGTGGGAAAATCGACCCTTCTTTTAAAAATTGGCTCGAATCTTGCCAAGCAAAACCGCAATGTTCTTTATGTCAGCGGTGAAGAGAGTGAAGGGCAGATTAAACTGCGCGCCAACCGACTGGGTGCCAATGTCGACAACCTCTATCTCTTAGCTGAAATACGTCTTGAGCAAGTTTTAAGCGAACTGCATGAGAGATCGTATGAGTGCATCATCATCGACTCCATCCAAACCCTTTATTCCGAAAGCATCGCATCTGCTCCCGGATCGGTAACGCAAGTACGGCAAATCACCTTTGATCTGATGCGCATTGCCAAAGAGCGCCGCATTGCCATTTTTATCATCGGGCATATCACCAAGGAAGGCTCCATTGCAGGCCCCCGTGTATTGGAGCACATGGTTGATGTCGTATTGTATTTTGAAGGAGACAGCGGTCATGAACTGCGTATTTTACGCGGATTTAAAAACCGTTTCGGTCCGACCAGTGAGATCGGTGTCTTTGAGATGCGCTCTGAGGGGCTGATGTCCGCCAAAGACCTCTCATCCCGTTTTTTTAACCGCAATAAATCCCAAAGCGGCTCTGCTCTCACCGTCATTATGGAGGGTTCTCGCCCTATCGTACTCGAAGTGCAAGCACTGGTCAGTGATACCCACGCTCCCAATCCCAAACGTCAAGCGACAGGATTTGATAACAACCGTCTCAACATGCTCTTGGCTCTTTTGGAGCGTAAACTCGAAATTCCTCTCAACAGCTATGATGTTTTTGTCAACATCACCGGCGGTATCAAAATCACCGAAACGTCGGCCGATTTGGCCATTTTGGCCGCTATCATCAGCAGTTTTCGAAACCGTGCCATTTCCAAAGAGACGGTGTTTATCGGTGAAGTTTCTCTCGTAGGGGATATTCGTGAAGTCTATCAGCTCGATCAGCGTCTCAAAGAAGCACACTCGCAGCAAATCACCAAAGCTCTAATCCCAAAAAAACCACTTGAAAAAACGGCCATCAAATGTTATGAAATTGACGAAGTCAGCAAACTTCTGGAGTGGTTTTAACGCATCTTGGCTATAATAACTTTTATTAAAATACTAAGGTCTTTACGATGAATAAATCTTCTATTATCGCCGATCACAAATCCGAAGAACGGTATACAAAACTCTCACTTGCTTATTCAACCCCGGAAGAAGAGCAGCAAATTGAAGATGCAATCAAAGAGTGCAGCGCTGGATGTTCTATTAATCCCGTTATATACGGCGGTGATGTTACAGGCGGAAAAAAGATGATTACTATTGAATATCATGACGATTGCGACCGTGAAGGGGGAGCTGTCTACGAAAAGATTTTATGCACACTGGGGATTAAAGAGTGTCATTAAGTCTTAACAGCTCCAATAAAAGTGCACAACTTCTTCAGGACTTTGTAAAGGGAAACGAAACATTTCAGCAAACGTATTTTAAAAAGCATGAAGCGCAGCTGCTGAATCTTGTACAAAATGGTCAGAATCCTCGTGCCTTGTTTATTGGCTGTTCTGATTCGCGTGTTATACCCGACTTAATTGTTCAGACACGCCCGGGAGATTTATTCGTTGTACGAAATGTAGGAAATTTTGTCGCACCGTACAAACCCGATGAAGATTTTCACTCAACGGCGGCTGGAATCGAGTATGCAGTTTTAGTTTTAAAAGTTTCAGAAATTATTATTTGCGGACATTCCCATTGCGGAGCCATCGCGGCTCTTTACAATCCTACTTGTGACACGTCAATGGTCCATACGGCCAAATGGCTAACCCTTGGCGAAAAAGCAAAATCAATGGCCATGGTAGCCTTAGGGGATCATGCACCTCGAGAAGAATTGCTTCGGGCAACGGAACAGCTTTCCGTTGTGACACAAATCGAAAATCTGCTCACGTATCCCTATATTAAAAAATTAGCAGAGGAAGAAAAACTCTTTATTCACGGATGGTATTATGACATTGAAACAGGCGGAATCGAATATTACGATCCTGAAACGTTTCAATTTAGCCCATTAAGTGAGCTTGGCGAATAATTTTTATTCTCTTCGCCCTGCTTCCTACCAATCCAAATACAAAAAAAGTGATGAGAGAAAATAGTTCGCGATAAAAATAGCAACAGCCGAATACACAACCGCATTAATCGTTGACTGACCTACCCCTCGTGCTCCACCGCTAGTATGGTATCCGATGTAACTGCCTATCGCACTTACAATCCATCCAAAAATAGCTGCTTTAATCACCCCGGCCATAATATCATTCATCTCACCAAAACGCATCACCGTATCTTGATAAGCACTGCTGTTAATCCCCAATGCTGCTGTTGAAATAACGTACGCCGATGAGATCGCTACAAAGTCAAACCATATCACCAAGAGTGGCAGAGAAATAACCGTCGCGACAATACGAGGGGCTAAAAGATACTCTTTGGAATCCACCCCCAAAATATCAATCGCATCAATTTGCTCACTTACTCTCATCGTCCCAAGCTCAGCCGCCATAGCACTGATAGAGCGAGAAATAAGCATCAAAGAGGCGAATACCGGACCCAGTTCTTTTGTGATCGATAAAAATATCGTATAGCCGATAAAACTCTCTATTCCAAACTGATGAAATCCGCTGTAGAGCTGAATCGCCTCGACCATCCCCGTAAATAATCCGGTCAACGTAACAACCCCGATACAACCAAATCCTATCGTCTCAATCTGTGTTAGGACGATAATCGGCCGTTTAAATACCTTAGGATAGAGCCGAACCAAACGTGCCTGAAACAAAATAAAAATTCCAAAACGCTCAATACTCTCAAAAAAAGAGAGAAAAGGACGACCTACAAACCCAAAAATTGACTCAATCATAGTCTAAACCCCACTTTAATCTGCTAAGTTTACTCAAATCAACGTAAATTTCAAAGGATTATAGATACAATAAAAAAAATATTTACTGAAGCAGGAGCAACGGATGGCTGAAAAAGAAAAAGAAATCGAAGAAGAGAGTACCGGGGAAAAGAAAAAATCGGGAAAACTGCTCCTGATTATTATCATTGTTGTTTTGGTCCTCATATTGGCAATCGGAGGAGTTATCATCGCTATGATGTCAGGAGGACACGAGGAAGAAGCTGCACCTTCCGCCCATAAAGAGGCATCCGCACACGGTGAAGACAAAGCGGCCGATACCCATGAGGCTGCCGCCGAAGGTGATTCACACGGATCAGTATCTACCGAAGTAGGAATCATGTATCCTCTCGACATTTTCACCGTCAATCTTCTCTCTGAAAGCGGCAGACGCTATTTAAAAGTGGAGATGAACCTTGAGCTCGAGGGTGAAGAGTTGGCACATGAATTGGACACTAAAAAACCGGTATTACGCGATATTATCATCCGCATTCTTTCCGCCAAATCGCTCGAGGAGATCTCAACGGTAAAAGGTAAAGAGACCCTCAAAGAACAGATTGTTGCTGAAATCAATACCCGCATCAAAGACGGTAAAATCAAAAATGTCTATTTTGTTGATTTTGTCGTCCAATAACGGCATATGATAGGAATTGATCTCATTAAAACCGATCGGATGAAGCGTCTTATGGAGCGTTTTGGCGATCGTGCCTTAAAAAAGTTTCTCTCAGACGAAGAGATTGATCTGGTCAAAAATCATCGTACTGCGGCAGGATTCTGGGCAGCCAAAGAAGCATGTTCAAAAGCACTTGGATGCGGTATTGGGTACGAATGCTCATTTCATGACATAATTCTCACAAAATCTCTTAAAGGTGCGCCGCAAATTACTTTAACTCCTAAAGTACAACACACTTTTGCTATCAGCAGCGCCTCTGTATCTATCACCCACGATGGTGATTACGCTATCGCCGTCGTGGCACTTTCTGCCTCTTAAAAAGGCAAGTAAATAAACCAAAAGGAACAATATGCACAACAACAACCAATGTGAACTCTGCCAATCAACAGAAGATTTAGAAATTTTAAATATCGGAGATGGCACTCCCCAGCAGTCACTTAATCTTTGCAGTACTTGTCGTACACAAATTGCCAATCCACAAACCCTCGATGCCAATCATTGGCGTTGTCTAAGCGATACGATGTGGAGTGAAACTCCTGCCGTTGCTGTCATGTCGTATCGACTTCTTAAGGCTCTCGGGGAAACGGATTTAGTCGACATGATGTATCTTGAAGACGATGTCAAAAAATGGGCTGATTCTGGATTACTCAATGCGGCTTCAGAGTCCAATGAAGGGAGTGTCATCCATCGTGACAGCAATGGAACGATCCTAAATGAGGGAGACACCGTTACTCTGATCAAAGATTTGGACGTCAAAGGGGCTGGATTTACGGCCAAACGCGGAACCATCGTCAAAAATATCCACCTCACCGATGATGCCAAATTCATCGAAGGCAAGATCAACGGCACCCAAATTGTCCTCGTCGCAGAATACATGAAAAAGAGCAATTAATTCACTATGGAAGATTTAATCAGCATTCAAAAATACGCTGCAACACATCGCCAAAGTATTCATAACGTTATTAAAAAAACAATGAATGGCGAGTTAAAAACAGTGGTTAAAGAAGAAAATGGAAAAGAGGTAACGTACATCGTTGCCTCGTCATCGGATAACACCCAAGCACAAAGTGAAGTTTTAGCCCAGGAAGATGAAATTGATTATAAAAAAGAGTATGAGGCCCTTCACAAAAAATACCTTATCCTCAAAACAAAATATGAGAAGCTTTTGGAGGCACAGGGGTAACACACCCTGTACTGATAAAAAATTTATTCTATCATTCCGCAGGAATCTCTACGACAATCATTCCGCGTAAATCTCCCATTTTATATCCCGTAGCACGGTCATTTGGGTAGGAAGCTTTAAGAGCTTGACCTAACGGTGTAGAGGAATCAACCGCTCCATGACATTTTAGACACACATCATTGTTAATCAAAATAGGTTTGTAATACGTGTATCCAGCAGGTACTTTTGGTGCTAAAAGAGCTGTTGGCTGTTCCCCTTTAAACATTTTAGATCCCCATTTATCCATGATCTCTATTTCTTCAGAATTGGGGCGATTGAGAAGATTGCGTTGCTGCAGTGTAACCCGTTTCAATTTAACCCCGTGAGCTTTTGAAACTTCATTGGTCAAAGAGATCGCATTTTTTGAACAAAAGTTGACGGCTTCTGTGGGTCCGTCTTTTTGCATAACGGCTTTAAGCTCTCCTCCTAGTTTTTGAACCAATGCGCTCGATGCTTTCTCACCCAACTGAAGTGCGGCAGTTTCATTAATCGGTTCTCCCATTAAACTAGTGCCTAAAAGGACTGCACCCAACCAGTATAATTTATGCATTGACGCTCCTTTGCTATGTCGATAAAAAGTTAGACTATGATTATAGTCAATACGAATGAAGAAATCATGAAATTATGTTTGTGAATTTTTGCTTGTTCGCCATGTCCTCATTGGGCATGCAAACAGTGGGTATACACTTCCAAGCTGGAGCTTTGGAGTCACTCTCTAAAAACTTCTCATCCACCTCCGACAAAATCAAGCAGCTCAATAGTATCACCATCGTCCAATAGAGCACTCTTCCACTCATCTTGCTTGACTATTTGCATATTGACTGCAGCAGCCATGACTCGCTCTTCTAAGCCCAAGAGATGGATCACGTCATACAACGTTGTCCCCTCTTTGAATTCTCGAGTTTCTCCATTTACTTTTACTTGCATCATTTTTCCTACCTGTTCATTTTTATCATTTGAGCGATATTGATGTATTTCTTTGCTACCGCAAAATCGTATGGCGTTGCGCCATCATTGTTTTTGACATTGGGATCGGCTTTGGCTTTGAGTAAAAAATCGACCACATGTTCATTTCCGCTAAACGCAGCTTGATGAAGCGGCGTAATCCCATCGTTATTTGCCAGATTTACATCGGCACCTCGTATTACCACAAAGGTCGTCAGCTCCAAGTTTTTTTTCTTGATCGCCAAAATCAGCGGTGTATTTCCTTGAAAATCTTGGAAGTTGATATCCGCCCCCCGACTCAATAAAAAATCCGCCATCGCGATATCGGAGAGTTTGATGGCAACATGCAATGCACTTAGTCCCGCTTGGTTAGGTTCATCGACTTTGTGCTCACTTGCCAAACATTTTTTTACTTTTTCACTATTTCCCTCGTATACGGCATTATGCAATTCACCTGCATTCAGGGACAGAATAAAGATGACAATTAAAAATATCTGCTTCACGTGTTATCCTTGGGTAAAACGTATCATCTTAAACCGCTCGCCCATCAATGAGGGGGTGATAAGGATTTTAACTTTTTCGAGTTCTTGTGTGTAGATCTCATCGCTGGCATTTTCTTTGAGAATTGAGAGCAAATCCAAGATGCCCATTTCAACCAAAGCCACCAGCTGCGTTGAAAATCCAACGCATTTAATACCCACAGCTTCAAAAGCATCTTTGACATGCGAAAAATTGACATCATAGGTAATATCTGTTTTTCCAAAGACGGTATCCAGCACTAAACTTTCGTCAAACAGCGGAATCACCTGATGCTCCTGGTAAATACGGATCGAAAAATCGCTGCGCGCATCCAATTCGCCGTAGTCAAAACTCATAAATTCAAATTTTGGAATATTCTGCGCCATCGATTTTGCAAACGATTCATATCCTACTGCTATTTCCCCGCGATCTTTTTTATAGTTTAAAGCATGTTCATTTATTTCAGCTGATCCCAGGTCAAAGACTATTTTACCCTCAATAACACGGCCGATTTTTCCTTTATAAAAAAGTTCACACTCAAATGCATCAAAGATTTCATTGGCGATAAAAAAGGCGCAAGACGCTGTAATTTCACTGACATCGTGATAATGCTCCAGTTTGACAGCATCCCCAAAAGAATCGGAAAAATAACGTCTCTGCTGATCTTGTAGCGCATCGAACCGCTCTATGATTCCAAAACGAAGCGTTTGAAGTAATTCAGGGCGCAAGGTGTGCAAAAACTCAATAATATCGGCAAGGAGATACCCATGATGGGCACCTATCTCACAAATCAGAGAATCAGGTACTAAAAATCCCTCGTCTATTCGCGCTATTATGTGCTTTGCAATGGTTCCTCCAAAAAACTTGGAAGTACTCACTGCGGTGTAAAAGTCCCCTTTTTTACCGATAGGACGATACGTACCGTAATACCCATCATCACCATACAGCCACTCATTCATATACGTACTAAAAGTCAATAGAAAGTCCCTTTCTCTTGCGAAACGCCAAAGGAATACATCCCTTTAGCTACGCTAGCCGCTATGGCACTAAAGCTTGCCTCTTCGAGGCAGAATATTTTATAATGCATTCATCGCTTTTTCTAAACGATCAAGTCCTTCATCGATATCCGCTTTCGTAATGGTAAGCGGAGGGAGGAAGCGAAGAGTATTGCGCCCGGCTTTAAGAACAATTACCCCATGATTGCGAGCGGCATTAATAATTTTACCCAACGTTGGAGCATCCACCACACGAAGACCGCGCATCAATCCAAATCCAACGTGTTCTTGAAAGACAGCCGGATGATTTTTGGCAAATTTTTCAAGGGCCGTTTCAAAATAGATCAAGGTCTCATCCAGCTCGCCGCTTACTTTTAACTCTTCGAGAATATCAAGTACTTCATTAGCCGCTGCAGTTGAGAGATAATTTCCCCCAAACGTCGAACCGTGATCTCCTGGGGCAAAAATATCCAAACGATTGGTCATCACCACACCGATGGGAACACCACCTCCCAACCCTTTGGCAAGGGTAATGACATCAGGTTCAATTCCATAGAGGTTGGAAGCCAAAAACTCACCCGTGCGGTAAATCCCAGTCTGAACTTCATCCACCATGAGTAAAACATTACGTGATTTAAGCATCGTTGCCAATGTTTGTACTTTGTCACGGTCCAGTGGCTGAACACCGCCCTCCCCTTGAACCAGCTCAATCATGACGGCAACCGTATGCTCATCGAGAAGCGATTCAATCTCATCAATGTTTTTAGCGTAAACAAAACCATCAGGAAAAGGTCCAAAATAGTTGTGCATTGACTCTTGTCCCGTTGCTTTGAGTGCCGTAATG
>JBBQNL010000048.1:0-12302 GCA_038329855.1 Campylobacterales bacterium
GATCGACATCCCTCTCTGCCGCATCGGGGGCGTGAAAATGACGGTGGATGTTTTCGATCACGATGATGGCGGCATCGACCAGCAGACCCAGGCTGAGCAAGAAAGCAAAGAGGGTGATGCGGTTGATCGTTTGACCTGTGAGGAAGGCGATAAAGAGGGTGATCGCTAAAATCGCGGGAACGGTGAAGGTGACGATAAGCGACTCTCTCCATCCCAGAACAAAGGCAAGCAAAATGGCAATGATGACAATGGAGAGGAGCAGATGAAAAACGAGTTCATTGACCGCTTCGTTCGCCCGTTCGCCGTCATTTCGGGTAATAACGTAGTGAATCCCTTTGGAGGCTAAAAGCGGTTTGAATTTTTCAAGTTCCGTTTTAACGGCGTCGGCGATGATGACCGAGTTTGTCCCTTGGAGTTTAGAGACGGTCAGGGTGATTTGATCTTTGAGGGGAGAAAAACTTCCGTTAACTTCTTTGACACTTACGAGTGCGGATTTGAAATTTTGAATATCTTGCCCAGAGGTAACGGTAGCAACATCGCGCAGATAAATCGCCGAACCGCCGTATTGAGCGACGATAATATTACCGACATCGTCAATGCTTTCAATGGCGTTTTTGACCCCGATCATGATGATCTCATTGCTCTGGGTTTTTCCTTTGATTTCAGGAACATTATAGGAGAGGGCTTGCACGGCTTGGACGATTTGTCCCAGTGAGAGGTTGTAGCCGCTGAGGCGGTTAATATCGACTTGGACATTGAACTGATGCTTTTTAGCTCCCTTGATATCGGTTACGGCAACGTTGGGGAGTCCATTGATGTGGTGTTGAATAAATTTGACCCGATCATACAGGAGTGTGGGATCAATAGCCGGATTATTGGAGTAAAAAGCGACCGAAACGATGGGGATATCGACATCAATATCCAACGGTTTGATGATGGGCTGCATTGCTCCCTTGGGAAGAATCGCCATGTTTTGCATGATTTTGTCGTAGATTTTGAGATTCGAGTCCTCTTTGGCTTCACCGATGAAAAAAGCGGCATTGATGATGGCTACATTGTCCATCGCCATGCCGTGAATGTTTTCAATCCCTTTGACCTCTTTGAGTTTACGCTCCAGTGGTTTAATGATGACATTTTCGATCTCACCGGCAGTGGCACCTGGCATCGCAATAATAACGGTCGAGCCGCTGACGACCATTTGGGGATTCTCTTCGCGCGGCATGAGCATAAGCGCCATGTATCCGATAACGAGAAGGAATATTCCTAAAATAGGGGTGAGGGGATTGCGTAAAAATCCGCGAGCAAGCTTGCCGGCAGAATCTCGTGGCTGATAGACGGATTCACGGTTGGATTTCATGGCAGATTCCTAATACAGCTCAACAGTAGCATACATTCCGGGGTAGACGGTTTGTTTGGCGCTAAAAGAGACTTTGATTTTAAACGTGTGGGTCATAGGATTGGTACTTGGGACAACGGAGCTAATGGTGCCGATTCCGACAAAACCTGTTGAGGGGATGGAAACTTTGACTCGTTTTCCGATTTGAGCCATTTTAAGAGCGCTCTCTGCCACTTCCACTTCGATTTTGAGGGTACTGAGATCCGAGAGGACGATTGCGGTCATTCCCGGCATTGCCATTTCGCCTACTTTGATATTTTTAGAAACAACTACGCCATTGTTGGGAGCGACGATACGCAAATACTGGTATTGATTGGTGACCTCTTTTTGACGCGCTTTGGCTTGCAAAACTTGGCGCTCGTGAATTTTTATGCTGTTCTTTAAATTTCTTTCGGCAAGTTCAAGATTTTCCACTTCGTATCGGCTCACCATGTCCTGAGCGTACAAGCGTCGGTGGCGTTCAAGATTGACTTTAACATTTTCATACTGATTCTGAACCATTTGAAGAGAGAATTCCGCTTGTGCAATGCCCATATCCACTTGCGTTTTAGCCGAATCGATTTCCCGGGAGTCAATTGTGTAAAGTACGTCGCCCTTGCGGACACGAGATCCTTCGGAGACATTGACACTGGTCACGAATCCCATATTTCGGCTGGTAATCATTTTTTGGTTATCGGAGATAACGACCCCCGAGAGGCTTAGACCGGCTGCGCTTAAAAGAGTACCGAGTGTTAAAAGAGAAAAGAGAAATTTCATTGATGGACTCCATAGCTTAGTTTTTCGAGGGCAAAAATACGTTCGTTTCGTTTATTTTTGACCGTTTGCAATTCGATTATTTTTTCGATCTGGGCCGATTGTTTGATAATTAAATCACTCATAGAGGTTAGATGCTCGCGATATCGCCCCTCGTAGCTTTTTGTGATTTGGTTGGCGAGTTCAAGCTCTTTTTCCAAACTGGTTATCTGATAATCCAGGCTTTCGATCTCTGTTTTAATTTTATCGTATTGAAGAGCGATCCCTTTTTTGGCGAGTTCCACTTCCGTTGTGGTTTTTAGATGATCGATTCGGGCTTTTTCGAGGGTATGTTCATCGATCCCCCCATTAAAAAGATTCCAGCTGAGTTTTGCCCCGATCGTGTAGGCAGCGTGATCACTGAAATCTCCCAAAAAAGTATTGTCGGCACTGGAGGCTTCAGCGAATGCACCCACTGTGGGGAGATAAGGGGAAGCAGCGACATCGATCATGGTGGAACGAATTTCTAATCCGTGAGAAGCTTTTTTCAAGTCATTATTGTTGGCCAATACATCGGCTTCGCTGATGGATGTTATGGCGCGGTCATCACTGGGTATGGCTATTTCATCCACTTTTTGATTGAGCAAAAAACTCAAATAATGGTACAGGAGTTTTTGGTTCCCCTCCAGTTCCAAAATCATCCGATCGACATTCGCCTTTTTCGCTTCCACTTCGAGCAAATCAACTTTTTTAGCGTATCCCTCTTTGATCATTTGCCCTGTTGTCGTTTGAAGGGTCGAAATGTTTTTTTGGATCTCTTTGAGCTGGCTGATGGAGTGTTCCAGCAGCGCCATATCGTAGTAGCTTTTACGAGTTTGGTAGATTTTTTCTGCGGTTACATTGGCGGTATCGAGATGTTTGATCTTTTCCATCTCAGAGGCTATTTTCGTGTAGCTTGTGAGTTTTCCACCGGTGTAAAGGGGAACTGCATAGGTGAGTTTGCTTTGGAAAAAGTTTTGATAATCAGGGTAATTTAGTCGGTCAGGAGGTGTTGTGTAATCGCCTGTACCTGTTGTTGCAAATGTATTCATAAACTCTTCTGCACCGAAATCTCCAAAAGTCGCTTCTCTGGAACTGAGTTTAAATCCAAATACATTTCCCGCATCGTTGGAACGGACGATATTTTGGGTGAAATCGAGGGAGCCGTAGTGGTACCCATGGGAGATTTTGATATCCGACGCGGCATTTTTGGCATCGAGGGCAGAGGCTTTAATCTCTAAATTTTGTTCTTTTAGGAGAGATATCGCATCATCGAGCGATAAGGCAGTTGCGTGAAGGCTAAGACCATTTAACAGCAATGCAACACCCAGGCAGTGTAACTTTAGAATCATTTAGGGGCACCATCCTTGTGATATATTTTTGATACTTATGATTAAGATAAGTTTATTATACATTTTATAAGTTTAAATAGCGTCGAAAATAGTATTGCATATACGAAGATGATACCATAAAAATATTGGGGTTTGATATTAAAAGCTGTTTCAGGTAAAATCCGTTTAATTATTAATAACGAGGAATAGACATGGCAACCATCGGAATGGGCGATATCAAAAAAGGGGTACGCCTCGAAATTACAGGTGTACCGTACAGAGTAATCGATTTTCAACACGTTAAACCGGGTAAGGGTGCAGCATTTGTCCGTTGTAAAGTAAAGAGTTTTTTAAACGGTAAAGTCGTTGAAAAAACGATTCATGCCGGTGATAAATTTGAAGTTCCAAACATCGAACACAAAACCATGCAGTATTTGTATGATGATGGTGAAATGCTTCAGTTTATGGACACTGACAGCTTTGAGCAGTTGGGATTGACGTATGAGCAGTGCGAAGATGCGAGCAAATGGATCAAAGACGGCACAAACGTTCAAATCATTTTACACAACAACAAAGCGATCAGCGTTGATGCTCCTGAGATCATGGAACTTGCAATCGTTGAAACGCCTCCAAACTTCAAAGGCGACACGTCAAGCGGTTCAAAAAAACCGGCAACTTTGGAAACCGGTGCTGTTGTACAAGTTCCATATCACTTACTTGAGGGTGACATCATCCGTGTTAATACCGTTGAGGGTGAATACATGGAGAAAGTGAAGTAAATCTTCGTCAATTGCGGATATTGTCCGCAATCTACATTCCCTTCTTTTTCCTCATTAATTTCAATCATCAATCATTCAATACAGACAAAAACCCAAACTAAGATATAATTTTTAAAAAGGAATTATCATGCCACGTGTACTGGTCCCTATGGCAACAGGTTTTGAAGAGATCGAAGCGATTAATATCATCGATGTGATGCGTCGTGCGGGTATTGAAGTGATTATGGGGGCGTTGGATGAAACGCTTTTGGTTAAAGGTGCCCACGGTATTACGGTGCAATGTGATCGCTGCATCGAAGGAATCAGTTCGGATGAGCTCGATATGATTGTTCTTCCCGGCGGATGGGACGGTACAAAAGCTCTTGCGCAGGATGTCACCGTTCAATCGCTTTTAAAAGAGATGGATGCGAAGGGGAAAAATATCGGTGCGATTTGCGCCGCTCCGTTTGCTCTTGATGCTGCCGGTGTCCTCAAAGAGGGGTACACCTGTTATCCAAGCGTAGAAGAGCAGATTAAAGTTAAAGGCTACCAAGGGGATAAGAGTGCGGTTGTTCAAAGCGGCAATATCATGACCTCACGCGGTCCGGGAACAGCAATCTGCTTTGGTTTGGCTATTGTGAAAAAACTCGTAGGCGATAAAGCGTATCATGGACTTCGCAGCGGATTGCTTGCGGAATATTGTGAAAAAATTTAGCTAATCGGTGACTCTAACAATTTTTAGTGTAGACTTATATTATCTAAATATTGGAGCATCTTTTGGGTCACGATACAACTATCAATGAAAATGCATTAAACTATCACGAATTTCCTTCACCCGGTAAGATTGCGACGCAGGTTACCAAAGCGTTTGCGACGCAAGGGGATTTAAGCCTCGCTTATACACCAGGGGTTGCGGCTCCGTGTCTGGCAATCGAAAAAAATCCGGATGATGCCTATCGCTATACCTCCAAGGGCAACCTTATCGGGGTGATCTCCAACGGTACTGCCGTTTTGGGTCTTGGAAATATCGGTGCATTGGCATCGAAGCCTGTGATGGAAGGAAAGGCTGTTCTTTTCAAAAAATTCAGTGATTTGGATGCGTACGATATTGAAGTGGATGAAACGGATATCGATCGATTTTGCGATGCGGTAGCGGCTATTTCTCCCACTTTCGGGGGGATCAATCTAGAAGATATCAAAGCGCCTGAGTGTTTCGAAATCGAGAGACGGCTTGTTGAAAGGCTGGATATTCCCGTCATGCACGACGATCAGCACGGAACAGCGGTGATCTCCTCTGCTGCGATAATGAATGGATGTTTATTAACCAACAGAGAATTGAAAGATATTCGGGTGGTTGTCGTCGGTGCGGGGGCTGCTGCGATTAGCTGTGCGCGTTTGTATCGGTTTATGGGGGTGCAAAACATCTTTATGAGCGATTCTAAAGGGCTGATACACGCAGGACGAGCTGATTTGAACGAACAAAAGAGAGAATTTATAGCCCCTGAGGGGATGACGCTTGATGAAGCGTTTGTGGGGGCGGACGTCGTCGTTGGGCTCTCAAAACCTGGGAGTTTTACGGTGGAGCATATTGCCAAAATGAATCCTGAGCCGATTATTTTTACTCTCGCCAATCCGACCCCTGAAATTTTCCCCGAAGAGACAAGAGCGGCTCGCCCGGATGCCATCATCGCTACGGGTCGAAGTGATTTTCCCAATCAAGTCAATAACGTCCTTGGTTTCCCGTTTATCTTCCGCGGTGCGATGGATGTGCGAGCCCGTATTATTAACATCGAGATGAAAATGGCCGCGTCCAAAGCGCTGGCACAACTGGCTCGCGCCGAAATCCCAGAGTATCTGAATGAAATTTACAAAACGAAGCTGGTGTTTGGAAAAGAGTACATTATTCCCAAGCCTTTTGACAAACGTCTGATTGTCGAAGTCTCTTCAAGTGTTGCGCAAGCTGCTGTTTTAAGCGGAGTAGCACGTGTCGAATCGTTTGATTTGGAAAAATATAAGGGTGAATTAGCAAAGCGATTGGGATAATGCTTCATTATAAAAGAGATGTGAAATATTTTATTGATATAGGGACAAGAGGATGTATGAACATCAAGACACGCTTCATGAACTAACACAAAAAGGTTCATTTAGTAGTAAATTAAAAGCTACACATCACTCCATAAACGAAACTTTCTCTTTTATTGTCCGTATTGCTATAGCGATTTATGATCCTGAGACCAAGGTTTTGAAGACTTTTTTGCACAGCAGCGGTGATGATAATCCTCTCAGCCATTATCAATCCCTCCTTGAAAATGCTCCTTCGTTAAAAAGCATTCTAGAAAAGGGGAAACCCCGTGTTGTCAATGATCTGAATGAATTTTCAGAAGGAGAGCATGAACATACCCAAAAGATTAAGGTGCAAGGTTACGCTGCAAGCTATACAATGCCCATCTACAACGAGGGGATCTTCGTTGGTTTTCTCTTTTTTAATTCGGACAAAAAGGATGTCTTTGCTGAAAATGTATTGCGCCAGCTTGATCTTTATGGACACTTGATCTCACTGTTGGTTGTTAAGGAATTCTCTTCGGTTCAAACTTTGACCGCTGCTATTAAAACAACCGGCAAACTTTCCCATTTGAGAGATCCTGAAACTGGAAGCCATCTGGACAGGATGTCACGCTATAGCCGGATCATCGCAAATGCTTTAGCGGGCCAGTATGACCTTAATGACAGTTATATCGAGCATATTTTTATGTTTGCACCTTTGCATGACATAGGGAAAATCGGGATCCCCGATAATATTTTGTTAAAGCCGGGCAGCTTGAATGAAAAAGAGTGGTCTGTTATGCAGACACATGCCCATTTGGGACGAGAGATGATCGATGATCTTCTCAAGAACTTCGGACTAATAAATTTTGGGCATGTGGACATATTGCGCAATATTGCCGAATATCATCATGAAGCCATTAATGGAACAGGATATCCCAGAGGCATAAAGGGATGTGAAATTCCTTTGGAAGCACGTATTGTTGCAGTCGCAGATGTTTTTGATGCACTCACAAGTAGACGAACCTATAAAGAGGCGTGGAACAATGACAAAGCTATAAGTACGCTCAAAGAGCTTGCAGGAGAAACCTTAGATCAGGATTGTGTTAATGCGCTAATCCAAAATATGGATAAGGTGGTAGAGATTCAAAGACAGTTTTCGCAAGATAATTTCGGCTAAAAATATATATAAATAAGTTTTTATAATATTTTTACACTTCTCCATTATACTTGCGAAAAAATGGGGTAATAAAGATGTCTTATATTGAATCATTGGAATCTTATCAGATGGTGAATATTTTTGCCTTTCTGATTGGATTGACATATGGAGTCGTAGCCCAAAAAACGCAATTTTGCTTCAGCGGGGCTATCAAAGACTTTATATTGACAAAATCGACACGAAGAGCGGCTTCGGTTTTGACGGCGGTTATTACGGCGATTATCGCTTCACAAGTTTTAGCCCATATGTATGAGATCGATTTAGCCAAGAGCGTTTATTTACAAGCGGATGTCAATTATTTTTCCATCCTGCTAGGTGGGGCATTGTTTGGTGTGGGGATGATGTTGGCGGATGGGTGCAGCAGCCGTCATCTTGTTAAATTTGCACAAGGGGATTTGTACTCTTTGGTGACGATTCTTTTTATTGCGGTATTTGGATACATCAGTGCAAAAGGGATTTTATCGATCGGATTGGAACCGATTATGAAGAACGAGTTTTTGCTGCGGCTATCGGCATGGTTTCCCAATCAAGCACTTCCTATCTATGTGATTGTTCCCTTTTTACTGGTTGCATTATGGAAAGTGGTACCACGGTTTAAAAATCTTGTTAGCTGTATTGATGGTATTTTGGTAGGATTACTAATCGCATTGGCATGGTACGTTACCGGTATTGTCGGGTTTGACGATTTTGAACCGCTTCCACTGGAAGCATTGAGTTTCGTATATCCATCGGGCAAGACACTGGAATATTTAATGTTTTTTAGCGGCAGTACCCTCTCTTTTAGTGTCAGTGTCGTTTTTGGCATTGTGCTAGGTGCATTTTTGATGTCATTTTTCAATAAAAAATACCGTTTCGGATGTGTTATATCGCAAAAAAATAACAAATTAAAGAACGGTATTGTCGGCGGCATAATGATGGGAATTGGTGGAATAATGGCCATTGGTTGTACGATCGGGCAAGGTCTTAGCGGTGTTTCAACATTAGCTTTTGCTTCCTTTTTGGCAATTGCATCGATCATGGTTTCAGCCTATTTTACCGCTAAGTACATGGATAAAAGAGACGCTTTGCCAAACTGTTTCAATTTTGATTGGAGTATATAGCGTCTTTATAAAATTAAGAATTTTTACGTATAAAGTACTAGGTTAAATTTCGCTATAATGCGGCTATCAAAACGGATAAGTCCGTAAGCCGCTCAATATCTGCACTATTTAATAACCTTGCATTGTTTGTCTGCTTGAACTACCCAAAGGAAATTTACTAATGTTATTTACAGACTTAAAACTCTCAGAGCCTCTCTTAAAGGCCATTACGGATCAAGGCTACACAACTCCATCTCCCGTCCAAGCGCAAGCCATTCCGTTTATTCTTGAAGGGCGTGATATGCTCGCAGGTGCTCAAACGGGTACGGGTAAAACAGCAGGATTTACCTTGCCGATGTTGGAGATTCTTTCTCGTAAAGTGCACAATCCAAAAGCACCGCGCCATGTACGTGTTCTTATTTTGACTCCGACACGTGAGCTTGCGGCTCAAGTAGGCGAGAGTGTCAAAACATACGGAAAATATCTTAAATTTAAAAGCGCAGTTATTTTCGGCGGGGTTGGAATGCAGCCTCAAGTTGCGGCATTGCGCCAAGGGGTTGATATTGTTATCGCCACTCCGGGACGATTGCTGGATCATATGTCTCAGGGGACGATTGATTTGCGTAATGTAGAGATGCTGATTCTCGATGAAGCGGACCGTATGTTGGATATGGGATTTGTCAAAGACATTCGCCGTGTTATCTCCGTCTTGCCACAAAAACGTCAAAACCTTCTTTTCTCGGCGACCTATTCGGATGAGATCAAAGTTTTGTGCGAGTCGATTCTGCGCAATCCTGCCATCGTCGAAGTCGCACGTCGCAATACCTCTAGTGAACTGGTAACCCAACGCGTTATCTTGGTAGACTGTGCTAAAAAAAGTGCTTTATTCGGTCACTTGGTCAAAGAAAACAATTGGGAGCAGGTATTGGTCTTTACTCGTACGAAACACCAAGCAAACAAGCTCTCCGATTATCTTCAAAAAATCGGGGTCAGTGCAGCTGCTATTCACGGTAACAAAAGTCAAGCCGCGCGTACCAAAGCATTGGCTGATTTCAAATCAGGCAGCGTTAAAATCCTAGTAGCCACCGATATTGCAGCACGTGGATTGGATATCGATCAGCTTCCTCACGTTGTCAATCTCGAATTGCCAAACATCCCTGAGGATTACGTTCACCGTATTGGACGAACCGGACGTGCAGGGAATGAAGGGGAAGCAATCTCTCTCGTGTGTGTGGATGAGTATGACTATCTCAAGGGAATCGAACGTTTGATTAATCGTAAACTTGATCGTGATATTATTCCTGGTTTTGAGCCGGACCCTTCTATCATGGCGATGCCTATCCTTCAGGGACGTGGCGGCGGTGGTGGCGGCGGAAACCGTGGTGGTGGTCACTCTCCAAGCGGCAAGCCTCAAGGTCAAAAGCGTGACAGTTCCAGCCACCGCAGCGAAGGGCGCAGTAATAGCCAGCGACGTGAAGATAGCCGAAGAGGGCGCTAATGTCTTGGTTGATCATTAAATATTTGCTGACGGCAGGACTTATTGTGATCATCTCAGAAGTGGCCAAACAAAACGGAAAAATTGGCGGCTTGATCACCGCTTTGCCTCTAGTAACCTTTACTGTTTTAGTTTGGTTATACATGGAAGGGCAGCCCAGTGAAAAAATGGGGAGTTACGTCGAGTATGTTTTTTGGTATTCTGTCCCGACCTTGCCGATGTTTTTATCCTTTTATCCGTTGTTGAAAAGGATCGGATTCTGGCCAACGATGGGGGTGTCTGCTCTTATAACCATTGTTTGTTTCATCCTTACCGCAGTGATTTTAAAGCGTTTTGGAATCGAGCTTTTATAAAGATGAAAATCCTTGTCGATGCCGATGCTTTTCCCAATACCCTCAAAGAAGTCCTGCTTCGCGCGGTACACAAACGTCAAATTCCCACCATTTTTATCGCCAATAAAAACATCTCTATCCCCAATGTCCCTTATATCTCTATGGAAGTTGTCCCTCAAGGTCCCGATGAAGCCGATCACCGTATTGCTGAGCTTTGCGAACCTATTGATTTAGTAATTACGGCGGATATTCCTCTTGCAGATCGCATTGTCACGATCGGGGCGATTGCCCTTGACCCTCGCGGAACGATTTACGATGAAAACAACATCAAACATCTCCTGGCCATGCGCAATCTGATGGAAGAGTTGCGTAACAGCGGTGAGATTACAGGGGGTCCCAGTGCCATTGGAGCCAAAACAGTACGAGAATTTGCGGACGGACTCAATAGGTTGTTATCTCGTAAAAAAACTCTTTGATGGTTTGTAACCAACATAGACTATAATCTTTTGAAAATTGATAAGATGGATGAAAAAAGATGGTTGAAAATATATTAGCAAATTTAGAACGTACCAATTGTGCCATGGATGGGACTTTTATTCAAGCGGTGAGCGAAGTGCTGCACTCATTGGACCCGATACTGCAAAGCGACACAAAGTACCAAACGTATGCGATTTTGGAGCGCCTTATCACCCCCGATCGAGAAATTCGCTTTAAAGTTCAATGGGTGGATGATAACAATAACGTTCATATCAATAATGGCTACCGAGTTCAGTTTAACAACTCTCTTGGGCCTTACAAGGGTGGGCTTCGTTTTCACAGCAGTGTAAACTCCGGTGTGTTAAAATTTTTGGCATTTGAGCAGATTTTTAAAAACTCACTTACGGGGTTACCGATAGGGGGAGCCAAAGGGGGAAGTGACTTTGACCCCAAAGGAAAAAGTGATTTCGAAATCATGAAATTTTGCCGCGCTTTTATGCGAGAGCTTCATCAATACATCGGTGCTCGCGTGGATGTTCCTGCCGGAGATATTGGAGTAGGTTCCCGTGAAATCGGATTTTTGTTTGGAGAATACAAGAAAATCACGCACAATTATGATGGGGTACTAAGCGGTAAGCCGTATGCGTTTGGAGGATCATTGATGCGTCCAGAAGCAACGGGCTATGGCGTGGTATATTTTGCAGCAGAAATGCTCAACAAGGAATTTGGTGACACATTATGGGGTAAAACGTGTTGTGTGAGCGGTGCGGGAAATGTGGCGTTACATACAATCGAAAAGCTTCAAGATTTAGGTGCAAAAGTGATCACCTGCAGTGACAGCGAAGGGACGATTTATGATCCAAACGGCATTGACCTTATTTTGCTAAAAAGCATCAAAGGGAATGGGAAACGAATGTCGTTGGAAAATTATAGGCTACAGCGATTGGACTGTGTCTATATCCGCCATGAAAATTATCCTTACGAAGGACATGCAGTTTGGAGTTACCCGTGTTACGCGGCGTTTCCATGTGCTACACAAAACGAATTAACGTTTAACGATGCGAGTACATTGCTGGGCAATGACGTACGTGCGGTCGTGGAGGGGGCGAATATGCCCACAACCCCCGATGCAATCGATTTGTTCCAAGCCAACGGTGTTTTGTTCGCGCCGGGGAAAGCCTCCAATGCAGGCGGGGTTGCCGTGAGTGAGTTCGAGATGTCTCAAAATGCTTCGATGGAAAAATGGGATTTTGAAAAAGTAGATCGAAAGCTTAACGAAATTATGTGCCAAATCTACAAACGTGTCTCCTTGACAGCCAAAGAATACGGACGTGAGCGTAACTTTGTCGATGGAGCCAATATCGCGGCATTTAAACGACTTTCGGAGGCGATGATTTTGGA
>JBBQNL010000049.1:0-12179 GCA_038329855.1 Campylobacterales bacterium
CCCGGTTTTGCCCCTTGAGCGACTTTTATCTGAATCTCTTGGGCCGAACGTAAATACGCAGGTGTTACCCCAAAACGTCCTGATGCCACTTGTTTGATTTTTGAATTTTTAAGCGTATCAAAACGGGCCGAATCTTCTCCGCCCTCACCTGAGTTGCTTTGGGCACCGATGGTGTTCATAGCTACCGCTAGACACTCATGTGCTTCAGGTGAAATAGAGCCCAAGCTCATCGCAGCCGAAGCAAAACGTTTAAAGATTTCCTCTTTAGGTTCAACTTCTGAAATATCGATACTTGGACGATCCGACTGGAACTCAAAGAAATCACGGATAAATTTTTGACCGCGCTTATTGATCAATGCACTTAAGTGATCAAAATCTTCCCGTTTGCCCGTTTTAGAGACACGATGAATGGCATGAATGACATCCGGATTAAAATCGTGATGCTCTTGACCGTTGTAAAACTTGTAAAATCCGCCAATTTTGAGAGGAAAAATACGGTTGAATCCACTTTGCTCAAATGCTTCTTTGTGGTTTTTATTTAAACGCTCGTCAATGTCTTCGTACGAAAGTCCCGGAATAAGAACATGTGAATCACCAAAACACGCATCCACCATCTCACGGCTTAAACCGATGATGTCAAAAAGTCCTGAATTACGATACGAACCGATGGTTGCAATCCCCATTTTCGACATAATTTTGAGCAATCCGCCATTGAGGGCATGGTGAGCCGCTTTGAATGCTTCCGCACAATTTTCTTCGTTTTCATTGGATTGCTTAACCCGTGCCGCAATGGTTGTAAATAAAAGACTCGGGTAGACCGAACTCGCCCCGTAAGCGATAAGAGTTGCTGCACCGTGAGAATCAACCACTTCACTCGTACTTGCTACTATCGAACCTAAATGACGTATTTTCGCTTCCAACAAAGCACGGCTGATTCGCCCTACTGCCATAAGCATTGGGATCGTTTTATGTTCGCTGTCAAATCCGCTGTCATCGAGGATAATAATACGGACACCCTCTTCTTTTACCGCTTTAATCACCTCTGTGACTAAGGCATCCAATGCGTCACGCAAGTTTCCTTTGTAAGCGGTTGAAAAAACTTCATTGGTATACGAAGGGTGAAAACGGGGTGATTTTTTGTCCCCGAATGATTTAAGCACTTCGAGTTTCTCTTTGAGCATAATCGGTGAAATCGCTTTCAAACGGTTTGCATGCGTCGGAATTTCATCCAAAATATTGTGTATTTCGCCAAAACCGGTGTTAAGACTCATCACCACTTTTTCACGAATCGGATCAATAGGAGGATTCGTTACTTGCGCGAAACGCTGCTTAAAAAAGTCACTAAAATTACGTTGGACGGTGCTGAATGCAGCAAGCGGAGTATCATCCCCCATCGAACCGACTGCCTCTTTGCCATCACGCATCATTGGTTCAATGACTTGCTCAATGATCTCTTGGGTAATGTTAAAATATCGCTGACGCTGGATCAACTCGTCCACCGAACAGTCACATTTAGTTTCGTATTGATGCTCGATATGCTCTTGCAAGTAGGTCATATGCTCATTCAACCAATTCATATACGGGTTGGACGTTTTTAGATATTCATTAATATCTTCATCTTTGAGTACTTTCCCAAACTTGAGATCCAAACCGATCATTTGACCCGATTGGAGACGTCCACGCTCTTTGATATTCTCTTCCGCAATATCGATAACCCCGTATTCGCTCGCGATCAAAAGGGTATCATCATGAGTAATGATGTATTTGGAAGGGCGTAATCCATTACGGTCAAGGACACAGCCGATGTAACGGCCATCTGTCAATGAAAACGCAGCCGGCCCGTCCCATGCTTCAAAAACCGTCGAATGATACTCATAAAATGCTCGTAACTGAGGATCCATGTGAGGGGCATTTTGCCACGGTGCTGGGATAATCGCACGCGCCGCTTTGAAAAAATCCATCCCGTTGGCAATCAAAAACTCAAAGAAATTGTCGGCACTCGCACTGTCTGAAGCATGAGGCTGTAAGATAGGGAGAAGACGTGAAATCTCTTCATCGGTAAAGACTTCACTCTTGATGGACTCGGATTTAACCGCAACATTAAAACGGTTTGCTTCGACCGAGTTAATCTCACCGTTGTGCGCAACCGAACGAAAGGGTTGTGCCAAACGCCATTTTGGAAGGGTATTCGTCGAAAAACGTTGGTGAAACAATGAAAATGAAATTTTGAAATTCTCGTTTTGAAAATCGGTATAAAATTCCTTGATATGCGTCGGCATAATCAAACCTTTATACGAAATGACACGAGAACTCATCGAAGGAATATAAAAATCTTCATCCTCTACGAGCACATGTTCAGTCTCTTTTCGGCTGAGATACAATAATGCATCAAAACGTCGAGATGCCATCAATGAGTTAGGGGTGATAAAAATATGGTAAATTTCAGGAAGACTCTCTAATGCCTGTTGCCCCAATGCATTGGTATCCACGGGAACAATCCGTTTTAATACCACTTTTAAATCATTGTTGGCACACGTACGCTCCAACAAATCTAATTGAGTAGCATCCCGAGTAAAGACTACGGCAATCGCATACATCTCAGGTAGCTCAATACCGCATTCCAATGCAACAGAGCGCATAAATTCATGCGGCATCGACAGAAGCAGTCCGCTGCCATCCCCTGTTTTACCATCAGCAGCCACAGCACCACGATGCATCATTCTCTCTAACGCGGTAATTGCGTTTTCAAGTGTCTTATGGGAAGGGCGGTTTTTAATATTGGCGATCAGACCAAATCCGCAGTTATCTTTAAATGATCGTAATAAATCTTGGTATTCCACTGACAAATCACCTTTTTTAATCTCTTTTTAAACAACTATAGTTTAAAGAGGATAGAAATTTCTTTATTTTACCAGTTATTTGGTTAAAAAGTTTTAAAATTTGACTAATTTTTGAAGAATTAAATAATGAATGGGTAGTGAAGTATCATAAAATGCAAGGGTATATCATCAAACTCAGTCGAGTAAAAGACGAAGATTTAATTGTTACGATCATATCGCAGGAAAACTTAACAACCCTTTATCGCTTCTATGGAGCACGGCACAGCCCTATTAATTTGGGTTTTAAAATCGATTTTGAGGCTGAAACCTCGCTTAAAAGCTCCATACCGAGGATGCGGGATGTCATCCATTTGGGCTTTGGATGGATGGGTGAATATAACCGGATACAAATTTGGCAGCAATTCATTTCTCTCTTTTACCCCCATTTGCAACACTCCGAAGAAATTGGAAGCTTCTATTTTGACCTACTAGAAGCAGCGGCGCAAAACTGGCAAAAGCAAAACCCAAAACGGCTCGCCATCGAAGCGTATATCCAACTCCTGGAGCATGAAGGAAGATTGCATCGTGAACTTAACTGCTTTTTTTGCGATCATCCCATCGATAACAACATATCGCTTATTCGTGCCTTTTTACCGGCACACAATGAGTGTTCGCATACTCTAACCATCAATGCAAAAGGTTTATCTTGGCTGTATGACCACCATTCGACCCTTTTTTTGGATGATTTTGAGATCGAACGTCTTTGGCATGTTATTAATGAGGGATTTTGATGCAGTCGGAACACTTTTTGCTTTCTTTTATTGATAACTAAATTAAAGAGTCCCTATATGAGCCAATACACTATGCGCGAAGCAATTATTGCACAATTTTCCGAACCACCCAAAGAAGCTTCGTATCCTTTTTATAAAATACGTCCTGCAACCCGAAAAGGGAAGACTTTGTCCGATTTTTATGCGGAAGTTTTGAAAAGAAACAATTCCAATTATGAGACAAAAAGTGCCAAAGAACTTGAAATCATGATGATGCAAAATCGCAAACTCATTGAAACAAAAAATAAAAGACGCTGATGCTATCGACTAAATATCATAATGGTGCGGTTGGTATGCACGGTCCAGCTCAGAAAGTTTTGAACTAAACAAACCGCACATCTTCTCCTCTATCTCTTTCCAATAATATTCTAAAATCAAGCTCGATCCCACATTGCCCTCAATCTTGTAAAAGGGACCTTCAAGCGCTTCGATAATCTCGATAACCTCTATCGTATGTGAGGGTTTAGTCAGCTTATAGCCCCCTGATGCCCCTCGAATACTTGTGACTAAATTACTTCGGCGCAAAATAGAGAGAAGCTGTTCGAGATAGCCGTGTGAAATCTGTGTCATGGCTGAAATTTCGCGTACTTGCATCGTTCTACCGTGAGGTGCACTGGCCAAAACATGCATGGCTGCCAATCCATAAACCGCTTTTGTGGATAAAATTGACATTAGGCAAACCCTTTTGGATACACTTTTTTAGCAATATAATAAATTTTGCATGCGATGCAATATCCAAAAATGAGCTCAATACCAGCGCAAAAAAGATAGATAAAGGCGATTGCATCTACGGCCAATGGTATCCCGATCGCATAAAAGAGTATAAGTGCGATCGTAAATCCAAGACCGAAAAATGCTGCCAAACGCTTGGCTCCTGCATCTTCCATTTTTACGGAAAAAGAGAATTTTCGCTGAATCAAAAGTGAAAGATTATGAATCGGGCTAATGTGCTTGTATCCATACAAGCGAAGCAAAAAATCAATCGTAAGAAGCACTAAAATAACAACATAATCTGTGATCAAAAATCCGATCACTCCTGCAATAATAAACAGCGTGTTAATACGTGTCACCGTTGCATCCACTTGACGAAATATCAACGGGCATTGCTGAGCCATATCGTCTCCTTTTTTTTCAGCATAATAAAACAATAAGGTATTAATGTCAAGTATTCATACTTGTTTACTAAGGTATAAAAATCCATAAAAAAATTCTATATAACTATAGCAAATATAAATTAGATTTTTTTATAATAAATCAGAGTGAGGATTGTTTCTGCATAGCTGGTGAAACATTGTGAAGGTGACCTGTACTCACACCTTGCGAATAAGCTTGACACCCATCTCTAAATGGTGAGTATAGGGGAACTGGTCAAACAGCGCCATTGCTTTTACCGTGTGCGTTTTAGACAATAATTCTAAGTCACGCTGCAACGTTTCAGGATTGCAGGAGATGTAAAGAAGATTTTGAAATCGAGAAGCAAACGCGCAGGGTTCTTCACCTAAACCGCTTCGAGGCGGATCGACAAAGAGCGTTTTAAGGTGATAATCCGCTACGTTCAACCCCTCCAAACGGCGAAAGTCTCTTTCTCCATCGAGCGCCTGTGTAAACTCTTCAGCGCTCAGACGAACAAAATCGATATTGCTCACACCATTGATCTCCATATTGCGCTTTGCCGCGATGATCGAGGCTTTGGAAATTTCAGTAGCCAAAACACGATCAAATTTGGAAGCAAAAGGGATCGTAAAATTACCCGCACCGCAATATAGCTCGAGTAAATCACCGCCAATTCCCTCCATTTGATCCAATGACCACGATACCATTTTCTCATTCACAAGGGCATTGGGCTGGGTAAAACTGTTTTCGATATGAACATAGTGGTAAAGACGGCTTTGGATAGTCAGAGTTTCGGTCACATAATCTTGGGATAAAACTATTTTTTGCTTACGGCTGCGCCCGATAATATAGATTCCTAGTTTGGATTCGATTGCTTTGGCCTTTGTACTCCACTGTTCATCCAAGGCTTTGTGATAGATCAAACTCGCCAGAACCTCACCGCTGCTACTGGTTAAAAAATCGATTCCAAAAAGTTTATGACCCATATCCTGTTCTTTGATTGCCGATAAAAGAGGCTGCATAACCTTATCAATCGATTCATGGACGATCGAACACTTCTCAATCTTCACGACCCCTTGCTTATCAAGGCGATTCATGGCATAAAAAGAACCCTCATCATCGTGGTAAATTTTAAATTCGGCACGGGAACGATAATGGTCTTCTTTGGATTCATAGATATCAATTTTTCCCTCAAAATAGGGAGAAAACAGCGTTTCAATCTCCTGTACTTTTGTCCTTAACTGCCCCTGATACCCCTCTTCATAAAGGCGGCAGCTTCCGCAGACTCCAAAATGTTCACACTGCATTAAAACCCCTATTTAACACTGGCAATAAGGTTTCCGATGAGAAGATTCCACCCATCCACCATAATGAATACCAGTATTTTAAACGGCATCGAGATCATAACCGGAGGTAGCATCATCATCCCCATCGACATCAAAATCGAGGCAACCACCATATCAATGACCAAAAAAGGTAAAAAGAGGAGAAAACCGATCTCAAATGCCGTTTTGAGCTCACTGATAACAAAGGCAGGGATAACAATAGTAAGCGGCACTTCTTTGATTGACTGCGGGTTTTCCATATGGCGGATGCGCAAAAAGAGGGCTAAATCTTTTTCACGCGTGTTACGAACCATGAAGTTTTTAAAAGGCTCCGTTGTTTTGTCAAAGGCCTCATCATAGGATATTTGATTTTCCGTGTAAGGCTTAATTCCCTCTGTATAGGACTTTTGTGCGACGGGCTCCATCACAAAAACTGTGAGGATGAGTGCCAGCATGACAAGTAGCTGTGTCGGAGGAACCTGTTGTGTTCCCAATGCTTGACGCAAAAATCCAAATACAATGACGAAACGGGTGAAGGTCGTCATAACCAAAATAAGACTGGGTGCCAAAAACAGCACTGTAAGCATCATCAAAACATTAAGCGAGCTGACTATTTCTTGCGGGGACTCGGGAGCTGCGAGATTAAAACTCATCGTTGGCATTTGTGTATTAGCACCGAAAAGGGCAAAAGGGATAAAAAGAAGAAGAAAAAAACGGCCCAAACCAACGCTCCCGAAATAAAGAAGTGATAATACCATAGACTAAGGGTGGTTCTCGTTTAAATCTGATAAAATTACAGTAATTATACTAAAGGTACCCCTATGTCTGTCCCACTCTCTATCGTCATTTTAGCCGCCGGAAAAGGCTCTCGGATGAAATCCGCTAAAGCGAAAGTGCTCCATGAGATTTGCGGACGGGAGATGCTTTATTACAGTATCAAAGCGGCGCGTGAAATTACGGATAACGTTATCGTAGTTGTAGCACACCAAAAAGAGTCCGTCATAACCTCCATGGAAAACCATTTTCAAGGACTAACATTTGTCACCCAAGATACCCAGAATTTTCCCGGTACCGGTGGTGCCATGATGGGTGTTACGCCAAAATACGATGATGTTTTGGTCCTTAACGGAGATATGCCTCTTGTCACTCGTGCCTCCATCGATGCGTTTATGAACAGTCCAAGCGATATTGTTATGTCCGTTATTGCCCTTAAAAACCCAAGCGGTTACGGGCGTGTCATTATCGAAGGGGGACACGTTGTCCGAATCGTCGAAGAAAAAGATGCGACCCATGAAGAAAAAATGGTGCAAAGTGTCAATGCCGGAGTGTATGCCTTTAAGCACCATGTCTTACAAACCTACCTCCCGCGCCTTTCCAATACCAATGCGCAAAACGAATATTATCTCACTGACATCATTGCTCTGGCAAGTAAAGATGGCCTCTCTATCAGCCCCCTTTTTGTGCACGAAGCAGAGTTTAAAGGGGTCAATTCCAAAGCAGATCTGGCTCATGCCGAAGAGATCATGATGGAGCGCATTCGTAAATCTTGGATGGATAGTGGTGTCATTATGCAACTTCCCAGTACCATCTATATTGAAGAGGGTGTGACATTCGAAGGAGAATGCATCGTCGAGAACGGCGTACGTCTTTGCGGCAATACCTATATCTCCAATTCACACATCAAAGCCCACAGTGTCATCGAAGACAGTACTGTTAAAAATTCGGATGTCGGACCGCTTGCCCATCTCCGTCCCCTGAGTGTATTAGAAAGCACCCATATCGGAAACTTTGTCGAGGTGAAGAAATCAACCCTAACCGGTGTTAAAGCCGGCCATTTGAGCTATCTAGGCGATGCAACAATCGATGAGGGGAGCAACATCGGTGCGGGAACCATCACCTGCAACTACGATGGGGTCAATAAATACCAAACAATTATCGGCAAAAATGTATTTGTAGGGAGTGATACTCAGCTCGTTGCCCCCGTGGAAATTGCCGATAATGTCATGATAGCCGCAGGAACAACCGTCACGTCGGGCACATACGAAAGTGATATACTCATTCTCAGCCGTACACCGGTACGAAAAGTAGCAGGCTTTTTCACCAAATTTTTTGCCAAAGGTGCTACATGCTAATCCCCTCAAATCTCTTGGCAGGCAAAAAAATCCTCCTAGGGATTACCGGCTCCATTGCCGCTTATAAATCCCTTGAACTCCTGCGTCTTTATATCAAAGCGGGTGCTGATGTTAGCGTTGTTATGAGCCCATCGGCCAAAAAATTTATCGCACCGCTTTCATTCGAAGCCCTTAGCCGCAATAAAGTTCTCGATGATACGAATGAATCGTGGGCAGGGGATGATTTCAATCACATCAAACTCTCGCAAGGCTCAGATGTTATGGTCATCGCACCAGCCTCTGCAAATACCATTGCCAAGCTTGCTAACGGAATCGCCGATACGATCCTCACCCAATGCGCCCTTGCCTTTAGCGGCATCAAACTGCTTGCCCCCTCTGCCAATACCGCGATGATCCAAAATCCGATGATCCAAGCCTCCATGAAGATGCTCGCCATTGCCAACTACGATATTGTTTCAACCCAAACCAAAGAGTTGGCATGCGAGACGGTCGGGGATGGAGCTATGGCAGAACCTATCGAGATTTTTTACCATACTGCCCGCATTTTGCTCAAAAACGATTTTTGGAGTGATAGACGGGTCATTGTTACGGGGGGTGGAACCGTTGAGAGACTCGACGATGTTCGCTACATCAGTAATTTTTCCAGCGGTAAAATGGCATCCTCTTTGGCGACCGCTTTATTTTTACGCGGCGCCGATGTGAATCTCATCGCTACTCAGTTTGAAAATGATTTACCGCTTGGCATCCACACAATCGACGTGGAAAGTTCACAGGAAATGGGCGAATACCTCATCGACTCCATCCGTATCTCTAAAAAAGGGAAGCTCTCTAAGCCCTCTCTTATCCACGATGAACCCATAGGACTGATCCAAAAAGAGCCATTTCTTTTTATGGCAGCAGCAGTGAGCGATTATGTTCCAGTCCATCCTCAAAGCGGAAAACTAAAAAAAGAGATGCTGGGTGAATCATGGAACATTGATATGAAACAAAACCAGGATCTGCTCTCTTCCATCAATAAAGAGGGAATCAAAACCATCGCATTTAAAGCAGAAATGGATTTAAGCACAGCAACACAAAATGCCAAAAATCTCCTCATCAACAAAAAAGTCGATGCTGTTTGTCTTAATATTATCAATGATAAAAATCCGTTTGGGAGTGACACCAACGCCATTGATTTTATCTCTTCTGACTCAACGTTCTCCCTTCCAAAAGGAGACAAACTCACCGTCTCTCTTCAACTTCTCGATCAAGCAAGCCGTTTATGAACAATCTCCCCTCTCACATCGCAATCATTATGGATGGAAATGGCCGATGGGCACAAATTCAGGGGAAAAACCGTACCTATGGACATGAGAAAGGGTCTGAAATTGTCCGTACCGTTACGACCTACTGCGCTCAAAATCCGGAAGTGAACCAATTAACCCTCTATGCCTTTAGCACGGAGAATTGGAAACGACCGAAAATCGAAGTAGAATTTTTAATGAAACTGCTCGAGCGTTATCTCAAGAGTGAGCTACAAACCTATCTGGACAATAACGTTCGTTTTCAAACCATCGGAGACCTCACAACCTTCTCATCGTCGTTGCAAAAAGTCATTCAAAACGTTGTCAATGAGACAAAAAATTGCACAGGACTCACGCAAAATCTTGCTCTCAACTACGGAGGACGTGATGAAATCGTTCGTGCCGCCAATGTTTTGAGTGCTGCCAATCTTCCCATTACTCATGATTCTCTTACCGATGCACTTGACTCTTCGGACGATGTCGATTTGCTCATACGCACAGGGGGAGATCATCGTATCTCCAATTTCATGCTGTGGCAAAGCGCCTATGCAGAACTCTTTTTTACCGATACACTGTGGCCGGAGTTTGGAGTTGATGAACTCGAAAAAATTATTCTAAAATTCAAAAAAATTGAACGTCGATTTGGAGGAGTGAACTGATGGAATGGGTATTTATTTTTATCTTGGGTGCTGTTATTGGCTCTTTTATGAATGTCTTAATTGTTCGGACCCCCAGAGATGAGAGTGTCTCATTTCCGGCATCCCACTGTATGAGCTGCAATACGCCTCTTAGGACATGGCATAATGTCCCCATTCTCTCATGGCTTTTTTTACGCGGTAAATGCGCATTTTGTTCCGCACCCATTTCGGCACAGTATCCGATTGTTGAACTACTCAGTGGACTACTCTTTCTCTTCACGGCAATGAAATTGGGAATCAATCTTCAGGCATTTGGAGTGGCACTCGTTTTCACGCTTCTTCTTTCCCTTTCGGTGATTGATTTTTATTACAAAATGGTTCCCGACAGCCTCAATCTATTGGCTTTGACTTTTGCTATTTTAAGTGTGTCCTCATTCGAGCAGTTAGGCTATAACTTTACCAATGCTTTGCTGTTTGCGGGCGGATTTACCCTATTGCGTTTTTATCTCTCGTATCTTCTTAAAAAAGAGGCGATGGGTGAGGCCGATATTATGATTGCGGCGACAATGGGTGCATTGCTTGGGATCAAACTGGCCCTTGTTGCTATTTTTATCTCAGCACTGCTTGCACTGCCTGCACTGCTGCTCACACGCTCTGATGATGAAGATTCCCATCAGCTACCCTTTATTCCCTTTTTAGCGATGGCTGCTTGGATCGTACTCATGTTCGACACTACTATCACCGTCTATTTAGCAGGTTTGTATGGATAAATTACGCCACTATATTTTTTCTCAGCTAAATATCCTGTTTTTTTCGATTTTTATCCCTTTGTTTGTCATTGCTTCGGTCATCTTTATGATCAAGCTTGCAACCTTCACCGCGATCATTCAGCTTACGATCGGCGAAATGGGGAAACTGTATCTTTTTGTTTTGCCTGAACTTCTCTTTTATACCCTTCCTATCTTCTTTATCGTGGCAGCGACACTTGCCCTTTATCGCCTTTCCAACGACAATGAGATGGTCGTGGTTTTTTCACTGGGTATTTCCCCTGCCTTTTTGGTGCGCATTTTAGCGGTTCCTGCATTTCTCTTGGCTCTCGTTTTGGTGAGCAATTTTTTGGTCGTTACCCCCTATATTAAAAGTATCTCAAAAAACTTTTTGGCTCAAAAAAAAGCGGAAGCAAAATTCAATCTCAGCGCTTCCGAATTCGGTCACAATTTTGGCGACTGGATGCTTTTCATCAGCCAAAGCGATAAGAATGAACGTACCTATGGTGATGTGGTATTGTTCAATAAAAACCTCAAAGAAGAGGTTCTTTTGATCGCTACCAAAGCTGAACTCAAAAATAATCAAGGAAATCTGCAACTCCAGCTTCAAAACGGAGAAGGGTATAGCTACAACAACGAAACGTTTAAACGGATGCAATACAAATCCCTAAGCATTAACGATATGATCACCGATGAGCGTTCTATCTATACCAATACCTTTGACTATTGGACATCCCCGATTGATGAGGTATATCGAAAGAATCTCCTTATCACCAATACACTCTTAAGTCTTTTTCCTCTCCTTTCACTGTTTCTCGTCGTAGGCTTGGGAGTCGTTCACGCACGACATCAAAAACGATGGATTTACGTATGGCTTTTTGCCACCATCATTCTCTTTTATTCCTCTGCAATACTTTCGGGGCGAATGATCGGATATGATGCTATTTGGGCAGTGTCAGTGGTTTGGCTCGTCATTACCTATTTCATCTATCGACGGCTCGTAGGCAATCGCTTTTGAATCGTGTCAAAATTACCATGAGCTATAACGGCTCTGCTTTTATGGGTTCGCAACAGCAGCCCACGACGACCAATACCGTTATAGGAACCCTCACAATCGCCCTAAAACGTCTCAAGATTGCCTCCGTACCCAAAGGGTCAGGGAGAACCGATCGGGGCGTTCATGCAACCCATCAGGTGATGCATCTCGACCTTCCGCACTTTTGGACCGATCTGCGACGTCTCAAAGATATGCTCAATCTACAACTCCCCCCA
>JBBQNL010000050.1:0-11951 GCA_038329855.1 Campylobacterales bacterium
TCAAGGATCTCCCTGCTGATGCTTCTATCGTTGTCTATGATGATCTCTACCACTTAGAGAAAGGCTTTATCGTTCAATTGCAGGAGGAGCTTCAAATGCAAAGTATCTTTATCTCCAGCTTACACACCGTTGAGCATGAAATCAACTATCCATTAACCGGTATCTATCGTTCACCATCCGTTAAAAATGTACCATTTTCTCACACCCAGAAATCCGCTCGTTTCCTTCTCGACGAGTTAAAAAAGGTATTAAGTTCTCAGACCCCAATTCTCATTGTTTTGCCATCGGATGAGCTATTGCCAAACTACAAAAACATCATTGATGAGCACTTCCAAATCGAGTGTCAACTTCTGACCTCTGACTTTAGTTTGCAATACAAAAATCTAGACCCTATCACTCTTTCAACGGTAGACTACCTCTCAGGCGTATGTGTACCTCATTGCTATGTTATCAACATTCCCTCAGGTACTCCAGAGTATGCTCTGGCACTGAGTCGTGCAACACACACTGTCGCGGTAATCTCTGAAGATATCGTCGATACCTCCATCTCACACTAAAAGGAACACCATGCGTACACTACTAACTCTACTCTTTACCTCATCGCTTGCTCTTGCAGCCCACCCCCATGTTTCACTACAAACAACCCAAGGAGAAATTGTCCTTGAGCTTTATGAAGACGTTGCCCCTTTGGCGGTAGAGAATTTTACTACTCATGTCAAAAACGGCTATTACAACGGTTTGACCTTTCATCGTATTATTAAAAACTTTATGATTCAAGGCGGTGATCCGACCGGTACGGGTGCGGGGGGCGAATCCATTTGGAAAAAGCCATTCAAAGACGAATTTAAATCAGGGGTTGTATTCAATCAAAGCGGAATTTTGGCCATGGCCAATGCAGGTCCAAAAACCAATGGCAGTCAGTTTTTTATCACTACGGCACCCACCCCATGGCTTAATGGCTATCACACGATATTTGGCCGTGTCATCAAAGGTTCTGACACATTAGCAAAGCTCAATAACGTTCCAACCAATGGTCAGCAAAATGGGGACAAGCCCCTTCAATCTCAAAAAATTACCAAAGCAGTATTGCTACCATAAGTATTTTTTGAATGCTAATACCGACAAGGGCCCATAAAGGCCCGATTGGATCAAGAAGATAAAAGGGACGTTGAATTATTCTTTTGGCAGTTTTGCGATTGAATCCAAGACACTTTTTTGGGTTGCCTGATCGAGCTTTTTGTCATTCGATACAAACATATAAAATTCAACCCGTCTGTTCTTCGATCGATTGGCTTCCGTTGTATTGGAGGCCAATGGCTTAGCCGCTCCAAACCCTGCACTGGATATACGCTCCGCACTTACCCCATTTTTAATAAGTTCTCTCACCACCGTTGCGGCACGTGCTTGTGAAAGATCCAAGTTGTCTCTAAAAGCCGAACCTCTCGGAAGCGATTGATTGTCCGTATAACCTCGTACGGAAATATCCACCGTCGGAGGAAGTGTTTTAATAATGTCGGAAACTCTTTTGACAAAGCGATACATCTCTTCATCATCCAGCGTTGCGTTAGAGCCTCTGAACGGGATCGTAGCAGGTAGTTTCAATAATACTCCATCCATACTCTCATCCAAAGCCCCTTCACCTACCGAAACGTTTTGCATCTGCTCATCTTCGTTGCTGCTTGATTCTGATTTCCCGTCATTTTGGGCAGGAACTGTATCCAATACGGCTCCACCACTTGCTATGGGCATCTTTCCGCTGCTTTGCTCAGAAGGATTTTCAGGCGTTGCCGGATCCATGGGGGCAACGGGACTGATTTCTTCAGGCGCAGGTGCATAATCGTAAATTTTTACAAACTCTTCTTTTACTGCACGCATTTTTTCTTGATTGACCGATGCAAGTGCGTACAAAGCGATAAACAAGGCCAAAAGAAGACTGAAGAAGTCTGCCGTCGGAACTGCCCATTTTTCACCGGCCGGACAATCGGGACATTTTTTACATTTATGTTTACCCATTTAGCTGCTCATCATGAAAATTGACTGTGTTTTTCTTCTGCTGGAGAAAGGAAATTCAAAAGTTTGGCTTCAAGGGTACGCGGATTATCTCCATGCACGATTCCAATAATTCCCTCAAGCATCACTTTTTGTTCTTTAACAATGTGATGCGATTTGGCTTTCATTTTATTACCCCAAGGTCCAAGCAGTACGTACGCTCCGAAAATCCCCGTAACGGTTGCCGTAAACGCACCCGCAATCCCTTGTGCCATTTCAGCAGGGTTGTCCAGCTTTTGCAGGGCCAAAATCAGACCCAAAACCGCTCCAACCAGCCCCATAACCGGAGAAGTTTCTCCCGCTAGCATCCAGTAGTGGGCGCATCCGTGCCAATAGTGTTCCGTCTCTTCAATGACTGCTTCAAGCGTCTCTGAGATGGTATCTATCTCGTTCCCATCAACTGCCATGCTCAAGCCCTGCTTTAAAAACGCATTGTCCAATTCTGAAACACGCTTTTCCAGTGATAGCAATCCATCGCGTCGGGCCATCAGCGCCAACTCGATGATCTCTTTGATCCGTTCTTCTAGATTAACGGGTGATTTTTTAAACACCATCCCGATATTCTTCCACGCCCCTTTAACATATTCGGGATCGGTACTGACCATGGAAGCAAACAATGTGGTCGGAAAAATAATAATGATAGAGGTAATATGAACAACGTGGACCGGATTTCCACCTTCCATCAAGTCACCGATGGAAATGGAAGCAACCGCCAAGACCATCCCTAAAATAGTGGTTAAATCCACAGAAACTCCTTATATGAGCTATATTAATACAAACTTTGATTTCAATAATGATTCGATTGTACCTTGTTTTTCCTGAAAATTATGATATTTTTTCATTATCAGGATAGAAAAAATTGTAAAGAATTTTAATCAGTATCATTAAGAAAATACCGCTTCCCATACTCGCGACAATAAAGGCATAATATTCATCATGATTAATAGCCGCTGCTTCATAACCTAACGTTGCAATTGCCACCGTAAAGGTTAAGGGCATCGAGTCACTGAGCGAAAAGAGGATGGTGTTTTTCCATCCCAAATAACCGCTGTAGGCAACAAAAGAACTAATAAGACGGATCCCGATAACGGCGCAGGCAATAAAACAAGCCATTGATAAGATCTTAATATCTGTAAAAGCCTCAAGAGCAAGGGTGGAGCCTACATGAATAAAAAAGATGGGAACCAAAAAGCCAAAACCAAAAGAGGAGAGTTTTTCAGGAAGTTCTTTTTTGTGTTTGAAGTAGGTTGCAATAAACACCCCAGCCAAAAATGCTCCTAAAACGACATCAATTTTCAGATAAAGCATCACAGCAATCATCAAAAACATCAAGGCCATAGAAAATCGAATATCTTGATCTTTTCCATCCTCATGCGGCATAATCAATGTTTTAAGCCCTGGATACCACCAAAATAAAATTCGGATTCCCTTAAAAAAGAGAACAAAGCCGATCATAAAAGCGAACAGCCCCCCCAGCGTAAACGCAAATTCGCGATTGTAGCCGTATTCAAGCCCGCCGCTTAAAATGGTCAGCGCCATAATACTGACTAACTCTCCAATAATTCCGATATTGAGCGCAAGTGCGAGCCATGGCTGATTTTTACCGTATTCTTTGACCAATGCCATGAGCATTCCCAGTGAAAAAATAGGAAAAGCGACCAAATAGACGGCACTGAGGTCAAAATAGACAAAAAAGGCAAAGGATCCGCCATACAGCATCACAAAATAGATGACCGTTCGCCGCAGCAGGGATGATTTGGCAAATCCGAATTCTTTGAGATTGACCTCCATCCCGGCTAAAAACATAAGGTACAAAAAGCCTACTTTGGCAATAATTTTAAACAACTCGGTCTCAACCAAAAAGCCAAAGTATCCGGCAACACTTCCTAACAATATCTCTACGACTACGACCGGGACTCTCGTAATACGCGACAGAAAAGGGGAAAACATTACCAGCAATGAAAGGGTTATAATTACAACTACAGTATTGCTCATCCTTAACCTCTCAATGCTTTCCACAGCGCAATGGCCTGGACGTGTTCTTTAACATCATGGACTCGCACTATCGAGGCACCCTCTTCTATCGCTTTTAAATGAATGGCTAAGGTTCCCCCTAGCCGTTGCTCACTCGCAGAAGGAGAGACTGTATCAATCATCGATTTTCGGCTTGCCCCTACCAAAAGAGGTTTTCCAAGCGCTAAAAAATGTTTTTGATGGGTTATCAGTGCCAAATTATCCTCTAAACGTTTTCCAAAACCAATTCCGCAATCCAAAATAGTATCCTTGATTCCAAATTTATCGGCTTTTTCAAGGCGTTCATTAAAAAATTGCTCCACCTCGTGCAAAACCGAATCATAGCGTGGATTCTCTTGCATTGAGACAGGAGTCCCTTGCATGTGCATAATCACGGCAGTGGCATTAAATGTGCCGCACAACCTTGCAACATCATCATCGGCAAGACCGGTGATATCATTAATCATGCGAAAGCCCCGTTCGAGTGCGTATGCAATCACACCGGGCGAATAACTGTCCAAACTGAGGCGAATTTTTTCGTACAGTTTTTCCTGATAGAGTACATCTACAATGGGCTTAATACGCTCAAACTCTTCCACAGCGCTCACCGTAATGCTGTTGGGACGGCTTGAGACCCCTCCAATATCAATAATATCGGCCCCTTCTGCCATCATCGCCTCAACTTTTGCCACCACATTGGACGCATTGAATCGGCTTAATGGATAAAAGCTATCCTCATTGGCATTGATAATTCCCATAACGTCAATTTTTTGGGGAAAATGAAATCGGCAAAAACGTTCCAGCTCCTGCGCTAGACTTTTTAGACCAAACGGCTGCGCTTTTTCTTTGCGGGCTAGCTCTTTAAGCTGTCGCTCGTTTGCTATCAAAAGCGCATCCACACGGGGAGTAGAAGCCATGACCGTTCCTCTAGGAACTGCCAAATCGGCACCGATACTCAGTGCATCTTGTTTAAGTATATTGGCGGCACCCACATGCAGATCTTTGATCTTTATAATGTGAATTTGCCCCTTGCTCGCAAGGATGGAGACCCCTCCACCGTCCACTCCTAAATTTTTTAACGCACTCACTAAGTCCAAAGAAGAAGAGAGATGCTCAACGACCACGCTTGACCTCTTTTAAAAATTTCATCAGTATCATCACTAAAATGCTCTGTATCCGTCCATTAACCTCAATCAAACGAAACGCTTTTTCAAATCCCTCAATCTGAGCCTCATTCAACGCCAACTGCTCAACATGAACAGCATGATAAAAGAGTCGCTCAATTAGCTCTTTGGCTTCATGTTTTTTGAGTCGATCGTGCTCTTTTACCCATTTGAACAACGATTGCAGATCCAAATGGCGCAACGTTAAATCGATTGAAGCATATTCTCGTATCTGATGTTCCACCTGAAGCGACATTCGAGAACGAACCGTAGGTAAAAAGGTACTTTTGTTGGGGGCTAAAAGGATAAAAACTATATTTCGAGGGGGCTCTTCAAGAATTTTAAGCAAGGCATTTTGGGCAGGAATCGTAAAACTTTTCGCCCCTAGAATCAGTGTTTTTCTGTTTTCTTCACTTTTATAGGCTTCTGCGATGACCTCTTTGGCATCTTCGACTTTAAAATCTTCCGCTATAAAACAAACACTTCGCAACGGGTCCAATTGCTGTACAAGCTCTAAACAGCGCTCTTCAAACCGCTCGGTAATAATGATTCCTCCGCGCTCAAGCGTGAACATCAATCTCCCCAAACAATGTACTGGCCAACGTTCGGTCAAATAACTTATAAAGCTGCAAGAGCTTGATATCAATATGAGAATCGTACGATCGCAGCGTCAGGGCATTCGGATAATTTTCATCCATAATCCACATCAGTGCATTATCGGTACGTTTGACAATATCAGCTCTGCGTTCATCCCCTCCGCGGCCGATATACCAGAAAAAATATTCTCCCTTAAAAGAGATTTCAAGCATATCGCTCAACGTATCCATCCCCTCAATATTATTGAGTTTATCCATATGAGGATACAAGGCATCCAAACAGACAATAGGGATCAAGGGACGCTCTTTGAGTTTTTTATTGATCGTTTCGGTAATATAGTGCGCAAACCATCGTCGCTCATGATCGGTCACCAAAATAATGGTTCGCCCCAACATGATCTGGTCCATTGCACTGATAATTTGCGGGATCCATTCGTAACGCTGTTCTTCAAACCAGCTCATTGCGGACTTCTCTTCACGTATCGCTTCGAGAGTCCACTGGTCAAATTGACGCATTATTGATCCAACGAATACGCGCTGTGCAAGGATCGCACAGAGAGCTCCGCATATTTTTCAGCAACCACCATCGATACTTTGATTTCAGAGGTTGAAATCATCATGATATTGATGTTTTCACGTGCCATCGTTTGAAACGCTTTTGCCGCAACGCCGGTGTGCGACTTCATCCCAACGCCAACGATTGAAACTTTACAAATATTCTCATCGTAGCTGGCTTCACTGATCTCTCCTTCCCCCACAAACTGTTCGACGACATTTTTTGCATCCAACAATTCTGTTTTAGGTACTGTAAAATCAAGACTGGTTTTTCCATCATGACCCAGTGTTTGTATAATCATATCGATGTTAACACTGTTGTCCGCCAAACGGGTAAAAATATCCGATGCAATCCCCGGACGATCGATGACTCCACTGAGGGATACACGAGCTTGATTTTTATCCAGCGCAATTCCGCTAACGAGAGGTTTTTCCATAATATTCTCTTCCTTTGTAATAAGTGTCCCCTCTGCATCGGTGAAGCTAGAGCGGGTAACGAGATTGACATTGAGTTTTTTAGCCAGTTCAACCGAACGGTTTTGAAGGACTTTTGCCCCCAAAGAAGCCAATTCCAGCATCTCGTCATAACTGATTTTATCCATCTTTTTGGCTTTTGGCTCGATGCGAGGATCGGTCGTATAGATTCCATCGACATCGGTATAAATCTCACACAAATCGGCTTCAAGAGCACCTGCAAGTGCTACGGCAGAGAGGTCTGAGCCTCCTCGACCCAAAGTCGTTACTTGCCCCTCTTCACTCACCCCTTGAAAGCCTGCTACAACGACGACTTTGCCAAGGGAGAGCTGCTCATGCATCAAGGAAGGGTCAATGCTCTCGATACGCGCTTTGGTGTGTACATTGTCCGTAACAATCCCTGCACGGCGGCCGCTCATCGATATTGCCGGATGGCCCATAGCATTAAGTGCAATTGAAAGCAGTGCTGCGGTTACCCGCTCGCCGGAGCTTAAAAGCATATCTACTTCACTTCGCTCAGGGCTGGGTGTATAGTGTTCTGCATACGCAATAAGCTTGTTGGTCTCACCGCTCATAGCAGAAACGACTACAACAATTTGATGCCCCTCTTTTAATGTTTTAGAAACACGATTAGCAACATTTTGGATACGCTCCAAATCGCCAACACTTGTTCCGCCAAACTTTTGTACAATAACCATTATAAATACCCCTGCGCTTTAAAGTGTAAAATAACTTGCTCATAAATCGGTTTCTTAAAATGTGCAATCCGCTCAAATACCTCATCCACACCGACAAAACAGTATTCTTTAAATTCCGGATGCTCGGTTGCCAGATTAATCACAGCATTGGGCTTGAGCCGAACGAGGTAATAACGCTGTTTTTGTCCTGCGAACGGTGCCATTTTTGAAGCCACGTGAGGGGGAAAATCATACGCGATCCAATCGGGATATTCGGCAATAATTTCTACTTTTTTTGTCCCAATCTCTTCTTTTAATTCACGAAAAAGGGCCTCTTCACTCGATTCGCCTTCATCAATCCCCCCTTGCGGAAATTGCCAAATACTGTGCAAGTCATTTCGCTCCGCAATAAAAATTTCTTTCTTTTGAGGATATGCGGAAGATACTATGATTGCGGCAACATTAGGACGATAATATTTTGGTTCGCTCATTCGTTTCGTCTTTTTTTGCCGTATTGTAAACTATTCGCTATTAAAAATACTATAATCCCATATGCTTTTATACATCCATATCCCTTTTTGCGACAGCAAGTGCTCCTATTGCGCTTTTAATTCTTATGTTGATAAATTCTCTCAACGAGAGCAGTACATGAATGCCCTCTCGGTGCAGCTTGCATACGAACTGGATCGTTTTGGTGTCAATGAAACCAATAGGATCGAAACCGTTTTTATCGGAGGTGGAACTCCCTCGACCGTTGATCCCGTCCTCTATACGAACATCTTCAACACCATCCGCCCTTTTTTGGCTCCCGATGCCGAAATGACCTCCGAAGCCAACCCCAACAGTGCAACGTATGAATGGCTTGAGGGGATGCGTAAACTGGGAGTCAATCGAATCAGCTTTGGGGTACAGAGCTTTAACGACGATAAGCTCAAAACACTCGGACGTGCGCACAACACAACTCATGCGCTGGACGCCATCAAAAATGCTCAAACCATTGGATTTGATCATCTTTCCGTTGATCTCATCTACGGTGTGGCCGGAGATACTAAAGAGCTCTTATCCCGTGATTTAAAACAGGCATTCTCTCTTCCTATCGATCATATCAGCCTTTATGCCCTTACCATCGAAGAGCACACCGCATTTGAAAAAACCCCTGAGCGCAGCTACGAAGAGTTAGAAACAACCCAGTGGCTTTTCGACCAAATTGCATTGAAAGGATTTGAGCACTACGAAATTTCAAATTTTGGCAAAACAAAATCGGCTCATAATTTAGGCTATTGGGAAGGAAAAAATTACATCGGCCTAGGTGCAGGAGCGGTAGGATTTTTAGACAACAAGCGCTTTTATCCCTCAACCGACATTGAACATTACATCTCAAATCCTCTTGAAATCTCTGAAGAAGTTTTAGATGATTCCGATCTTATAAGCGAAAAACTTTTTTTAGGATTTCGCAGTTGTATCGGGGTAGATGAAAATATTTTAACCCAAAATCAAAAAAAAGAGGCGGACCTCCTCGTCCATGAAAAAATTCTCTATTATCAAAATAGTCGCTATTTCAATCCTAATTTTCTTTTGGCGGATGAAATTGCCTTACGTGTTGAGGGATATTAGGTCACCTTTAAATCTTTTTTGGCTAGAATTGCCGCATCTTTAGCATTAGGCAAATAATATGTTTGGTATGGGTATCGGTGAAATTCTTCTTATTGCGATTGTCGCGGTTCTCTTTTTGGGTCCCGACAAGCTCCCCTCGACTATGGTTCAAATAGCAAAATTCTTTCGCAGCGTAAAAGGGACCGTCAACAGTGCCAAAGCAACCCTTGAAGAAGAGATGAAATTCTCCGAAATGAAGCAAGAGGCACTCAGCTACAAAGATGAGCTCATGGGAGCCAGTGCTGAGCTGGAGCGCATGACCGATATGACCGAAATCAACGCTGAAATTGGCGGACTTAAAAATAGTATTAATCTCGATACCGTACCTACCACTCCCATTGCTCCTCCTGCCCCAAAAGAGCCTGAAGTTGTCACCTTTACGCCCAAAGCTAAAAAAATCACTGAAGAGATTGTTTAATGTTTGATGATTTACGCCCCCATTTAGTAGAGCTACGAAAACGGCTTGGTATCAGTGTTATTGCCGTCATTATCATGTCGATCATCATGTGGAACTTTCACAATGAATTGCTTGCATGGATTACCAAACCCCTTGTCGATGCATTAGTCGCTACGGCTAAAATTTCCCATAAAGCAGCGATGGGGATGATCGTCACCAGAGAACTATCGGAAGCTTTTTTCGTTGCGATGAAAGTTTCCTTTTTTGCAGGGCTTTTAGCAGCTCTTCCTGTCATCCTTTCTCAAATATGGCTTTTTATCGCTCCGGGGCTTTATAGCAATGAGAAAAAAATGATGATTCCTATTGTTGTCGGAGGGACAGGGATGTTTTTGATGGGAGCTGCTTTCGCTTACTACCTTGTAACTCCTTTGGGATTTCAATTTTTCATCGAATTCGGAAGCGCCTCTTTTGTCCCAATGTATAACATTGGGGAGTATGTAGAATTTTTTACTAAAATTTTATTTGGTTTTGGACTGGCATTTGAGCTCCCCGTTGTATGTTATTTTCTCGCTTTATTAGGACTTATTGACGATAAGATTATGAAAGATTTCTTTCGATATGCTGTTGTTTTGATCTTTATTATTGCGGCAATTTTAACACCGCCGGATGTCATCTCTCAACTCCTGATGGCTGCACCGCTGATTCTTCTTTATGGGATCTCTATTCTCATCGTTCGTGCCGTTAATCCTGCCCCAAAAGAAGAAGCATTAATTGAAGACGAAGAAGAGACGATTGATTAAAGACCCGCTGCTTACCTCCAGCTATGACTACACCCTTCCAAGTGAGCTCATAGCCACTCATCCAGTTCATCCTAGAGATCACGCCCGACTTCTTGTTTATCGGCGTGAGGATTTCTCTATCACTCATGCGAGATTCGATCAGCTTGAACACTTTTTACCCCAAAAATGCGCCCTTATCTTTAACGATACCAAAGTCATCAAAGCACGGCTTTATGGGAATAAAGAGAGTGGAGGAAGCATCGAATTACTCATCAACCGTCCGATCGATGCCTATACCATCAATGTTTATATCAAAGGGCGCGTTAAACAACAGACCAACCTTATCTTTCAAAATAATGTTACCGCAACCGTTACCGCACTCCATGAAGACGGCTCTAGAGAAGTGCAATTTACCTGCAATGGTACCCTTTTACGTTTCGAAGAACTTTTACCCATTTTAGAACAAATCGGACACATCCCGCTTCCCCCTTATCTAGGACGAGAAGATAACTCCGAAGATGAGCGTGAATACCAAAGTGTTTTTGCCGCCCACGAGGGCGCGGTCGCTGCTCCCACTGCTTCATTGCATTTTACCGATGAGCTTTTTGAAAAAATATCATCCTCACGGCCTCATGCTTTTGTCACCTTGCACGTAGGTTCAGGAACATTTAAACCAGTTGAATGCGATCTCATAACGGACCATCCGATGCATTCGGAGTACTTTCACATCACCTCTCAAGCGCACACCCTTATCCAAAGCGACATTCCGTTGCTGTGCGTCGGAACAACATCTACCCGTACCATCGAGTACCACGCTCGAACCTCACAGCTGCAGGGAGAAGCCAACCTCTTTTTACACCCAAACAACCCCCCTTCACGCGTCAATCATCTCCTTACCAACTTTCACCTTCCCCAATCGACACTGCTGATGCTGGTTGCCTCATTTATCGGAGTTGATGAAACCCACCGGATCTATCAAGAGGCTATTGAACAAAAATATCGCTTTTTTTCGTATGGCGATGCGATGCTTATTCTATAATTTACTTTAGATACGGTAAAATAACATACTATATGAATCGGGGTATTTTAATGAAACATCTTAATCGACGACATTTTTTAGGTGCTGGCTTATTATTGGGAGCTTCTACACTTATTGGTAAAGAGCTTCCTGCCCAACCTATTGCAATTCCTCAAGAATATGTTCCTCCTGTTATTGCATTTCCTGAAAAAAAACCGATGATTGCGGTATCTGATCGCCCTCCATTGCTTAAATCGGTCAAGGGTCGTGAAATATTCACCCAAGCAATCACTCCCAATGATGAGTTTTTTGTCCGTTGGCATCTTCCCGATATCCCGACATTTATTGATTTGCACACATTTCGTCTCGAAGTAAAAGGTGCGGTCAACACACCACTGTCCCTTAGTATTGATGATTTGAAATCCAAGTTCGAACCTGCTGAGATTACCGCCGTACTTCAATGCGGAGGAAACAGCCGTAAATACTACAAAAACGTAGGTCCAGCAACACATGGGGTACAATGGGATCATGGCGCCATGGGATGTGCGGTATGGAAAGGGGTCCGTCTGAAAGATCT
>JBBQNL010000051.1:0-11865 GCA_038329855.1 Campylobacterales bacterium
ATCGGAATGTATCTGCTGGGGTATTCAATCAACACCCTCACTCTCTTTGGACTGGTGCTCGCCATCGGTATTGTTGTCGATGATGCCATCGTCGTTATCGAAAATATGGAACGGATTTTACAAAGCGAAAAGCTCTCCCCGCGAGCTGCGGCAATCAAAGCGATGAATCAAATATCGGGTCCCGTCATCGCCATCGTATTGGTTATGTGTGCCGTATTTGTCCCTGCTACTTTTATGGGAGGAATGACCGGACAGCTGTATAAGCAATTTGCAGCGACGATTGCTATTTCAGTCGTCTTTTCAGGTTTTATGGCATTGACATTTGCTCCCGCTATCGGTGCTTTGATCCTCAAACATCACGAAAAAGAGCCTGCACGTTTTTTCCGCTGGTTTAACCGCATTTTTGGAAGAATGACCGACAACTATGTTCGCCGTTCAGGGTGGATGATTCGTAAATCGTTCATCTTTTTAATCATCTATCTCTCGACCTACTTTTTCATCGGATTTTTCCATAAAACCCTTCCAAGCGCTTTTTTACCGATGGAAGATCAAGGGTATTTTATCACGGCAATTGTCCTCCCCGATGGTGCCACGGCTAACCGAACGCTTGAAGTCGTTAAACAAGTCGAATCGATTTTGAGTAAACAAGAAGGGGTTTCTAAATACACCGCTATTACAGGATTAAACATCCTCACCTTTTCACAAGAGCCCAATGCAGCGGTTATTTTTACCCGTCTCAAGCCCTGGGATGAACGAACAAGCAAAGAATTAAAGATCTTTGGTATTTTAGGCTCACTCGGGCCAAAACTTGGAAGCATCAAAGAGGCAAAAGTTTTCGCAATGCCTCCCCCTCCCATACGAGGAATGGGGCCATCGGATATGTTTAGTCTGCGCCTTCTTCAGCCTGGGGATAATAACGTTACCCATCTCTATGAAACGACCACTGCTTTTTTAGGAGCCCTCAACAGCGAAGCAAGTATCAAAAATCCTTTTACCACCATGAATATCATGACACCGACCCTCGCAGTCGAAGTCAATCGTGAAAAAGCTAAAATGCTCGGCCTCTCTATCGCCGATATTTTTCAGACACTTCAAGCCTCTATCGGTACCATGTATGTCAATCAATTTGATAAAAACGGCAAGACCTACTGGGTACAAATCCAATCCGATGCACCTTATCGTGCTACACCCGAAGATATAGGAAGAGCGTGGGTGCGCTCTGCATCAGGTGTAATGATACCGCTTTCAAGCGTCGTCAAAGTCACCATGTCCAGTGCCCCTTCGTCAATCGAACATTTTAACGGAATTCTCAGCACTACCATCATGGGGTCGCCAGCACCAGGTTACAGTTCCGGTGAGATCATAAAAGTGGTTGAAAATGCAGCGGATACGATGCTTCCTGCCTCCGCAAGCTACGATTGGGATGGTTTGTATCTGCAAGAAAAATTAGTAGGCTCGAAAGCCATGATTATTATGGCATTTGCTCTTATTATGGTTTATTTAATTCTTGCCGCTTTATACGAACGTTGGACATTGCCGATTTCCATTATGCTGGCCGTCCCTTACGGTATTATGGGAGCCTATGCCGTGGTATGGGTTATCCCATGGCTCAACAACAACGTCTTTTTTCAAATCGGGCTTCTCACTCTCATCGCCCTCTCGGCAAAAAATGCGATTTTAGTCGTTGAGTTTGCCGAAGAACAACGTAATTTAGGAAAAACAATTTACGACGCAGCGATGGAAGCGGCACGATTGCGTTACCGTCCTATGATGATGACCTCGTTTGCCTTCTTAGCAGGGATGCTGCCTCTCATATTCAGCTCCGGGGCCGGGTCAGCTGGACGCTTCTCCATTGGGGTAGCAATGTTTGGCGGGATGTTGGCCGCGACGTTTATCGAGCGGTATTTTATCCCTTATCTCTATTATTGGGTTGCCACATTTCAAGAAAAATTAGCTCCAAATAAAGAGGTACATGATGAAAACTAATATTTCCCTTATCACCGTATTTTCCCTTTTTCTTGGAGGGTGTGCTATCGGTCCTGATTATCAACGACCTGTGCAATCCATACCGGATACCTTTCGCTATCAAGATACCAGCCAAAGTATTCCCGTAAATGCTGCATGGTGGAAAAGTTTCAACGATGAAGAACTCACACACCATATCGACCAAGCGCTTAGGAACAATTTTGACCTTGTCAGCGCCGATGCCTCGGTCGATGCGATGCTTGGAAAATTTGATACCGCGAAATCGTATCTCTATCCTCAAATCAATGCCAACGGTTCATTAACGCGCCAAGGGGTGAATAACTCAACCACGTACCAGCTAAAAGATGGAGTCACCTCAACCTATGCCGCCAATCTCTCACTGGCGAGCTACGAGATTGATCTCTTTGGAAGGGTTCGCCGTGCCAATGAAGCGGTAAGAGCCCAATTGCTTTCCAGTGAGTTTTCACGTCAGACACTACGCATTGCGATTAGCTCCAACGTGGCAGTTTCCTACCTAAAGATTGCTTCACTTGAGTCTCAAATAGCGCTGGCTCGTGAAAATATAAAAGCATCCGAGGAGATTAATACCCTAAACAACCTTAAATATAAACACGGTGTGATTGCACAAACCATCTTATTGCAATCGCAATCGGAATTGCAAAGTGCCAAAGCAACACTCTCTCAATTACAAGCGTCTAAAATTTCTGAAGAATCGACGTTTAATCTCCTTTTGGGACGCAATCCCCATGAGATAAAAACCACGGAATTAGAGAATATTACACTCCCGCATCTGCCAAGTGCCCTCCCCTCCGAGATATTGCAGCACCGTCCCGATATTGCACAAGCAGAACAAAATCTCATCGCAGCCAATGCAAAAATCGGTATTGCACGTGCTGCATACTACCCAAGTATCCAGCTCACAGGGATGGCAGGAGTTCAGAGTTTAGAACTTCATGCACTTACGTCCGATCCTACAACATTATGGAAAATTCTCCCTACGATTTCGTTACCTATCTTTGCTGCAGGACGGATTGAAGGTGAGATAAAAACAGCCGAAGCCGAACACAATCAAACGTTAGCCAGCTATCAAAAAGTCATTATAAATGCTTTTAACGACGCGGATAATGCCATCGGACAAAACGTGAAAGCTACTGAACAGCTCCAATACCAAAAAGAGCGAAGTGATAGCATCAAAATGGCGTTTGAACAATCAAAGCTCCGTTATAACGCAGGGACCATCTCCTATAATGATCTTCTCATCGTTCAACAACAATGGATCAGTGCGCAGCAAGGCTATTTCCTCGCCCGGCAAAACACTTTGATTTCAACCGTCAATCTCTATAAGGCATTTGGTGGAGGATGGGATTCAACCAAAGGAGCTCTTCCTGAACAAAACCTACTCCCGGCAGGTCGCTAATAGTCGCTCTTAAACAAGAGCGATAGCGTCAATTTCAACCAAAGCGTTTTTAGGAAGTGTTTTCACTGCAACCGTAGAGCGTGCAGGTTTGTGATTACCAAAGGCTTGCGCATACAATTCATTCACTGCCATAAAATCATCCATATTATCGAGAAAGATAGTAGTTTTAACGACTTTATCCAAAGAACTTCCGGCTGCTTCTAAAACGGCTGTTAGGTTAGACAACACCTGAGCACACTGTTCTTTAACATCACCGGTGAGCATTGTTCCATCAGGCGTTAGGGCTATTTGACCTGAGGTGAAAACCATCCCATTGGCAACCATCGCCTGAGAATACGGTCCTATTGCCGCAGGAGCATCGAGTGTTTTTACTATTGTCATCATTTAGAGCCCTTTATTTTTTTGTATTTTTGCAGTGCATCGTCTAATATAGAGTTATAATCTTCACTTCCCCAATAACCGGGAATCGAGTACAGTACTTTGCCCGTAGAGGGATCAAGAAAATAACTCATTGGAACCATTTTTGCCGTTAAATTTTTAGGATAAATACTTTTATCTTTGGTCACATTGACTGCTTGAAATGAAGAACAAATTCGAGATACGATCTCATCGTCTTGAAGCGTTGTCGATTCCAACTTTCGACACCATCGGCATTGCTCACTGGTAATGAGCACCATAAGAGGCTTTCCCTCTTTTTTGGCTTTGGTCAAAGCTTGATCGTAGGAGTTATTCCATACGATTTCCGCACCAAATGACCAAGTGACCAATAAAACTGCTAACAAAAATATTTTCATTATTTACCTTTAAGAACTATAATTTTATCAAAATCGTTTAATTAACATGCTGAATACTTGGTATAAATTTTCTACTTCGTGTTTCGACGTTCGCTCATTGGGAGCATGAATCGTATCGTTAATAACGCCAAATTCGATCACATCGATTCCATATTGGGCCACAAAGCGGGCATCTGAGGTCCCACCTGCGGTTGAATGTTTTGGTGTTATGCCGCACACTTGCTCAATAGACTCACTCAACACTTGCACGATATGGTTAGAAGATTCAGTTACAAACGGCAAAGCACTTTGATCCAGCACCAACGTATAATCCAGCCCCTCGCACTGAGTTCGAACAAACGTCTCAATACTCTCTTTGGTCGTCTTCGTTGAATTTCGGACATTGAACATCATTTTTAGTTTACCGGGTGAAACATTCGTTGTCTCGATTCCTGCACGAATATCGGTCACGACCAGCTGACTCGGAGCAAAAACCTCATCCCCTTGATCCAAAAACGCCCCTGCGATGTTTGGAAGAATTTTGGATAGCTGATGGATAGGATTGATCGCTTTTTCTGGATATGCCGCATGCCCTTGTTTCCCGTGAATTTCTAACACACCGTTAATGGAGCCTCGACGCCCCACTTTGATCGCATCCCCAAAAAGAGTTTCACACGTAGGCTCTGCTACGACAACCGCATCAGGCAAAAGATTATGCTCTTTTAGATACTTCAGCACCTCTGCGGTTCCAAATTTTGCAGGTCCCTCTTCGTCGGAGGTGAGTAAAATCGAGAGTGTCCCTCTAAAGTCATTGGCTTCTTTAAGGGCTTGGATAAATGCACTCACCCCGCTCTTCATATCCTGAGCACCTCGTCCATAGATGTACCCCTCACTCTCATACGCCGTAAAAGGGTCTGTATTCCAACCTTCTCCAGCAGGGACAACATCCACGTGTCCTGCAAAACATAAATGGCTCCCCTCGCCAAAACGACGATAGGCGAACAAATTTTTCACTTCATTTACATCGATTCGTATAATGGTAAACCCCTGAAGGTACTCGGCAATAAAATCCAATAAACCCCCATCCTCAGGCGTTTGACTTTTAGATCCAATCATTTTTTTAAAAAGTTCAATAACGTTCAATTTTTATCCTTATCAATACATACCGTTATTATAATCTGCAACGGTTTGATTTTGCCTTTTGACTTTTGTTTGATTTACTGATAACATACATAACATTTAATTTTAATTTTTAGGATTTAAACGATGACAAGACCTTCCCCTATCGACGAAGAGATTCTTTTTGATGGACGCAGCCTCATATCGGAAACGGATACCAAAGGGATCATCACATTTATCAACCGAAAATTCACCGAGATGGCTCTTTATACCAAAGAAGAGGCTATAGGTCAGCCACACAGTATTTTACGTCATCCCGATATGCCAAAAGCGGCATTTGAAGAGATGTGGAAAATTATCAAAACAGGCAAAACATGGGAAGGGTACGTTAAAAATCTTCGTAAAGATGGAAAATACTATTGGGTTATTGTCAATATCGTTGCTAAGCGTGATGAAAACGGTGAGATCATTGGCTATATCGCTTCACGAAAAAAACCCGATCGAATTCGTCTTCAATCCATTATTAGCCAGTACCAAGTGATGCTTGATGAAGAGAAGGGAAACTAATCGTTCTCTTTTAATAATCGCGAAATATCATTCATGGCTCCAAAGAGCTCTTCTTTGGTCTCGAATCGCAGCTCGACTCGATTAATGGGAACTTCTCCTACAGGATCAAAATCGCAAATCAGCACATATGCCTCAAGGACAATCTTCCCTTCTTTCATCTGAGCCCATTCCAGTGATACCGAAGCACTTTCCCCTCCTGCACTGATAAGTGCTGCCGGATAAAGACGTGTTATTTTTGTGAGGTCAATCTCATAATTTTGGTGTTTATAGATCATTCATGTCCAATCTCTTTTAAAGTGTAGCGTGAACGGATCCAGTGATAATAAAGGGCTGCAACCATAAATGCGCTTCCTACAATAGAGGCAATCACCCCAAGTGAAAACGAACGATCCACTAAAAATCCTATCAATAACGACACCATACCTCCCGTCGCTAAAAAGATCATGTCATTGTAAGCCACGACTCTCCCATAATAATCGTAATGGGTATGTTGCTGCAGTAACGTATAGGTATATGACCATAATGTAGTAGTGACCAGACCGATCAAAACAGAAGCAGCCAAAGAGAGATAAAAATGTTCAATGACAACTCCCCACAAGATGATGGCGCAGGCTTCAGCAATCAAAAGAAATTTAAGCCGATTGAGATTAACCCATTCTCCTAACAATAACGGTCCAATCGTTAATCCGATCGCTCTAAAAGCATTCACAAGCCCTATACCCAGAGATACAGCAATGACACTGCTGTAATAATGTTTTACACTTAGCACCACCAATGCATCAAACGCAGTAAAACCAACCACTGCGTGCAAAAGCATTAAGTGTAAGACTATGGGTTCACGCCGTATGTAACGAAAAGCATCTCCCATCATTCTCCTAAACCCTCCACCGCTTTGTCCCATTTCAATCTCGATTTTAAGTGCAGAAACAAGCGCAAGAACAAGGATAAATAAAAGTGCATCCAACAAAAAAGCATATGTGGTTCCAATATAATATACTACAGCACCCCCCAATGCCATTCCGAATGTATACGAAAAAGACCAAATAATCGAGTGAATTTCATTGGCATATTGCAATGCCTTACCTTCTACAATTTTTGGCAACAATGACATTTCAACCGTAAATTGAAAACTCGCAGCCCCCATACGGATAAATACCAACAGGTACAACCATCCCAACTTGGAGACATCATCAATACTGATCAATGAAACAGTTGCCGTAATCTCTGTAATAGTCAATAAAATCATTAATTTTTTAGGAGAAATTCGATCGATAATCACCCCACTCAATGGAGCTTGCAAAACCCCTGCAAAAAAATGAAGTGCTGCCACAAAAGCGATAGTAGAGGCATTAACATGCAGTTGAATCAGCAATGTATAAATAGCCACATTGCTAAACCATGCACCAAAATAAGCAATCAGTTGAATAAGCGAAAGCCTTGCAAGCAAAGGCTCTTGAGATAAAAGAATCCAGTAGCGTTTCATAAATGCAAGAATAGCAGAAAAGAATCAATGAGAAATTAAAGTTTTTATTTTTTAGGGCGATCTAGTCTCTAACAAAATACTGTCATAAAGCGCAAGGAGACTTCAGATGGAAATATTACAATCAACCGCAAAGATGCAACAATCTCAGATGAGCACCGTTAAAGTTGCACAAAGCCAACAAGCACAAAGTGTACAAGATATTCAAAAATCGCAAATACATCAAGAAAAACTTGCGCAACAAGATACAGAAAATAAAACACAAAAATCGGGTACCCAAGAAGAGATGGATAAGCTCGTAGATCAGCTCAACAAGTCACTTGACCCGTTTAGCACGTCATTACGCTTTGGATTTGACGATTCTTTCTATGTTTCGGTCATCGATACACAGCGAAATCAAGTACTACGACGATTTCCACTAGAGCAAGCAGAACAATTATTACCAAAAATGCAAGAAGTAACAGGATTGCTTTTTGACCACAAAGGATAAAAATACCATGTATAACAATAATCTTGCTTACAATACTTACACACAAAACAATGTCGGAGTTGAATCTCCGGAAAAATTAATACAGATGATGTATGAAGGTGTGTTGCGTTTTAACATGCAAGCTAAACGCTCAATTGCAAATGGTGAGATTGAACGACGTACGTATTGGATTAATCGATCAAACGCTGTCATTGGAGAACTAATCAATATTCTCGATTACAATCATGGTACTATCTCTCACTATCTGTCTGGGCTATATCACCATCAGCTTCATCTTTTGATGCAAGCCAATATTCATAATAGCAGTGAAGCACTTGATGAAGTAACACAAGTGATGAAAGGTCTTCTCGAAGCTTGGAGAGAAACGACAAATGTGGCTGAGTAATCTCAAAAAAGCGCTTATTCTTCAGGAATTTGCAGCACTTGAACATCTGATTGCTCAAATGCCTACCTTCGACTCGCTGGATGAGATGGAGGAAGCAGCTTATCTTCTCCAAAATGCTATGTCTCTGCTTGAGTCTCAACGTTCCAATACCCTCATTTCGCTGAGCCAACTTAAAAATACCATTGACTTTTTAAAAGCAACCGAAAACGCTCCCGTTTCGACTATCAATTTTAAACTTTAACCCCTAATTCATTCTTTTTTCGATAAAATCACTCTATTTACTTCACCAATGTGTGAAAATAGTTTTAGTTAAGGATGGTTATGAAAAAAGAAGTCAAAAAAGTTGTATTAGCCTATTCGGGCGGTCTTGACACCAGCGTTATCCTCAAATGGCTTCAAGATGAATATCAATGTGAAGTAGTTACATTTACAGCAGACATTGGTCAAGGTGAAGAGGTAGAGCCTGCACGTGCAAAAGCAATCAGCCTCGGAATTAAACCAGAAAATATCTACATCGAAGACTTACGTGAAGAATTTGTTCGTGATTATGTTTTCCCCATGTTTCGTGCCAATGCAATCTATGAAGGAGAATACCTTTTAGGAACTTCCATTGCCCGTCCATTGATCGCTAAACGCCAATCCGAGATTGCTCGTATTACGGGAGCCGATGCCGTAAGTCACGGTGCAACGGGAAAAGGAAATGACCAAGTCCGTTTTGAGATGGGATACCTAGGACAAAACAGCGCACTAACCATAATTGCTCCATGGCGTGAATGGGACCTCAATTCACGCGAAAAGCTCCTAGCGTATGCTGCAGAGCATGGAATTAAAATCGAGATGAGCGGAAAAAAATCCCCTTACTCAACCGATGCCAACCTCCTTCATATCTCTTATGAGGGCGGAATTTTAGAAGATCCCGCATGCGAACCGGAAGAGAGTATGTGGCGCTGGACTACTTCACCTGAAAATGCTCCGGATGAAGCAGAATACATAGAATTAGGTTATGAAAAGGGTGATCCTATCAGTCTAAACGGAAAAGCACTGTCGCCTGCCAATATGCTCGAACAGCTCAACATCATTGCAGGACGTCACGGGATTGGACGTGCTGATATCGTTGAAAACCGGTTCGTAGGGATGAAAAGCCGCGGATGCTATGAAACACCTGGCGGAACCATTATGCTCAAAGCGCACCGCGCCATCGAATCAATAACTCTAGACCGTGAAGAGGCTCACCTTAAAGACGAGCTCATGCCACGCTATGCTACCCTTATTTATAACGGTTTTTGGTTTGCACCGGAGCGAGAAATGCTCCAAGCCGCTATCGATAAAACACAAACCAATGTTCGCGGTACCGTCCGTTTGAAATTATATAAAGGCAATATCATGGTCGTTGGACGCAGCTCAGATATGTCTCTCTTTAACCCCGAGTACTGTACGTTTGAAGAGGATTCAGTCTACGATCAAAAAGATGCAGGCGGATTCATCAAACTCAATGCATTACGCTTTATCATTGCCGGTAAAGCACGAAAAAATAAATAAGGAAGTTATGATGAGTACAACAATCACTAAAATTGATCCAGAATCAATCGAATTTAAAACCGAGCTCGATAAAACGATCAAATTCACCGATAAAGTATGCGCCCAATTTGGCTTTGTTTACAATCCTGATGCAGAGATCAACCAAGGTATCCAGTTTGGTTTAACCCGTAACAAACTGATGCACGGCAAACGCTATTGCCCTTGTTTTTTCATTACCGGAAACAAAGAAGAAGATCGTATCTGCCCGTGTAAGCCAGCGCTGGAGCACGAAATTCCCGAAGACGGTGTTTGCCACTGTCAAATATTTTGTACTCCGGAGTTTGCTGCTGCACAAGCTAAAACCGAAGAGCTTCAAGAAGTTACTCACAAGCACTCACGCGGTCTTTCTGCCGAGGAATGTGAATTTTTACTGCAAAAACAAAATATTGACGGCGACGAACTTACGTCCCTTTTTGAAGCACGGGACTTGGGTATGGTCGATTTCAAAGTGGTTGACGTACGCGAATGGATGGAATGGAAATCAGGTCGTATTGAGGGAGTTGATGTACTCGTTCCCACAAGCAGTTTTTTTCAAACGCTTACCGAAGCCCAATTAAAAAACGATGACCATTTAATTGTCTATTGTCACGTAGGAAGCCGAAGCGCTCACTGCCAACGTATACTTACCGATATGGGATATTTAAAAGTCTCCAATCTTGCAGGTGGAATTGTTGCCTACAGCGGCAAAATAACTCGCGGTTAATTAAGGATTTTAATGAAAGTATTATTGACCAAAGATGTAAAAGGTGTAGGAAAATCAGGCGAAATCAAAGAAGTAGCAGATGGTTACGGTAAAAATTTTCTTATCGGAAAAGGTCTTGCGCTCCTCGCAACCCATGAAGTATTGAAAAAATACGAATCCGATCAGCGCAAAAAAACAGCCCATGAAACTGCCGAAATTGAACGCTTAAATGCCATTAAAACAACATTGGCTGAAATCAAAGTAATCATTAAGAAAAAGTTAGGAGACACAGGGCATCTTTTTGGCTCTGTTACCAAAGACGAGATTGCACAAGCCCTTCAAGATCAGCACGGAATCGAAATTGACAAAAAAGAGCTGGATGCAAAACATGGTATTAAAACCGTTGGATTGCATGACTTGGATCTTAAACTCGGACATGGGATACACGCAACACTGCATCTTGAAATCCAAGGCCTCTCGTGAGCAAAGCAGGATTTGTCGCTCTCATAGGGCGTCCTAATGCGGGTAAAAGTACCATGATGAACTGGATACTTGGTGAAAAAATCGCCATGGTAAGCCAAAAAGCCAATGCTACTCGTAAGCGTTCCAATGCTATCGTCATGCACAACGACGATCAAATTATTTTTGTCGATACCCCAGGACTTCATCAAGCCGAAAAACTTCTCAACCAATACATGCTTGAAGAGGCATTAAAAGCTATCGGAGATTGTGATATCGTTGTTTATCTTGCCCCTGCATCGGACAAAACCAGTTATTATGAGAAATTTTTAGAAATTAACGGGAATAAGCGGAAGCATATTATCGTCCTAAGCAAGATCGATCAAATTTCTCAGGGTGATTTGCTTAAAAAAATTGGTGAGTACAATCAATACAGTGATAAATTTGAAGCTCTCATCCCTATGTCGGTCACCAAAAATATCGGTAAAGAAGATTTACTCAATACCATTGTTAAGCACCTAAACGAATCTCCCTACCTCTATGATCCTGAAAACATCACCACAGAGATGATACGAACTATCTACAAAGAATTTATCCGCGAAGCAATTTTTGATAACATCAGCGATGAGATCCCTTATGAATCGGATGTTTTGATTGATAAAATCGATGAAGATTCACCTACGGAACATATTCGGGCTACTATTATCGTCGAAAAAGAGTCTCAAAAAGGGATTATTATTGGTAAAGGGGGCGTTGCTATCAAACGTATCGGCAAAAGTGCCCGTGAAAAAATTGAGCGTCTCGCAACCAAGCCTGTCTATTTAGAGCTATTTGTCTCCGTCAAAAAAGGGTGGACAACCGATAAAAAGTTTTTAAGCGATCTAGGATACGAATGGTAAAATAAACTTTTTTCTCTCCTATTCGTCACC
>JBBQNL010000052.1:0-11421 GCA_038329855.1 Campylobacterales bacterium
GAGGCAACCTCGCTCGTCTCTTCCCCTATCGCAATCGCTTCAATAAACGAATCATCAATTTTATACCCTTTTGTCCCGCTCAATGCTTTGGATAAAGACGAACCTTCTACGACTTTGACCGAAGCTTGTTCGAAAAGCTCTTTGATCACTTCCGAGGAAAGGGTGATGCAGGAGAGTTTGATGGTATTGACCATCGGTATCCCTGAGCGCATCAACAGCGATGCAATCGTACAAAAGCGTGCCAAATCTCCCGTTTCGATCATTTTACCGACGATGGGGAGTTTGAGGATCGTTGCATGGACGGTTTTTTTGAATTCGTAGCTCGTTGCCATTTTGTAGGAAAAGAATCCGACTGCCATCAACAATCCCATGGCCATCACAAACCAGTACTGCGCGAAAAAATGGGCTAGATTGATAATCAATTGGGTGAGTGCGGGAAGTGCCTGCCCCGTTGTTTCAAATATGGCGGTGATTTTTGGAACGACGACGGTGAGCATAAACGAAATCATCAACAGCGAAATGACAATGATAAATGAAGGGTAGACGAGTGCCTGTGAGAGCTGTTTTTTGATCTTTTCTTGCAACATCAGATACGAGGAGAGCTCATTTAGTACTTCTGCGAGAATACCACGATCTTCCGAGATCTTGAGCGTTCCGGTATAGAAAATGGGCAGTTTGTAGTGCTCTTGGGACTCAAGTGCCTGGGCAAAGCTTTTTCCCTCTTGGATATGGGAAATAAGGGTTCCAAAAAAACGCTCCATACGTGGATGCTTGCGGTTTTGATGTTTTAGCAGGGTTAGGGAACGCACCAGCGGGATACTTGCATTGAGATAAACGGCGAGATCACGGCTCATGGTCGCAAGTTGCTGTGAAGGGAGATTTTTTTGTTTAAAGAGTGCCAGAACACCGAAAAAATTTTGTTCATGCGGTGAAACGGTTGAAAACAAGATGCCTTGCGATTTGAGCTTCATTTTGGCTTCATCGAGGGAAGAGGCTTCGATGGTTGCTTTTAGGGAGGCACCGGTACTGTCAAGTCCTTTGTAGTAAAACTCCATTATGCCTCTTTGACTCCCACACGGATGATCTCATCGAGACCCGTCGTGTGATTTTCCAGCAGTGCAATGAGCTGATCGGAGAGGAATTTCATCCCCTTGCTTTTCATAAGAGAACGAATTTCCGCATCACCTTCACTGTTTTTGAGGATCTCCCGTACCGATTCGTCTACCAGCAAAAATTCACCGATGGCGACGCGCCCGCGGTAGCCGGTATGGTGACAGCTTGCGCACCCTTTGGGCTGTGAAACAAGCTGCCCGTGAGGCAAGCCCAGCTCATCGGCATCTTTGTTGGAAAGGGTCACACTCTCTTTGCACGCAGGACATAAACGTCGAACAAGCCGTTGCGCCAACACTCCTAATAACGTCGAGGTGATGAGAAACCGATCAAGCCCCATGTCGGCTAAGCGCGTCAGAGTGGCGGTTGCATTGTTGGTGTGCAGTGTCGAGAGGACGAGGTGTCCCGTCATCGCCGCTTGGATGGCGATATGGGCTGTTTCGGTGTCCCGAATCTCTCCCACCATGATGACATCGGGGTCTTGGCGTAAAATGGAACGCAATCCGCTGGCAAAGGTGAGTCCTGCTTTGGTATTGACGGCGATTTGACTGACGTTGGGGGCATCGTACTCGACGGGGTCTTCGATGGAGATGATATTTTTTTCAGGGGAAGCGAGCTGTTGTAAAAACGAGTGCAGAGTGGTCGATTTACCGCTTCCAGTAGGTCCTGTTACTAAGATGATTCCGTGTGAAAACTCCAGTAGCTCTTCAAACTCCGACGTCGTTTTTTCATCAAATCCAAGCTCTCGAAGGGTAGGGATGGAGGCCGCTTGCATCAATAGTCGCAAAACGACCCGTTCGCCGTGATAGGTAGGGAGAACCGAAACACGGACATCGAGGCTTTTTCCCGCTACTTTGACCTGTGTCCGCCCATCTTGGGGAAGACGTTTTTCCGAGATGTCCAACGCCGAGATGACTTTGATACGGCTGATGATGAGATCGATGATGTTTTTGTTGAGATCGACATGTTTGATCAATGCTCCATCGATGCGAAATCGTACTTCTCCGCTTTTTTCATGCGTTTCGATATGAATATCGCTTGCTTTGCGTTTGATCGCCTGGTAAAAAATCGTATTGACAAATTTGATGATGGGGGCGGACTCTTCGCTGGTCAGAAGGTCGGCAGAATTTTTGATAAAATCGACCAAAGAGAGCTCTTCATCGATGATCTCTTCTTGATTTGCAGTGGTTTTGGTGATTTCAAGGTCGGTTTTGAGTTCCAAAAATTTTAAATAAAGATTTTCATACCCTGCTGTGGTCAGATAGGCCAGCGGATAGGAGAGGGAGAGCTTATTGTAAAGCTGCAGTGCCGATAAAGGCTCCGTCTGGGGAACAATGGCATACATCTGACCCTCATACGCACAAAACAACAGCGAGTGACGAATGCACAACGAAATATCGATGTTTTCGGGATGAGCAAACTCAATACGGGTTTCATCCAAAAACGGTAATGTGATCATTTCAAAGGCTCTTTTTTGGCTTCGATATTTTTCGTGATATTGGCAATGTATCGTTCTTGTATCGCATCCAGTTCGGTTAACTGGGCACGAAGGGTATTGAGATCACCGCTTTTTTCGATGATATACGGTGTGAGGATAATGACCAGATTGATTTTGTCACGGCTGGTTGCTTTGTTTTTAAAGAGATTCCCTAGCACAGGAATATCTCCCAAAAAGGGGACTTTTGTGTTTGTTTCATCGATTTTTTCACGAATAAGACCCCCGATGATGACGCTTTCTCCATTGTTGACGATGGCCGAGGTGAGCACCTCTCTTTTGGTTGTGCTGGGGCGATCGGCGATGGAGTTTGGTTGAATGTCTTCAAGTTTGGCCGTGACTCCCAAAAGGACTTTGTTGTCATTGGAAAGGCGTGGTTTGATTTTTAGGGTGAGGCCGATATCTTGACGTGTGTAGTTTTGGGTTATTCCTGTTCCGACCCCTTGCGTTACCCCTGAACTAATAGACTCTGTTTTTCCCACATAAATAGAGGACTCTTGATTGTCGATACACAAAATCGAAGGCTCCGATAAAATATTCGCAGCACCGTTGGAGTTTAACAAGGCGATATTGGCCCCCAGTGCAATTCCAGCTTTAATCGTGGGTATGCTAAACATGCTAAGCGGTAATGATTCACCCAAATTGATGGCCGGCGTTGAATTGTCTCCAAGACGTGAATCAAAACTGAACATACCGTTGGATCCGACTGCTCCCCCAGAGAGACCGTATTTGATCCCAACTTCTTGCGATTTATTGTCGCTTATTTCGATGATTTTAGCTCGTACATACACTTGTTGACGGTCGTGATCGAGTTCATGGATCGTGCTTTCCAGACTCTTAAAGAGCTCATCGCTGGTAATGACAATCAGTGAATTGGTGCTGTCATCACTGGCAATACTGGGGGGTTGCTGACCGGGCATCAAGGTCATTTTCCCCAAAATGGTATTGAGCGTGGTCACAAGCAGTTTGGCATCCGCATTTTTTAATGGGATAACATGGGTCGTATTGGCGATGGTTTCATCTCGGGTATCCAATATCTTTATCGCTTTTTCGATGGTCGCAATGTTTTCGGGGAAATCGGTCACGATGACGGAGTTGGACTCTTTAGACGCGGTGATTTTTCCGTTTTTGCTGGTGAAATGTTTGATTTTCAATCCCATCGTTTCGGCGGTTGCGAAACGGAACGTAAAGATATGATTTTGCATTTGGGCAATGTCACTTTTTTGCATCAAGGGAAGATTCATCTGCATGGCATCGGCGGTTTTGACAACACTCAAATATCCGCCTCCTGTATCAATGAGGGTATATCCCTTGGCATCGAGGGTGCTTTGCAAAATAGTAAAAAGATCTTTTTTATAAATAGGTTTGTTGCCCGCGTAACTGATAGTACCGGGAATTTCTTCCCCGATAAAAATATTTTTATGGGTCGTAGCGGCCACAAGTTTGATCAAATCGGTGATCCCCATTCCATCGATGGCAAGGGAGACTTTTTCATTTTTGACAGGAGCTGCAGCTAAAAGAGCCGCGAGTGAGATCGATATGAGCAAAGTTTTAACGGGTGATTTCATAGACGATGTCCTTTTGGAGATTATTGCGAAGTACGGTTATGCGGATACTTCGAAGCCTGGGCAGTTGACTCACAACGGCCAATGCATCGGCGTATGACTCGAGTTTTTGATTGTTGACGGATTGGATGATGTCCCCTTTTAGCACACCAAGTTGGGAAAATATGGAGGTTTCAGCAATCGAATTGACCCGAAATCCGGTAATTTTTGATCCCTCTTGGTTTGGGATGATATCGATGGTTTTTCCGATACTTTGGATGTCATCCATTTGTTCCTTGATCGTTTGATAGGCAATCGTACGCCATTCATTTTCGAGGGTTCCCGGCTGTGTTCCATCGGAAACGGAGCGGGTGACTATCTCTTGGCGGCTTAAGTTGTCATCGTATCCCAATCGCAGACGGTACGTTTTGCCATACCCGCGAAAAACCGCAGAACTATCGTTGAGACCTATGAGACGAAAGATCCCTTTGTACTCACCGTGCAAGGGGACAATAGAGGTCGTTTTCGCATCGCTGATACTCACAAAGGAGTCCGTAGATGATCGGTAAATCGCTTTGATCCGATGGGCATCGGGGACTAATGTTGTGGTGGTCACTTTTTTGGTGTTAATCGTCGCTTCGCCGTAATGAGTGAGTCCAAATTTTTCACCCAAATGAAAAATCTCGAAAAAAGGTTCAAACGGAGATGAAAATTTTTCCACACTGGCAGAAGATAAAAAGATTCCCGCTATCGTAGAGATACTCCATGCCACAACCAACGGCCATGCTAGCAGGTTGAAGCGCCTAAGGTGCAATTCGTTAAAAATTGGATTCATAGACGAGCCCCTCCTTCTCATGATGCAGTTTGGAAACAAGCAGCGCATAGCGTCGCAGCTGGGGAAGAGGGCTGAAGACCACTCTCATTTTCTGATCCACCAGATCAAACGAACCGCTGCAGTGGCCAAAATCTCCTTCTGAGTAAATCTGGACACTTAAGGGATGCCACAGGGAGTAGGTGAGGGTGATCTCATCGACGGTTCCCGGGAAAAAGGGGCGGTAGAGAGGGGAAAAGGAGACGGATGAGATTGTAATGCGATTGAAAAAAATCCAGGGTGAAACACGGATATTATCGATTGACGCGATTTTGAGATTATCGATCATCAGCGTGGGGGTTTGGATGTTCAGATACAAAAGACGGTTCTCAAAGCTCTCATCGCTGATAAAAATATTCTTTTGCGAGAGGACCTGCTCGAAGGTAAAATAGAGCTTTTCTTTAGGAATCAGCACGACAACGAGGATGAAAACATAAAGAGCGTAAGCGAGACGTTTCATGATTCAAACTCCACGATTATAATCCCTTTTGAATCACTGCTGCGCTGAAGTGACAGTTTTTTAATGATGAGCATGGAGTTGAGGAGTTTATTGGCAATGGTGTTAAATTCACTCGATGACAGATTGTTAAACTCCAACGTGATGCTTCCTCCTTGTTTCTCATTTTTAACCAAATTGGGATGCGCGCTCAAATAAGCAAAATCGCTTTGAGAGGTCTCGCGGGACCAGCGTGTTTTGATCGTTTCAATCTCGTAGACTTGTTTTGACAAGGTTGTATAGTTTTCCAAAGAGAGCTCATTCTCGGAGACTCCTCTCAATGCAAAAATCCCAGCAAATAGGATGAATACAGAGGCTGCAGCAACACTTAAAGGGAGTATTTTTTCAGGGGTGATTTTCATTGGATCCGAACCTCAAGTTGATTGCCATGTTCACTGAATTTGATTTTTTTGAACTTTTTACGAAAGGCTTTTTTGAGCTTCTCTTTGGCATCTGCATCCGATTCGTTGAGAACGAGCTTGATGCTGTTGCCATCGTAAATGAATTCCTCTACCCCTTTTCCCTGCAGCGCAATCGCAGGGGCACTAGAGGATCCTTTGACTAACAAACGGTTGGGTTCTCCCGGTTTGGATCCGGGGATCAACACGACTCCATCCATCGCTGGAGCGCTGGATGGAGTCTCAGCAATTGTAGGCTGGGGAGGTGGAGTGAGTGAACTTGTGGATTGGATGGGGATATCACTGATTTGGAGAGAGTGATGTCGAAGTCGAAGTTGTTTTTCCTCTTTTTTGACCAGAGAGCTTAAAATCGCTTCACGTTCGATGGAGGTTTCAGGAAGTTTTGAATGATCCAGCAAGGCTTGCGAAGCTTCACTCAGGCGTGAGGATTCCTGGCTGTTTAAAAGGATAGCTCCCAGCAGATTTCCCAAAACAATCAGAAGAAGAATCAGGGTTATTTTGAGGGTTTTTGGGGTGATATTGGAGGGTAATAAACGTTCCAGAGGGATGCTTTTGATAAACAAGTGTTCTTTGTTTAACGCCTCGTCCATGGTGATGGCATGATCGGCGTGGACATAGTTTGCATCGATTTCGAGGACAATACCCTCAAGTGTGGTTAAATACTTCCCGTTTTTCAAGCGTATGGGCTGCAACTCATCGGCAAAAACCCATTGCGCAAAGGTAATCTTTTCAAACATAGACGGATTTTCAAGAGATTTGAGTTTGAGAGAGATTTCTGAGGGATTAAAGGCGATGAGGGTATAGTGATTTGGCCCTATTTTTTGGGCTTCGTAGTGGTACCCTTCGCCCAGATCAAACAAGGCTGAACCAAACAAAGCCGCCTCTTTTTGGGTATTAACGTTCAAAGTTGCATTAAGAGCCCAATAATCGCTTGGCGGTAGAATCAAAACGGCATTTTGAGGAATCGATGCGGGAAGTTCATCAGCGTAGACCAAAGAGCTTGAACGGCATACCAAACGGCGCAAAGCAGAGTATTTTTTACAAACGTAGCGGTAATTTTGCGTTAATTTATAGAAATTCAACACGTTGCACTTTCTTATCCAAAAGATTGTAATGGAATGTTAGATGTTCCTCACGGGAGTTTTCACTGATGTGGACGTCACAAAGAAGATTGTAGGTGGTATTGGGTTGATAAATGAAAAAATAGGTATCGTACACCGCCCCCAGAGCCGGTTGGGCTGCAATGGCTTCTTCTTTGGAGATAAACGCTTTGGTTCGATACTGCGTCAATGCACGTATTTGTTCAGGCGACGTTGTAGGGAGGATCAGTGCCAATGTTGGTCCATTTACTGCATTAAAATCCATCTTATCCCCTTCATAGCCTATGTAATTATTCCACGGTATCGATAATACCGCTGTGTCTCGTGTGATCTTAATATAGCGTGCCAAAATACGATTAAATTGTTTTTCGTTTGCAATCAGCCCGTTTTTAAAATCAGGACAGGAGTCTGCGATTTCGGTATCCGTTGCACGTTCTACTCTATCACTATCAATTGTATCAAAAACGAGCTTAATCAACATGTCCGGGTCGGCAATCGGATGGACTGCAAATATTTTTCTGAACAACGCAATATGGGGCTCACTCGCATTTCTGTCGCTGCTCATGAGACGGTTGATGTTCAAACGGCTGTAGGGAGAAGAAAGTGTTGCCTTGAGGAGAAAATCCCCTTTTTGTGTCTCCAGCTGCAACGGCAGACGCATCGCCAAATCGAGCTCTTCCGCTCCCGTAATCGCACTAAGCAGGGATGGGAGCTGTTGTTCGAGATCGTTCACGATGCGCAGCGTTGAGCTTTGCGAAAAACCGGTATTCCCCAATCGCAGCAGTTTCTCGCTTTGCAGCAATATCAACGCAACAATCCCCATCATCACCGTTATGAGTATCAGGGTCATCATCAACACTATTCCGCGTTTTTTCATATTGAATAAGCCATCTTTTATTTAGTGTTTTTAAGGAGTAGTATAGCGAAGGAAAATGAGAAATAATAGCGATCTATTGATTTTCATTGCCACTTATGCAAAGAATTGACAACTTGACGAATCTATCTCTTTTTTCGTGCTAAAATACAATACGAATTTAAAGAAAATCGGAGATATTTAATGAAAAAAAATCAAATGAGAAAAGCGTTTACCCTGATCGAGATTATGGTGGTTATTATCATCTTGGGGCTTTTGGCGTCTTTTGTTATCCCTAATATTACGGGAAAAAGTGAAGAGGCGAAACAAAAACTGGTGTGTATCCAGATGAAAAGCTTGGGTGAAAGTCTCAAAATGTTCAAAGTGGATAATGGTTCATACCCTACGAGCGAAGAGGGATTGCAGGCATTGATCAAAAATCCAAATGAGAACGAGTATACCTCGTATGCTTCTAGCGGTTATGTCGAGGGAAAAAATCTCCCTCGTGATCCATGGAATAAGCCTTATATATATCTCAACAACGATGAGACGGTCGAACTGATCTCTTTGGGTGCGGATGGCAAAGAGGGCGGCAAAGATGAAGACAAGGACAAAAAACTCTCTGAGTGTAAATAGTGAAAACTTTTCGTGCCGGGATGACTCTTTTTGAACTGCTGGTGGTTATGACGATTATCGGTATTGTTTATTCGATCGGGTTATTTAGCCTCAAAAAAGAGAAAGTCACCGCGGCAACCATGACGATTTCGACGATTAAAAGTACCCTTGGGGCAATGGAGCATTCGGGAGAGATTCGGATGGTGTGCGACTCGCCATGCCGGGAGTGTCAAGTGTATTCATCCAATGATACGGTTCTTGCCACACTGCATTTATCGTCACAGGAGGCACCGGTGCGTTACGGTTTTGACCATTTAGGCGAGCTTAAACCCATGGAAAATATTGTGACGCGGGTTGGCGAGGAGCTGCGGCAGGGGTGTTTTGAAGTTTCGTTTCGCCCTGATGGGACGTTTACCCCTCTTATCCTAAAAAGCAGACAGACCTATTATGTGTATACGCCTCTGGGCGGTGATAAACCTTTTGTAGCCCAAGGTGATGAAGCGCTGAGACAATTTCTCTTTGATGAAGCCTCTTATCCTATGAAATCGGATGACTATTATGGCGTGCAGTAATAAGGGATTCTCGTTGATCGAAACGCTTGTGGCGGTGATGATTGCTTCGTTGGCGGCGTTGGCGCTGTTGCAGGTGGTTTCGAATGCATCTCGAACTTCTGAACATCTTTTGAGTCGTTTTGAGTCTTCGTTGGTGATGGGATTGGCTTTGGGGATGGTTGGTGAGGATATGAGCGGCCAGACGATGAGCGTTTCGGAACTGCTCCAAACGCGCTATAAAATCGATCATCCTGTGATTCAGGAATCCCTGGATACTTTTACCTATGATGTACATTTATTTCCGCTGGAGACGATTGATCCACTTGCAACGATGGTCAATTCTACGGGCGTTGTGCGCTCGATCTCTATTGGAAAAGGGACCCTTAAAAACGATCGGGAGAGCCGAACCTTTTTTCGTATTTCTGCGGGGGAAAACCGATGAGAAGAGGATTTACCCTCGTAGAACTGCTCGTATCGATTGCTCTTTTTGGTCTTATTGCCGTTTTGTTGTTCGGGACGATCGATGAGCTGCGCAAACAGCAGGGATTTTACAAAGAAAAAGAGGGGGTAGTGGTACGAAAAAACCGTATCGTATCGCTGTTACGAACCGATTTCGATCGATCGCAATCCCTGACGGTGACGGATAGCAGTACCAAAGAGTTTACAGCTGTTTCGGTCAATGGGTCGAACCGTTCGTTGTACGGTATCGACCGCCCTACTGTGCTTTGGGTTGTATTGAAAAACAATAACACCTTGGTGCGTTTGGAATCTGCCTACCCGATTCTCTTGCCGCTTAATCCTGAATCTCTTTATCTTATCCATCGGGATGTGGTTGGAGAAGAGTGTGAGCTTTTTAGAGTCTACGATTCGCCTAAGCGCCGTTTGATCTATCTCAAATTTGTGAATGAATCACCGCTTATTGTGGAAACGGTGAAGTGAGGATTATAGGGTACTGATATAATCCGCTACTTCTTGAACCTCTTTTTCGGTATGGGTAGTTGTGAATTTGTGCTTGATCGCTTTTGCTACGGGCAAGGCAGATTTTTTAGATCCTGATCCGTACTCTTGTAGCGATTGTATGATTTTTTCCGAGGCCATGCCGTGGATCGGTTGGGATTTGCCGATCGCACTTTTTTCACCCTTAATCCCATGACACGTAGCACAGTTGGCTTTGTAAAGCGAATCGCCCGCTGCCATGCACGAGACACTGAATACGGATGCAAGAATGATTATTTTGTAAGATTTCATATTTTTCCTTGTATCGGTATCGATTGATATTGGTAAAATACTATAGCTTATTTTAATGAGTAATTTATGGGGTTTGATTGATTTATTTCTGATCCATGATATAGCCAATAGCACTGTGATTGGTCACAATTTTAGGATACGTTTTTTTACGTATGGAGCGAACCAGAGTACGTAACGCCTCTACACTCATTGAACTCTCTTTCCACACGATGTTCTCTATCTCCTCATAGAGGAGAATACGATGCTTGTTTTTCAATAACAGTTCGATCAAAAGGTACTCTTTTTTGGAGAGGTGGATGGTTTCATCGTTGGGATTGACGACCGATTTATTGATCGGATCGTAGCTGAATCCTTCCCCTAAATCATTGTTGATCAACAGCGGAGGCAACGGTGGCAATAATTTGTCGACGGCGATTTTAAGGGCATTGAGCAATTCGTCTTTTTTTAACGGTTTGATGAGAAAACGGGTGGTGTCGAGGTTGATGGCATCGAGCAAAATCTCTTTGTTGGAATCCTCTGCGGTAATAATGATCGGGGTTTCAATATCTTTGTAGCGGAGAAATCGGAGAAAATTCATCCTCTCTTTTTGGTGCAAATCTAAGTCGATGAGGATAAGGTCAATTTTGTTATGCCGAAAAAATTCATTTGTTTCCGTCGTACTTTGCGCCTCTAAAACATTGAGTCCCAGTTCCCGCATTAAGAGTGCATTTTTTTCTTGGCATTGGAGATCGGTTTCAAGGTATAAAATCGTTAAGTTTTTAAAGGGATTCATTTTTTCTTTTTCCTAAACGGGTGATGATTTGCCTATTGTACATAAATATTCTTTGCAAAAATGGCAATAGCGACCGTAAAATTCATTATATCCGAACAACATCACTAAAACCTCATTTTTTTATTATTAATTTCTTACTATGTATCGATAGAATCATTTCACTAAATAAAACTTGACAGTGTGATTTAGTATCAACGATTACACTAAAGGCGAACTTGAATGTTTACGGCAAATAAATTGACAGTTTTATACATCGAGAGTGATGCTCAAATGCGCGAAAAATATTCTCAGCTGATGCACAATAACGGACTCAGTGTTTTAAAGACGGACAACACGGTTACGGGTAT
>JBBQNL010000053.1:0-11407 GCA_038329855.1 Campylobacterales bacterium
CGTGCGGGAACTCCGCCTACAATAGTGTTGTTCTCAATATCCTTCGTCACAACCGCATTGGCCGCAATCACAACATTACTACCAATAGTTACCGGCCCAATGATACGGGCACCTGCACCGATCCACACATTATCACCGATCGTTACAGGACAGGGATAAACCGCATCGCGCATCATTACCCCTTCCTCATCATAACGATGCTCTCCGGATATGATGGAGGCGTTATGGGAGAGCATTACGTGATCCCCCATCCTCAATCCGTCACAATCAATCCATGTATTGTTCCACAGACTGATATGCGATCCGAACGACGCCGTAGAGAGGTCACCGATAAAATATGCTCCCGACATCACCGCTATATTCTCTCCTGCTTGAGGGCAGAGCCGTTTTAAAAAAGTGTATCGCAGCGCTATCCCGAGATACCCAGGAATCCCCCTCATCCATCCGAAAAGTTCCATCGCAAGAGGACGCGGAAAAAGATATAGGAGACCGACGAAAAGCATCAGCAACGGTTTTACCATCCGAAACGCTTTCTCCCCTTTGTGAAACGATGGACGTGCTGTCATCCGATCTTTCTTTCTGCAATGATAGAGGCCAGAGTAACCGATCCTTTTGCAACAAGCTCAATGGTACTCAGAGGGGAACCCAATCGAGCCAGATAAAAAGCCAAAACAACGGGTGAAATTCCTTTTGTATAACTGCGTAACGTATCAAACATGCTCAAAAGATCAAACGGATGAAGATAAATCACTCGAACCTCATCCGGATCAAATTTGGCCCCCAAAAGGTTAATCCACTTGATTCCCGCAGGAAAACGACCATAAATTGTCGAGACTGGAATTTCAGGCAAAATCCCGTATTCATGCTGCCGATGCTCATAGCGCCCTTTTAATGACGTATTTACCGAACTCGAATCATACAAAAAACCGAGATCCGATAAAAGCTCTTCGGTATAACGGCTTTTTCGAAACTGTGGTGTCCGAAAACCGACTACTTGTATCCCAAGGGCATCTTCGAGGGCCTCTTTCGACGATCGAATCTCCTCTTTTAGTTCCTGATGCGACAATGTATCATATTTTAGATCATGATGAAAACCGTGTGACGCAATCTCATGCCCTGCCCCTAAAATTGCCTTCAGCATCGGCGTTGTCGATGAAACGGTTTCAGCCGATACAAAAAAGGTGGCCTTGGCTTCGGCTCTTTCGAGGCATTCGAGCAAGGGAACGGTAACCCGCTCAATCGCTTTAGAAGTTTTAATTCTACCGCCCCAGTCAAATTCGTAATCAACACTTATGTTAGTCATTAACGCTCTTTTGTCACGCAGCTCAAACTCCACATCTCTCGGCGAACGGTACTGAGTTGATCAGATATAAGGGCAAAAACAAACAACATGATGGTTGCAATGAAGAGGGCGAGCGTCGTATCGGTCATATTGAATGTGATCAAATCACGCCCAAACGATACAACCGTCAATGCGCCAAAAAAGAAGACAATGGGGAGAATAACGCGTAGAGGTTTAAAAATCATCCCCATCTGCAGAACTTTTAATATGGCTCTAAACCCTGCTTTCATGTTTACCATACTTTTTCCCTCTTTGCGCATCTGGATATTGATGGGGACATAAGTTATCATTTTTTCATCTGAAATATAGGCCAAAGTCTGTGATGTGGTAAAACTAAAACGATCCGAACAAACATGAAAGTAACGAATCGCATCAAAGCGGTTAAAAATACGAAAGCCTGAATTAAGATCTTTAATATCATAGTTAAACAGATTATTAGCCAAAGCATTCAAGACAATTTTTCCAAGGATTCTTTTCGATTGTGTCTGGGTAATCCTCCTAGCACCAACAACCATCCCGCCATCCTCATACTGTTCAAGCAGCACCGGGATATCCTCAGCCAGATGCTGTCCGTCTGAATCCATGATAATGATGGTATCATATACCGAAGCACGTATCCCCGTTTTAAGGGCAGCACCATATCCTTTATTTATTTTATGCTCTACAAGATGAATAAAATCTATACTGTGTAAAATCTCACCGCTATTGTCACGAGATGCATCATTGACGCATACAATCTCATAGCGTCCTGACAATCCAAATGTATCCAGATCACGTTGAAGATTTTCCAAAACTGAGCGAATCATCTTCCCTTCATTGTAAACCGGAATTACTATAGAAAATTGACAGTCAGATCTCTCTAGCATATTCGTATCCATTGCAATCTTCCTCTTGCTGTATTTTAAATGACGATGAATTTTCACTATTATACACTTTTACAGACATAAGACAAATGAAATCCCTCTCTTGCAGAATGTCAAATAACCCAGATTTTATGAATCTGACAGATAACGTCTCAATTTTGGTCCTATAAAATCAGCAATCGGTTTTGGAAGCCGCTTCCATAGCTTTGATACCAATGAATACTTGGCATAAATATTCTCTTCTTTATGCCGAAGGATCGCAAGGCCGACTGCCTGTGCCCCCATCTTTTTTTTAAACTGATAGGTTCCTCCACCATAAGGGCTTCGTCCGCAGTCAAACACCTCTTTTCCCTTATCGGCAGCACGATAGATCGCATCGCGATAAACCGCTTCATTGGCAAACGTGTCACCGAATTTTCGATCCGATGCCGCATAAGGATTCCAAGCAATCTTCTCATCATAGACGACCACAAGGGCAGCTGCAGGCTCTTCACCTACATAGGCAACTGCCACTTCGAGTTCTACAAACTCCCCCAACGTTTCAAACAGTTTTTTTGCCAATGGAGGTGTTCCGAGACGGTGCATTGTCATCGTATAGAGATGGTAGAAATCATCCATCAATTTCGGGCTATTCCCGATCCGGCATACAACACCGATATCATCTGCTTTACGCAGATTACGCCGTTTTGTAGCGTGAAATCTGCCAAAAATCTCTTCACGATTTTGTGAGCCTATCCAAAGACGCATCGTTACCGGCTCAGATGGTTCGAAAGAGGTTTTTAGAGGGTCTAACGTTCGGATGTTAAAACGCTTTCCATCTACCTGCGCAAGCAGACTGCCAGCTTCATCCCGTCTCACATCCGAATACGTAAGTCCGGGCAGATAACACCATGTTTCCCCCCCGCTAAGAGATGGGACAACTAAAAAGTTTTCCTCGCTGCGATACTCATAAAATTTTTTATAAGCATCCCTCCACCGTTCAATAAAAGCCGAAGTCAAAACCCCGTCTAGACTTTTAGTCTTCACATCATCCATCCGGTCAATCCCTTTCAATATTCATTCTATATTATCCACTTTTTTCTCATCCTGAAAATTATTTTCTCGATAATATCTTTCGTTTACTTTATGCTCTTTTTTTCGTTTTTCTTCCCTGAACAGCTCGTCCATATAATCTTTATTGTCAAGTCGGTAGATTATAGCATGATCCGATTGATACCATATTTTCAGCCGACCCGGATGTTGAAGTTTATACATCATAATCCACTGCTGAAAATTTTCCTGAATTTCACTCCGCCAACGGTAATACCACTCTCCCATCCCCTTATAGGTATGAGGACGAACTTCCACGAATAAAAAGACAACCGGTGTCGGCACACGGAGATAGCGATCGTTTGCATCAAATTCACGAACAAAATCCTGTGTATTATAATGGTACCCTTTGGTCAAAATCTCCGCATATTCGGGATTATACGAAATAATGGTCCATGTAAAAGGCTCAAAATCCCTTTTGATTTTATAGGCACAATACGCAAAATCAGAGTATTCGATACTAGTCAGCTCTTTCCAAAAACTATCCTTTTCAACCCATTTAGGTGTAACCCATGCCACTGCGCCCGCACTAAACAACGCAAGAAGTGAAAATAAAACTCGCATTGCACCATAGCGTACAAAGCCAGAGAGAGGGGTAACAACCAATAAGTAGAAGTAAAAAGCCCCAATTATTGCCCATGACAAAAATAGTGCCTCAGCGGCCCTGGTAGCATCTACCAATTGCGGAATACCGAAAATTGTTGCCATATAAACAAACAGTACCCCAAATGCCACAAGGGCAGACGCCCCCCACTCAAAACGGCGCCGCATCAATTGGGCAACGATAAAAAAGAGGAGAACTGCCGCCACAAATGCCAAAAGGGCATAAGAGGGAAGAAGAAGACGTAGCTCTTCAAAGTCAAAATCTGCTGACGCGACAAACTGCGTTGCCTGCTCTGCTGATTTTTGGACAATTCCAAGCCGCTGAAGAGTACTATCAATGATCGGAGCTGCCGCACCGATCGGTCCAAGCCCCCCATATTTGAAAATGGAAAGGAGCCATGCATTTCCAACTACGGCGCCGACGACAACCGCAAAAAATCCCCATTTAAGTTTCTCTATTGTAATTTTTCTATTGACAATAGCCCATACAGTTATCGGTATACTCGCTGCAACCAAATAAAAAGCAATCCCTCCATGGAAGGTAAATACCAGTATCAGTGTGACAGCATACCACCAGATATAATGCCGCTCCTCAGAAGCGAACGATTTGATCAAAAAATAAAGATTCGGTAGAAAAAACATATAGCCGAGTTCATATGGAAGACCACATGAATTTCGAGTATAGGGAATCATTCCCACTGACCCAGAAGAAAGTTTAGAGAGATCAATAGGCCAGGGAAGATAAAGATTCAAACCGAAAAAATGACTGATAATAGGATCCGTCGTCGTATAGGAACGACCTGCAAAATAATCAACCAGCGGTGACATCAAGACCACGCCAAAAAGGAATACCGAAAAAATACCGGCAGAGACCGAACCAGTCATTTTCTTTACAAAATAAAATAGCCCAAAGTGAAGAAACAAAACGGTAAAAAAGGGGTAAAGGCTAAAAATGACATGGAGCGATGCATTCGTAATATTAGCGACAAAAAATGCAAGAACAGTCATTCCATAAAAATCGGCACCAAAGGTTTTACCTTCGTAAAAAAGCTCCCCACGGTACAAAAACGAAACCCATTCAAAAAACTGTGCCGTATCAGATGCACCATAGGTAAAGGTAAAAAATCCGCGCAACGTGATCAAAAAGACAGGATAGAGGAAAATAATAACAATGACAGAGGTTTGTAAAGTAGAAATCCACGAAAAAGCCTCGCGCTTTTCATCTATTTTATCTAAAATGGTTTTTTTGATCCTCTTCGTGAACGCGGGAATATCATCCAATGCATCCAAAACGGTCACCATCATCTTGTTTTGAAGGTTAATAAAAAAAAGCCTCAAAGAGATCTTCGCGTAAAACTTCATAACCAAAATCTTGGTAACGATGAGAATTACGATAAACAAAGGGAAACTGTAAATGCCTGCAACAAACATTAAGGGGATAACAGTTTCAATAAAAAGAATCATATATAAAATATTGAACATCACTTTATCGGAAAAATCGGATATTCCTACCTGCGGAAATATTTTTGAGGGTATCCAATAAAAAAAGAGTACCATCAACATACTCATTTTAATAAATTCGGGAACCAAAACTTCCAATATCCATGGAAGGGCGACAAAATCGATATACTGCTCCATTAGCGCTCTTTCCTGATCATTCTATTTGCTTTATTATCGCTTTGCCTTAGGATTCTCAAGAAATTTTGCACTCGTATCCCCTTTACGCTGCAAAACCCAAGAAAGCAGTTTCCATCGATACAATTCACCGTCATCATCGGCATGCCAATAGATTGTAGGCACCATGGTCAGAACAATCCCTTTTCCAAGTTTTTCATAACCCGCGTAACTCACCCCTTTGCCGTCTATAAGCAGCGAATTGGATTGTATTATCGGATACGACTCAATAAAGCTTGTCGGTTGGAAGAGAACATTCGATACCCCGGCCAACTGCGATGCTGATGCTGATGCTTTGAGTGCCACTTGTACAGAAGTATAATTGACCATATCCACCGAAACACTTTTTAGAATACGATGGCGAACCGGTATACCGAAAATCGTTCCGTGATCTTTTGAAAAAAGTTTTACCGTTTTTGCATCATTAATACCGCCGTACGGGTAAAAGGTTTCAAAGCGGCTTGCACGAAGCCCAGCTTCACTCCATAATATTCCCCCGTTTTCGATTCACCGCTTTAAATTTTCCATATTTGCCGGTGAAATATTATACGCTTTAGCGATATTCACCATAAAATCATCTACCATACTCCCCGCTTCAGAAATACCGACACTTTGTATATAAATAATATTGTAGAGGTCAGGATTTTTCGAAAGAGCGGACCAATTGACTTTATTCAAGGGGACACTTTTCCATGATATTTTGAGTTCATCGTAAAAATCGTTGTGAAATTTCCCTTGAAATTCAAACGGCATAACGGTCGCTATAAATGGGAAATCATTCAGAAGTGTCCGCTCTGTCCATTTTTCATGAAGATATATGCCACTTGAGGGGACACTGTAGACTGCGACCGGTTTCTCTGTCAAAAGCTCTTTTTTTAAGTCTTCAAGCGTATTGTCTTTTGATGCACAACCTGCCAACAGCAGCATCGATACCAATATCACAACCCTCATAATTTTGTTCATCCCATACCCCTTAATAAGCTGAATAATAATAATAATCCAAATTTTTGAAAAAACGATTTCCAAAATGAATTACAAAACCCCAAAATACAATCGATCCGACTAAAAGACCGATAACCGCATATTCATACCCCAGCAATCGGCTTAAAATCAATCCGATAGAAATATTGACGACGAGTCCTACTATAATTCCTTTTAAAACCGCTTTGTAGCGTGAATAAGAAAAAAAGAAAAGAATATTGGTCAGCGCATTTGACAAAAAAGCATAACTGATCGCTGCAAATAGAAATATCCATGGCGTCGGTGGTACAAAAAAAACATCAAGAAAATCCCACTTTGTATATTGCTGCAGTAAATAAATACCTATATAGACAAAGATAATAACAAAAATAGATGCGATAAAAAAGATTATATTGTATTTTAAGAAAAAAAGACGATATAGCCGATTGAATTTATGAGCTTCATCGTACCGATGGGCAATAATATCCTCATTAACTCGATACATAAACTCATAGATAATCACTTCACTCATACCAATCAGCAAAATGAGAACAATCAAGGCCCAGTCTAAACCAATCTCATCACGAACATTAAACCAAATAAAATAAGGCTGATAAGGGATAGCACTCCATGCAAGAATACGGTCTGTAACCAAAAAAAGAAAATAGAGCGTTCCATACATCATGTACGGATTAAGTGAATAAAAAAGCAAAGACAACCTCGGTTCTGCATCCCCCTCTTTTTCACGGCTTTTATCCGTAAGCTTTTTTACCCTTCGAAAAGCATCAAAGAAAACAATGATATTCGTAATAATTAAAGATAAAACCTGAGAAACAACAATCCCAAAATGGAAAAAAAGAGCATGAAAAATATACACCAAAATAACCCCAATAAGGGCATAAAGAGCAATCGGACCATAAAGTTCCATCATATAAAAAATAGCAAATGTCGTAAATAAAAAAGATAGCAACAGATAATATACAATCATATAAAGGAGCATATCCATCGGAATATACTGAAAAAATAGATTAAACAAAACAATAAGAAAACCAACGATAAGAACCTGAATAAAAAAGATTTTATAGAGTTTACGGCTGATCTTATACGCAAGATTATACTCTTCCATTTTTATATAGAAGAGTCCCTTCCTTCCAATCGCTTGAGCCGGTCCCCCAGTAACCACAAGGGCAGCAAAAGTTCCCATCGCAATCGCGGTAGCGGTTCTAACATCCAAATCCAGACTCGACCATATTCCATACCCGATAACCAAGGTGAAAAACACTTGCAAAAGCATCGGAAGGGCAAAGGCCATCCCTTTAAAATAGTTAACAGTTATCCGTTTGGTTTTCGAAGGGGGAGCTTCAAGTTCATAAGTTTTAACTTCATACGTATAATCATTTATAAATACCATCAGCATTTGTGCAAGTTCAAAAATATCAGCCAAATCGTATTGTTCCATTGCATCAACATCACGCAAACCATAAATTTCCAAAAGAGCGGCAATCTCCCATTTATTGAGAGGCTTCCCTTTTCCAAAAGTTATCTTTTCATAGAGTTCCCGCCACTCTTTGACTTGCTGCAATGTCTGAGGATTCGGACCTTCGTGCATACAGCTGGCTACTGTATCATTCATCTTCATTCCTAAACATTTCTGATAGCTCTGCTTCTAGCTCATCATCACTCAACTCATTTTGTAGAGGTTGAGATACTGCACTAACCCCTTTGGCATGAGGAGCCTCATAAAGCTGTTGATAGAGATTTCGATAATTCAATACCATATCTTCAATTCTAAACCCATTTAGAATATGTTCACGCGCGGCTATCCCCATCTCTTCGGCCATCGTTTTATCTTTCAAAACCAAAATAACTTTTTGAGCGAACTGCTCATAATCTTTTGGCTTGATTACAAATCCAAATCCCTCAAGTACTTCTTTTGTTCCGCCGACATCCGAAGAGATCATCACTTTTTCGCATGCCATCGCTTCAATAACAACAAAAGGGAATGCTTCGGATATACTTGTCAGCATCACGACATCCCCTTCATTATAGGCTTCGGCAGGATTAGGCGTTAATCCTGCAAAAACAAAATTATCACTTACCCCTAATGAAACAACCAAATTTTCACATCGCTCGTAATACTCAGGATCAAGTTTGGGACCATACATTTTAAATAACACATCGGGAATCTTCTGAGCAACCAGCGCACAAGTGTGAATGAAGGTTTCAATATCTTTAAGAGGATCAATTCTAGCAATCATCACAACCGTCGGACGAGGAGAACGGACAACATCAAGACGTTTAAAACGGTCTGTATCAATGCCATTGTAAATAGTATGTATTTTCGAAGGGAGGGCTCCCCATTTCATTTCCCACCGCTTATTATAATCGCATACCGGCGAGATAACATCCGCATGAAAATAATTAAGCCTTGCCACCATGGTAATAAGGTTCATCAAAAATTCTTTGGTTCTTAAAGGCATTTTCACCCGTGAAGCTTGCAGCATCTGTTCACGAATATAAATACCGTGTTCTGTAAGTAAAAAACGGCTTCCATGTATTTTTTTGGCAATTAGACAAGGTAAACCGCAAAAAGCGGCAGCTGAAGAGTGATAGATATCCGCATACGGAACCGGCGGTAAAAGGGTAATAAAAAATCGAAACATATATCGTAACGCTTCAACCGTATCATAGACTGAGGGAACATCTACTTCCGTATCGGCATATATTTGAGAAATTTTTGCTTTAAATACATCCCATACGAGTTTGGAACGAAAGGTTGTATGATAATCATACGATTGAAAAAACCAGTAAAATTGCTGAAGGATATCTCCCAATTCATCCATATCATTCTTAACACCATAAATGTGATCCACCAAATTATCAAAAATGGGGACAAAACGCTCTCTTATAATAGAGTCAGTTGTTCTAATTTTAGAGTAAACAATTGTAGAAAAAGGGATTGATCTTACGTACTCAGTAGGCTCTTCCGTTCCCCATAAAGGTACTTTGACCATATCAACAACATTCGGTGGAAGTTCGTACTTGAGTTTTACATACGGGTGCATCATGATTGGCATCAAAATAAAATCGATCTCTTGTAGATTTTGAATTAACAAATGGGCCCAAACACTGACTCCTCCGACTTCAAAAGGATACGTCCCCTCTCCTGCCAAAACAATACGTATTTTCTCCGACGTTTCGTTCATCAATCCATATCACCAGTTAGTAATTGAAGTTCAAAGGTGTTCCGTGCTTGACGGACTTGTGACGATAAAATATTTTCCTCTATTTCTATCATTTTTTTCATACTCGTAGCGTAAGAAGTATATGGTTCCAATCCCCCCTCTAAACGGAATTTGGTTATTTTTAAATGACGTTCAATAAGCTCTTTTTGTACCAATAAAAGTTGCAGCATCTGCTTCTCACGTTCGCATTCCACAAAAAGCTTACTGACCCTCTGCACCATATCTTGTTTTGCCAGCAGTAAATTGTTCTTTTCCTTCAATGCCGTCACCATCTTTTTTTCCAATGACAAATCCATACTGCTTGAATGAATGGGATGGCTAGCTTGCACAGTAGCAATCCAGTTAGCACCCTGAGTCGTTGAATTGGTTAGATTTGTTGCCGTATTCGAATAACCTACTCCGGCAAATCCGTCGAATCCAATCTGCCAATCATCTTCCCCTTTTTCTCTTAGAACATCCCCTTTTCGTATACGAAAAAGGGTATCAGCCAGTTCCACCTGATAATTTTTCTCAAGAGCTCTTTTCTGTAATAATTCAACCGATTCAGAAGGTGTTTCTATCTTGGGCCATGCCAAGAAAATTTCACCATTCGGCACCATATTTGCCGCTTGTTTAAACGAGACAGTTGCAGTATAAAGGTCATAATGCAAATTTAAGGCTAATTTCTCCAATGCGAGTTTATCAATTTTGGCATTTATTTGATCGTAAGCGTTATCATTGACACCATGTTCATATTTTTGCATTGTGATATGATAAACATTGTCATTAATATCCTGATACTTTTTTATATAATCTTTACGTCCTTGCAGCTCCAAGAGACGTAAATATAACTCTGTCCCGTATAACATCATCTGTTTTTTGGAAGACAATTTTTTGAATTTAGAAAATCGTTCAATAAGGGTTGAATTTTCATTCAAATAAAAATTTTTCTTCCCATCATAAACAATTTTTGTAGCTTGTATTCCTGCCCGTCCATTGTATGTTAACCCCATCCCTTCAGTAGCAGTTGGAAGCTGACTCGCTGAAACAAAAGATAGAAATGAAAAAACAAAGTCATATCGGCTTTGATCCATCAAATTTTGAAGTTCTTCAAGTTTGGCATCGTATTGCCCATTGGATCGATCAATTCCTTCCTGCAAAATCATACTTGTATATTGTTTTAAAGTGAGATTCTCCTGCAAATTGCTCTTAGGTATATAAATATCAACCGATGATTGAAGTGATTTTAATTCTTCTAATTTAACTTTAGGAGATATATCAGCCTTTTTTTCCAATAATGGAGGAGGAATATTGCCCCTTTCTATCCCCTTTTTACTTTCTATTCGGACAACTCCCATCGGATCTTTAAAAAGAGTGTTTCTAGATTTTAGTTCAATTTCATCATTCCCTAATAGTACTACAGCCATTCCCATTACTATCATTACAATCGGTTTCGAACTTTTAGTGGGCATACCCTCTCCTCTATAAAACACTTAGTGGTCGAATTCTAACTTTCTTTTACTCGCATTCCACCGCACATTAGGAAGTTCGGTTAAAGAGATATCAGTAACCAGCGGCTTGTACCCTTTTATCAGAGCAATCTTATAAATTTTAGCCATTTCATTCGATTCACCTCTATTCCAGTAATCAAC
>JBBQNL010000054.1:0-11304 GCA_038329855.1 Campylobacterales bacterium
TCCCATGGCATAACACTATGGTTCTGGAAAAAACCTCCTGCTGTACGTTTGAAGAGTTTGAGGGATCAGGAGGTCACAACGGACTATTGTTACAGCCGGCAGTTCAAACAATCACGAAATCCTGTGTGCGGTTTATGGCCAATGACGAACCTGTTTCCCTGCCCCATACCGTCTCTTTTGAACCTGCCCATGCCGCTTTGCGCTCGATTGTCTTGGAGCATGAGTTGCAGGGACAATCGCTTTGCGGAATCTATATCAGCCGAACCCATCGCTCACAGATATACAGTTTCTCGACTAAAATCGGCTATACCCCCATGGCCCATTTTAGCGATGAATTGCTCTTAAATCCAAAAACCATGCTGACCGCAATTACCCAGATGGATGAAGCAGGGGCACGGCTGGTAGCCAACTACAAAACCGCCTATCCTAAACTTTACGAGCAAATCGAACATGCCCCTTTTAATGCAGAGGGTAAAATCTCGACGTTATGCCGATTGTGGGGGATGGCCGCTGTGTTTATCGGTCTTTGTGAGGGTAATGAGGTGCAAAATTCATGTGAACAGCTCGAAGCAACGGCACTTGAGTTTAACGGAAAATCAGGTCCTCGTATCGATTATAAAATGATAAAATCGGCTAACGGCTATGAAATCGATCCGCGATTGGCGATTCGTTCGGCCATGAGCTTTAAACTGGCAGGAGTCGATGAGTATCTGCTCTCGTTTGGTTTTATCGATTCGTTGGCTGATTTTATCGCCCAGCAAGCAGAACTTTGTGATGCCAATATTTCCATAAAAGGGGTCACGCTAAGCGGCAGTTTGTTCGAAAACCGTCAGCTGCTGATGCGTACTTATAACGCGCTTGCCTCGAACTACCCAATCTATCGAAACGAACGTCTGAGTATGGACGGCGCTAATGTCGCGATTGGGGCCATAACCCTTGGGAGCGAATAAAAGCTCTCTATAGTGAAGCCGTGATTTTATACCGTGAAAGCTCCATCCCGTGGACATCCATCACATGCACGGCACATGCCAGACACGGATCAAAAGAGTGGATAACGCGTAAGACTTCCAGCGGTGCAGCGGGATCGGCAAGCTTTAAGCCGATCAACGATTCTTCATACGCGCCGCGGCTGTTGCGTCCATCTTTAGGGGAGGCATTCCATGTTGTCGGAGCTATCGCTTGATAATTGGCAACGAGTGCATCCTCGATACGGATAAAATGACCAAGGACCCCTCTTGGTACTTCAAACAGCCCTCTTCCCATGGCCTCTTTAGGTAACTCTTCGAAAACATATTTAGTCCACGTCGTCTCATCGTAGTATTTGATATTTTCGATCAAATCGCTCATCATGTCAAAGAGATAATCGCAGCAAATTTGCGCTTCCACGGCACGAGCCGCATTTCGCCCGACCGTTGTGGAAAAATCGATCAGTTTCATTCCCGTTTTGCTCATAAACCGCTCCATATAGGGGGCAATAACAGGAGATTTTTGAACCACACCTACAGTCATCCGAGCCAGTGGCCCGACTTCCATCGCCTCTCCCTCATAGCGCGGAGCTTTGACCCAGCTGTATTTTCCCTCTGATTTCAGGGTCCCATCGTCATTGAGATCGGTATAAAACGGCGTTGTCTCCCCCTCATACGGTGAACACGCGGCATCCTTTTCATACCACGATCGAGAGGCTTCTTCAGTGATTTTAGATTCATCAAACGGTTCGATGGCCTCAAAATCGTGCCCTCGAATGACTCCCCCCTCAAAAAGCTGCTGCTGTTTCCCGAAACGATATCCACCGCAGCACATAAAATTTCCGCTTGCACGCCCCTCGCCTGCATTGATCGATTCACGATACGCTTTCACGATCATCATCATATCGGGAACATACGCACGCTCGATAAACTCTCGCACCTCTTTGATGATAAACATAAAATCGTTCAACCGTTGCGGGTTTAGCATATCGGCAACACTGGTTACGCCCCCAACCACCAGATTTTGGGGATGCGGTGTTTTGCCTGCGAAAATAGCTACCGCTTTGGATATCTCACGCTGCAGCGTCAGTGCTTCAAGATAATGATTCATGTGTATCAAATTCTGCTCAGATGTAAGACGATATGCCCCATGTCCCCAGTATCCGTTGGCAAAAAGTCCCAATCGTCCTGCTTTGACAAACCCGCTGAGTTTTTCTTGGACACTTTCCAAATGCTCTGCTGAATTACGATAGGGATGATCGCTAAACATTCGCGCTTCTTCCGAAGCCTTAGCGCAATTGGCCTCCAACGCAGCGGTAATGTCGACATAATCGAGCGAATGGAGGTGATAATAGTGGACTAGATGATCTTGAACAAACAGCGATAATGTGACCAGATTACGAATAATTTCGGCATTGTGGGGAATCGTTATTTCGTACGCATCCTCCACGGCACTAATCGATGCACGATAATGGACATTGGTACACACCCCGCAGATACGTTGAGCGATGAGGCCGACATCTCTGGGATCACGCCCTTTTAAAATCGTCTCTATCCCCCGAAAAAGCTGACCCGACGCCCATGCTTCACGTATGACATTATTCTCATCAATCTCTACTTCGATTCGTAAATGTCCTTCAATACGAGTGATTGGATCAATAACAATCTTCTTAGTGCTCATGCGGCTTTTCCTTTAACTCTCTGTGATTCGCATAGTCGTCAAACGCAATTTTTCCCTGACCACAGCCAAAACATCCATGTCCGACTTGTACCGGCCAGCTTGTCCCTTCATTAAACTTCACGAGCGAGCAGTTAAGTTCAGCATAAGGACCCTTGCACCCCATTTTAAACAGACACCACCCCTTTTTCGCCCCTTCGTCTCCCCATTCGAGAACAAACTCATCCGCATCGTAATGACCACGGCGCTCGCAGTTGTCATGGACACGAAATCCATACGCCCACACGGGACGGTTTTTCGCATCCAGTTTGGGAAATTCATCGAACATGATATAGTGCAGCAGCGTCCCCACTATGTTGATCGGATTGACGGGACATCCGGGAAGATTGATGATGTCATCTCTTCCTAACGCTTCGCCAACCCCCACCGCATCCGTCGGATTAGGCTTTGCCGCTACGACTCCGCCATCAAATGCACACGATCCAACGGCCATCACCGCTGCGGCATTTTTTGAAACACGGCGAAGCAGTTCCAGCCCCGTCTCCCCTTTGGTGCCGATTCGTAAAAACTTCCCATCCAGCCCAAGAGGTACCGCCCCCTCAACAATCAGGATGTATTTACCAGAGTCATATTTTATAATATTATCCAGTACGGTTTCGGCTTGTTCTCCTGATCCTGCCATCAGCAGTTCATGGTAATCCAGCGAGATGTATTTGAGGATCAGATCATCGACACTGGGATGAGCCGATTTGATAAACCCTTCCGAATTTCCCGAACAATCCGCGAGCTCCAGCCAGATAATCGGAATTTTATTCAGCTGTGCAACCCCCTCTTTCACACTCTCCTCAAAATTTGGATGCAAGTGCATCGATGCCGTAATCATCGAAACCCACTTGTTAAACTCCCGATTCATCTCAAACGTATTGAGTGCCTCTTGGAAATTTTCAGGACTGAGCTGGTTTTTAGGATGAAGAAGATTGTATTTTTCGATTCGTGCATGCACTTTTGCCAGTTCTTCCTCTTTGGCTTTCTCTTCCCGTTCACGCTTTAACCGTGCCGCTTCTTCGGGATTGACTGGGGTTGCTGTGATGATTGCACAGACATCTAGCTTACAACGCCCGCATGTTCGCCCTGCTTTGGAAAACTCTTTGAGTTCGCTAAACGACATCACCGCATTTTCTTTGATAATATCGATCAGCTCTTGCTCATGTACCCCTTCACAGCTGCACACAAGGCGTCCTTTTTCAGACATGAGACGATTGGAATAGAGATACGCTGCATCGATCGGTGAATCTTTTTCGATGAGCTTTTTGAGCGCCAACAGATCGATATTCGTATTGATCCCGATAAACCGTTTAAGTCGGTCATGATTGACGATGTACTGATCGATACGATTTTCATGGGAAATCAAAATCGTCTCATTTTCAAGATTTTTAGGATCAAAATCGGGTGAACTCACATCGGCAAATAAAAAGGATCCTACTTTCAACCCGTCAACAGAGACCTCTTCATAAAAATGCGCTTCTTTGCCTAACAAATTTGCAATGGCAACATCGGCTTGGAGCGTACACTCTTTGACCCGTCCCGCGATAAATCCGCTCTCACGCAGCTGCGCCGCTTCCCCAACACAATAGATATCAGGAGAGGATGTTTGCATGGTATCATTGACCACTATCCCCCGATCGCATTCAAGCGTTTTACGGGCAAAAGCAATATTGGGGTCAATCCCTACGCCAAAGATGAGAAACGGGTCGTCAATCACCTCATTTTTAGTTGTTATGCGCTCAAGGCGATTACCTTCGATCGTATGATTAATAATCTGATCGTTAAAACAGATTCGAATACGAGAATCGGACTCGAAGATGCGTCGAATCAACTCCATCCCCTCACGACTCAACACCTGCGAGTACAGATACTCACCCCGCACCAGCAGCGTAATCGAGTGCGGCCGATCATCGCGCATCAGACTATCGAGAAGCTCCAAAGCAATCGGCCCTGCTCCTACGATCACGATATTTTTGCCTTTGATTCCCAATCCTATTTTTTCACAATCGTGTTGATTTCGAAAAGTTGAAGCATTTTCAATGGATTCAATATCAAAAAGTGTTTTAGGGATAGATCCGGTTGCGATGATGAGTTTGTCGTAATGATACGCGGCGTGTTCGCTAAAAATCCGTTTGGCCGCGGTATCGATGGCGGTGATTTTTTGGTTCAGTTCTAATTGTACTTTTGGATCAAGTTCCAGTGAAATGGAATCAGCACATTGGGAGTTTTCGACCAAAGAACACAGGTGGATCCGATCGTACGGGGGGCACTCCTCTTCGGTAACGATGAGAACATCCGATTGGGGAGCTTTTTGCAAAATAGTATTGGCCAAATAAACCGCAGATATACCACCGCCGACAATCACAATACGCATAAATATCCACCCCTCTTTTAATATAAATCTACACCATTATGCCGTAAATAGGTCTAAAAAGTGTCTTTTTTATCAACGTTTTTAAATGAATTTTTGATGAATTATAATAGTAAGAATAAAGTAGAAAATAAAGAAGAATCAGAAGAGTGAGAGTCGAGAAAAACTCGACATCTCTGTATTATTTAGGAATGTTGTAGTTAACCACACCAAACCAAGTATCGAGACCTAAGAAATGATTGTCAGTATTAGTAGATGGTAATGCCGCACTCTCTTGCAACCATGCATTAAAGAGACGTGTACCATCTGGCGTTGCCAACGACTGTACCTCTTTCTCTTCAATATCTTGTTTGATTGCCAAGTTAGCATTCGGTGTAACACCGGATGTGCCAACCGTCTCCCAAGTTACCCCTTTATCGGTTGAACGAGTATAATAGAGATCTTGTTCAATCCCAGTAGAAGTATCAAACGTACCGTATGCCATATAGAGAACATCCGGATTAGACTTATCGGACTCAAGCGCTGTAGTGCTAAACTTACCTGATGGTGTCGTCACGAAACGCGGGTCAAGTGTTGATAGATTGTTCCCATCCACTTTTGAAATGTTTTGAGCCGGCTGCCATGCACCACCCGTATATCGACGGATATAGAAGTTGTTTGGTGAATATCCAGAGTCAGGATGATAATCCGGTGTATACTCGAAACCAATATAAATATCATCTCCTCTCATAAATCCGCGAGGTGAGAAGCTGTTCTCAGCCACATTGACATAGGAATTATCATTCAAATGATCGATTGTATTATCATCTGCATCTGCACTGACATTTTTTGGATCCGTAAGGATCGCATCAAAGTTATCGTTGAACCGAACATACATATCCGATGAACCACCCTGCGTGAAAATACCCTGTTTATAAAGCCATCCATAGGTATATTTACCTGGAACACACGGATCAACCTGTGGGATAAATGTGAGACGACGCGCATTCTCATAGATCATATCGCCTGTAGGTGTAGTGGTATTATCATCATTGACGACTACTTCAGGAGCTTTAACGTTGATTATATTACCTGAGCTCACCATCGGCAAACTCGTGATCAGAGTCTTAAACTCTGCCTCAGTAGTCGGTGCTACGATTTTTTTGAATGGGAAAGTTTCAAAATAGACCGATTTTCCTTCTAGCTCGATATTTGTTTCAGGCGTCTTATTTTCAGACATTCCTTTGGTCTCTTCATACCCCAGAACAACGACATATTCATCCGTCGCATTGGTTCTTAATAACTTGATAACCGGGCGCGATGCTCCCGTATCTCCGTTTAGAACCATTCGCGTGTCTGTTAGCATATCAACATCACCAGTCGTATAGTATTGCTTTTCATCTACCGTAACGATAGGATTGTTTTTAAATGCTTCACAATAGAGTTTTGTTTCCGTTCCATCTGCTTTACATGCTTCATTATCGGTGATACGAACCGGATATGAAAAGGTATTTGACGGTGATGGTCTCGTTCCAACACCATCATTAAGAACAAAATCACCCATTGTGATCATACTGTACCAGATATCAGCACCGTGATTGGTCGTCGCACCGCTCCAACCATCACCCGGCCCCTCACCTCCGCCTGAGCGAAGTCCCTCTGGGTCTTCTTGCCATGAAATAGCGAAACCAGCAGGTGAACCGGCACCAGGGACAGCCTCAGCAATCGTTATTTTATTCGCATCTCGTGTACCTGACGTCAACTGCTGCGGCTTCATCCAGGTAATCGGATTTGTCGCATTATCCTCATTAAATATACCGCGCGCAGTCCAGATACAGCTAAACGGTACTTCATATACATATTTGCCATTGGGAGCGATCATTACGCTGCCATCATCTGCAGTGTAGAGGACTGAACCTTGATCTCCATTTATTTTAAAATAATCGGTCGGATAGCTCGTATTCGTGTCATCCATCGTTAATCCCAGCGGATTACCTGTTGGGCAGTATTTACTGTGCCATGCAACGAGAATATTGTTGCCGCTTACATTCATTGTCGGTTTGTGTGCATGTGGAGGATATGCAACTTTCTCTCCTGTTTCAAGAACATGGTCACCATCTAAATCCCATGCAACATCGATAGAGCTTCTTTCATTTGCAAGCTTACTGATATTGTCACTGATATTGTATTTTTTCCATGTTTTACCATCATCACGTGACAGTGATACAAAAATATCATCCCAATGATACGGATCACCGATATCAGCACTTCCGTCTCCCAGCTCATAGCTACCAACAACTTGTTCTGCATAACTGATCAGAAGGGGGTGAACTTTTTCTGCTGTTGCATTCACTTCACCACTGGCACTCGTCGATGGAATGGTGACAATACCCATACGAACGAGGGTATTCGCTGCATTCGGATTTAAACGTGCTGGATCGCTTGGATCAGTAGCAGATACATTGTAAGCAATTACTTGACTGGCATTAAAATCATCGGCAACACTTGAAGTAACTTCAATAACGCCACTGCAAAAAAGATCCGTTCCCAAAACTGTAGGATCCTTGGTCTCTGGGGTAAACGATGCTGTGGTACTGGTAGTACTATCACCACCACCGCATCCGATCACTAAACCCCCTGCCAACACCGCTGCTGCAACCGCGCTGATTCCTGCTTTTTTATTTCTACTGAGATTGTTAAATTTTTGGACTGTGTTCTTCATTGTCTTTCCTTTGTACTTAGATTAATAGAGAATGTTGAGTGAAACTAAAAAGTCTCGGTAATCAACAACACGCTCAAGAGAAGGTTTTACCCACGAATGTTCGACGGCCAATTTCATTGGCAAATAAACTTTAAATGAATAATCCGCCCCTATCGTTATCGCATGATCAATGTCTTTGACATTCACATGGTTATCTGAAAAGTCACTATTTTGATGTCCCGGTCTATAAAGTGAATTCGGATAGTCGTAACGGTCATCAAAGGTCATATACGCCACTTTTAAACCAAAATCAGGGAGGAGATTGACTTCCCCTTCTGCCGAAAAAGCTGTATTGTCAAGATTGATATATTCTTCCGGATCAAGCAAGTTTGAGCCAATACCGGTATACGTCACTTTGTTTTTCAACACTTTGCTTAATATTAACGAAACACTTTTATCCGCTATTTCACCTTCTAGCTGAAAATCCAGTCCGTATGTCTCTTGCTCGACACTTAGCAACTGACTTGAGGAGACTTTCGATCCGCCTACGATTCCAAAACCGCCGAAGATCAGATTGAAATCACCCAATACGTATTCGTACGCGATTCGTGCCATCGGAAGGACATTATCATTCATCTGCATATCGACGTTGTCTTGTGCAGGAGTAAACATACCAATCGATGCGAATAGATGATCACCGCCCGTAAATACTTTGTCCCTGTCATAATAAACCTGCAATCCCGTTGCAGCACCGCTTCCGATTTCAGTAGCCTGAAACGCATTGGAAAGCTTTCGGATATCAAACGTTCTCAACGGCTTATAAAGTCCTGTATTGTAGTTTTCCATCCCAGCAAATGGACCGAAACTGGCAGATGAATACACAGCAGCACCCAAATACCCATTTTCAACTTCTTTGGCATAAACGACTTTTCCGCCAATACTGTTATCTTCCATATCTTTGTATGAGAGATTAACGATAGCCCCTATATTTTCACTCACTCGGCCACCCACTAGCAACGATGCCGTTTTAGGAACAGACCAATCACCGCCCGCTGTAGGTGAAGTATTTTTGACAGTACCGTCTGCGCTTGGCTTATTCCATGTCTCTTCATACATCGATTTGACCATAATAGACGGATTCAAATCGACTCCGCTGCTGTTGGCATCATTTACATTAATGCTTTGTGTCATACCTGAAGCTGCAAATTTTCGTCCAACTGCCGTGAGTTTAGGCATATGCTGCATATGACATGCCATACAATCCAATCCGGTTTGTTTGCCAAACATCGGAAATGCCTGAACTTCATTGGATAATCCTATCAAAGCCAAAAAACCGACACTTAATACACCAAATTTTTTATTTTTCATCTTTTTCACCTCCTCCTCCTAACTAATCTCCCGCAAATTTGCTTTAATTAATTGGCATAAGACAATTGTAATATTCGCAAATGAGATTTTTATGGGGTTTTAAGAAGTTTAATTAAATATTGATTTTATATCCGACGCCGCTGTGGTTCAAGATGATATTGGGATAGGTTTTTTTACGAATACCCAGCACGAGGGTACGAAGGGCATCCATGCTCATATAGGCACCTTGCCAAACCGCGATTTCGATTGCCGAATAAGGGATGGTTTTTTCTCGATTGCTCAATAAAAGCTCCATAAGCCGATACTCTTTTTTTGACAATACCATATTTTTACCATCGAGATTGATGAGTGATTTATTGATCGGATCGTAATAATACCCATCTTGCAAATAGCTAAAATTGACAGGGTGATACGTGAACAATTTTTTAGTTACACGATGAATGGCGTCAAGCAGATCGTTATCAGAGAACGGTTTGATGAGATAACGGCTAATATCCAGATTGATGGCATCTAACAAAATCGTTTGGTTTGCAACCGATGTCGTAATGATAATCGGGGTTAATATCTCTTTTTGACGAAGTCCACGGATAAAATCCACTCCATTTTCATTGGGCAAAATAATGTCCATCAAGATGAAATCGACTTTGTTAGCCGCTAATAGATCGTGGGCAGCAGCGGAATTTTCTGCTTCGAGCACTCTATACCCGTTGTCCTCCATTAAAAATGCGTATTTTTTTCTAATTTTACGATTGCTGTCGATGTAAAGTACTGTTATATTTTCAATATTCATCATATCATTTATCAAACCTCTCTTTAATGACAAAAGATTCTAATAAAAAAATATGAGATATTAATGAGATTTAAAACCCTCTAATGCTCAAAGATCTATCTTATACCCTGTACCGTTATGATTGGAAATAATATTCGGATACGTTTTTTTACGGACAGCTCGGACAAGAGTACGAACGGCATCCATAGACATCATACTCCCCTCCCACACAAACATCTCTATCACATCGTAAGGGACAATATGATGTTTGTTTTTTATGAGAAGCTCCATCAACAGATACTCTTTTTTGGCCAATTGGCTCATGGTACCGTCGGGGTTGTTAACGGTTTTATTGATCGGATCGTAGCTGAAACCGTTCTTAAGTTTGGAAAAGGCGATCGGATGGCAGTTCACCGCTTTTTTGATCGCAATCTCCAGTGCATCGAGGAGTTCGCATTCTTTGCAGGGTTTTATCATGTATCGAGTAATATCCAAATTGATGGCTTCAAGCAGCGTCGCTTGATCAGTGTGATCGGTCGTGATAATGATCGGAGTCAATATCTCTTTTTCACGAAGACAATGGATAAAATCCAATCCTGTTTTTTCAGGTAATTCCAGATCAACTACGACGATATCGATCTCATTCATCCGAAACAGATCACATCCTTTCGTTGTATTGTCCGTTTCAAAAACCTTCAACCCATTATCTTGCATCAGCTTGGTACCACGCTGACGGACACTAGGATCGTGCTCCATATATAAAACCGTTAAATCTTGTGATTTGAACATAGACTGTACCTCATTTATATCTCAGAATCAGTCTAACAAAAAAAAGTGAGAAAAAAATGAAATTATGTGAATTTAATGAGGTCTTTAAAAAAAACATTCCTAAATATTGATTTTGTATCCGATAGAATTATTATTAGTAATAATTTCCGGATACGATTTTTTACGAATGGAGCGCACCAACGTACGCAATGCCTCAATACTCATCCCTTTGTCTTTCCAAAGCACTCTCTCGATCTCTTCATAAGGGATGATTTGCCGTCTGTTTTTCAGTAACAATTCCAACAACAAATACTCTTTCTTGGAGAGCTGGATGCTTTCATCGTTGGGATTGATAATCGATTTATTGATCGGATCGTAGCTAAATCCGTTATGAAGTAACGCATAGGTGGTAAAACTGCTGCTTGCTACGAGTTTGGATGCGATCCCAAGCGCATGAAGAAGCTGACTGTTTTTAAATGGTTTGACTAAAAAATGGGTGATTTCAAGATTGATCGCTTTTAACAAGACGTCGCTGTCTTTCATTGACGTGACAATAATTGCCGGAGAGTAAATATCTTTTTTACGAAGAACTTCAATAAATCCCAGTCCCGCATCCACAATCTGATCCAAATCGATGAGGATAATATCGACTTGGTGGGT
>JBBQNL010000055.1:0-11092 GCA_038329855.1 Campylobacterales bacterium
CGGGTTTGTGCATCAAAATGAGTATACTCCCCAGCGGATCGAGCGGTTTTCCATCCAGGAGGACCTGCTCATGGAAAATCTTGACATCGCCTTTTTTGGCTATAACGCCATCAATGGTGACTCTTCCCTCACGCAAGACCACTTTGACCTCGCTTCGGCTGGCATAGCCTAGAGAACTGAGAAGTTTATCGAGCCGTATTTTAGAACTCACTCAATTTTTCCTCGTATTCGGCTTCGATACGTGTTATCTCATCGTGAGCGATCTCAAGTCTCTCGAACAGCTCTTCGATCATCTTCTCATCACTTGCCACTTCTTTGGAAAGTTCCATGAGTTTGGAGCTATCCCCATTATTTGAGCATTCGATCAACAGCTCATGGGAAGTTTTGAGTTTCTCTTCAAGCTTTATGATCGTATTTTCGCAGGTGTCTGCCTCTTTTTTGAGCGGATTTAAAAGTTTGGAGCGCTCTTGCACCAGTTCGGCGCGCTGTTGTTTGTTCTCTTTTTTATTGACATTTTGGGTTACTTTGACAGGTTTGGGAGCATCGGTGATCTCTTCATCCCAGCCAATTTTTTCTAAAAATTCATCATAGGTGCCATTGAAAAACTCTGCATTGCCTTCACGGAAGATGATGAGTTGATCGGCAAGGGAGCGTAACATCATCTCAGAGTGGGTGACGATGACGGTAGAGCCGTCAAAACGCTTTATTGCATCACAAAGCGAATCGATGGATTGCATATCGAGGTGGTTGGTCGGTTCATCGAGAAACAGGAGGTTTGCAGGGGTAGCAATGATCTTGCCCAACATAACACGACTGCGCTCTCCCCCTGAGAGGATCGAGATTTTTTTATCGGCATCATCACCGCTGAACATCATGGTTCCGCAGATAGAACGGACACGGACGTTTTGTATGGTGCTGTCAGCGCTTTGGATTTCGGCTTGAATCGTGTTGTTTTTATCGAGGCGATCGATATTGGTCTGACCGAAGTGGGCAATGGCGGTCGCAGGATGACAGGTGATCTCGCCGTTAGGTTTTAAAACACCTGCAAGGGTGTTGAGGAGGGTTGACTTTCCTTTACCGTTTTTACCGATAATCGCGAGACATTTGTTTTTTTCCAAGTTGAAAGTGAGATTGTTAAAGAGAAGTTCTTGAGGAGTATATCCAAATGAGAGATCCTTAACACTCATGATCACTTTTGCAGGAATAGGGCGGTATGAGAATGAGAACGCGAGGTCGTTGTCATCCACCAGCGCTTCCATGATTCCCATTTTATCCAGCTCTTTTTGTTTCGATTGTGCCATGACCGCGGTGGATGCTCGGGCTTTATTTCGGGCTACAAAATCGGTCAGTTCGGCACGCTTTTTGTCATGATTGATTTTGGTTTTTTCATAGATTTCATCTTCTTGGGCGATAAAGTCGTAGTATTTGGCACTGTTGCCTTTGATGATAGAGACATTGCGACGGCGTAGCCCCATCGTATGCGTACTCACCGAGTCCATAAAATCACGATCGTGAGTGATGAGGATCACTTCGCCCTCAAAGTTGCGGATAAACGATGCCAGCCAGCGCAAAGAGACGATATCGAGGTAGTTGGTCGGTTCATCGAGTAGGAGAAGATTGGGTTCAGTAACGAGGAGTTTGACGAGGTTCAGACGAATCTGATACCCTCCCGAAAAACTTAAGGGGTCTTTGTCTAGATCTTCCAAGCTAAAGCCCAGACCAAATAAAATCTTCTCAACCCGATACACTTCATGCTCCGCGTCGCCGCTTAGGACGGAAGCACACTCTTCACGGACGGTTTTATGGGTGAAATGCAGGTGCTGACGTAATGTTCCAATACGGTAGTTTTTTGGGAGGATGACTTCACCCTCATCGTACGCTTCTTCACCCAAAATGATTTTAAAGAGGGTTGATTTTCCAGAGCCATTACGCCCGACAAAACCAATTTTATTACCGGCGTTGAGTTTGAGATTCAAACCCTCGAAGAGGATTCGTGTTCCATAGCTTTTGGTGAGGTTATTGATTTGTATCAAATAACTTACCCCTCTATTTTTGCAGGTAGTTTACCGGGCATCGCCTCTTTGTTGGAGAGGAGGTCTTCGAGCTGACGTTTTACTTTGTCATAACGGAACTGCTCTTTGAATCCTTGGATACGTCCACCAGCAGCATTTGGATGTCCGCCGCCACCGACCCATTCGCCTGCCATCATAGCAACATCGACTTGGTCATGTCCGCGAAGACTCATCGTGCCACGTGTTCCGACATCAACGATGAAATCAAAATCAGGAAACTCTGTGACAAAACCGTTTCCGATGATCGAGGTATTTCCCAAACCGTAGCTGAGGAAACCTCTCCAGCCTTTGTAATAGATGGTCATCTCAGAACGTTTCGTCCCCAGGAGTGCCACGATGTATTTTGTTGAGAGGTTGTCGAGTGTATTGTCGATCCCATCTTTGAAAAAGTCTTTTTTCATCTTGTGCAAAGATTCATCAAGTACAACATTGGCATTGGCCTGCGTACGCATCATTGCAGCCTCTTCTAGCATTGCGAGCTTATACGCACGATCTTCTGCCGCAAACATAACACGGCTGAGTTCACGTGCCTCTGAGATAAGACGCATGCATACTTTGCCGTATTCAAAATCTTCGACTTCGTCTTGGTGCCATAAATCGACGGCATTAACGACTTTTACAAACTCTTCGAGCCATCCGCCGCCGACCAGTCCATAGTTTTCCAATGCATACTCGTATACGATCTTGGTGGCACAACGTTCGGTATCCAGAAAATACCATGGATATTGTGATGCAGTGTCTTTTCCGCTTCCGTGGTGATCGAGCAGGGTAATGGTGATCTTCCATCCACCCTCATTGAGACGATTGATTTCGTTGTTCAGCCATTTTGCTTCTTCAGGATAGAGGTTAAGATCGCTGATCAGGATGGTCGCTTCTTGTTTTGCTTTTTTAATCAGCTCTACAATCTCGTTAAGACGCTCCATGACTTCGGCACCGTAGTTGGCGTTATAACTGATCATTGTATTGGGCGTTTTTGACATGACGAGCTGACAGCTGTAACCGTCAAGATCGATGTGTGAAAGGTGGTAAATGGTTTTGTTCATGAATATCCTATTTATCTAGTGTAATGGAGCCGAGTACTTCAAACTTGGCACTGGAGTCGATTTCGGCGTGAGAGAGGGTGACAATTTCAAGATTGAAACGTTCATAAATCTCTGCCAACGGTCGGCGTAGTTTTGGATCAACGATAATAACGATGGGCGATACCCCTTTTTGGAGAAGTTCACTGGCTTTTTGACTGGTGGCTTGAATGAGGGCATTGATCTCTCCGACATTGAGCATCAGCTGTTTAACGCCGTCGTGTTCTTGGGATTTTTCAAGAAGACGCTGTTCGCTGACAGCATCAAACGTCAGTAGCTTTATAACGCCATCTGCACCTGTGTACGCTTGGGTAATAATACGGGAAAGTTTGGCACGAACATGTTCGGTGATAATATCAACGCTTTTGGTATATTCGGCTACATCGGCGACGGTCTCGAGAATGGTAATCATGTCTTTGAGGGGAACACGCTCATGCAATAGTGCTTTGAATACACGTTGGATCAAGCCGATGTTGGCCACTTTGAGTAAGTCGTCAATAACAACCGGATAATCATTTTTGATTTTATCAATGAGGATTTGCGTTTCTTGACGGGTCAGCAGTTCTTCTGCGTGTTTCTTGATCAACTCACTCATGTGCGTTGAAATGACGGTTGCAGGGTCAACGACAGTGTACCCATTGATAATGGCATCCTCTTTTTGTTCGGGAGCAATCCAAAATGCATCGAGTCCAAATGCTGGTTCTTTCGTCGGTTCTCCACCTTCGAGCTCTCCGATCGCCATTCCGCTGTCCATCGCGAGATAGCGATCGGGCTGGATCATACCATCACCGATGGAAACCCCTTTGAGCAAAATCGAGTATTGGTTCGGTTTGAGATGCAAATTGTCACGGATACGTACCTGCGGCATCAAAAAGCCAAAATCGGAGGCGATTTTACGGCGCATAGAGCGAATACGTTCCAATAAATCTCCTCCCTGTGTCCCATCCGCAAGACGTATGAGCTGATAACCAAGAGTGAGTTCAAGCATCTCAATTTTTAGGATATCTTCCAGCGCGGCTTCTTCTTCTTTTGCAATCTCTTCATTGGTTCGTTTGCGCGTAGTGGAGGCAGTGGATGAGCCAGGACTTGCCGTGTCATCACTTGAAACATCCGCAGTGCCTGATGCACCGATAGAGGGAGATTTTGTCAGAACAAAGTCCCCTTTTTCAAACTTATAGAGGGCATAGCCAAGTCCTAAAAAAACCAAACCGACAAAGCCCATTGAAATGGTTGGTAGCCCTGGAACAGCAGCAAACATCATCATTATGACACCCACGATAATCATAACTTTGGCATTACCCATAAGCTGATTGATACTTCCCTCAGCAAAACTGCCCTCATCATTGGAAGCACGGGTGATCATGATACCGGTTGCCGTGGAGATAATTAACGCAGGAATTTGGGAAACCAATCCATCCCCGATGGTTAGAATGGTATAGGTATTCGCACTTGTGGATACATCGAGATCAAATTGAAAAATACCGATTAAAAAACCGCCGATGATGTTGATCGTGGTGATGATAATCCCCGCAATCGCATCCCCTTTGATAAACTTTCCAGACCCGTCCATGGCCCCATAGAAATTGGCATCTTGCAAGATTTCGGCACGACGGCGTTTGGCCTCTGTTTCTTCGATGAGTCCACTGTTTAAATCGGCATCAATGGCCATTTGCTTTCCGGGCATTGCATCGAGAGTAAAGCGTGCTGCAACTTCCGCAACGCGATTTGAACCCTTGGTAACAACCATAAAGTTAATCAAAACGATGATAGTGAAAATAATTACCCCGATGACCAGGTTATCGCCGGCAACGAATTTTCCAAAACTTGTGACGATATCACTGACCGCCTCTGGCCCTTCATGACCATGGCTGAGAATCATCCTTGTCGTGGCAATATTCAACGAGAGACGAAAGAGGGTGATAATCAGTAAAAGCGTTGGAAAGGTAGTTAGATCCGTAGGACGTGGAATGTATAGGGAAATAAGCAAAATGAGAACCGACATTGCGATAACAACGGCCAGAAGCATGTCGAGCATAGAACTGGGTAATGGGACGATGATGATTGCCAAAATGGCCATAACAAAAACGACCATACTAAGGTCACGGGATGCAAAGATTGCCGAAAGGATGGTGCTGGCGTTAACGACTTTCTTTTTTGCTTTTGCCAAGCGTTACTCTTCCAAAATAGCTTCGAGGGTGAGAACGCCTAAAAAAGCATCTACTTTTCCCTGTAATCGGTTTAAAAAAGGCCACAATCCACAGGTGTTTCCACGATCTGATGGACAGCTCTCTTTGGAGGGAGCGCAGTTAAATACGGCGGGCATTTTTCCCTCAGCGGCTTCCATTACATTGAGCAGGGTAATATCACTGCTTTTACGGGCCAGTTCAAATCCGCCGTTAACCCCTTTAAACGATTTTAAAATCCCTTTTCGAGCCAATGACTGGAGAATTTTCGCCAAAAAACTTTTGGAAATATCGAGTTCACGAGAGAGGGTGTCAGCATCCAACGGTTTTTCCGCTTTTGCTAAAGCGATCAGTGACAATAGAGCATATTCACTGGCTTTTGTCATCAACATCGCTTTACCTCCAGTATTTCATTTATGGAAGTTATTATAGCCAAAAACTATTAGAGCTTACTTTGTGAATTTTTACAGCAAATAGAGAGTTTTTTGGCTATAATTTCGGTCTGCTTTGAAGAAAATTATTTTTCAAGTAAATTAAACTACCCATCAGGAGGCTATTATGGCTTTAGATACGGCTAAAAAAATAGAAATTATCAAAGAATTTCAACGAACAGAGGGTGATACCGGTTCAAGTGAAGTGCAAATTGCATTGCTTTCAAAGCGCATCGGTGATCTTACTGAGCACCTTAAAATTTTCAAAAAAGATCACTCTTCACGTTTGGGTCTTTTGAAATTGGTTGGACAACGTCGTCGTTTGATGCGTTATTTGAAGCGTACAAACCGTGCAAGCTACAACAAGTTAATTGCTGAGCTTAACATCCGCGACAATATCTAAATTCTTCTTTCCCCGATTATCGGGGAATTGCTTTTCCTGTACTAATCTTCTTTCGTAGTATTAAATTCCATTTGAGTTATGTTGTTATCTATTTCTTGCTTTTGTATCTCTTTTTGTTGTTCGATTTCGGTATGTATATACGACCAAATAAAATGACCGATTAGGTAAATTAAAATACTGGCTATTATAGGAAAGAGAGATGTTTTTTTTTCAGGATTGGAATAGTTTTTATACACTGTGGATATTGCGAGGAACACTAAACCGATTATGACGAATGAGCCGAGCCAATGTCCACCGGCTAGCAGAAGAAAAATTACGATAATGACTTTTATTCCGATCTTTTGCATTTCTTTACTTCCTCTTGTTTATTTTTTTTCACCTATTTTATTCTTATCAATCTCTATCCCACCGTATTCCAGTGTATTAACCAGATCGGTAGTGTTAAGTTTGTCGAAATTAGCAATCATGATTTTTCTAAGATACTCTTTTTCCGCTTGTTCCGCTCGCATTAAACTACCCGCGAAAATTCCCTTTTTTTCCAAAACCAAAGAGGTGATATCACTGTCCATGCTGATGTGGTTCATCAGCTCTTTGATATTGGTTTCAAAAATGGAGGCCAGTAGAGAAAACATACCCGCCAAGTAGGCTTTATCTTTATTTTGCGGTGATGCTTCGGCTTCCATGCTTTCAGCTCTTTTTATCGCAAGATCAAGCAGTGTTTTAGATGCAGGATTTCTTGATAGTTCCGAATAAAGATAGAGCATGAGCCATCGGAGTAGTTTTTGTCTCCCCATGAGATTAATGACTTGGGTCAAAGATTCAACTTTGACGTTGAGTTTTTCTGAGTTATTGAAAAATTGGATCAGTTTGTACGATAAATCGGCCTGTTTTTTCAAAAAATGTTCCAGTTTCTCATTGGCGGTATTATCTTCTTTGATGATTTTTATGAGTTGAAGAATGATAAATTGGGCAGCTTCTTTTGGTCCGACGATCTCTAGCACTTCGGGTCTGTCTAGATAGTATCCTTGAAACAAGTGAAACCCTAATTCTAGATACTTTTTATAATCATCTTTGGTCTCAATATTTTGAGCTAACAGCTGGACTCGCGTACCTTCAAATTTTTTCACCACTTTTTCGAGATTTTCAGGGTGAGAGAGGGCAACATCCATTTTGATAATATCGATAAAATTGAACAGTCGTTTAAATTTATTGATCATCTCAGCACTGGAATCAAAACGCTCCAAAGAGACCATGAATCCTCTTTTTTTGTATTGGATGATTTTATTGATAATGTTATCATCCAGGTTGATGTCTTCGTGAATATTGAGGATAAATCGGTCCTTATCCAAAACGTCCAAAATCCCTTTACTGAGGGTATACTCATCAACATTGACAAACCCAAGACTGCGTTTTCCCAGTAGTTTATCGAGTTCCGAACTGGTAATGGTGCTCATAACGAGCTGGGATGTTCCCTTGACACTGTCTGATAGCCCGGTGTCCCTGTCATCACTGTCTTTAAAAAGGAGCTCATAGGCGAAAATTTGGTTTTTTCTATCAAAAATCTTTTGTATTGAGAGACGTACAATGTTCATCTTTTATCCTTTGATGGAATAAATTATGACACACATTTTTAGGATATTGTATGAATCATCCATTTCAACTCTTTTTTCTAGAATACTATAATCATGAATTCAATTGTATTCTGGTAAAATTCGGTCTTTAATAAAACTATAAAGATGAAGGATACATGTATGAAAATTATATCTTTTATAACATTGGCAACGGGTTTGCTGTTTATGGGTTGTTCTACGCAGACATTTAAAATGTTTGACAGTAATGGTACAGCCATCCGGACGGTCTCTGATACCGATTACGCTGCTGAAGCAGATTTTGAATGGAAGATTGCCAAAGGTGATCGATTAGAGATTAATATCGTGAATCAAGCGTCAGGAGAAGGCGATCAGCAGCTTAACCAGATATTGAGCCGTGGTGGACAGCAAACCTTGACACGCGATGGTACAGAAGGATATTTGATCCCACCCAATGGTATCATTAGACTTCCATTAATCGGTGCTGTTAATCTGCTAGGCTTAAGTGAAACACAAGCATCTGAGAAGCTTATTACTGCATATACCAACTATTTAAGAACTCCCTACGTCAGTGTTAAAATTTTGAATCAAAGACTTTTTGTTTTAGGTGAAGTTCGTAGCCCTGGAGTAAAACAGGTGACAAATGGAACGATGTCTTTATTTGAAGCATTGGCACTTTCCGGAGATTTAACAAATGATGCTGAACGAACGAACGTCAAAGTGATTCGTGGAGGACTCCGTACTCCGATAGTTCGAGAAATTAATCTTGCGGATATGTCACAGATGACGTTGGCAAGCCTTACATTGCAGCCAAATGACATTATCTATGTTCAACCACGAAGTATGAAAGCATACAATGTTGCCTTTAACGAACAAACCCCATTTTTTCAAATGTTAACCACGATGATGGCGCCATTTATTACATTTGATACATTTAGAAAAGCAAAGGCTGTAGATGTCCTCTTATTCAAATAATCACAATCCGCTGATAGATACAGCAGAAGAGGAAATTGACCTCAAAGAAGTAGTCGCCAGATTACTTCAATACAAAAAATCAATGCTAGCCATCACGCTTGGTTTTGGATTATTGGCCGGTGTGCTTGCCTATTTTAAATCCGATGTTTATCAAGCAAATCTGACCCTTCAGATAGAGTCATCAACAGCAACCCAGGGTGATTTTATGTCATCAGCATTAGGGATGCAGGGTAACAATCTCGGAAATGAGGTAATTCTTCTAAAATCTCGTTTCATTGCAAAAAATGTTTTGGAAAAAATACAAATTGGAAACCGTTATTATGCGAAGACGGGTTTACATAATATTGAATTGTATAAGCAGTCTCCTTTTACGGTCAAGGCAGATGCTATTTCAACACAGTTGATTGGTTCAACATTTACGCTTAAGCCGGTTGATTCGTCTCATTTTCAATTGATATTTGAAGGTAATGCAAAAGCTCCAGCATACAACAAGACGCATAGCTATGGTACGCTTATCCAGCATCCACTGTTTCGCTTAACGGTCAATAAACTGGGAGAGCTCAATGGCGGAGAGTACAGTTTTACGATTACCCCAAATCAATTTATGTACACAATGGTGCAGTCCTCTCTAAATGTAGCAATGACGGAGGACAAAGGTTCAGTATTGATGTTGACCTATCAGGACAACGTACCGCAAAGAGCAGAAGATATACTCAATGTTATAGCTGAAGTCTATACAGAACAAAGTGTAAAATATAAAAGCAACAGTGCTGAAAAAACATTGAAATTTATTGATGATCAGCTTGCAGCCATTCATGAAGCATTACAAAGTTCAGCTACAAATCTAAAAGATTACAAATCCTCCCACGTTCTAATCGATTTAGGGACTAAAGCGAGTACCACTTCCAGCCAGCTGAATGAATACGAAGCGCAGCTTTATAAACTGAAAATACAAAAAAGTACATTGCAAACCTTATTGGATCATCTCAAAAACAACCAGGAAATGACGGCTATCGATTTAGGTCCAGTCAGTGGGAACACGGCAACGATTGGAACGCTTATTCAAAATATCCAGAGTGCGAAAACTTTGAAAGCCTCATTGCTGGTTGATTATACTGAAAACCATCCTTCCGTACTCAAGGTCAAAGAACAGCTTGTCTCATTGAAAAAGAGTTTAGTAGGAACACTGGAGAGCAGTTTACGCAGTATTGATCAGCGTAAAACATCCCTTAATGCATTGGTCGATAAATTTACCAAATCATTTGAATCGCTTCCAGAAGAGGAAAAACAGCTTACACAATTGAATCGAAACTTCATGGTTAATGAAAAAATCTATGAATTTTTGCTTCAAAAACGAGCTGAAACGGCCATTGTAGAGTCTTCTACCGTATCCGGGGTACGTGTTATTGACGATGCATTAGCGAATCCGGTTGCGAGTCAGCCTAACCGTAGTTTGATCGTTATGATGGGCCTGATCATTGGATTTATTTTTGGGATACTTCAAGCATTTGTTCGTAACTTTATGGCCAATACAATCCAAACCATCAGTGATCTTGAGGGTAAAACAAAATTACCTTTATACAGCGTTTTACCACTTTTCAAAGATAAAAAATCGCTCTATGAAGACGCGCTTCGTGTTCTGTTAACAAGGCTTGAGTTTCAAGCAAAAAAGCCGAAAATCATTACGATGACCTCTTCAGTGCAGGGAGAAGGACGGACAACAACAGCGTTGGAATTTGCTAAAATTATAGGACAAAGCGGTAAAAAAGTGATTGTTCTGGATTTAGATATGAGAAGTTCCAGAGTGAACCAAAAGCTCATGATGCCCAATGATTTTGGTATCAGTACGTTCCTTGAGGGCAAGAGCAGTCTTGAAGACGTTACTCGTTCGATTTCATCCCATGTCGACGTTGTTGTAGCGGGTCCGGTTCCTGAAAATCCATACGAGTTGATTATGTCGGTACGGTTAAAAGATCTGTTGGCAGACTTGGAAAAATCGTATGATTATATTATCTTGGAATCTCCTCCTGTTGGGTTAGTTGCTGATGCATTAGTGCTGATGAGACTATCCGATCTCAATTTGATTATTTTCAAAGTAAATTATTCAAAAAAAGACTTTATCAAAAGTGCCAATCGCTTTGTACACGAGCATGAGTTGGATAATGTTGGGATGATTTTAAATGCATTGGAATTGAAAAAAATACGCCCATGGCTACGTAAGTAATAAATTATTTTAAATAGTTTATTTAGATTTTAGTGTTATAATGAAAAGACTATAAGTTTCGAAGAAATAGGTTGAATTGGAATGATTCAAGCTATTGATTGCCGTCTGATTTACAAAGAGTTTGTGGCATCTTATA
>JBBQNL010000056.1:0-10520 GCA_038329855.1 Campylobacterales bacterium
ATACGGTTCCAAAACCTCAGATAGGCTCAGTTGATGGACCTTATGGATTGCTTCTTCTTGCAGCTCCTTTGGAATTCGTTCTCGTGTGTTCATTGCCAAAGCCTCAGTCTCACTCCAACCATACATCCGTACCGCACCTGGATTCCATGCGAGGATACGGCCATTTAAGTCCTGAACCGTAATCGCATCGTGGGCATCGCGAACTACGACAGCCAGACGAAGAGCTTCATTCGCTTTTAACAATTCCTCACGTGTCTGTGAAATCTCTGTAATATCCACAAAGGTAAGAACCGCTCCCTCAATCACATTATCCAGCGTTCGATAGGGGAATATACGCATGGCATACCATTTCCCTGACGTCGTTTTTACGTCCACTTCTTTAGGGACCAAGGTGTCCAATACCGCTTGAACATCGCTGACCATGTGGGTGTAACCAACCAAATTTGAGACCAAATGGGCAACGGATCTTCCCTCATCACCTGGGATAAGATTGATAATAAATCGAGCTTCTGGGGTGAACCGCAGTATTCGCAGCTGATGATCGACGAATACCGTACCAACCCCTGTACCGGCTAAGAGATTGTTCATATCATTATTCGCCTGTGATAAATCCGCCACTTTGGTTTGGAGTTCGGTGTTGACGGTAGAGAGTTCCTCGTTGGTGGATTGCAATTCCTCTTTTGAGGTTTCCAACTCCTCATTGGCGGATTGCAGCTCTTCGTTCACCGATTGCATCTGTTCATTTGAGGATTTTAACTTTTCGTTGGCGCTCTCCATTTTTTCTTTGGCAATTTTGATGTACTCTTCTTTGGACAACAACTCTTGCTTCAGTGCTTCGATATAGAGATGGGCATTTGCTTCAGGCATATCAGATTCGGTAATGGCACGTAAAACACTCTGTTTGGCTTGTTCGGAGTCCACAAGAGAAACTTCTTCCAAGATAACAAGATACAAAAATGACTGAATAATCCCGCTTGTACTGGTTGCTACGGGACGCACCGTAAGGTTGACAATCGTAAAGTGGCCGTTGGTTTTGACTTTTAGCCCAAGGGAACGAATAATCTCTTTGGTCGAGACCGCGTTATGCAAGGCTATCGTCAAATCGCGGCGTAACCCTTCTCGGGCCATGAGGAGAATATTGTTGGTGCTGGATTCGCCGGAGGGAAGCTCTAGATACATACCCGTGCGACCATGAAGATAAAGGATGTCTCCGGCTTCATTGATAAGCGCTCCGGAAGGGTCAATTTGCTGCAAGAGCGCTTGTTCTGTCAGCTCACGCAATGGAAGTTTTTTTGCTACCGATGACTTGACAATCCCATCGGTCTGGACACTGTGCATTTCATTTTCAGGGAGCAGATAAGGGTTAAGTGTCTTGCGTTTACTCTGGCTCATATGATCAATACGCATGTAGAGTTTTGACTTGAGATCCAGCGTGGAAAAAAGATCGGTAAACTCCCCTATACTCTCGGAAGAACCCAAAAAAAGAACGCCATTACGGTTGAGGGCATAATGAAATAAGGGGATGAGCCTCTTTTGCAACTCAGCACCCATATAAATCATGAGATTGCGGCAGCTAATCAGGTCAAGCTTGGAAAAAGGGGGATCTTTGATAAGATCATGCTCCGAAAAAATCAGCATATCACGGATATTTTTATGGATACGGTACGAGTTGCCATTTTGCTCTGCAGTAAAAAACTGCTCCATTCTTTGTTTGGATATATACGTGGAAATACTCAATGGATACAAGCCTGCACGAGCGATAGCAATCGCATTGGAATCAATATCCGTCGCAAAAACCTGTACCGTGTAGTGCTGTTTGATCTCTTCCAAATACTCATACAATAAAATAGCAATGGAATACGCCTCTTCTCCCGTAGAACATCCGCTGGACCAAACGCGTATTGTCGATCCTTCCGGTTTACCCTCAAAAAGCTTAGGAATAATGGTCTCCTTTAACGTCGCAAAAACTTCTGGATCACGAAAGAATTTTGTCACACCGATTAAAAGATCACGAAATAATGCCTCTATTTCATCCGGTTTTTGCTGCAGGTATTTAACATATTTTTGTATGGTTTCAATCTTGTTTACGACCATCCGTCTCTCAACGCGTCGATAAATCGTACTGGGCTTGTACTGGGAAAAGTCGTGACCGGTCTGGGTACGAAGCAAAATAAAAATCTTTCTCAGAGAACTTTCCCGCTCCTTCTCTTTTTCGGGAGGCAAAGAAGAAGGGGGCGTTCCAAAAACATCTGTTGCGTAGGCTATAAGCTGTGCGGGCATCTCTTGAGGCGAAAGGACATAATCCACCAATCCTGTAGTAACCGCACTGCGGGGCATCCCATCGTATTGGGCAGAGGTCGGATCTTGCGCCATGACCATCCCTCCTTCGCTCTTGATGTCACGGATTCCTCGTGATCCATCACTGCCCGTACCTGTGAGGATAATTCCAATAGCGTGTTCACTGTGATCCTGAGCTAACGAGTGAAAAAAGAAATCGATCGGCAATCGATGCCCATGCACATTTGTGGGCTCCAGTAACTGAAGTGCTCCGTTTAGCAGTGCCATGTCAAAGCCGGGGGGAATAATGTAAACGCAATTGGGCTGTACCGCTATCCCGTCTTCAACCTCAAACACATCCATTTTCGTATATTTTTGGACGAGATCTGCAAGGACACTGGTGTGTTCAGGAGCAAGATGCTGAACCAAGACAAATGCCATACCCGTATCAGCAGGCATCGTCGAGAAAAAAGCCTCAAAAGCAGCAAGCCCCCCCGCCGAGGCCCCAATAGCAACGATAGGGAAACGAGTATCTTTCACCTGAGTCACTAGAGCTTTTGGTGTTTTCTTTTTGACCATAATCATCTCCCCTCGATACACTCGAATCTTGTTAATTATTATAGGGGTTTAGTGATTAATATATAGGTTTTATGAATATATTCATCGATATAACTGCACATTTGATATATATAAATAGTTTTTGTCAATTAATGTTAATTCATAGATTTATTCGGGTACAATACGGCAAGTGATAAATCACAATTCCAAACCATAGGAAACAACATGAAAGAAATTAAAATAATCGCAGCGACCGTTGTAATGATGTCCGTATTTGCAGGATGTGCATCTAAAGCACCGACAACCGGTGATTTTATGCGTATGCATGCAGCTGATGAAAAAGCAACGGGACTTGACCAAAAACAGCTAGCTAATAATTGGGATCGCGGCTCAAAATTAAAAAAATCCGGTGAAGAGTTGATCAAGCATGGAGAAAATCTTGTCAAATCTGGGGACAAAGATATGTCAAATGGAAGAAATGAGATCGAGCAAGGGAACAAAGATATTGCTGAGGGGACAAAACTTGCGGCAGAAAGTGAGCGTATGTTTCGGGAAAAATATCCTGATTTGAAGCTCGAACTGAAATAAACTTTTTCAAGGCAATTTTTTGCCTGAAAGTTTTTCCTGCAACCACCTTAAGCTGATTTATTCAGTGCCACCACTAGGCGACGAAGCCACTTCTCTTTATACACTTGTGTTTTGGAGTGATAGTTTCCGATTGCTTGGAGGTTAAACCCCCGCTCTTTAATATGCTCAGACAACAACCAGCTTCCCACATAAATATTAATTTTAGGATCGAGGATATTTTTCTCTGTGATTCCCCATTTAGCCAAACGGCGCAAGTGCATTGAATTGATCTGCATCAGACCATAATCAAGCGTCCCATTCGCATTACGGCCGATCGCTTTTGCATTATGCCCACTTTCTATCGTCGCGATATTTTTAAGCAGAAGCGGAGGGATATTGTACTGGGCTCCCGCCTCTTCAAAATAACGGTCATATGAGACGTCTGCTGCATAAAGAGAAGAGATCGCTAAAAGAGAAAACAATATTTTTTTCATAATAATCAGTTTATCATAAAATGGGTAATTTCCCAAGAGGGAAAGAACTGTTAAATTCCAACAATACCGCCGTCATTTTTCGTGATTACAATGGTAGATGAGCGAGGACGTGTAGTTCCGCCATCAGGCCAGTGACTCGTCAGTACTGTGGTTGTTCCATCTTCACCGGGGTGCTGAACATTGACAAAAATTGTTTTACCATCTGGGGTTTCGGTGATACCTGTAATTTCACAATCTTTAGGTCCAACAAGGAAACGCTTAAGTTTTGTTGTTGTCGGTTTTGCACCAACATAGGTATTTACCGTCTGATTAGTTGTACCGTTTGTAGGGACGAGTAAACTTGTGATAGCAGTTGCTGCACCATCATTAACGCTTCCGGGTAATGCTGCCAAAAGCATACAGTTGGTTGTATCAGTGTAAGCGCCATCATCCGTTTGAATCCACATAAGACCTTTTGACACGTCACTAAACCATAATCCATCAGGACTCGAAAAATCGTTATCTGCTGTAAGGCCAGAAACATTGATATTGGCTTGATAATTCACATCATCTCCCCCTGCATCCACAGCCGATTGAGCACCAAAGAGGTAGATGTCCCATGCGAAGGTTGTTGCAGCAGGCTCACTTCCCGTCTCTTTCCATCGGATGATATGGCCGTTAACATTCCCTTTATTAGTAGTCGTAGTGTTATACGTGTCAGTATAGTAACGTGGATTCGCCGCATCCAAGCCGTACGAGCCGCTTTTGGCACGGTTGGAGTTATTGGTCAACGTCATATAAACTTCACCCGTAGTCGGGTGAACACCACCCCACTCCGGACGATCCATTTTGGTCGCACCCATCGCATCTGCAGCGATACGGCTATGGACAGCAACATCGGCAGCATCAGCAAAGTCGTACGTCGTATAATTGGCAATCGCCGTTTCAGAAATATCGAGTTTGAGCCAGTTTCCTGTTCCATCGGCATTGAATTTGGCAACATAGAGAGTTCCGTTATCCAAATACTTCGCACCTGCAGTGAGTCCACCCGTCGCATCCGCTGCATCCCAGTTTTGGGTTGAGACAAATTTATAGATGTACTCACCTTTGGAATCATCTCCCATGTAAAAAACAACCGGTTTACCCACCGTTACTTTCGCCGGCCAGCATCCCTCGTGGGCGAAACGTCCCATCGCAGTATGTTTGATGGGAGTTGAGGTTGGATTAAACGGATCAATCTCGACATTGTAACCGAACGTATTGGGCGCATTACGGTAATCTGCCGTCGCATCCACACCGGTTACCGTTGCCATCCATTGAGTATAAACACTTTCCCAGCCATAGCGGCTGTTTGTTGATAATCCATAACGGTTAAACGCAACCATCTCTTTTGCGGTACGGCTAGTACTGCTGTATTTGAAATAACCGTTCCAGTTCTCTTCACACGTCAGATAGGTCCCCCATGGGGTATAGCCATTGGCACAGTTGTTTACTGTCCCGCGTGTAGCCGTACCGTTGGTTGAATAAAGGGTTTTGACGTAGTCGCTTCCCGCTGCAACGCCCTGGAGCTTCATCGGTGTAGCAGCCGTGATACGACGGTTGTATCCTGATGTTTTGTCAAGAGCAAACCCTGAGCCGCCATTGGTGATCTTGACAACAGCAACACCATGTGCCGCCATCTCTTTATCTACTTGAGCAGGAACGCGTGATGCATTGTTGATAGCAGCGACTTCCGCTACCGTATGAAGATAGTTTTGGTTGATGTATTCGTGGTTAATACACATCAAACCATTTGTAGAATTTGCCGCCTCATAGCCGCTGTTATCGGATTTGAGTCCAAAATACTTCATACCATCATGACAATCACCGCTTCGGCTGTCAAAATCGGCATCCGTTCCGTCATTAAGATAATTAGCAACGCCAAGCTTGATCGGATCACCGACACGGTAAAGGACATTCGCTGTATACCCCGTCGCAACAGTAACAGTATCATTCATATTTTTAGCAACAGGGGTAAACGATAAAAGTGCTGTAGCTGCTACGGCAGACGTTGTAGTCTCTTCTGCATTACATCCACCCATAAAAGAGCCAAAAAAAGCCGTTCCAAGAAATCCTGCACTCAGCTTCATTACATCACGGCGATTGAGACGCTCATTAATAATATCCTCAAGATATTCATTGTTTGAATGATTACAATCATCGTGTCCGATTAATAATTTTCCCTGTGGATTACTCTTTTCCATGACAGCGTCCTTTTCATTTGATGCAGCATGGTATAGATGAATTATTACTATTTGATAACATAAAAAGTGTTTTTTAATAATAGATTACGATTAGATTACATGTGGGCAATTAAAAGGATCAAACGTCAAAAAAGGACTATTAAAATCTTTTGATACATGTAAAAATTCTTCATCATTTTTAATGGAGACATTTTATGGAAACAATTGCGTATGACTTTCATTTTTCATGGTTGATCGGATGTATCGGGGCTGGGTTGCTTAGTTTGAATTTCATCTGGAATGGATCCTTTTTATGAGTGCGATGATTCAGCCCAAAAAAGTCCTTGCATTAGCCCATGTATATAAATCAATGCAGCGGTCATGAAAGAATTTGTTGTTATTGGCGGAGGGATCGGCGGATGCAGTGCAGCGGCACTTTTAAACCACCATGGTCACGACGTTGTCCTTCTGGAAAAAGAACCGACGCTGGGCGGATGCGCATCGACTTTTTCCCACCAAGGCCATTTCTATAATGCAGGAGCAACCACCCTAGCAGGATACAATGACAACGGTGTCGTCAAAAAGCTTTTTGAGTCCCTCAATCTCACCCCTAACCTCATCTCTACCGATCCGGGAATCATTATTGTTCAAGATGGAAAAACACTCCACCGCGGTCGTAACGTGAGCCAATTCGTAGAAGAGCTCCAACAAATCCATCCCCATCCCAAACATGCCGAATTTTGGGATCTGGTACATCAGATTAATGAATCGTTTTATACCCTTCACGGGCACTACTATTCAAACCGCTCACTTTTCAAAAAGTTTCTTTCCTTGTTGAGCTTCATCCCTATGGCCAAACGTTTTCTACCCTACTTACACCAAGATGCACGAACTTTTATTGAGAAATTTTACGGTGGGATTTCTGAAGGATATCAAAATTTTCTGGATGCACAAATACGTATTGTTGCTCAGGAGACCAGCGAGAAGGTCAACTTTTTTACCGCCGCTTTGTCTTTGGCATATACGTTTAATGAGACCCATTATGCTGTGGGCGGAATGGGAGGTGTTTGCGAGACTCTCACCTCTAAACTCTATGATGTTCGAACGTCGTGTGAAGTCCTTCGTGTTCACAAACATAAAGAGCACTACACCATCATCACGAGTAAGGGAATAATCGAAACGAAAAACCTCATCATGGGAACCTCCCATTATGAAAGTAGACAATGGTTTGATGATAGAGAGATCGAAAAATATTACCGTAAATACGAAAAACTCAACAATCATCAAAGCGCTTTTCTCCTCTACATGACCATTCGTTCCGATAAACCGTTTCACCACCATTATCAGCTCATATCTAAAGATATCCTCCCCCATACTCTCTCTCAGGCCCTTTTTGTCTCCTTCAGCGATCCACAAGATACCGATATAGCCCCGGCTGGCTGCTACAGCATTACCGCTTCGATCCATACAGACACACGATTTTGGCTTGGTTTGCCCCAGGCGCAGTACAAACAGCAAAAAAAAGAGCTGCACAATTTGCTTCAAACATGGATTTGTGATACACTCACTATTCAACCCAATGATATAATCGATTCGTTTGCCGCGACACCTAAAACATTCAAACGGTATCTCAACCGAAGCCAGCTAGGAGGAAATTCTTTGAGCATCTCCAATCTTCTCCCCCTCCTACCTGCCAACGATACCCCGATCAAGGGTTTTTACCACGTAGGCGATACCGCGTATGCAGCACAAGGGTGGCCTGGCGTTGTCATGGGTGCACAAAATTTGATGAGGGTGATCCATGGGTAATATCGAACTCAAAATCACATGGCGCGACTGGGTGAGCGTTTTAATCATCGGAATTTTATTCTCTACTTTCTTGTCCGTTTTTGGATACTATTTATTAGGACTTGATCCACTGCAAGGTGCTATTTTTGGACTAAGTTTGGGATTTTTTATCACCTTTTTTTCTCTCTTATTTATCACGAGCATGAACCATTATCTCCTCCCCAATGTTTCGAAACCATGGTGGAACAGTATCGCCGCTTTTTTCTCGTTTTTATCGGGATTTTTAGGGACCGTCACCACATTACTAATCGTTGATTTTCTCCCCATTATGACCATAGGACTATTCTCTTCCCATCCGGTTCAAAGTGCAGGAGTCATCGGACTTCTCACCTATCTCATGGGTTCGCTCATCTACCGTTTTGTCAAAGCCCGTAATGAAAAAGAGCATATCGACACCCTCTTTGTCCAAAGCCGTGTCAGCTCTTTGGAAACACAGCTCAATCCCCATTTTTTGTTCAATGCCCTCAACTCTTTGGCGGAACTCATCCATCAAGACCCGATAAAAGCAGAAACCGCCGTACTCAAAATTTCGGCATTTTTACGAAATACCATGGGAGAAAAACCGCTTATTACTCTGGGAGAAGAGCTCAAAAATGTACAAGATTACGTGGATCTGGAAAATATACGGTTCAATGAAGCTATCCGCCTGGATATCCAAGCCGATGAATCTGCCTTAAAACGGTTCATTCCGAAATTTTCCATCCAGCTTTTGTGCGAGAATGCGATCAAACACGGGATGAAAAACAGCAGTGAGCCTTTCACCATCACCATTGTGGCCCAATGCTTGAAAACACTTCAAATTCGTGTCAGCAATAATGGCCGTCCCATTGAGAAAACGGCTTTTGGAATCGGCCTCTCTAACCTCCAAGAGCGTTTGACCCATCTATGCCACGGAGAACTTCGTATCGAAAATTTAGAGACCCCCACCTATCTCATTTCCCTAAAGGATTGCCATGAACATACTGATCGTTGATGATGAGCCCCTAGCCCTTGCACGTCTTCACCGACTGCTAAGCTCACTGGGACATACCTCCATTACCCAAGCCACCAGCGGAGTTGAAGCATTGGAGTTCTCTAGTGCCAAAAAGTTCGATCTTGCTTTTTTGGATATTTCGATGCCCGACATGGATGGTTTGGAGCTTGGGTATGCGTTACGCTATGCCCATGAAGACATGGCTATCATTTACCAAACCGCATACGATCATCACGCCCTCAAAGCGTTTGATGTGGGAGCAGTCGATTATCTCCTAAAACCTTACACGGCAGAAGCGTTGGAGCGTTCATTGGAGCGGGTAAGTGTCAAAAATCGAAAACAGGAACTGCGTCTTATTGCCAAGGCGGGAGATGTCCATTATCTTCTTCGCCCTGAAGATATCTTTTACGTCAAAGCCGATTTGACCGAAGTGATCTTTCGATCCAAAGAGGGATTTTCGTATTATCCCAAAAAAATTTCCGACGTTGAAACGCTCTTGGAACCGTATGATTTTTTACGGGTTCACCGCTCTTATCTCGTCAATCTCAATCGTATCGAAGAGATGGAAACGATCGATCAAAGCCGTATATGTTTTGGCTTCACAGGGATCAAAGAGACCATCGAGAGTTCCAAAGACGGAGCCAAACATTTCCGTCATCAATTCAAAGGAGAAAAATCATGAAAATCGCTGTATCCGGGTGCCTTTTAGGGGAACGAATCCGCTTTGATGCGGGGCATAAACACGATCACTTTATCACCGACGAACTGGGAGAATTTGCCCAATTTGTCTCTTTTTGTCCAGAGCATTTGGCCTTTGGGACACCGCGTCCAACCGTACGTCTGGTCAAAGTCGACGGCTTAGTTCGTGTACATTCCAATAAAACAGGGGAAGATCTCACCGATGCTCTCATTCAAACCAGCCGTGATGAACTGGCAAAACTCGAGAATGAATCGCTTTGCGGGATTATTTTCAAATCCAAATCTCCCAGCTGCGGGATGAACAGTGGCAAACTCTACCTGGAAAACGGGATGAGTGACGGGAAAGAAGACGGGGTTTTTATGGCGATGTGCCGCGAACGTTACCCGCTGCTTCCCATGGAAGAAGAAGGGAGACTCCAAGATGCATGGCTGCGGGAAAATTTTGTGATGCAGATCTTTGCGTTCGATGAATTTGAGAAGTTTAAAGCCAGCAAACCAAAACTGAACGATCTGGTCCGTTTTCATACCATCCATAAGTTTATGCTCCAAGCCAAAGACGAACTGCTGTACCGTGAATTGGGCAATATCGTAGGAAACCGTGGAGGATTGTCTCTTGAGGTTTTGCTTGCGATGTATGAGCTTGGATTTAAAACCGCTATCAGCCGTAAAAGTTCCATCAAAAAAACGCGCAATGTACTCGATCATCTCTCAGGATTTTTCAAAAAAGACCTCTCTTCGGGTGAAAAAGAGACCCTTCATACCCAAATAAATGATTTTGCCAACAAAATCATCCCCCTAATCGTCCCCCTCTCCACGATTGGGCTGTATGCTAAAAAATATGACGTTCACTATCTGCTCGATCAGACTTTTTTAAACCCCTATCCCAAAACATTGGCGCTGCGC
>JBBQNL010000057.1:0-10458 GCA_038329855.1 Campylobacterales bacterium
CCATTTGGCCAGGACCAAATTGACCTAAATCTCCGCCGTCTCTCCCTGAGGGGCATTTTGAGTGGCTTTGTGCTGCTGTTTCGAATGACGTTCCATTTTCAATTTGTGTTTTCAACGTGTTGCATTCTTCTTCTGTCTCGACTAATATGTGTCTTGCGGTTGCCCATGCCATGATGATGATCCTTTTTTATTTTAGACAGAAATTTTACTCTATTTTAACTTTGGATTGAAAAAAACTTTTTTATAGCCATTTTTAGCAGCAAATTTTGGTATAAATGAGAGATCGAGCGTTCATTTTAACTATAATAGCAAAAAGAATAATGAAAGAGACAAATGTATGGAAGAGATCAACTGGAACCAATTCAAAACGTTTAAACAATCCTATCCAAATTCGGCTGGATTGGATAACTTTCAGCTTTTACTGCATTTTATTCTGAGTGTAGACAAGCTCATAAGCCCCAACGATATGCTAGAAATGCTCTCACAAGATGTACTTGCACAGCAAATGCTGGAAAAACGCGGAATCACTGATATTGCCGCACTGGAAGAATTTCTCTATAAGCTGTTCCATACGTAGGATTGCTTAAAGAAGATCAGCTCCCTTTTCTGTCAACACCAATGTAACACCATCTTCTTTTATTTCAATCATGCCATCGCTCTTGAGTTCTTCCATCGCTATTTGAAACGGACGATCTTGCTTGGAGTCTAATTTTTTCAAAATAGCATTGATAACGTCTTGTTTGGTCATGATATGGCCCTCGAGGGCACGGCTTGCTTTAAACCAGTTCATAAACATTGTTTTGATCTCATTTTTTTGGGTCGTTTCCAGGCTCTCTTTTTTGGGCGGTGCTTTACGCGTAAAGTTTTGTGGTGAATTTTTGTAATCTCGTTTTGGAGTCGTTTTTCTATTGGTGTTTGAAGGTTTGATGGGGGATCCTTATGCTCTTATGAGCGTATTGTAGTGATTTTTACTTAATCACGCTGAGGCTTTGCTCCGTTTCCACTCAGGAGAGTGAAAACGAGGGTTTGTTAAGAAAATTTTTGATTTATTTTTCGAAATTACAGATGGTGCTTGGAATTGGCTTTTTGTCTTTTTTGCTCAGATAAGAGCTTTTAAGATGTTTACCGTCTGCAGAGACTTCATGGATGATTTTAAATACATAATTCTCATTGGAGTTGCACAGTTCTGTACTCATATCGCATTCCATAATAATTTTATTAGGGGTGCTCTCTTGTAAATTGGCAAGATATTGCGGCTGATTCATTTTGACACAATAATGGGAACCTTTGATATTCGAACAGGCGATATCTTTACAGTGATACATAGTTACCATCTGTTTTTCAGTTTCAGGCAATAAATCTTCTTGAATTGTCGTATTTCTGGCAATTTGCTTGAATGAAATACCAACTTTGACTTCATCTGGATCCTCAAAATGACAGCTGCCTTGCTGGGGCAACGTTTTTGACATTTTCCATTCCCCCTCTAAAGCACCGATCCACTTATAGACTTCAGCCGGAGTTGCGGCATACATAGCAGAAGCAAACGAAAAGCTTAACAACATTGATACGATTATTTTTTTGGACATGAATGTATTCCCCTTTTTTTCATTTCGAACAATAGCATAAACTTAACCCTAACGTCAAATTGTGGAATCACTTATTCATATCGCCGTCTTTCCAATACTTTGTACCTTGGATCGTCGCTTGCAGTGCCAGACCGTTTTGAGTCAATTTATAAAGTCGGATTCCCGGTGCGACGGTAATAGCAAGATTGATTGCATCTCCTTTGTCTGCCAGTTTCGCAGCAGCATCTGCCTGAGCATTGGCTTCCCACCCTTCATTAACGAACCGATCGAATACCGCTTTGTTTTCAAAGAGAAATACTGCACGAAAATCTTTTATCCCTAGTCCGAATCCCATGCCGCCAGAGGCCATGTTCATATAGGTATTCTTGCCTGTTTTATTGTCGTGGGCCATTCCTGCACCCCCTTCTGCTGAGAGAAGTACCAGGTTTACGCCGACATTGCTGAATGTTGCATATCCGTAGGCATTGGCAATCATCTCTTTGGCCTCAGGCGCGTGTTTATACAGAAGCTGTAACGTCTCTTTACTGGATTGCATACGCTCTGAGCGTTGCTTATCCACCGTTTTACCGCTCCAAAAACCTGAAAACATTACTATGGTTGCTGTAGCCAAGATTATCATCCACACTGATCGAGCGGCTGATGTCGAGTTGAGTTTGAATGGGTTCATAACCTTCTCCTTTTGATTTGAATTAAAACTATTATAACTAATTTTAGTTAATTGATGTTTAATTATTATTGGAGCGGATATCTCTTGCTCTTCCATTCGCTAAATCCGTTAATCATCCAGTATACATTTTTGTACCCTTGCTTTTTAACTGCAAGAGCAGCTTCATAGGAGCTCGCACACGATTCGCCATAGCAGTAAAACACCAACGATTCGTCTTTGTCTTTAGGGAGATCTATAGCCATATACTCGGCTTTCGAACGGTCAAAAACGATGTGTTTTGCCCCTTTGATGTGTTGTTTGTTGTAATGACGTTTTTCACGAGCATCGTAAAAAAAAGCTTGACGGTCATGGAGTGCTTTGGCTTGTTTCGCACCAATAACCTTGATACCGAGATGGGCAGCCTCATTTTCCTGGGGAGCGATAAGACAAATATCGTATTTGACATCCATCAAATAACTTTTTTCACCGTCATAGTCAACACCTGACAAGGGTGCTATACTCAACAATACGGCGAATAGAACTAAATAGATTTTCTTAAACATGGAAGCCTCCTTGATAATTTAATGTTATATGCTAGAACTTAATAACTGTGTAAAATATTATAAAATAATTTTAATTTACTATGTTTTGGTGGCGATAATCAGACGGAGTATGTCGAAGACTTTGTTCTCAGATGAAAGAATCGTAAAGCCGGAATTTTCAATCTCTTTTTGTGTCTCTCTGAGCATCGATGTGCCCAACAGCGGCGTAACCACCTTTTCCATTATCCACAAGAGAGCGTTGAGTCCTTTTGAGTCGCTTTTCATGTGTTCGAGAAAGATTACTTTGCCGCCGGGTTTGAGGACGCGGTAGAGTTCGTGAAGCCCTTTGTCGGGATGGGGGACGGTACAAAAGACAAAGGTGCTGATGATTGTATCGAACGTATTATCAGAAAACGTCATCGCTTCGATATCCATGTTAATGAGAGTTGTGCTGTGCAGACCGAGCCGGGCTGTTTTGCGTCGGGCGATCTCGAGCATCCCACGGCTAAAATCAATCCCCGTAAGATCGGCGGATAAGGGGTAGAGGGGGAGATTTTTTCCCGTACCGATCCCCACTTCGAGGATTTTTCCTTTTGCAAGAGCGATTACTTCGCTGCGGAGGCGGCTGAGATGCAATAGTTCCAAAGGCCACTGGAACAGATCATAGAGTTTGGCAATACGGGTATATTTTTGGGCTGTTTCATAATCCATCTGTCTCTCCTGATGGGGAGGTATAAGTTAAGAATAGTATAGCAAAAAACGAGGGGATATTTCGTAGCTTATAGAGCGCATACAATTATTAATAATTTTACAAATATAGATTATAATCATTTATATTTGTATCTTTCTGAGATTAGGGGTAGTTTTATGGCAAGTGAAATAACCGATAAAGATTTAGTTAATCTCAACATCACACCGAAGCTCGCGGTTCTGGCTGCGATCAGCTTGTTGGGTATGGTCGTGATTTTGCTGATCTTGCTCAAGTCGGTTACTGAAAGCCTCTATCACGAACGGCAGTTGCAAACGCAGCAGCTTATTGATATGGGAACAGGCATCATACGTCATTTTCATACCTTGCAAGTGAACGGGGAACTTAGCGAAAACAGTGCACAGCGCATGGCGATGGCCACGTTACAATCGGTGATATACGGTAAAACGGGTTATTACTGGATCAACGATATCGATGGTATTTTGTTAATGCATCCCCATAACCCGGAGCTGGTAGGGAAATCGATGCTCGATATGAGGGACATCGACGGTAAATACCTTTTTAAAGATTTTATTGCGACCGCGAAAACCGGCGGAGGATGGGTCGATTACTACTGGTCAAAGCCCGGTGAAGAGAAAACTAACCGTAAACTTTCCCATGTCACACTTTTTAAACCGTGGAACTGGGTACTGGGTACCGGTATCTATCTTGACGATATGGAAGCAGAGATACAAAAGATCGTCTACCGTGCTATCGCGATTGTCGCTGTTGTCTTTATTATTTTAATTTTTGTTTCCATTTTGATGTCGAATCATTTCTTGAAACAACTGAGTAAATTGGCCACACATGACCCCTTGACATCGCTACTGACAAGGCGCTTTCTCTGCGAAAAAATGCCCATTTTAATCTCAAGTCACGACCGCGCAATACAAACTTATCTGGCGGTTATCTTTCTCGATATTGATCATTTTAAGATCGTCAATGACACGTATGGGCATCCTTACGGGGATAAGGTGCTTTCGCAGGTGGGAAAAGCGATGCTAAAGTCGGTACGTATAGGTGATATTGCTGTGCGATACGGCGGTGAAGAGTTTGTGGTTGCCATGTTGTGTAACGATAAAGATGAAGCCATTCAAGTTGCCCAACGTATCCGTGCAGAGGTGCATGCCATTGAGTTTCAAAAAGGGCGCAAGAAATTCTCTGTTACCCTGAGTGCAGGGATCGCATACCGTCAGGAAAATGAACCATTTGAAGATCTGGTCAAACGTGCCGACGAGAAGCTTTACGAAGCCAAAGAAGAGGGGCGCGACCGTATTAAGTATTAAAATAAGCGCTTGTGTTGCTTTTAAAATATGAGGGGCAGATATTCACTCTTCTGCAATTAAAAGCCATCTGCATTCCCACACAGAGAGGGGGAACGATGGAAATATTGACAGTAGTATAATATGGGCCTTTTTTTTATGATGATATTTCGATGTTATAATGTACTGATATGATATGAGGAGTCAGTCATGAGCACGGTTATTATGATGTTTATATTGCCGTTAGGAGTACTGGTCTATTTTTGGGATCGTCGTAATTATGCTCAAAGCCTTACGATTTTTCACGACTATATTTCACAGATGAGCCATGCAGATTTAGCGGATGAGAATAAGATGGTGAAGATCGATGAGATGTTCTACCATAACGGCTATACACGCATTCAGCGTTCAAGCACGCATCTTATCGTCGAGAAAAAGCATTTCAATATTGGTATACTTTTTATCTTGGTTGGAGCTTTGACTTATTTTGGGCTGTTTCTCTATTTACTTTATTACCGTTTTTTGTTGAAACCGCGCAGGCTGAGTGTAAATCTTGAGGATGAAGTGATGATGCGAGAGGTGAAAAAGTAGCTTGGAATTGGCGGTTGATAAATTTGTTTTATTAGATTATTATTCCATAAAATAACCAAAGGAGTATAACATGAGATACCTTCTTCAAGTAGATTTTCCCCATAACGGACCATTCGGTGATGAATTGACAGCGGTAATGAGCGATTTGGCAAAAGACATTGCTAACGAAAAAGGGCTTATTTCCAAACTGTGGACGGAAAACGAAGCCCAAAAGGAAGCAGGGGGGATTTATTTGTTTGATAATGCAGAAGATGCGGAGCGTTATTTGCAAAAGCATACTGAGCGATTAGAGGCATTTGGATACAGTAATATTCGAGGCAAGATTTTTGTTGTGAATGAAGCTTTGAGTGCGTTGTCTGTTCCGGCTAAGTAATTCGGAAATCAAAGAATAGATTGCAAATGATTAACGGTTTTGTTTGATTTCGTGCAGCAGGGAGTTGATCTCTTCAAGCTCTTGATGGATACGAAGAGATGAAACGCTTGATTTGTATGCCATAATAATCAATTTGACGGAAACTAAAAATACACCCGCTTCGAGTAAAAGGTCGTGGGTAAATCCTGTAAAAAATAGGGCTATCGTAAAAAGAACAAAGGTGATTACAATAACAAATAAAGAACCTATATCAAAATGTTTCATCTTTTTCCTTTGAGTTTATCGCGTAAAAGAGAGCTACATCATCTTCTTCAAATTTCACAATAACCCATATTTGACTTGTGTTGATGGGGTTATTGTATCTAAATTTTATAAATATAGATTTTATGGACACAATGAAGAGTAAATTGGGATCTAAGTTTTACGGGGAGAAGAGTATATAAAAAGATTGACAAGTGAAGATTGGATATCTGACCACTATCTTAATTTACTGTAAATTTCTGTCTCGTGACTATTCCCCAATAAGGATCATCATAGCACTCTTCGGTATAGGCAGTTTCGTTAAATCGTTCAATCGTTTTTCGCCAAAATTTGGTAGCATATTCGGCTCCCTGAATCTGTTTAATCTCCCAATCTCCGGGATAGTCTTTCCAAATCATGTGGGCAAACTGCATTCCGATGCCGTTTTTTCGAAAATAGGGAACTACGTAAAACTCACACACCTCGTAGGCTTGAGATTCTTTACAACGGATCGCAGCGATTCCTGCAGGGGTATCGTCGATTAGGAGTAAAAAGCCTAGCGTATCGTCTCCTAGATGGGTATCGAGCTCGAACAGACCTGAAGCATTCGGTATCTTCCCCGTGATAGGTGAGAACTCTGCCTCGTAGCATTGCACGAGGTTGTGATAGACATGTGAATTAGTTTCGATAACAGGGGTGATTTTCATAGGATTCAATGGTGCTTTTTTTTGGCGAATTGTAGCAGAATTTTTTTGCTCTAAGAGCGTATGCATAAGTCTGTACTCCCGCTCGGGAGAGTGGAAACGAGGAAAATGATTTTATGATGATAAACTGTTATTGATTTTTTCTATAGTTAATTTCTCAAATTCTGTCAAATCTTCTATTGTCATATATTTATCAATTATAAGTTTACCAAAATTTGTTTTTCCAATTTTCGTATTATCATCATCAGAAATAAGATTGTAAAATTTAAATCTATTATCTCTACTCGATAAGCTATCAAAAAATATTTCATAAATTTTTTGAATGTTAGCAAATTTTGATTGCGACAACCCAGAAATAAAACTATTGATTTCTTGATTTCTTGATTCTAATCCTAGGTTATAAATTGTTTTTATAAAATCTGTAGTTGATTTGATAATGTCATTTTCAAAAGCACAATTAATACAACGAGCATACTGATCTATTAAGTCAGGCCCAATTTCGTTGTCTTTTACAGATAAATCAAAAAAATGTTGAAAGAATAATAGTTGATAAGAATACTTATAGTCTCCAATAACAGAAGCCTTTTTAATTTCTAAGTAAGCTTTTTTTAATATTAAAAAATCTTCCTGTTCTAATTCTCTGGAGAGTAGTTTTTGTAAAAAGTTAGTAATATCTTCTGGGATCTTCAATAATCTATTTAAAATATGAATAGTTTCTTCCCTTTTAATTTTCAAGAATAAACCATAGATATCTGCTTGTATAAGTTTATTAATCGTTTCAACTTCGTCTTTTATAGCTTTTGTTTTGGATAATAATAGTTTATTTTCTTCACTCATTTTTGTAACTTTTCTTTCTATATACGTGCTATAAACTCCTAGCGCAATAGCACCTAAGGCAAATAAAATTCCAAATAAAGTTAAATTATATGAAGCAGCAGTTAATTGATTTGAAATACTGTTTATTGTTGTTTCATTCATTTTAGTTTGAAATTCATATTTAGCTTTTAAATCAAAAATTTCTTTTTTAATTTCCAAGTTTTGCTTCTTTATTTTTTCAATTGTTAAATTTTCATTTGCGCCGAGTAATAGTGGAATAGTGAATAATATGATTAAAATTTTTTTCATGTAATTTTTTTTCTCCAATAATATAATGATGGATATTGATTATCTAATTATTTAGTTAGTATACATTCTAGCAGAATATAATATTTATATCAATTATATAAAATACGAAAAAATTAAAATAGAGAAGTGATTTTAGTTGTGTTCCCGCATTAGCGGGAATGAGAAGAGATTAGAGTGCTTTTGCCATAATACGGTTAAGTCTTGCAATAAACCCTGCGGTATCCGCTAACGTTTCACCCTCATAGAGTTTCGCCTGATCGAGCAGTACGTGCGCCGCATCGTCGATGAGATTCATATCTGCGCTATCCGAGAGCTTTTTGATCAACTCATGATTCGGGTTGATTTGGAGGATTTGTTTGGGTGCTGGGATGTCTCCGCCCATGTTTCCAAATTGTTTCATCATCTGTGCCATCATGTAGCCGGAATCTTCTTTATCGATTTTTAGACAGACGGCTGAATCGGTGAGGTCAAATGTTGTTTCGACTTTCGATACGCTCTCGCCTAATGCACTTTGAAGCTGTCCGATAAAGGTATCGAGCTCTTTGGCTTTTTCTTCGTGCTCTTTTTTCTCTTCATCAGTCTCTTCGAGTTTTGCATCGGTAACGTTGATGAGTTTGTACTCTTTGTACTCTGCTACCATCGGGAAGACGATTGTGTCAATCTCTTCGTTAAGGATCAGAACATCAATCCCTTTTGCTTTAAAACGCTCTAGTGACGGAGAGTTTTTGAGCATTTGGAGAGACATTTTTGCGGTGATGTAATAGATCTCTTTTTTCTCTGCGTCTACACCCTCGACAAACTTGCTAAACATGACCGGCTCATCTGAGTTTAGGGTATTGAGTTTTAGAAGCTCCATGATTTTTTCACGGTTGCCCATGTCGCTGTAGAGACCCTCTTTGAGAACATTGCCGAACTCTTTGTAGAATGCGGTGTATTTTTCAGTATCGTTTTCAGAGAGTTTTGAGAGCTCGCTCAATACTTTTTTGACCGATGCGTTTTTGATCTTCGCCATGACTTTATTGCTTTGCAAGATCTCACGGCTAACGTTCAACGGAAGGTCGGCTGAGTCGATGACACCGCGTAGGAAACGCAAGTATGTCGGCATAAGCTCTTTTTCATCATCCGAGATAAAGACACGGTTGATATAGAGTTTGACACCGCTTTGGTAATCAACGCGGTACAAGTCCATCGGTGCTTTGGACGGGACGTAGAAGAGGGTGGTGTACTCTAATGCTCCCTCGGCTTTGTTGTGCATCCACATGATCGGCTCGCCTGAGTCGTGAGCGATGCTTTGGTAGAAGTCTTTGTATTCTTCATCAGTAATTTCATTTTTGCTGATTGTCCACAATGCGTTGGCTTTGTTGATCTGGACGTTTTTGGTCTCATTGTGCCCTTTTTCTTCGCCCTCGGCCGGTGCTACCCACTCCTCTTTGTCCATGAAGATCGGGAAAGGGATGTGGTTAGAGTATTTTTTAACGATGGTGTCGATGCGGTGTGCTTCTAGGAACTCCACTTCATCGTCTTTGAGGTGCATGATGATACTGGTACCATGTGTATCACGTGTTGAAGGTTCGAGATCATACTCGCTTCCTGCGATAGAAGACCATTTGTACGCGTTCTCTTCACCCGCTTTGCGGCTGATGACTTCGACTTTATCGGCAACCATAAAAGACGCGTAGAAACCGACACCGAACTGACCGATAAGGTTGGAGTCTTTTTTCTGATCGCCGCTTAGCTGCTCCAAAAATGCTTTGGTTCCTGATTTTGCAATCGTACCGAGATTTTCAACGAGGTCAACTTCGTTCATCCCGATACCTGTATCGCTGATGGTAAGTGTTTTTGCTTCTTTATCAATGATAATATCGATACGTGGGTTGAAACTAACCCCTTTGTACTCTTCATTGGTGAGAACAAGCATGTTGAGCTTATCCATTGCGTCTGAAGCATTGGAGACGAGTTCGCGTACAAAGATCTCTTTGTTGGAATAGAGAGAGTGGATCATAAGTTGTAGGATTTGTGAAACTTCGGTTTGAAATTGATGTTTTGCCATGGGGCTAATTCCTTTAAGACATAAAATTTTGAAGTGTGATTATAACAAAAGAGTTTTTATAATGCAAGAAGTATCAACTTAGTTTAGTCTATACGACTAAACTAATATTTGATACGGGTTAAATATAGCCCATTATGGGGTGCAATACTCGTACTGTGACGCTTAATACACGCTAGCTGTTCAATCAGCTGCTCTTTGGTTGCTTTGCCGTTGGAGATGCGGAGCAAAAATCCTACCATGAGGCGTATTTGGGAGCGAAGGAAGCCGTTTCCCTCGAAGACCAGGATGAAGTACCCTTTGTGTGAATACGCGTAGGCACGGTAGATTCTGCGAATGTAGTGCTCCATGTCGTCGCCGCTTTTTTTGAAGAGCTCAAAATTGTGATCCCCTTGAAACGCCGTGATAGCATCACTGATTAGCTCACGGTTGAGGGATGGGACAAAAGTGACAAAATCATCTTCAAAAGGGTTGCTGATACCTTCTTTGAGTATATAACGATAGACGCGCTTACGTGCACCGTATCGTGCATGAAATTCATGGTTCACAAACTCTATACGTCGGATACGGACAGATGGGGGGAGTTGTAGATTG
>JBBQNL010000058.1:0-10453 GCA_038329855.1 Campylobacterales bacterium
CTTCTTGACGCTCCATGACATTACGAATACCGTACGAAATACTAATGATATCTGCAGAACCGTTTTCACGAGGTAATTGAGTGGCAGGGGCAATAAAAAAGGATAAGGATGGAAATTTTTCTCGTCCGACGCCCACCATCCCCTCAGAGGGGTCAATCCCGACAATTTCATCGATATGAATTTTAGATTCATCGGCAATACGTTTCCAATATCCCATCATATCACCCGTACCGCATGCGACATCCACAATTGTAAGGGCATTTTCACCGCAGTATCCAAACGCTTTGGTACACGCTTTTTTTCGCCAAATCGTATCAACGCCCATACTCAAGACACGGTTAGCCCGATCATACGTCGGAGCAATATCATTAAACATGGATACGATTTTTTCTTGCTTGGTCATTAAAATTCCTATTTCTTTCTCATCCAAAGGAGAATATTATCGCTGATTTTAGCGCTAAGTACCTCAAAATCCTCTGTAACCGATCCCATAGTAACACTTCCTCCCCCTATTATCGGAGCAATAGTGCACATATACCAATCACACGCTTCACGGGTGGCTTCCATCATCGAAGGCCCCCCTTCAATCAATACCAAAGAGTATTCTTGTATCTTTTCCAACGAAGACTCAAGCAGAACTTTTCGATTGGCAACACTAAAAAGGGGGATCGTACGATCGAAGTCATCACCCGTTGAATAGATCAGGATATCAGGAGCCTTTCCATTCACCATTCGTGCATCAAGGATCGGACGGTCTTCTCGTACGGTACGCCCCCCAATGACAATCAAATCACACACATCACGAAGGGTATGGACATGTTCACGAGAACTTTTAGAGCTGATAATACCATTGTCAATCGTTCCATCGAGACGTTGGGCCCATTTGAAGAAAACGAAAGGTTTGTTTTGCCACCGTAAAAAAGGTTCAAGAAGCTTAGCTCCCTCCTCTTCCATTACGCCGAATTCGCAATCAATCCCGCTAGCCGATAACAGATCGGCGCCGCCCGATGCAACGGGGTTGGGATCTTTGCAAGCAATAAAAAGTTTATTGATCCCCAAATCACGTATCAAAAGTGCACACGAAGGGGTTTTTCCGCTATGAGAGCAAGGCTCTAACGTGACCGCCATTGAAATCGTGTGAAATAGATTATTATGATTTTTTCGTAAATAGTTATGGATGTGTGTAGAGTCATCGCACTGAGCGAGGGTAATATCACCGCTAAGAAGCGCATATGCATCACGAAGGGCGTAGACTTCTGCATGAGGACCGCCTGCACGTTTATGCGCACCGATGGAGAGTATTTCACCTGATGCACCGATACACGCAGCACCGACAGCAGGATTTGGGAACGTTAAAAGTTGATACTCCCACGCCGCAATAATGGCGAGGTTCATAGCGGTATGAGCAGATTTCATTACCACTCGAAGTAGGTTTTTGCCTTGCTTATTGTACGGAAAGAGACTTTTTTCTCCCCTTCTTCTTTGTCCATAACAGTAATTTCATCACCATCAACGGCTAAAAGCTCACCTTCGAACTTCTCTTTATTAACGGTTGAAAAAGCTACTTTTTCACCAACGGATTGGGCAAAATGCTCCAAGGTTTTAAGACGACGCTCAATACCGGGAGAACTCACTTCCAAACGGTACTCACCACTCATGGGAGGGGTAACATCCAGCAGAGGATTAATGAGATGCGTTAATTGAGCACATTGATCCAAAGTAACCCCGCCTGGTGCTGTAACACTCACACGGAAAATAGTATTCTCATTTTCGTTTAAAATTTGTGTGTCATAAAGAGAAAGACCAATGGATTCGACCATTTTTTTGATATCACGTTCAAGACTCATCTTTCTTCTCCTTAGCGATTTGGGCAAATAAGCTTTCTATATTTTTACTTCGAGCTAATGTATCATCAAACACAAAGGTGAGTCTAGGGGAACGAAACCACCCTTGATCTTTCATACAATGTTCTTCGAGAATAGGACGTACTTTTTCAAGAAGCTTCAAGAAGGCCGCTTGTTCTTGTGGAGTGTAGTGATGCGGATCAAGATAGACTTTGGCATCACTTCGCCCACGTGAACATTTAACATCCACAACATCCACTTCACGTATGCGTGCATCCGCGAGCCCTGAAATCGCTTCAGGAATCAGCTCTTTGAGGATCGATTCGGTCCGTTTAATTTTTATTTGAGCAGGGGTCACAGGGTTACTTTTTTCTCAATTTTCTTGAAGGTTTCAATAACGTCACCCACTTTTACATCGGTGTAGCCGTTTAGAACAACTCCACAGTCGAATCCTTTAGTAACCTCTTTGACATCGTCTTTGAAACGTCGTAATGAGGTCAAGTCACCTTCATGGATAACAACACCTTCACGAATAACGCGAACCATACCGCCACGAATCAGTTTACCGTCTACAACCACACAACCTGCAATCGTTCCTGCACCTTTTGGCATTGGAAATGTATCGCGCACTTCGGCTTGACCGGTATTTTCTTCGCGGAATTGTGGTGCCATCATGCCGCCTAGCAACAATTTAACATCGTCAATAAGCTGATAAATAATGGAATATGTTTTAATCTCAACACCCATTTGTTTTGCCGCTGCATTAACATTACCCGTAGGACGGACATTGAAGCCTAGCAACACACAGTTTTCACTGTTGTTGACCAATGCAATGTCGTTTTCGGTAATACCGCCCACACCGCTTGAGATGACTTCAACCTTAACTTCTTCATTACGTAAATCGGCAAGAGCGGATTTAATCGCTTCCAAAGATCCGTGAACGTCTGTTTTCAAAACCACTTTTAGCGCTTTGATACGCCCTTCAGCAATCAATGATGTAAGATCATCAAACGATGCTTTCGTACTCAATGAAAGTTCACGATGGCGATCGTATTCCGCACGTTTTTGTGCGACTTCACGTGCCTCTTTATCGCTTTCCATAACCATCATCACTTCACCTGACGGTGGGACATCACTGAGTCCGACAACTACTGCTGTTTGGCTCGGTCCAATTTGCTGAAGTTGTGTTTTCCGATCGCTAATGAGAGCACGAACACGCCCGTAGGCACCTCCGCACACGATGTTATCTCCGATATGAAGGGTTCCGTTTTGAACAATGACCGTGGCAACCGGTCCACGTCCTTTTTCAAGCGTACTCTCTACAACAACGGCTTTTGCCATAACATCCGGATTGGCTTTAAGTTCCATCACTTCGGATTGAAGCAAAATAGCTTCCAAAAGTTCATCAATACCCGTCATAGCTTTTGCTGAAACACCGACAAACTCGATATCTCCGCCCCACTCGGTAGGATTAAGGCCCAGTTCTGCCATTTGTGCTTTGACCATATCCGGATTTGCTCCCGGTTTGTCCATTTTATTGACCGCTACAATGACAGGAACTTTTGCATCTTTAGCATGTTGTACCGACTCGCGCGTTTGAGGTTTAACTCCATCATCCGCTGCGACAACGATTACAATAATATCAGTCAGCTGTGCACCGCGTGAACGCATCGCACTAAAGGCTTCGTGTCCCGGAGTATCCAAGAAGGTAATCAATTTCCCTTTTTGCTCTACCGAATAGGCACCGATGTGCTGAGTAATTCCCCCTGCTTCACCGTGCGCTACTTTCGCATTACGAATCGCATCAAGAAGGGATGTTTTACCGTGGTCAACGTGACCCATAATGGTAATAACCGGAGGACGTTCTACTGTCCCCTCGCTCCCTTCATGCTCTTCATCATAGGCAGCTTCCAGACTAAATGCATCTTTAGGATCGACCGTCGTGACTTCAACACCAAACTCATTGGCAAGGATTTCGATTTCGTCTTTGCCTAAGAAGTCATTTTTCGTTACCATCATTCCAAGATCAAAAAGAACTTTAATAACAGCGGAGATACTTTGTCCTACTTTTTCGGCAAATTCATAAACACGAACGTCTTCCGCGATTTCAACGTGAGTAATGACTTCATCTTCTTTCGAATCTTTTACGTATTTTTTACGAGACTCACGAGAGACCTGACGCGGTTTTCCACGGTTAGCCCCTTGTTTTTTCCCTGCATTACGTCCAATAGGCTTTGCAACTTTTGGCTTTTGCTCTTCTTCTGGCGGCAATTTGGTATGGAGATCACTAAAGTCGAGTAATACTACTTGCTCATCTTCGTAATCCATAGAGATATCGGAAATATCTCCCGCAAAAATATCAAGTCGTACCCCCTGCTCTTTTCGTTGAGAAGGTGAACTGCTGTGAACTTTTTTCGCTTTTTTTGCTTCAAGCTCACGCTGTGCATCTGCACTTAATTTACCGTATTGAGAAACATTGACGTTCTCTTTTCGAGTCACCATAGGTGCTTCTACTTCGACAGGACGTGCTTTTTTAACAATTTTTAAACCAGACCGCTTCACCACTTCAACAACAGGCTCACTGGTTTCGATTGGCGCTTCGGCGATTACCGCCGCAGGGGTTGCTGCTTCACTAGGTACTGCTGCTTCTGATACACTCACTGCTACAGGCGTAGCAACCGTTGGAACTTCATTCACGACTTCTTTAACAGAAGGCTTTGGTGTAGTTGTCTCGTGAGCAGCTCCACTCATGATGAACTTCATGATTTTTTCAGCCTCTTCCATTGATACCGAACTTGAAGCAGTTTTTATAACCAGTCCCATAGCGGCTGCTTTATCCACTACCTCTTTAGAATTGATACCAAGCTCTTTGGCTATTTCATGAACTCTTACTTTATCCATCATTAACGACGATCTCCTTTAAACGATTCATAAGCTGTACCGGGGTATTGCTCTTGCAGTGACGGGCAAGTTGCCCCGAAGTTTTCTTATGGTCTACGCATGCGTTGCACATATAAAAACTTCGCCCCATCCCGATATAGGACTCTAAATTGCCTTCACGACACTGCAGCCGTATCAACGTCGATTGCTCGAAGCGTTCACGACAAACAATGCACATTCGTACGGGATGACTACTATTTCGCGCCATTATAGCTTAATTTTCCTTTACTTATCGCTCGACAACGAGACCATCGTTGTCAAAGTTTAAGATTTTTACATCAAAATCCGGAAATGCATGAACGAATTTATCTGCCATCATCTGAGCATCCTGATCGTACACCATATTAAAAAACGTCGATCCGCTCCCCGAAAGAGTACTCATCAATGCTCCGTTTTCGTATGCAATTCGCTGGATATCAAACAGTTCCGGCAACATCTTCATTCGAACACGCTGATGAAAACGGTCCTGTGTCGCCAAACGCAGCATTTCCCAATCTTCATTGTAAAATGCCCCAACCGTGACGGCCGTGTGGGAGAGATTAAATACCGCATTTTCTTTGCTGTACGATTTTGGAAGGGTCGTTCGAGATTTTGCAGTCGAAATAGGTTTATTGGGTATCACCACAACGGCCTTTAAGTAATCGGGCATATGTTTTTGCTGAGAAAAGACTTTTTGCTTCTCCACCATCGCTGAATTAAATCCACCCATGACGGCAGGAGTGATGTTGTCAGGATGGGTTTCATAGACCAACGCATAGTTGAGGATACGTCGCTTAGAGACTTTTACCCCTGCTGCCTCGTGCGCACAGCTAATTGCACTCACAATAACCGCAGAAGAACTGCCAAGCCCTCTTGACATTGGTATTTGGTTATAAAACGTAAATTTAAAATTTTGGCGCTTTTGCGTCAAACGGCGATAATGCTCATTAAAAATACTCACAAAAAGATTATTTCCCTTAAGCCTGGGGTTATTTTCCCCCTCACCCTTAATTGAAACAGCAAAAAAACGAGACGGGACTAACTCGACACGGTTGCGTAAATCAACCGCAAGTCCCAATGAATCAAATCCAGGCCCCAAATTGGCACTGGTGGCGGGTACACTTACAAACACTCTTTTTCCTTATCCGACCGCATCGATTCCATAATACGGGGCATTGTCAATATTAAAATTTTTCGCATCAATACTCCTTGGGAGCTCAAAACCCTTTAAAATAGGTTGCTCTAACGGTGAAAGCGAAATCGTATGGCTAGTTTTAACAAAATAGAGCTTTCCTACTGCTTTGATGGGGTGATTTTCGTTAAAAAAGAACCCGTCAATGGCAAAAAGAGGGATATTCTTGACAATACTAAGCGTTTTTAAAAAAAGGTAGGTCACTTTTATCCCCATAAAACTCCCCGGGCCATTGGCGTAGACAAAACGTCCAAACGTATACCGATTCAGTAAATCGTCAAAAATATATGGCAGCGCATCCGAACCTACCTGATCACTTACTATCTCTTCGATTATCTCACCGGCCTCATTATAAACCCCTACACGAACCGGAGAACCCAACGCAATAACAATCGCATCATGCATACGCTTTAGCCAACTCTTTGTATTCAGATCCAGCCAACTCAATAATCTCATAATTAGCAGGATCTTTAAGCAATTCGAGGGTTAGCTTATGGTTAAGATCATGGCTCCCTGCAAAGGCTTCGTAGTTACCCACAAAATTCATCCCGATCAAGGACATATCCCCAATCGCATCCAAAATTTTATGGCGAACAAACTCATCCCCAAAACGCAATCCTTCCGGATTTAACACTTTTTTATCGTCCAGTACGACAGCATTTTCTAAACTTCCGCCTAATGCAAGTCCCTTGGAGCGTAAATACTGAACTTCATGTACAAATCCAAAGGTACGTGCCCGTGCAATCTCTTTTTTGTAATTTTCTTTGGTAAATTTCAATACATAGCTTTGCTTATCAATCGCAGGATGGGCAAATTTAATCGTAAAATCGTAGCTAAGATCGTTTGAGGGAATCAGCTTGACATACTTCTCTCCCTCTCGTACTTCGACCTCTTTCTTAATACGCATGATTTTTTTCGGCGCATCAAGTTCCACAATCCCGGCTTCATCCAAGAGCATGCAAAAACTCATCGACGACCCGTCCATCACCGGAACTTCATCCGCATCTACGATCACACGGAGGTTGTCAATCCCATATGCGTATATTGCAGAGAGCATATGCTCTATGGTTGAGATAAAAACACCGTCTTTTCCAATCACCGTTGCCATCTTCGTGTCCACAACACTTTGAGGCGTTAGAGGGATAGAGACTCCTGCATCGCTTCTAAAAAAAACAATGCCACTGTTACTATCCAGCGGCTCAAGGCGCAGATGAACGGGAACCCCTTTGTGCAGTCCGATCCCTACGAGCTCGACACTTCTACCGATCGTTGTTTGTTTTTTCATACTGTTTTTTCCTCATCCGCTTTGGGAATAATCGACTATTATAACTCTTTTTTACTGTTGATCAATAAACATTTTTGCCGTATCAATGACGCTGGTGATATTATCAGCAATCCATTTGCTATCCATCCACTCTTCCGGACGTACTTCTATTCCCTGCACTAAAATACCAAAATGCAAATGATCTCCCATTGCATAACCGCTCATCCCCGTTTTGGCAATTTGTTGCGCAATGGCAACATTGTCATTTTCGTGTACATGCACTTCAGAACAGTGCCCATACAAAGTGTAAAGTCCAAATCCATGATCGATAATCGGAAGATTCCCATAAATACCGTTAGGTTCTGAAAAAACAACCTTACCACCGTTTGAGCTGGTAATAGAACCCATATGAATGCTTGCCAAATCCAGACCCATGTGGTACGCTTGAGAAACGTTTTCTTGCCCTTTGTAACTGTAGATACGGTGATCTCCAAAATCGGCTACTTTTTGGCCATTAACCAAAGGGTAAAAAGGGACGGGTCTAAAATCACTCACCATGGTATTGGAAACTTTTGAAGTAATGGCGTGAATCACTTTTTCATTATCGGCACGCACTTTTTCATTAATAATACGAAACTGTTCCAGTCGGTCATTCACCCCTACGGTTTGCTCATAGACGTTTGCAAGTTCAGCAATTTTACCATCCAAAAACGCATCACTAAGCTCAATATTGGAAACTTTATACGCATGATCTTTGAGTCGCAACGGAACACTGCCCCGAGTCTCATTCCCTGCTTTGTCACGCGCTACCACTGTTGCACTAAAGCTTTCACTTTGAACCGGCCACGCGAGCAATGAGGCATAATACCCTTTTTTATAAAAAGGTTGTGCAATAAATGTTTTTCCGATATTCGTTTCAATTTTCAAACTTTCCATCTGCGCATCTTCAGCTTTGAAAATTACGATGGCAGAACCGCCCTTTTGAATTTTGTACGAATTGGCAATCATAGACAAAGTCGGACGGCGCTGATCAATGACCAGAGTCACTTCTTTTTTGATCGTATTACCCATAAACAATCCCCAAAGACTGTTATCCGTTGCTTCGACTTTCAGAACAACACTTTGTGCTTCTGCGTTTCGCTTACCCTTGGGAGGAAGGACTTGAAAACTTTTTTTGGTCTCTTTAGACGGTGTCGAAACATCGACAACGGCCCACTCTTCATGAGGGCCTACGATGGTTGCGGTAAACGATTTCAGACCGCTTGCGTCTTCAACGTCCACTTTGATAGGATCACTAAAATTCCAATACGCATCATGGCTTAACGTTAATATTGGATCTTCTCGCTCAAAAAGGGGAGAAAATGCCATAAAACCGATCGTCCCTGCCACTGCTGCACCCAAAATCCATCCCATAATACCTGAACCGCTGTTTCGTCTTCTCACACTCTCTCCTTTTGAATACAATCTATAATTTCTTCTCTTATTTGTTCCAATGACTTATCGGTCACTTTTGCACCGGCACGGTCACGATGACCGCCCCCTTGATACCTTTGCATCATTTCAGATGCATTGACCGCTCCGTTACTGCGCAAAGAGACACTAATGCCCCCCCGCTTACGAACCGCCAGCAACAATGCTACACTCACAATTTTAAGCGCTATCGCTTCGTCCAAAACCGCTTTGCAATCTCCCAAGGAGGCCCCCGTAGCCTCCAGCATCTCTTGATCCACTTCAAACAAAGCCAGACTGCCATCTATCCTAAGTTTCATCCGCTTAAGCATCTCCCCTTGTAATCTCAAGGATGCCAGCGTTTTACTGTGATACAAAGCGTTAACGCACTCTTCATGATCGGCACCCAACTCAATCAAATCATGGGCTATTTTAAGAATCTTCACGGTGCATCTGGGATCTCGGAAACATTTTGAATCATCCATCAATCCGGCATAAAGCGCATGCGCCATTTTAGCATTGATTTTTATACTCTGAGTAACAAACCACTCATAAAGTACTTGCGTCGTGCTCAAAGCATCCGTATCGATACAATTATGGGAGCCATATTGTTCATTGCTGATATGGTGGTCGAAATTTATCAATTCCCCTTTATACTCAATTCCAAGCCGACCGTAGCTGCCGCAATCAAAACTAATCGCCAAATTGGCATCCGAAGGAAATTTAGACGTTATCTTGTCAAACCAGGGGAGAAAAGAGAGATTTTGATCAATATTGGGGGTAGAACAAAAGAGGGTTACTTTTGTCTTGGATCGTAAAAGGTGGGAATAAAAGGCACACGCGCTGCCCAATGAATCCGCATCGGGATGTTCATGGGCGATAAGGACAACATGGGAAGCTGAATCAATAAGCTCTAACAATGAGATCCTCTTCTTAAAATATAGTTGCAATTATACCTTTTTTTACTCTGTGGCAGCTTTTAGCACCTCTTCAAAGTCCTTTTGTGCCTGAAGCAATGTAGCCTTTGCTTCAGGATCTTTAACACGAGCGCTGCTCATCCAGTTATACACTCCCGGAAAACCCATGACTATTTCATTGACCCCTTTTTTCTTATACACCATCAATGTACACGGGGCAAATGCAGCCGCTTCAGGACGTGTTTTAGCGACCGTATAGATTACTTTGAGTTTACAAATCGAATAGGTATCGTAAAAATCAAAAGGGCTTGGCTCTTTCTCTTCATTCAACATAAAATTATAATCGGTGAAATTGGACATAACAAATCCGGCTGGTTTTAACCCGTCTTCAATCATCATTTCCACTTCTTCTTTGTCTTTTTTCCAATTTTCAGTATCCGAAGGACGTACAAATCGACTCAACAATGCTCCCGCTTTAGGGAGTGACGTTTCACTAAACGTATGCTTAGCAGTAGGTAATGCTTTTTTGAATGTCGCTAGTAGCTCTTTTTCAATCAACGCAAATTCAGCTGCCTTGAACCCTGCAATTTTTTCCTGCGCTTTTGAAGTCAAGACGGATACGTGAAGCTCACTTTCACCTTTACGCTGATAAATGCCCACACCCATCGGAACAAAGATTCCTGCGTCCGGATGAGTCCGTACCAATGATGCCGCATGTTTTTTATGAAAAACCGTCAACAAATGAAAGACCGTAAAATCACTTTGTTGAAACTGTTTCATAAATGGCTCATTCATTTCACTGTTGGCCGAGATGTAAAAACCATTGGATTCCAACGCCTTCTCAATCACGGCAGCATTTATTTTTCCC
>JBBQNL010000059.1:0-10270 GCA_038329855.1 Campylobacterales bacterium
CTCCGAGTTTAAATCCCGTTTTAGTATCGACGATGATCTCTTTATGGGGAATTTGGATGGATCGTCCCGCACTTAGCGTGTACGGTTTATAGCCGCTAAATGTTTCATAGCCCAATGCAAATACCCGTACAGGTTTCTTACCTTGAGGGATTTGGAGGCTCTGAAACGTAATCGGATGGACATCGTCTACCCCTAAAAATCCTTTGAGCGAATACTTGAGATCTTCATGCAAACGCGAATTTTCGGCAAAAGGTCCCAAGGTATCTTTTTGTACGACCCATAAATCAGGGGAAATGTCATTGGGGACGATCATTGCGTCATGCACCATCCCTCGATAGACACCGATCATGATAAGAACAACCCCGATGAGCATTCCAACCCCCAATGCGGTAACGATAAATTTTCCCAATGAATGGGCAATGTCACGTTGTGCAAGATTGATCATAATTTTTTGGGCGATGAAATATCGATAATCGCTTCCGCTTGCTCACCTATATGAATGGGATCGGGAATAGTGTCCAACGCAACATACACGACGCGCTCTTCTGTAATACGGTCACTCTCCACCCCGATTCGAGCCACTTTGCCCGTAAACTTCTGATTTGAAAATGATCGCAGTGTTACCGTAGCACTCTGCCCTACTTGCAATCTTCCGCTTTGACGCTCATCGATATAGGTCTTGATCCACAACGTTTTGGGATTGGCAATATGAAACACTGCCATCCCTGCACCTACAGTACTTCCTACTTCAAAATTTCGTGACACGACGACTCCATCAAACGGCGAACGTAAAGACAAATCGTCAATCTTATCTTGTTGAGTAAGTAGTGCTGCTTGTGATCTTTGGATGTCGTGTTGCGAGAGTTTTAGATTTTCTTTGGCACTCATCAGTTGTGCTGTGGCACTTTGAGAAAGCGCTTGTGCACTGTCAAACTCGGCTTGAGTCACAAAGCCTCCTTTCAGAAGAGTCGCGTAACGATTGAGATTAATATCAGCTAGATTTTTTTTGGCTTTTAAATCCTCAATAATCGCTTCTTGGGATGCCATTTGTGCCTTACTTTTTGCGATGTTGGCGCTGCTTTCTTGCAGATTACCGCGCAATTCAGAAATTTCCATTTTGGCCAAAACTTGCCCTTGCCCAATCCTATCTCCCTCATCTGCGAACAATGCCTGAAGCTTAGAGGTTGTTTTGGGGGCAAGAACCACTATCTCTTTGGCTTCTATCGTCCCTACTCCGTTGACAACAGAGAATTCAACCTTTACAGGTGCTGATGGTGTAACTTGGTCGTTTTTCGGTAAATAGATTTTGCTATAGGCAAGTACACCCACCCCGACAAGAACTGCTCCGCCAATAAGCCATCTTTTACTGTTTACAAATGTCATTGAAACATCCTTTGTTTAATAATCGTTGAACGTGCGCATAAGCACTTATTTTTTGATATTTTGCTTGGACTAAATCAGATTTGGCATTTTCTAAGGCACTTTGAGATTCCAATACATCCACATAGGTTGCCAATCCTTGAGAATATCGTCCTCCAATGAGATGCAATGATTTTGCAGTAGCTTCAATCATACTCTCTTTGGATTTTATCGACTCGTTCACTCGCTGGAAATCACGATAGACTCCATACAGTTCTTGCCAGAGTTGACGCTCAGTATTTTCGAACTCTTTTTGGGCTATCGTATAAGCGATACGGCTTTTCTGTGCTTCTGTGGAGAGTTTTCCACCATCATACAACGGTATCGTCCCCACAACTCCTGCTTGATAGCTGTCATACGTCGAGAGTGAATCATCATAACCATATGAACCTACGAGCGCCACATTCCCGTATTTTTCATGATTTGCCGCATCCGCCAACCCCTTGGCAGAATGTATAGAGGAACGTAAAGCTTTTAACTGGGGATTGCTGTCGCGTAATTCTTGACGCAAAGTTTCCAAAGAGATATTTTGAAGGGATAGTGTTTCACAGGACTGATTTAAACTAAATTGATTTACACTCTCAAGCTCATCACTTCCAATCAAAATCCCAAGTGACAAAGCTGCCTTATCGTAGTCAATCTTTGCTATCAAGGCACGATCTTGCGATTCCATCAATGATGCCTTGAACCGCAACTCATCAGCTTCCGTTTTCAGTCCGCTCTTGCGCATATTGAGTGCTTGCTGGTATTGCGCCTCATAAAATTTCACCGAAGCTTCTGCCGTATCGATTAGAGACGCCGCAGTGGCAACACCATAATACAGATACCATACTTTCTCGATGAGTTCATTTTGGGTTAATGTTTTCATCGAATCTGCACCCTCTTGCGCATGTAAAGCAGACGTATATCGATTGCGTGAACGTCCAGAATCCCACAACGAATACGAACCGCTGATATCACCATGAAAACTGTCCCCTTGTTTGGTAGAAAATACCCCATTGGTTGGCATTACAAATGTTTTGGTAGGGAAATAGTTGGCATTCGCGTCGATGCGAGGATAGAGTGCTGAATCAACACTCTTGGTACTTTCGATAGCGCTCTCGGATTGTAGAGATGCGATCTGCGCACTGGGGTGCGTTTTTAGAGTTTTTTCAATCGCTTCATCAAGTGTTAAGGCACTAATACTCGAACTGAGGTAAAAAAAGAAAAAAATGGTGCTTAATCTCATGCGTTTCCTGTTTAGATTATTAGGTCAATTATATCGTAGATTAATAGAAATAACTGGCCACTTATGATAAAATGCATAACATTACAAAATACAATACAATAGAGATTTTATGACATTTACCATCGATGCTACCTGTGGCAAAGCGCGAGCGTGTACCATCACTACAGCTCATTCCACAATCCAAACTCCTATCTTTATGCCCGTTGGAACAGTTGGTTCCGTTAAATCTCTCGATATGTTCGATATGGAGACTATTTTAGGGGCTCAAATCATCCTTGCAAATACCTATCATACCTATTTGCGCCCGGGGGATGAAACCATCGCAGCAATGGGTGGATTGCACGGGTTTACCACCTATCCCAAAAGCTTTTTGACCGACAGTGGCGGATTTCAGGCATTCAGCCTCAGCGACATCTCCAAACCGACCGAATTAGGAATCGAATTCAAAAGCCACATCGACGGTTCACGACACTTTTTTACCCCCGAAAAGGTCATCGATATTCAAAACAATCTTGGCAGTGACATCATGATGATCCTCGATGATCTCGTCGCCCTTCCCGCAACGCAAGAACGGATACGTACTTCCATCGAACGAACCACCCAATGGGCAAAACAATCGATCGAGTATTTTCGTCATAAACAATCACTTGGGATCGGTACGCAACAAAATATTTTTGCCATCATCCAAGGGGGAACCGATTTAGCCTTCCGTACTCAGTCGGCCAACGAACTGTGTGCGATGGATTATGATGGATTTGCCATCGGAGGTCTTAGTGTCGGAGAGTCCAATAACCTTATGTACGATACCGTTGAACACACCACCCCTCTTATGCCGCAGAATAAGCCCCGTTATCTCATGGGTGTCGGAACCCCTGAAGATTTGATTGAAAATATTGAACGCGGAGTCGATATGTTCGACTGCGTTATGCCCACACGAAACGCTCGAAACGGTACCCTGTTTACCACCTACGGACGTATCAATATCCGTGGGGCAAAATTTAAACTCGACAGCGAACCCATCGATCCTGCATGTGAGTGCTATACCTGCAAACGGTACAGCCGCGCCTATTTGCACCATCTTTTCCGATCCAAAGAGCTGACCTTTTTCCGTCTTGCGTCACTGCATAATCTCCATTATTATCTGTGGCTCGTAGGTGAAGCAAGAAAAGCGATTATTGCGGGAGAATTTAGTACATTTAAGAAGGATTTTTATGCCAAACGCCAATCCTAAAATAACCCTCGGTGTCAACATCGATCACATTGCTGTCTTACGTGAAGCCCGCAAAATAAATGATCCTGATCCGCTCATGGCACTGGCTATTTGCGCTCAAGCGGGTGCCGATCAAATCACAATACACCTGAGAGAAGATCGCCGTCATATCCACGATAAAGATGCTCAGCGTATTATCGAGTCTTCCCCTCTACCTGTTAATCTTGAATGTGCCATAGAGCCTACGATTATCGATATTGTTTGCCAATTACTCCCTCATCGGGCAACCCTCGTCCCTGAAAAACGCGAAGAAGTGACGACGGAGGGAGGACTTGATGTAAAAGGGCAGTACGAATTAATATTAAATGCTATTAATAAACTCAAAGAAAATGAAATCGATATTTCCCTCTTCATCGATCCTACCCGTGAAGCAGTAGAACTCTCTTCATCCCTTGGGGCGCAATGGGTGGAGCTACATACAGGGACCTTCGCCAACTTGTACGCGATGCGTCACTCCGCCCTCCCCCATTCCCATCATGCAATCGAATCACTTCGTCACCTTAGCCGAAGCGAACTCGATCAGCAATTAGAAAGTGCCTATGGCAATATCGTAGAAGCGGCCAACTATGCACGAACCTTGGGGCTAAAAGTGGCAGCAGGACACGGTTTGAACTATCAAAATGTGACTCAAATCGTTCAAATCGATACGATTGAAGAACTCAACATCGGGCAAAGCATTATCGCTCGGTCGGTATTTACAGGGCTTGCAACGGCGGTATCGGATATGAAAGCACTATGTCAGCGCTAAAAACTATCGCAATCAGTGTCGGCGACCTTAACGGGGTAGGATTTGAGATTATCCTCAAAGCGCATGAGAAGATAAAACATCTCTGCAAGCCTCTGTATTGTATCAACTACACCATGGCACATCAAGCTGCAATGCTGTTGCATACCCAGTTTCCCAATGATTTTAATATGATCAAAGTAGCGGGCGAATTCACTATTTCCCCAGGAGAAGTATCTGCATCAAGCGGACGTTACAGCTATGACTCTTTTACTACGGCCCTCAATCTTGCAGCCTCTAAAAGCGTGGATTCGATTGTCACCTTACCCATCCATAAAGAGGCATGGATGCAAGCCGGAATCCAATACGTGGGTCATACCGATGCGCTTCGTGATCTCTTGCATTCCGATGCCATTATGATGCTGGGATGTGAAAAGCTGTATGTCGCACTCTACACCGAGCACATACCTCTACGCCAGATTCCGGAACATATTACTACGGATAAAATCTATGATTTTCTCATTCGTCTACATAAGAGTTTAAAGCGCTCCCCTATAGGGGTTCTGGGGCTCAATCCTCATGCAGGAGATCATGGGGTACTGGGAGATGAAGAGCGTTGTATCGAAGAGGCAATCGCAAAAGCCAATCAAACCATCGGTGAAACCATTTTCGAAGGACCTCTTGTACCGGATGTGGCCTTTACCCCACGCTCACGTGAATACTATAAAACCATCGTTGCTATGTATCACGATCAAGGACTGGCACCGCTCAAAGCCCTCTACTTTGACGAAGGGATTAACGTATCTTTGGGACTTCCGATCGTTCGTACTTCCGTCGATCACGGGACGGCATTTGACATCGCCTACCAGAATAAAGCATCGATATTAAGTTATATCAATGCGGTAAAAGCAGCTGTCGGATTCGTAAAGGACAAAACATAAAAGCAAGAGCAGCCATTGAGATTATTGATATCTTGAAAACATTTTTGCCCCCCGATCTTTATGCGCTGGATTTCTCCACGAATAACTATAAACGTCTTTTGGATAAATTATCTATAGGCAATAATGAAGATCTTTTTAATCTAAAGAAAGGGCTGCTAAGCGAAGCGATTATTGAGTATTTCAGTTTGTCTTTTCAAACCATTTCAGTGGAACTCACTTTTGAGCATTGCAAGATAATCAAACATTTCGTGGATGATACCGGTACTGAATCGCTAGACCGTATGCTGCATAAAAACTCAAATCTTCTCATGGATCTCGCACAGCGTAAAGAGGAATATCGTGTCCTCCCCTATTTGCTCTCAATACCTGAGGAAACAAGAGAACGTTTACTCAAAGGATTTATCGATAAAAATCTCAGTATGCAAAAAGCACGTATGCTGACACGTCTGCAAACTCAACCTATTTTTAATCTAAGTGAACGAGATATTATCTTCTTTTTACGGGAACGTATATGGGTTCGTTACTATACTCCACCGGGAAAAGTACCGGAGGGACGAGATAAGCGGTATGCCGGAGAATCGCAAGAAGAGTTGATGTCAATATACCAAAGCTATTTTCCCAACGGGATGTGGGAAGATATCGAATCGGTGATAGCGGAAGTTCTTGAGGAAAAACTCAATTTTTCTTTTATCGATAATGCTACCTTCAACAAAACCTTCATCCCTGTATTTCGAGGAATGATAGAGGTCCTTTTAATTGATAGTTTAAGTGTGGAAGAGCGGGGGAAAATAGAAGGATTTACCGGATTTATACTGCGAAAATATTTTGATCGAATCCTTCTTTATACTGCAAAAAATCTTTTGGGCTTTGTTGAAAATAGAGATAAAAATGCAGAAACATTTATAAAATATTTTTCAGAAGATGTCATCATCGATCAAAATGGAAATAAAGTTCAAAAATATGCCATCGTAGACTTTAAGCAGCAAAAATGGAATTATATTTCGATTTATTCCATTTTGTTGCAGTACAAACAGGCAAAATTACGAATGCATTCACAAAAGGAATTGGTAGCCACAGCACGAGAACAGGTCCATCAAACCGAAGAAGAGATTAAAGGTGAGTTAAACAATAAAAAAGAGCAAGAAGACACCCTTTCTGAGATCAATTCCTTGATAGCTGAAAATGAGATGATCGCGATAAAAAACAGAAATGAGAGCGACGCGTCCACCATTGCTTCCCACTCAAAATCTCATGAAGATCTTTTTAAACGCAAAAAAAGTGAAAGTAATCTTCTTGATTTGGTCAACAATCGCATTTCAAATAAAACGATCGAACTGACAAGACGACGAAAAAAGCTGGCTCAAGAAATCAAAACTGAACAAGCTATTATGGAACAAATCGCTCCGCTCCAAGAAAGCTATGATGGAATTGCGCATGGATTGGCCGTTGTTTTAACCAAACGGTAAAGCAAAATATCAGGAAAGACGATCCCGATAATCTTCATACCCAAATTCATGAACCATTTTTAAAGTCCCCTCTTTGGTCCAGATGGCAAGAGAAGGGAGCTTGATGCCGTTAAACGTCGTATTTTTGACAAAGGTGTAATGGATCTGATCTTCAAAGATAATCTTGTCTCCTACGTTCAAAGGCCCATCAAATGAGTAGTCCCCCATAATATCCCCTGCCAAACACGTGTTTCCGCCAAATCGATACGTATGGCTTTTTTCACCGGCAATACCGGCTCCACGTACCTCTGCACGATAGGGCATCGCAAGCGTATCGGGCATATGTGCTTCAGCGGAGGTGTCTAAAATGGCAATATCCATACCATTATGGACAATATCCAGCACAGAAGCCACCAAAGGCCCCGTTTGCCATCCCACAGCTTCTCCAGGCTCTAGATACACGGTAATGTCATTATGTCGCGCTTTAAACGCACGTATCACTTCGATAAGACGTTCTACGTCATAGTCAGATCTCGTGATATGGTGCCCTCCTCCGAAATTAACGTATTTCATCCCATCGATGTATTGACCGAACTTTGATTCAAACGCCTCTAAAACGCCCTCAAGCGCATCGACATTTTGTTCACATAAGGCGTGAAAATTTAACCCGTCAAGTTTCGAAACGATAGAGGAATCGAAGTTGTCAATCGTCGTTCCCAATCGGCTAAACACACCACATGGATTATAGAGATCCACGGGAGAAGAAGAATACTCCGGATTAACGCGCAAAGAAATAGAGATAGACGGATTAATTGCTTTGACACGATCATAATAGCGATGGAACTGAGAGGGAGAGTTAAACACAATATCATCACTGATACGGGCTATCTCATCAATATCCTCATCTTTAAATGCAGGAGAATAGGTATGCACCTCTTTGTTCATCTTTTCACGTGCCAGTTTAGCTTCATGTAACCCGCTGGCAGTACACCCCTGTAAATACTCTCCGACAAGACCAAAAGTCGACCACATGGCGAACCCTTTGAGTGCCAAAATCACTTTTGCCCCAGACTCCTTCTGAACACGATCTAATAGCTGTAAATTTTTTTCTAAAAGAGCTTCTTCACAAATATAACATGGGGTGTGAGTAAGTTGAGACAAATCAATAGACACCATCAAAAATCCTTAATAATAATGGTGCGATTGTAGCATAGATTATCTATGTGGTTTTTTTAGAACCATAACATTTGATCATATGCAATGGAAGTTAAAAGTAATTGGAGATTTCATGGTGTAGAATATATTTGTTCTGTATCAATAAAATTTTGATCTCTATGGCACACTTTCGTCCATGTTAAAAAGTGAAGGCTCTACGAAGCCTTTAAATAGGCGGTTTTAACGAGTTAGGCACACAATAAGCCGAATTCAAAAAACCCCGTAATTACCGCGTTTATCGCTATAGTGTGACAGAAATACTATGTTTTTCTATGCTCCTATGGCACACTTTAATCAAATTCGTAAGATATATCATTACTATCTATCATCATTGCATCAGCTAAATCATCTATTACTTCGTTTTGTGAATAATAGTGCTTTCCTTGATCGACCATGTGACTTAGATCAAAACCATTGTGATCCAATATTGATGATACTTGAAATGTACCACTTGCACCGATTCTTTCAGCTGTCTCAAAATCTGCAGATACGATTACATGTATAGCACGATCTTTCATAGCCCAATCAATATGGCCATATTCTTCTTCTATATCCTCAATTACTTTATTTAGCAATCTTTCAGGATAATCATCCCCATATTTTGAAAAGATTAAATCTCTTAAATCATATGGTCCACCAAATAAGTATTGATATCCATCCTCTCTTGAGTCATATGGCAAAAAATTAGCTGGATCATCATAATTAGTAAAAAACCAAATTTTAATTCTATCTATAATTATTTTTGTTACCCAAGATGGTCTTCGGGAATGAGTTTTAGACAGATAACGTACTTCCTCGATAGTCGATTCAGTAATAGTTGCTTCCATCAGGTCTTTCGCAAAGGTTAGAAATTTTTCTGGTGAATAAATGTAAAAAAAATCAATGTCACTTTCCCTTTGTATTTCATTTATCAATTCAATTCTTGGAGAAATCTTTTGACCGCTTGTAATTTGCCACCAATCTTCTTTTTTGTCATCCGTAATAAAAATTATTGATTTTATTTCATCTTTTTTAGCATGTTCTATAATTTCTTTCCATATGATTAAATCACCATATTTTCCATGGTATTGAATTCCTCCAAATGCAAAAACTTCTTCTTTTTTTTGATCTTCATAACCAGGTGGGATTTTATTTATATATCGATTTTCACCTTCTTTATTTAACTTATCAATATATTCCTGTTTTTCAGGAGGTGTACCAATTTTACCATTAAAAATGTTCTCTATTTTTTCTTTTATTTCATCCTTATCCCTAATCTGCTGTTGTTTAGTTTTAAGTATGTTTAGCTCAGATTTGAAAGAAATAAACAACTTTGAGTGTTCTTCAAAAAATTTATCATATTTAATAAGTGAATGTCGATTATCAATATCTAGCTTTTTAAATTCATTTTTTATTTCATTCTCTGATTTATCTAAAACTTTATGTATTTCATCAAATTTTTTATTTTGATCATTAATAACTGTTATTCTATTTCTATTAAATTCTAATCCTACATGATATGGAATCCAAATTTTATCTGAAATAGTTTCCAAAACTTGCAAAAATTGATCTTTTGTCTCTTCTTGGTATCTGTATAAATTTAATAAAACATTTGTATCAAAGATAAAATGTGCTTCGGAAAAATATTTTCTATATTCTTCTTCACTAAAATTTTTGAATGATTTGAATGTATTTTTCAAGTTTTAACCTTTATAAAAATTGTATGTAAGTTTATAGCTTAATTGTTGCAAATTTATACAAGAAAGATTTTAAATTATCTAGAGTCATTAGTGCCAAAAGAATCATTAAGTTATATGATATCAAATATTTCTTCTATATTATCATACTAATGGGCTTTCTTTTTCAGACCTTTATGTGATACCTAACAATATACTACGTAGCTTACCAAAGCAAAATGATTTTATTCAATATAAAAAATAGGGTTTTATGATAAATTATTAAAAAAAATAAATTTGAACAAAAAGAAGGGACTTTTTTTGGAGACGAATAAACAAAGCTGGATAGGATTTATTATCCTTTCTATATGTA
>JBBQNL010000060.1:0-10259 GCA_038329855.1 Campylobacterales bacterium
ATAGTAACGCTGATATCTCCAGCCACAGCAAAAAGCGGGGATGTCATACACGTTTCAAGAGGTTCATCGAGACTTTTTCCTCCATCGAGGAGTCGTACAATGTCTCTTTGGGTGATTATGCCGCAGGGAATCCGCTCTTTAAGGACAATAAGGCAAGCTGTAGGTGATGCATTTAAATCGCTCAGAATATCAATGAGTTTCTCAGCGCAATCAGCAGTAGAGGCACTGTTTCTAAAAACTATGGAATTCAATGAAATTTCAAATAACTCTTCTGTTGAAAGCTCGGTCGTATCGGTAATATCTTGATAGCTTACAACTCCTGTGAGCTCTGCATTGCTGTCGATGACGCCAAATATCTCATCACTTTCTTCCATTGCCATGGAAGCTACAATGGTACTTTTTTCTCCGTCTATCAATTTAAGAACTTTTTTGGCAATTGTGGAGATTGGAGTTTGTGCCCACTCTTTTCGAGAAACAGAGTTTAAAATATCGGAAACGGAAAGGACTGAGAAGCTTTTATTATCATTTACAATCACAATATTGTGAATGCGTTTTGATAAAATCATTTTAACCGCTGTACTAAGCATCTCTTTTTCACAAAGCTTGATGACGGGAGATGTTTGTATCTCTTTTACTTTAACTGTTTTCATTTTTTATAGCCCATATGCCTAAATTACAAAATTTTGTGTCTATTTGTTAGTATGATAAAAAATAGTCTCACAATAGTCTCCACAAACTCTATTATCGGGAAATTACCAATTTGATACCTAACCCTGATACAGAAACGATATTCTCCTTACCGATCTTTTTACGAAGTCTGTAGATAAGATTCTTATAGGCCGCTTCCGACATCGGCTCATCGGGATTTAAAATATGTTCAATCGTCGTTTTATTCACTATTTTATTTTTATTTATGAGTAGTAAATCCAGTAGCTCAATCTCAAATTTATTGAGCAGTATGGTCTCTCCATCTGCTTTAATCTCCCCAATCAGAGGATAATAATATCGGTCATGGTCAATTTGAACCATTAAATCCCCATTGGCATTGAGCTGATCGAGACTTTCGCTCAGTGCTTGTGCCAGAGCGTTTACCGTGATAGGTTTGATGAGGTAATCCACCAGTTTGAGTTTAACAGCTTGCATTAACATCTCTTTATCTTGGTGTGCTGTGGTAATAAAAATAGGTATGTGAGAGTTGGATTTTCGTATCTTTTCACATAACTGCAGGCCATTCATACCCGGAAGTTCGATATCGCTGATGATAAGGTGTATACGTTCGTGATTAAACAATTCCAAGGCATCCTCAGCATTGTCACACCCGTAGACTGTATGAAAATAGCTCTCAAGCAAAGTGATGGTATGTGATGAAATAACAGGATCGTCCTCTACGTAAAGGACATTTAAATTTTTTAAAATTTTTATATTCATCCATCATCCAAATTTTTAATTTAATTATTATAAGTCTTCTTCATTAAAAATGAACTTCACAGGATGAAGAGACTTTTTTGAGACTTTTTTATAAGAGACTAGTGCCTAAAGTAGCTACTTAAAATATAAGCTTGGGATTAAAATGAAAATAGGAATTAGAACATGCCTGATACCACTTATTTAAATTATCCTCCAAGAATTACCAAGAGGGTAATTAATCATAAATATACATCGCATACACTGGATGTTTTGATAAAGGGGACCGTGCTTCCGTTTGATTGTTACATCAAACGATACAGTGATTATGTCATCATCATACAAGCCGGTACCTATATCAGTGAAGAACTTTTATTTAAAATGCATCACAACAAAGAAATTTACTTTCTCAAAGAAGATTCAGAGAAAATAAGACACTATCAAACCGAGCATAAAACCATTGATTTATCGCAAGAAAACAGAGTATCAGCCAACGAGCCGATCAAGGCTGCTTTGGATTTACCACAGACGATGTTCAATATTTTTGGAACGCTCGAAGAGAGACTGTCTGTTCTCTATGCCACAATCTCAGATTTAATGCAGACGATATTCGATAATGCGGATGAAAAATTGCCCATGGATGCACTCTATATATGTGTTAATCAATTGGCTGCTTGTATTAATCCTGAAACAAATACGCTGCCTATGCTGTTAAAAATTATCCCGGAAAAATATACGACCCATCATCATAGTACCAATGTTGCATTTTTAGCGGTTATATTAGCAAATGCTATTCATTTATCGCAAGAAGAGATAATAGATGTGGGGCTTGCAGGATTATTGCACGATATCGGAAAAATTCGTATTGATTCGATTATCTTGCAAAAACCAAGTGCATTGAAAAATGAGGAATATGAAACCGTCAAAATTCATTCCGATTACGGGTATGCCATTCTTGCCGATAATGGAGTAACCAATCAAAAAATTTTAAATGCAGTACGTTTTCATCATGAACGATTAGATGGCAGTGGCTACCCAAAGGGTCTGAGTACAAAGTTAATTCCGAAATACGCACAAATTGTTGGAATGTGTGATACTTTTGATGCCCTCACAACGAAGCGTACCTTCCGGGATAACTACACAAGCTTTGAAGCATTGTTGGTCATGAAACAGGATATGGCTTCTCAATTAAATAAAAACTATATCAATAGTTTTATTGGACTAATGTCCGCATGACAGTTAAGTATCAGTAGGTTTTGATGAGAAATTTTAATTCTAAAGAACTGGAAATGAATCGCATATGGTCAAAATTACTCCTTGAATCATCAACCGACGGGATCCATATCCTCGATATGGACGGAAACCTCATTGAATGGAGTCCCTCTTTTATTCAGATGCTGGGTTACAGTGAGAAAGAAGCGCAAAATCTCAATGTAAAAGACTGGGATATCATCTATTCTTCTGAAGAGATCACTACGATGATAAACAAAATCTCAACATCAGACAAGATGACCGTTGAAACACGTAACCGATGTAAAGACGGTGTGCTCATTGATGTAGAGATTACGACTAAACCGATTATTCTAGAAGGCAATACCTACATCTATGCGTCTGCCAGAGACATCACGCAGCGCAAAAAAATGGAAAATGAATTGCACAAGCTGTCTCAAGCCGTCGATCAAAGCCCCGTTAGCGTTGTTATCACCGATCTTGACGGTACTATCGAATACGTCAATACAACATTTGAATGCACTACCGGATACATCAAAGACGAAACGATCGGTGAAAACCTGCGATTTCTCAAATCAGGTAAAACATCGAAAAAAACATACATCGAAATGTGGGCTTTTATTACCCATGGAAAAACATGGCATGGAGAATTGATCAATAAACGCAAAGACGGCTCTGAATACATCGAAGCCATGAAAGTAGCTCCCATCTTTCAATCTGATGGACATATCAGCAATTATATGGCCATCAAAGAAGACATCACAGAAAAAAAACAAGCTGAAGAACATCTCCAATTTCTTGCTAATTTCGATCCGTTGACAGGGTTGCCGAACCGTAGACAGCTAGAGCATCGTACCGATTATGCGCTGAAGCTTGCTAAACGAAATAATGAAACATTCGCCATTATGTTTCTGGATCTGGACCATTTTAAAGACATCAATGACGCCCTTGGCCATAAAGCCGGAGACATGTTGTTGGTCGAAGTGGCGAAACGTTTTCAATCGGTCTTGCGCGATGAAGACACAGTATCCCGACTAGGGGGCGATGAGTTTGTTTTTTTACTGCCAAATTCGGACAGCAAGGGTATTATCCATGTTGTCAATAAATTATTACACGCGCTTGCTCAATCCTTTTCTTTTGATCAATATGAACTTATAATAACCGCTTCCATCGGTATTGCTGTCTATCCCTCCGATGGAACCGACCATCAAACACTCTCTAAAAATGCGGATGCGGCGATGTATCGTGCCAAACAAAACGGGCGTAACAATTATTGCTTCTTTACCCAGGCGATGCAGAGTCATACTTCACGCAACCTGCAATTAAGCAACGCTTTACACAATGCCCTGGATCGTAACCAGTTGAGAGTTGTTTACCAACCTCAGATTTCAGCCCTTGACGGTCAGATTATCGGTGCAGAAGCATTGGTTCGCTGGACTCATCCGGAATTTGGAGATATTTCTCCTGTTGAATTTATCCCTCTGGCAGAAGAGAATGGATTGATCTTACCGATCGGCGAATGGGTTTTACGTACAGCAGTACAACAGGCGAAGCATTGGATACAAAGCGGCTTTAGACCCATAAGTATTGCTGTCAATCTCTCCGCAGTTCAGTTTCGTCATCCTGATTTACCGCAACTGGTGGTCAAAATACTCAATGAAGCTGGCTTGCCCCCAGAATATTTGGATATTGAACTCACCGAAGCCGTTGCAATGCATAATCCTAATTTAGCCTGTGCCATCATGGACACGTTACATCATCACGGAATCCGTATGTCCATCGATGATTTTGGTACGGGGTACTCTTCTCTTAGCTATCTCAAAAAATTCAAAGTGCATAAACTTAAAATTGATAAATCCTTTGTACGGGACATACACACCGATCCCGAAGACAAAGCCATCGTCAAGGCAATTATCAGTATGGCGCATGATCTTGGACTCAAATCCATTGCCGAAGGGGTAGAAACCGAAGATCAACTGAATTTTCTCCGTGATCAAGGGTGCGATGAAATACAGGGGTATTATTACAGCAAACCGTTAAATGCTGATGACTTAGATATCTACTTGCGCGAAAGGAACATTGTTTGAGACTTTTTTGAGACCTTTAGCTGTGATACTTTGGTAACAAAATCAACCTAAGGTCGCTTCATGGGCAGAATATTGTATATTGAAATGAATAGTAAAAAACGCCATGATTTAGCAGATCTTCTTGAGACCAATCACGACATCCTGCTTAACAAATGGATAGCATCCCGGCGTATTCAGAGTGTATTAACATCAAAACAGATCCATCCCGTTTTTTTCATAGACCACTTCGGATCACGAGTACTGAACTATTTCATCAACGTATTGCGTGGAACAAAAGCCCCGGGTGCATGTCCTGTCATTAACGTTATGCTGAAGTTTTTTGCCAATCGCCGCATAATACTCGATGAGATCTATCAGATATGCTCCGGCATGAAAAATTCAGTTATTTATACCATGCTCGATAACGGCATTGTCTATTCGGATGACAAGTTTGCCGTGGCAACCGAACTGTTCGATGCGAACTTTTCGGGTGTTATCCGTGAATATATCGAAATGATGTATGAAACAGCATGTACCCTTACAGATAATGTCAGTCCTTTATGTCATACGACGGAAAACAAACCCATATTGCCGGCAGAAGACACCCTGTTAGAGGAGTATTTTGCCAAAGATGACGATGAAGATGATGAGAAAATTCTGTTTCGATACGATGATGCCGATGATATGCTCGAATATTTCAGTGAGATTCCCGAACACCTTTCGCTTGCACTTATCCATTCGGATTTGGATGAAATCAGAAGTGTTGCCACTATATTTTCCCATACTTCATCCATATTGCTCCACTATTCGCCGTATCTGGACACCCTGGCTGGCAGTATGTCTGAACTCTCTACAGCACTGCTCGACCATACGGAAATGTTTATGGAAGTACTAAAGTCGTCTGAAAATAGCATGTTGAGACTTTTTGATGCCGTCAGTTCCGATATGGATCGATACATCCAACGTTTTAGTATTGAGAGTATAGCGATGAAAAACTCTCATCATATACATGAACCGACTACACTTAGCATACGCCAGATCATCACGATGTTTGCACCTAATCAGATAGACACAGGAGAAATAGAGTTTTTTTAAAAATATCTCATAAATGGCAACGATTCGGATACCTTTGTCCGCGAAAGAAACATTGTTTGAGACTTTTGTAAGACTTTTTTCAGTCATATTTCCAACAATTATCTCCACCGCTCATAAAAGCGAAATGTGAATCCGAAAACAGAAAGAATCTTCTATGAATCAATTATTTTATACTATTATGAATTATCTTGACATTGTTGGCATTGCATTATTGGTAGTTACACTCATCCCTCTTAAAAAACTGATGCACGAACTTCCCCATGGTTCGATACGAAGATTATGGCAAATACTTTCCGGTATGATTTTATTTTTTATTGCCACATACATCGTGATTGCACTGCAGTTTCGAGCACAAAATGATTTTTCAAGCAAAGAGGTTATATGTATCCTGCTTTTTCTGGGTTCATTATTTGTTTTTTTAGTATGCATACTGTCACTTCAAACGGCTCGGGATATCAAACGTATTTATACTTTGGAAATCGAAAACATTACCGATCCGCTCATGAGCATAAGCAACCGCCGTCATCTTGATCAAAAGCTGGAAGAAGAATTTTCAAAGGCGGCACGATATGATCTTGCATTCTCCATTCTAATGATTGATATTGACCGTTTCAAAAATGTCAATGATACGTATGGACATGATACCGGTGACATCGTCTTGAAAAAGCTCGGCATACTGATCAATACATTGATTCGTGAAACCGATACGGTGGCACGTTATGGAGGTGAGGAAATCATGCTTCTGTGCCCTTTAACCGATGGCCATCATGCAGCTTGGCTGGCTGAACGTCTTCGACGAGAAATTGAAACATGTGTTATGGTTTCATCAGATATGGAAAGTGACGGAAAAGAAATATATGTGACCGTTAGTATCGGAGTAGCAGAGTTTTCCTCTGACGTTCTCAGTGGCACAGATTTAGTTAAACGTGCGGATGAGGCGATGTATCAGGCAAAAAATGAAGGGCGCAACCGGGTTTGTGTGTATGATAATTATACTTCCGAAACTCAGTTCAATACATGAATAAACTAAAGCTCCTTATTGTTGACGACAGTGAAATGAATCGTTTTTTGCTCAGAGCTATGTGTCAAAACTTGGATCAGTTTGAAATATATGAAGCAATAGATGGGCAGGATGCGGTTGATCAATGCAAGGATTTACATCCCAATATAATCCTAATGGACATAATGATGCCCCGTATAGATGGGTTTCAAGCTTCGAAACAAATCAAAGAACACCATCCTGATACGATTGTCATAGCGGTCACTACAATGTCTGAATTGAATCTAGATCAAAAGATGGAAGCTGCTGGTATGGTGTCCTATATACGCAAGCCTATTGTTAAAGATCAGCTTTGCCTAGAACTGAAAAGTTATGCAAAAACCCTTTCAATGCCAAGCAGATGAGATAAATTCTACAATTTATCATAAATTATTTCACTAATCACAGAAGCTTTTCAAACTCTTCCGCTGAAACGGGTCTGCTTTTGAAATATCCCTGATAAAATTCACATCCATTTTCGTTCAAAAATTCAATCTGCTCTGCATGTTCTGTCCCCTCTGCCAAGACTTTATAACCCAATGTATTACCCATTGCAATGATCGCTTTTACAATTGCCATATCGTCATTTTTAAACGGGATATCGTCTATGAACGATTTATCGATTTTCAATATATCTATGGGGAATCGTTTGAGATAGCTGTAGGAGGAATAACCTGTACCAAAGTCATCAATAGCCAAACCTATTCCTTTCGCACGCAAAGAATACAGCATAGAAACAATCTCTTCCTCATGTTGCATTAAGGCGCTTTCGGTCAGTTCCAATATGAGTTTGTCAGGAGTAAAACCGCTGTCACTCAATGCATTATTGACGACTTTTAGTAAATCCTGATGCCGTAGCTGATAGGCAGAAACATTCACTGACAAACTAATATTATGCCCTTTGTCATTCCAAATCCTGCCCTGAGAGCATGCTTGCATGATAACCCACTCGCCAATAGGCCCTATAAGTCCTGTTTCTTCCGCAAGAGGAATAAACAGATTTGGAGAAACAAGGCCATTTTGTGGATCATTCCATCTTATCAGTGCTTCAGCTCCGATAATCCTGCCGCTTGATATATGAACCTGCGGCTGATAATAAAGTTCAAATTCATTGCATTCAATGGCATGTCGGAGACGGCTTTCACACAAAATTCGTTTTTTTACCGACTCTGTCAATTCTTCTGAATAATAACGGATGCTGCCGCGCTTCTCATTTTTTGCCCGATACAGTGCGGTATCACCAAACTGAATCAGCTCTTCGGCTGTCTCTGCATTTTCAGGTGCGATAACAATACCTGCACTGGCCCCTATATGGATTTGTACTTTGTTAGAAAGAATATTTGGCTGCGATAACGCTTCAATAATCTCCTGCGCAACAACCGCTGCTTCATCTGCTGAATTTATCCGTTCAAGTATAATTGCAAATTCATCGCCGCCTAAACGGGCAACAAAATCTCCCTTGCGAAGGCGCATGGATAAACGATTTGCTATTTGCAGCAGCAATTCATCACCGATAGTATGTCCATAACTGTCATTTACATCTTTAAAATGATCCAGACCAATCAGAATTAAACCGACGATACTGTTCCCGCGTTTTGCACGATAAACTGCCTTTTGCAAGTAGGCAAAAAGAAAGGCACGGTTGGCAAGGCCGGTCAGAGTGTCATAATTGGCGAGAAGTTCGAGCTTCTCTTCATACGCTTTGTACTGTGTAATGTCCTGAACCGTGCCGATTCCTGAAAGCAGCTCACCCTCTTTACTGATATTGAGCTTCCCTTTTTCACGAACCCATTTGACCTTTTTATCGACCAAGATACGATGTTCTATCTCATATTTGCTTCCTTGGATTGCAGCTTCCCATGCATTATTGACTTTTTCACGGTCATCTTCATGTATCTTCTGCAAAAAAAGTTCATACGTCATGGGGATACCAATTTCAATTCCAAAAATCTTGTAGCACTCATTTGACCAATCCAGTGTATTATGCGTTAAGTCAAGGGTCCAACTTCCCAGATGAGCAATTGACTGCGCTTCGTTGAGAGCGATATCTTTTTGCTCCAATTCCCATTCACGTTTTTTAAGCCCGTTAATATTCTCATTCTTCTGTTTAATCGTTTCGAGAAGGGTATCAATATAGACCCCATGAATCGTTTTGAGCACATCATGCCGATTAAGAAGGCCAATAATCTTCCCCTTTGAATCGGCAACGAAAAGTTGATGAACACCATGATCTTCCATCAATGCTACGGCCTGCTGAATGGGAATGGAAGGCGAAATGAGATGTAACTCTTCTTGTATCAGTTTTTCGACTGTCGCATCCGCACAAAAATCTTCTTGCACATAGCAATGAATAATATCACGTTCGCGTACAAGACCTTGTGCCTCTACATCCTTTATTACAATCGCATAGTCACAATGCCGCTCACTCATCATTCGTGCTGCATCAACGATCGAGGTATGGATTTGGATCATAAGCGGAGCTTCTTTCATGATATCTTCTACCACTTTTATGACAGGGATTTCAATAAAACCAATTTGACGGATAAAATCACCTTCAGATACAACACCAATAAGCGCTTCATCATCGTCTATTACGATTACGTGACGATATCCTTGGCTTTGCATCATGGTATAGGCATCATGAAAATATACAGACCCTTTCAGTATAAAGAGGTTTTGTGTCATGACATCTGAAAGAAACGTATCTTTGGGAAGAAATTTTGCTATGGCTTTGATTACATCATATTCGGTAAAAATTCCGATGGGATGATTGTCATTGCCAACAATTACGACTGAACTAATGTGATGTTGATGCATATATTTCGATGCTTCTTCGATTGTATTTCTTGGACTTAACTGCGCAATGGTTTGAGTCAGGAGCATAGAGCTTAAATGTACATTTTTCATCTTATAACTTTCTCAACCATATAACAAGATGGTATTTAAATAATTTGATTAAAATGATATCTGGGAGTAGTCTCAAAAAAGTTTTATTAAAAGTTATGGGGAAAAATCAATTTATTAATAAAGCAGTTCCTTTCAATCAAATGCTTTTATCTATCTCAACAGCAACAAATACAACTGATGATTCAAAGATTTAAGTTATACTTTCACTTATGGAATCGACTAAAGAACAACTCATTACTGACATACAAAACCTTCTCAACCGTTATGAAGGGCTCGCGCCTACCTCCATCAATCCTGCACTGTTAGAGTTTATGGACCGAGATACTTTGCTTAGTATTATCGGTTCACTTTTAAAACAGCAAGAAAATACCAATGAAAATAACATTGAATGGCTCCAACAGTTTAAGACACTATAATTCCTTTTCTTTAAGTTGTTAATAACTGTTTTTGAATATAATATCACTGCAAAACATAACGACATTTTTTAACATGTTGTTAATTAACACCAAGGAGCCTTA
>JBBQNL010000061.1:0-10156 GCA_038329855.1 Campylobacterales bacterium
GGTCGAGATTACTCTGTCACCCTGGTAGCGGTTCATCGCGCTTTGGACAATTATCCCATCATCTTGATTCAGTATCGTATCCACAGGGGTATTGAAATGAAACTTTACTCGATGCAGCTTTTGGTACAAAGCATCGGTGAGGGTACTGACCCCTCCGGCAAATCGCGCTGAGGGTGCAAATGGGGCAGGGCTGAAGCGTTGAACCCCTTTTGGATCATCGTAGAGCGCATACCCTTTGGTGTATTGTGCAAATAAGGTGAGACCCAGTTCGTAAGAAAGCGCAAGGGTGGATTTGTGATGCGACCATACCCAAGTAGGTCCCAAGTCACCGCCGTTTGGTGTCCCTAAAATCCGTCCGCCGATACGATCATTCGCCTCAAGTATCACTATCTCAAAATGATCTTGTAGCAAGTAGGCCGCGTATAGACCGCTAAGTCCGGCTCCTATAATGATAAGACGTTTGGGTTTGCTGTGATTGGGCACCGGGCTTTGAACCTATTGTTAAGATGTCGAAGGATAGCATGGAAAGACTGCTGATGACGCTTTGTAAGAAATTTAAATGTCTCGTTTAAACAAACCGCTTCGTTTCTCCCTATAATGTTGAATCTAAAAAAGCCATCGAAAAATATCCATTCTAACTCCAGGGAAACCCATTGATTATTCTAGATTTCGAGACTAATACTGCCAATGTTCACGACGTGATAGAAGTCGCAGCTTTTAGGGTAGAATCGGTTGATGGCAAATATGTCATACAAGATACCTTTCATCGCTATTACTTTTCAGACTATGAAGTCAATCCTCATGCATTGGCTGTGCATAAATTGTCACCCGAAAGAATTATACGATTAAGAGCAAATGCCGATTATGCAGAATTTTTTGAAGAGGATCAGGAATTTATTGAGTTTTGTAAAGGGACCAAAACCTTAGTGGCCCATAATGTGACATTTGAGCTTCGTCATTTAGGCGATCTCGTTTACTTTGATCATCATATCTGTACTATGAAAGAAAACAAAAAAATCGTCAAAGCTTTGAATATTAGAGGAAATCTCAAAAATCCGAAGATGCTGGAAACCTGCAGGTTTTACAATATTAAGTTTGATGAAGCGCAGTATCACAGCGCGATTTACGATGTTACTAAGACATTGGAGATATTAAATATGATGAACATAATAATTTGAAAGTTGTGATTATCAAAAAATTAATTTCCTAAAAAAGGGCAGGGTGGTAGCTAGTCTCACCACCATTAGTTTGCTAAAATGTGGGCTTATTTTAATATAATCAATGGGCTAAAAAAAAATTCTTAGACAAACGTCCCTAATCCGTCACCCCTAATTTAAAGGGGGTATTATAAAGCCCATAAAATAGGAGTAAACAGATGCAAATACGAGTATATTATGAGGATACAGATGTAGGCGGAGTTGTCTATCACTCCAATTATCTGAACTTTTGTGAGCGTGCGCGCAGTCAGATTTTTTTTGATGCGGGTCGCTCTCCGATTACATCAAATGGTCATTATGTGGCAAAAAATATCAAAGCAGACTATCTCAAAAGCGCAAAATTCGGGGATGTATTAGAGGTTAAAACGGCTTTGAAAAGCATCAAAAATGCTTCGTTTACTTTGTTTCAAACTATTTATCGAAACGATGAGAAACTCTTTGTGATGGAGATACAATTGGTTCACTTGAGTCATGAGGGAACTATTCTACTTATTCCTCAAGAAGAGAGAAACTTTTTGCTTGGAATTTCAGAATAAACTTTTTAATTTCGGTTTTGACTTATTAATCGCGTCGATCACTTTGGTATTTGATTTCAAGATTGCAATATCACTGGGGGTCATTCCATCCACACTCATTGCTGAAGCCGATGATCCTTGTTCAAGTAAATACAGTGCAATATCCGTATGATCTTTCCAGATAGCCAAATGTAAGGCGGTCGCATTAGAGGCATCTTGGGCATTGATATTTGCTCCTAATGTGACCAAATATTTAACTGCTTCGATATTACCTATCCAGGATGCGTACATCAAAATGGTTTTATTGTTATCGGATCGTGCGGTATTTGCATCCTCGATGGTATTAACCATGGAGATAAAGATTTTGGTATCATTGCGATCTAGGGCCTGAACCAGTTTAAAGATATCAGCACCGCTTAAAATAGCACAGCTTAGCGCGAGAAGAAAGAGTATTTTTTTCATTGTTTAAATTGTGTAATAAATTCTTCGATATCATCGAACAGGGATTGTAAATCTTCCTCGTGTTCCACTTCATCTGCCAAGATTTGAGAAATAAGATCATAGGTTATAATATCTTTGTCTCTGACAATATCCAAGACATTTGAATAGGTAGTGATTGCGCATTGTTCACCGGAAATTGCCTGATCCAAGATCGCACGAACATCGGGATTGGTCGGTGCATCGTAGCTGCAGTTTGAATGCTTTAGCCACTCTCCGGGATGCAATATCGGCGTCCCGCCCAGTTGAATAATACGGCCGGATATCATTGTCGCATGGCGGAGTTCATCGGCAGCATGCAAATTGAGCTCCGAGATGACCGCATCTTTCATGAGTCCTTTGGCTACTTTGGATTCAATAAAATATTGATAATAGGCAAGCCACTCATCACAATAGGCTTTATTTAGGATATCGATTACCGCTTGTGCTTCTATTCCCTTGAGGATTGATATTCCACGCTTTCCCATGTTGAATTCCTTTGGACTAGTTATTGGGTGAGTATAGCCCCAGCACTCTTAAACGATAATTACTATTCTTTATTATTTTGATGTGACTGGTTCAAATCCAAACTCTTTGGGGCGCATGAGCTCTACAGGATAAATCACTTGAGAATCGACAATGCGCATCGAATAGGCACGTTCGTTTCCGGTCAAATAGGAGATGAGATAATCGCTTCCAACGCTGGTAGTATAGTTGATCCAGTCGAATGTCAGATCATTGTTCATGAGGGCGTTGATTTCATAGATCGCGGGAACTTGTTCGAGTATCGAGTTGGCAACAATCATATTTTTACGATCTTTGGCTTGTGTCAGAGAGATGAGGGTGGGATCGAAATTGATTTGTGTTGAGAGGAGATTGTGTGCTCGTGCTCCGCTAAAGGTTAAATGCGCAGCAAGCATCGATGTTTTGACGACGGGAAGATGGACGATAATGCTTTTTTTAGAAAATTCGGCTGGTCGTCCTAGGTATTTCACAATATTTGCCCCTTGCGTGTCAATAGCATAGGCCTTAGAGGTTTTTTTGGATTCACTTGCTAGGGTTTGGGTTGCTTTATAAAGATTCGATCCCACCGGTGAAGTATCATAAAAAACAGCGAGAGAATTTGCCATATAGGGTCTAAGTGCTTCGATCTGGACTTGATAGTCGATTGCACCAAAAATGATATTGCTGCTGCATTCTCCAATATCACGTTTATGAACGGTGGGGATGAAAATTATCTTATCTGTTGGATTTTTTAGGAGATTTTTAACACCGCCTAGAGTAAGCGGGGCTAAGATGGCGTCAGATTTCTCTGCATTGATTGTATCTAACGCTTGAGCAATAGAACTTTCGGACTCGTCTTTCATTTCGATATTTACGAGTTCAAAAGGGATATTGCTGGACATGAGAGTAGCAAGGGCTACGTTATAGGTGGATTGAGAGTATTTTCCAATGACACTGGGTGCGCTTAAGAGGACAATTTTAAGGGATTCCCCCCATAATGAGGCGAACATTATCATTAACAACGCGATAAGTTTCATTTTAACGCCTTTTTAATGATTTGCAAGTCTCGCATCGTCTCTTTTTTGAAAGATGGATTACGCAGTAAAAAAGTTGGATGATACAATGGGACAATATGGGAATTTCCAAAAGGAATTTTCTCCCCCCTTAGACGATCAAAATCACTTGTGTCATGGGTTAAAAGCTCATAGGCATCAGCACCTAATGGTACAATAATTTTTGGAGACAGTATTTCAAGTTGTTTATGTAAAAAAGGTGAACAGCTGCTGCATTCGCTGGGTGAAGGTTGTTGAAAACCAAAAGGCTTGCATTTGACGGCATGGGTGATATAAACATCATCGACAGAGAGACCGAGAACTTTTTCGATCATGTCCCGAAGCATGACACCGGAGCGTCCTGTATAGTAGGCATTGGATTCATCTTCAGCACTGGAGACAAAGGCATCAAGAAAGACGATTTTGGGATGAAGTGTTCCCTGTCCAACCATGCTTTGAGAACGAGATTTACTCAAATCGCATAAATGACATCCTCGGATAGTTTGCGCGAGTATTTCATAGGAATTGGGTAAAGACGAGGTTTGGTCTTGGCTTTTGTTGGGACTAATGGGATCGACATAGTTAAAGCCCAATGATTTAAGACGATAAAGATTTTCTAGATAGGCAAGATTTTGATAAGAGTCCATAAAAAGAGTATAGGAAAAGGTGCGTTAAAAAGAGATAAAGAGCTCTTTTAAGAGCTCTTTACAGCCAAAAAGTTATCCGATACGAATTTCCAGTTGATCAGTTTCCACCAGTTTTCCAGATAGTCTAACCGGCCGTTGCGATAATCGATGTAATAGGCATGTTCCCAAACATCGCACACAAGCAGCGGTATATGCCCATGGCGTATCGGGGTATCAGCATTGGAGGTTGTTTCGATGATGAGATGCCCATCATCCGTGAGGATCAGCCAAATCCATCCTGAGCCGAAAAATCCTGAAGCGGCACTCAAAAATGCCTCTTTGAATTTCTCTGTCGAGCCAAAATCCCGTACGATCAGATTGGAAATTTTTTCCGAAGCACTGCTTGGGGAGGGTGAAAGCCCGTGCCAGTAAAAATCGTGATTAAAGACCTGAGCCGCATTGTTAAAAATAGCGCCATTGGCATTTTTCACAATATCTTCCAGCGATTTATCGGAATATTCTGTCCCCTCAATAAGGGTATTGAGCTTGTTCACGTATCCTGCGTGGTGTTTTCCATAATGGTATGAGAGAGTCTCAGCGGAAAGATAAGGTTCCAGTGCAGTCTGCGCATAAGGGAGATTCATTAATTCAAATTTCATAGAGTCCTCCTTTGAAATATAATAAATCATAATCTTATATCTCTAAAGTTATCCAAAAAATAATAAACTATTTTACTTTTGAATACCGCTTTTAATCCAATGAGTGATAAAAATTAGATTGAAGACTCACAGTGAGGAGTTTTTAATGAAACGTATTATCACGATATACACTGAATACAAAAACAGTATACACTTTTATCTTCGTAACACTTTGGACAAATTTCATCCTACCTCATTAAACGCGCAGGATATGAAACGGTTTTTTGAGTTTGAAAAAGCGGCGGAAGTTATTTATGCCGTTTCTCCCTCATTTGTTCAATCCACATCCAGTTTTGGCCGAAAAGAAGACGATGAAAGTCGTCAAGGGGCCGATAAATCTTTTTATTTTAAGTGGGTCAGTTTTACGGATGAGCCTATCCATGTCAGTAACCCTTATTTGCATCATATGACCGGTCGACCAACTCTTACCGTTGTTAAACAGGAGGAAGATTTTTATCTTGTTGTCGATTTTGATATGTTAAAACTGCTCGAAGAACTACGTCTTATCGAGCATAACAGTGTATTAGAGAAAGTAAATACTATTGTAATGGGATGCGGCGGTTTACTCCTGGGGGTAGTGTCGGTATTTTTGATTCTTTATGGAGCCTATATTTTTGGAGGTATTCTCTTTTTTCATCATAACCAAAATGAAGTGATGCATAAAATATTTACGTCTATTATCTCCATTACGATAGGACTGGCTATTTATGATTTGGCTAAAACGATGATTGAAAATGAGGTTTTGTTTAAAAGCCTCGATTACGGTATTGAAATGCAAAGTAAAACACTCGGTAAATTTCTTACCTCTATTATCATTGCCCTCTCAATCGAATCGCTGATGGCCGTATTTAAAATAGTATTGGATGATTACAGTAAAATTATCAATGCTTTTTACCTCATCATAGGGGTCACACTGCTCATTGTCGGAACGGGAGTCTATAATTATCTCTCTCGGCAAAATAAATAAATTTTGGGTATTGGTCAGCGTTTAGGAGGAAAGAGTATGACTTGACCTTTTAGAGGTCAAGAAAAGAAGTTACGAACAGTGTCCGCCACCGCAGCATGATGAAGCTTCAGTCACTTCAACAACTACTGGAGTTGATTCCCATACGCCGTGCTTTGTGCAGTAACCGTGTGCAACAAGGGTCAATTTCTTACCCATTGGGCGAATATTGAATGTTACTTCAGCGTGAGATTTTTCATTTCCAAGTGTTCCTGGTACAAAGGTAGCCATGGCTAATTTTGTTTCACCGTTAAAAAGAGTGATACTTTCGATGTAGTGATCAAAATCATCCGGATGCGTATATTCTTGCCCCATTTTTACATTGACTGCAAGCATTTCACCTTTTTTTGCTTCACCAGCGATTGTGATAAACGGTGAGTGACGATCAATAAGATCTTTTTTAGCTTCTCTTTCTACGGTGTCAATATCAACGTACTTGTTAATTGTTGGCATAAGTCTTCCTTGTGTTATTTTTATTGAATGTGGATATTGTACACTGCCAAACTTTTAAACTTCCACAAACCAAATTGTTTCTTTTGGGATTAATTTTTGTCAAAGCATCGGGATCTTTATTCAAAAAGACTATAATTATCTGACCAATGAACATATTTTAGGACTGGGCACAAAGCGTATGAAAATTAAATGGAATTCTTTGCCCATAGTGTACAAGCTTTTTATTACCCTCTTTGGAGGGATTGCACTTATTATTATCACGTTATTGACCTATTTATGGGGGCATGAATCAAATCTTATGCTCAAAAAAGAGCAAGATTTGTTACATATTCAATCTCTTGCTGTTGCGAATGATCTTAATACCCATCTTGCAAGCTTGCAAAAAGAAATTCTATTTTTGTCACGATTGGATGTGATGAATGATATGATCACTCATGATATGGACCGTCGTATCACGAGTATATTGGAACAAAAAATGGATGATCTGGGTGAATCCATTACGCTCTATACGATTGCACCTGATTTTACGATCACAGCGGCTTCAAAATTGACTCAAATCAATACAATTTCTACTCAAGTGTATGCAATTGCTTCCGCCGTGAATCAGGGAAAATCACATTATTTTTAAAAAATAATCTCTATTTTTTTACACCCATATACGGCTCTTATAATACGAAAGATTTTTTAGGTTATTTGGTAATGGCCTATCCATTAGAAAACTTTTCAAATCGATTGAGAACCAGTCAAAATCTATATCGTTGGCTTATTCCCTCATCCTTAGATACTACCATTGTATATAAGCAAAATAATCCCATTATTGATATGAATGACTATTTGCATGACACTACAGCTCTTAATGGAATACTTAAGGGTTGGACGTTGCATTATGCTATGCCAAAAAAAGCGGCACTCGCTTTGTTGTACCATTTCCAAATGCTTTTGCTTGTTGTGTTTGGTGTTGGTTTGACGCTCATTGCTTTTTTGGTCTGGTTTATCGTACAGCATATTGTTAAGCCCCTGAAAGCACTTTCGATGACAGCAATGAAAATTTCAACGACAGGCGATTACTCGCAAACGGTAGAAGAAACAGGATTTGATGAAGTGGGAATTATGGCGCATTCTTTTAATGCACTCATGTTCACTACCCTGGCAAATGTACAGAGGTTGGAATTATTAGGAAAAACACAAGCTGCTTTACAGGCAAAATCGGCTTTTTTATCCGCTATGTCTCATGAATTACGGACACCGCTTGGTTCGATTCTAAGTCTGACTCAATATATGATATCACAGCCAAATACACCTGACTTTGTCTGTGAAACACTTGATAAAATTGAAAATTCTGCGCATCATTTATTGGGCGTTATAAATAATATTTTGGATTTAGCCCGAATAGAATCTGGGAAAATGGTACCAAATATTGTACATTGTGTCCCTGCTTCTATTATTGAAAATGCATTGGATTTAGTCGAACCTTTGGCAGAAGACAAGGGGTTGAAAATTAGAACAATGTTTGAAATATGTGATGAGGAATTTCTGAGTGATCCGCGTCTTTTAGGACAAGTCGTGATTAATTTACTCTCCAACGCGATTAAATTTACCAAAAAGGGATTTATTGATGTGAAGCTTCATTATCATGATGGACTTTTCGTTTTAGAGATCAAAGACAGTGGTTGTGGAATACACCATGAATCATTAGAAAATTTGTTTGATGATTTTTATCAGGTGAGGACTAAAGATCAACATACCCTGGAGGGGAGTGGACTGGGACTTGCGATTAGTAAGCGAATTGCATTATTGCTTCATGGTGATTTGTATATACGAAGCGAGGGAGAAGGAAAGGGGACTACTGCATTGTTACATTTTAGATCCTACAAAAATTAGCGGGCAATCATATATCCTACTCCGCGTATCGTTTGTATCAATTCATCCGCATCGAGCTTTTTTCTAAGATTTTTTATGTGGGCGTCAACAATATTGCTTGCACTGAGATGGTCAAAATCGCGGCTTAAATGCTCTGATATTTGATAGCGGGTTAGTACGGTATTTGCATTGAGAATGAGCAGTTCCAGCAATTCAAATTCCTTGGCGGAAAGCTTCGCCGGTTTATCATTGACTAACACACTTCGGGATGAAAAGTCTATTTTTAGATTTCCCAATTGTATACAGCTTTGTTTTTGATTGCTCTCTCGGCGCAAAAGTGCCCGAATCCGTGCTAAAAGTTCAATATTTGAAAAGGGTTTTTCCAAATAATCATCCGCGCCTCCATCGAGTGCTTCAACTTTGTCTTCGATCTCTTTTTTGGAGGAAAAAAGAAGAATAGGAGTGGTGATTTTTTCGCAGCGCAGACGTATCAGCAGATCAATTCCACTGCCATCGGGGAGCATCCAATCCAGTAGAATTAAATCGTATTTTTTTTGATCAATACCTATTTTTCCTTCTTGAAGTGTCATAGCGATATCGACATGATAGTGTGCATCTTTCAAAAGCTTCTGGAGTCCATAGAGCAATTCCTCGTTATCATCAATGATTAATAGATGCACTATTTTTCCTTTTTCATCAAAAATTCATAAATGTAGTTTACCATAACAAATAAAGTTTAATAAAAGGAGTCACTATGCGTCAAGCAATTGGAGTTCTATCATCGGCATTAACCGCACTGATTTTAGCTGGATGTGGAGGAGGAAGCGGCGGAACCGTTGACTCTGCGACAGGAATCTCTACAGCAACCTTTATTGATTCACCTGTAACAGGATTGGAATTTAAGAGCGCTACACAAAGTGGTGTTACCGATCATAACGGAAATTTCATTTACAAAGAGGGTGAATCGGTTACGTTTCATATCGGAAACCTCTATTTGGGATCCGCTAAACCAAAAAATGGAAAAGTGACACCATTGGACATTATCGGTACAACGAATGTAAACGATCCAAAAGTGGTCAATATTCTCCAAGTACTTCAAACACTCGACAGTGATCATAATGCCTCCAACGGCATTACGATTGATAAGGCGGTTAAAGAGACCCTTAAAAACAAACCTGAAATGCATCTGGACAGTGAGACGGACGATACCGAAATCCAAAAAGAGATCGGACAAGACTATAAAGTCACTGAAGATGATGCAAAAGCGCATTTTGAAGATCACAAAGATGATGAGTCTAATGGGGCAGAGGGATATATACCACCTAGTACAGTACCCTCAACTTACAAAGCTGACGCTGGAAGACTTTTAGGTTCTCAATGTGCTCAGTGCCACGGAACAAATGGTATCTCTATAAATGAATGGGACAGCATTGCAGGTGAAGATAACCTTCCTGATGAGATCTATCAAGATGATGAACCGATTATGAATGCTCAGGCACATGGATACACAAAAGAAGAAATAATACTGATCGGCAATTGGCTTAGAACTCTTCCAAAAAACAAGTAAAAGGACAGTAAAATGAAAACAAGTCATTTAAATTCAAGACGAAACTTTATGAAGTTTGTAGGCGCAAGCTCCCTTTTTGCTATAACTTCCAGTATTGCAGGGGATGTAACTACTACTCCTCACATTGTGGTTGTAGGCGGTGGATTTTCAGGGGCAACCTGTGCAAAGTATCTAAAGATGTGGG
>JBBQNL010000062.1:0-10071 GCA_038329855.1 Campylobacterales bacterium
CCTTGATTGGTGGCTCGGTTGACATCCCCTTCATTGGCATACATGATTTTTGCATCGGACATTTTTGCGGAATTGATTTGATTGTTTTGATCGATATCATACGGGCGAATGACACCGCTAAGCTGCATAATCTGCTTTTGATCATCCACCATAATCTCACGACGTCCGACAATAAAGTAGTTTCCATTGGACATAACTTTGACAATACGCGCCGATACGGTGGTGGTAAATGATGCATCTTTGGTCGCAGACCCTGATCCTGCATAATCGGACGTTGATCCTGCTGTAAATCCAACATTCGTTACCCCATTGATTCTTCCCAGCGCAGAATTAACCGTAGAGTTGGCACCGGCACCTGCAAAAACTCCCCCATTGAGTCCCATCTTATCGGCTTCCGTAAGAGCCTTATTGGCTTTACTCGAACTGGTTGCTTTTTCCGAAATGACAACTGTGACAATATCATTCACATGCATCGCTTTATGATCGGAAAACAAAGGGCTGTCCCCTTGTCCAAACAGCGAACCGCTTGCTGAAAAACTGCTCTCTTCTTCACGTGATGGCATCTCTTCTACATACGTCGGAGGGGTAAAACTGATTTCTGGCTCGGTGAGCTTGGCGGTACATCCGCTGAGGAGCAAAGAGGCGGCAAGTGCCGAAAAATAGAGTGCTGTTCGCATGGCCCATCCCGATGATTATTTAGCTATAATAAGCAAAAATAGTTCCAAAGGGTATTTATGTCATTAAAAGAGCAAATCAGCAACGATATTAAAACAGCCATGAAAGAAAAAAACAACGCCGTACGCGATGCACTTCGACTCTTAAGCAGTGCTATGAAACAAATCGAAGTCGATGAGCGCAAAGAGCTAAACGACGATGACGTCATTAAAATTATTCAAAAACAGGTCAAACAGCGTTACGATGCAATGACACAATACAAAGATGCAGGACGTGAAGATTTATATGCGCAAGAGGCATCTGAAGCCGCCATTTTTGAAGCCTATTTGCCGCAACAGCTTAGTGATGAAGAATTAGAAACTGCTTTACGTTCAATTATTACTGAATTAGGAGCTACTACGATCAAAGAGATTGGGAAAATTATGGGTGCCGCATCCAAAGCACTGGGTGCATCTGCAGACGGAAAACGGATCAATGAGTGTGCAAAAAAGATTTTGAGCTGATTAGCTCCTCTCTTTTACACCGCAACACAGTTCGACCGATGCAATACGAAATGCAATCGAGTTTTGAAAAATCAGCGGATGGGAATATTGACATGTCACGATCCCCTCGCATGGTGAAACCATTTTTTCTAGTTTTTGCCCGCTCAGCGCATCAATAATTTTCCCTACCTTTTGCCCTTTTTTGACATAAGTACCGCATCGGACACTTGAAATAAAAATGCCCGCACGGGATGCTTTGATTATGGTTATAAGATCAGGATCGATCACATTACTGCTGCGTCCGTCAAAAACATGGAAATCCACTATGCGGCGTTTGGAGAGAAAACGGACGATTGCGGCATGGACTTCATCGGTTGCACCCTGATCGATTGCCCCATTTTTGCCAAAAACGATCGAAAAAGCTTTCGTTTCCCAAAGCTGCCAATTGTACTGAAGCATCGCGGTTTCTATGGGCTCATGCGGACGATAATGGATAAATCCCAACCCCAGATCTTTGGTACACTCCAGATCTTCATATCCGCTTTGAATGAGTTTAACATACGGCAAACACATCCCCTGATCACGTCTGCCTTCTAAAATAATCCCGTAATCATACCCTTTAAGGGCCGCAAACAGCCCCGCAGCAATTCGCTGCGTTGTCTCTCCTTGCGCATATCCTGGAAACATCATATTGAAATCCGTTTTATCCAGCGGCCAATTTTTTTCACCCATATTCAGGGCATAGGCATTGACAGCAGGAATAACCAAGATTCGTCCGATTATTTTCCCTTCCTCTTCTTTGGTGCGTAAATACTCCACAAAACCGGAAGCAACATACAGCTGATTGATCTGATCTCCCCCCATTGCCCCTACAATGGCGACGGACGGACCATCACTGTTTTCCTCCCCAAACAAAAAGCCCTCTATTCGAAACGGTGCTCGGTTGGGAGATTCCAGCGTTACAATATCAAATTGTTTCATAGTTTTTCTCCAAAAATTCGACCAAGCAATGATCCCTCATAAACAATCGGGTACGCTCGGATGGTAAAGAGGATCCCACCGATGGGGGCAATCACTTCATTCAGCACCTCTCCGCTTAGCGCACTTACAATGTGTCCGACCACTGACCCTTTTTCGATAATTTGGCAATGGTCAATGACAGGGACAAACAGTCCTGGACATGCTGCATTAAGATACGCTACTTCACCTTCATGAGACTGAATAGGAAAGCGAACCTCAAGCGGCTCAATATCGAGTATCCCCTCGTGCGCCATAAGATTCAGCAGTCCATCGAGTAATTGGTGTCCATACGCCTTGCCAAGACGCATCCCTACCCCCATCTCAACCACCAAGGTTTTAGTCCCGATGGTATTCATCGCATGGGCAAATGTCGCTTCTAAAACCGTTACCGCATCATGAACCCAAACAAAATCAATATTCAGAAGATTGGCCAAGGGGACCAATATCTCCTCTTGTGACTTTGCAATACGTACCTGTGGAATTTCTCGTAAAAAGACATTGCTGGAGTGGATATCGATCGCAAAATCGCTTCCTCTCATCACATTCACTACTCCATCGGCAATTTGTGCGGGGAGATAATCATTTTTGCTTCCCGGAAACGTTCGGTTCAAATCCACATCATAAAAAGGGATGGAACGAGTAATACTGTCCAGCCCCAATGAGTTTATCGCGGGGTATATATCGATGATCCCGCAGATTTTGTCGGGATTGTTACGCAGCCATTGTCCCAACAAAAAACAAACATACTGACCTTCCAACTCATCACCATGGATACCGCTTACAACTGAAATACGCTTTGTACTTTTATCCCCTGCATAACGGCAGCGCTGAATCCGAAAAGACTCCCCAACGGGAAGCTCTATCGTAATCACTTCTTCGATAAGCCCCATATTCACCCTTGTGACTGCGACATTTCTGTAGCCCCTTTTACATCCAATCCATTATCTCGAATGACTCGACGAATTACCCCATTCACCGCTTCGAGTGCTTTAGGAATATCAGACGATGTGATTTTAAGCGGCTGATAATTGCGATTGAGCCGTCTGGCAATCACATTCATCGCCTCAAGCTCTGCATTGACCAGATCAATCCCCTCATACAGTCTCAAAATTAGATCAAACCGTTCAATCTGCTGCCCTAAACGGATAAAATGATACGCTTTGGGTCGCCCCAGTTCCGATGAAAAAATACCCAATATTAAGGCAAAATTGTCAATCATCTCTTCCAACGTCGTCGGACTAACAACATTTTTACGCTCAGCAACGATATGGTTAAAAATTTTATTCAAGGTTGCAAAGCCACGTTCATCCAGTAAATGGCGTGTTTCGATTGCATTTTCTCGTGCCCAGGTGATAATCGATTCAATACTGGATCCATGGTCGCCATAAATCCCCTGTTTCAAAAAATCAATGGCATTCTTATACTCGAGTTTAACCCCTAATTTTGCGTACAGCTTGCGCCCATCATCCACATCACGATCGATGACATAATCATAACTTTTGACCAGTTCCCGTAAAAGAGTCTCGGCACGCTGAACGTAGCGGCCAAACCAATAAAGTCTTTGCGCTGTATTGACAGAAATTGCCACACCGTTTGTCATCATAATTCCACCACCCATGTATCTTTAAATCCGCCGCCTTGAGACGAGTTGACGAGGTAATTTCCCTCTTCCATTGCATAACGGGTCAATCCTCCCATACTCACACTGATCTCTTCGCCATAGATGACATACGCACGCAAATCTGCTTTACGAGGGAGGATTTGCCCCTCAATCATGCACGGCAAATCATAAAACTCGATCACTTCTTGGGCAATAAAACGGCGAGGATTTTCCAAAATCATCTCGATAATATTAGCACGCTCTTCCGGGGTCAAACGATTACCAAAAAGTACACCGTACCCTCCTGCTTCCGCAACATCTTTGATTACGAGTTTGTCAATATTGGCTAAAACATATTCACGATCTTTTTCATAATAGGGAAGATACGTCGGCGCATTTTTCAGTAACGGCTCTTCATTCAAATAGTATTTCACCATCTCAGGAACGAAATAATAAATTCCCTTATCATCCGCCACTCCGTTACCGATACTGTTCATGATCGCAACATTGCCTGCACGATAGGCACTCGCAAGATGAGGGACACCGATCAAGCTCTCTTCATCAAATTCTTCGGGATCGAGGAAATCATCATCAAGTCTGCGATAAATCGCCCCCACACGTAAAAGTTCACCATTGTAGGAACGCAAAAAGACTTCATCTTTTTCGACCACCAAATCTTCACCCAGCGCAAGGGTAGCACCGGTGATTTTAGCCAAATAACTGTGCTCATAATAGGCAGAATTGTATCGCCCGGGTGTCAAAACAACATTGAGTCCGCCGGTATTGACATGGTCCATTGCCGATTTAAGCTCGTCACCGTATTGTTTAATCTTGGAAATAGTCATCGACTCAAAAAACTCTGGATACGCATGACGAAAAGCACGCCGAATCGTCAACGGATAGCTAACACCGCTTGGGACCCGCAGATTATCTTCGAGAATCACCCATTCGCCGCTTACGCTGTCTTTAACCAAATCAATTCCACTGATATGGGTACGAATTCCATGAGGTGGAACAACACCCATAAAATCAGGGAGAAACCCCACCGCTGAATCAATGTATTCACGAGGGACAATCCCATCGTTTACAATACGCTGCTCACCGTAAATGTCATTTAAAAACGCATTGAGAGCTTTAACACGCTGGATAATCCCTGCTTCGAGATGATCAAACTCTTTTTTGGGAATAATACGCGGGATCATATCAAACGGGAATGAACGCTCAATAAAATTTCCCTCTTTAAAAAGGTTAAAATTAACCGCGTTGTTCTCTAAAAATTCTTTAAACTCAGGGATTTTACTCTTGTCAACGCTCTCAAAAATATCATAAAACTTTTGTAATTCCGGACACACTGGCTCAATCATAAGCACCCTTTTTGAAAAGATAGGATTGACTCTATGATATCCTAAAGTAATCTCAAAGATTGCTTAAATTTTCAACAATGCAATAGAATTTAAAATGTTTATCCGTTTTTGAGTTTTTTTAGTGCTTCTTCCACATCATCTTGGCGCATCAGTGACTCACCGACCAAAAAGGCATCGACTCCCGCTTTATTTAAATCTTCGAGCTGACCATGTTCATAGATACCGCTCTCAGCCACAATAATCTTGCCATTAGGGATCAATGGAATCAACTCGTAACTGAGATTCATATTCATCTCAAATGTTTGAAGATTACGGTGATTAATCCCGATAATATCGGCCCCGGCATAAATCGCTTTGGTAAGCTCCGATTTATCATGAATTTCCACCAAGGCTTCCATTCCCAGATGGCGTGTATAGTTTAGTAGCTCTTTAAGTTCGCTTTTGGATAATGCCGCCGCGATCAAAAGGACAAAATCGGCTCCATATACCAACGCTTCAAGAAGCTGATATTTGGAAACAATAAAATCTTTACGCAACAGCGGAATCCCGACATAACGACGAATTTCCGCCAAATAATCGAGACTGCCTTGAAAAAAATGGGGCTCCGTCAAAATTGAAATTGCATTCGCACCGCCTCGCTCATAGCCTTGTGCAATAGCTACGGGATCAAAATCTTCACGGATTATCCCTTTTGAAGGACTCGCTTTTTTTACCTCGGAGATAATACGGTACGGTTCCTCAGGTGTCGATGTCAAAAACGGTCGTACATCACGAGGAGCACGGGCATTAAACGCCAATGAGCGCCCCAGCCATTCCATACTGAACTTGGCTTCTCGCTCTTTTAAATCTTCTTTGGTTCTTTTGATGATGTCATCTAAAATCATTTTTTCTCCTTAGTTTTACACTTCTCAACCGCTTTGAGATGCTCTTTAACCTCATCTTCATCGGAACCTATCATCGCTTCAACTTGTTTCATCAAACGCAATGCCTCAACGCATTCCCCTTTTTTGTAATGCCCCCATGCGAGCGAATCGAGATAAAACGGTGAATCAGGCTGTGCATCAAGGGCCTTTTTCACATAGGCCATCCCCTCATCCACATTCAGATCATGGTCAATCATCAAATAGCCCAAATAATTGGCATACAAAGGACTCTCAAGTTCGCTGTTAGCCCGCTTGAGTCCATCTACTACCTCTTTCAATAAAAGAGGATCGTTTTTATTCGTAGCAGCTTCATAGGCAAAAATGGCACTTTGGGCCAAATAGAGGGGATTTGGATCTTGCTTGTAAAGTTTTTTTGCCAGCAGTGATGCTTTTTCAAATTGCTTGTCTCTGATATAAAGCTCCAGCAATGCCGGATCATTAACCCCCGACTTTTCAAGCAACGCATTCAGCTTTGGGATATTTTGCTGATATGCATAAATTTTGATTGCCTCTTGGGCAACCAAAGGATCAATCGTGAGATCGTAGGTCTGCTCATACATCAGTGCCGCATTATCGAGTTCCCCGCTGTCAGCATAAAAACTGCCCAGCCGTTTTCCAAGGATTTTGCTGTTTCCGTGCGCCTCGATATGACTCTTTAAAAAAGAAATTGCCTCTTTCTTTTGTCCTAAATGGGCATACTGGATTAACGATAAACGATCGGCCATCTCTTCATTGTAAGTTAGATCGTATGCTTTTTTGAGTGCACTGTAACCGCCTTGATACTCTGACATCTTTAAATACGCATCAGCCAACAAGGTATAATCGGCAGAGGCCTTGGTTGCATTGCTTAAGAGTAAAGACTCTTGTGCCGCTTGCGAATACTTCCCGTTTTTAATCAAAGAAATAATAGCAAAACGTTTCAACATGACATCTTCAGGATTTTTACCCAACGCTTCATACGTCGCACGGGAAAACTTTTCAGTATTATTTCCCATCTCCATCATTCGTAACGACTGATACAAATACTCTTTTTTTCCGCTTTTTTGATAAAGTGTCTCATAATATTGGGATGCTAACTCCATTTTTTGGCGCATCTGCGCGTCCAATGCCGCCAAAGCATACGCTTCATCCGAAATCTCTATCGCCTTATTTGACGTTTTAGGGGTTGATGCTTTTGGTTTTGCCGCTGCATGCAATCCGATGGCTATGGTAAGCAATACGAAAAAAAATTGGTTCATCCTATAATCCCTGGGCATTCGGCTTTTAACTCATCAATGCGGTGACGAAAATAGTCCCAAAAGGGAAACGTTCGACACTGTAACGGTCTGGCTTGGTAAATACTGCATCCGTTTTGTGAACGATTAAAAAACACGCAATCGTGTGAACCGTTCACGACTTTTTCTTTCAGTGAATATCGATAAGCGACTTTACGCAAATAGTCGCGTCGAAAATCCCGCTCATCCATCTCCAAAAGCTTTGCAATGGCGGTGATCTCCGTTACAGAGACAAAAATATTACCGCTTTCTCCCGTGCAGCAATTCCCCCCGCACGAGGCACAGGCACTGGGATCAAATGCATAGCTAAAACCATCTTGTTTCATTAAATCGGACATTTGATACTGTGCGCCTTTGCCTTGTCATAAATCGCCTGAACGGCGGAAGTGTATACATCGTTTTCAAACGTTATAAGGGGAGCCCATACGTTCATTGCCGACTTGCTGTTTTTTTTCACCCGAAACATCACCAGCGTGCTGGGACGATCACTTTTAGAATGGACGAATTGTACATCAACGACTCTTAATTTGACAGCTTCAAACGCACTGCAAAGTTGCGCAAATTGTCGTGCATCGTAACAAATGACCGCTGAACCCTGCGGCCGTAAAAGCTTCGCAATTTTTTGAGCATAAAGATCAATGGGCATATGAACATTGTAACGCGCTTGATGGATCATCGCATTTTCTGAGCGTGCGGAGCCTTCATGATAAAAAGGGGGATTAGAGACAATCCAATCAAACCCCTCTTTGTCCTCATACTCCAAAAAATCACACTCATGCAAAACATAATCTATATGGTTAATCTGCGCATTGCGTCTGGAAAATTGGGCATAGACACTCTGTTTCTCAACCGCTTCGAGCTGCACATCGCAATCACGAGCTGTAAGCAACCCGACGATACCGCATCCCGCACCTACATCAAGCATGCGACCTTTGGGATTGAAGTGTGTGATAAATCCATACAGCAGTATCGAATCGCTGTTATAGCAGTAGCCGCCATCGGGCTGATAAAGGAGCATTTAGATACCTTTTTTAGTAATGTGTAAATTTTGTTGTTTTTTTAACATAGCTTTAGACCTATGGGTAAATTTATCAATTTTTTACCCATAGCTTATATGCTATGCGTAAATTTTGCTATTTTTTACCTATATCCCTTTGCGTAATATCTCAAATAAATCAACGTTGATAAAAAATTTACTGTTTTTGATTTGTATCGTTTTTAATACACCTAACACTTCTAGCTCATTGAGGTATTTTGAAGCCGTTTTTCTCGTGATATGTAGCCTATCCACCAAAAATTCTATCTTCGTATAAGGGTGCATAAAAAGCACCTCTACTAAATCTTTACTGTAAATCTTCGGCAGCCCAGTAGATATTTTATCTTGGGTAGCCATCATTAAATTGTTAATACCCTCTATCAGTTCAACCGTTTCGAGCGACGTTTGCTCAACACCATCGAGCATATACAAAATCCATTCTTCCCAATTATCTTTGGTTCTAACCTCTTGGAGAAGTCTATAATAATCCGCCTTATGGGTGATGATGTAACGACTCAGATAGAGGATAGGAATATCGAGTAAATCTTTTAAAATCAGATACAAGATATTTATAATCCGCCCCGTTCTTCCGTTACCGTCATAAAACGGATGAATAGACTCAAACTGATAATGGATAATCGCTATATTGATGAGATCGTCTATCTCATTTGGCTCATTGATATACGTTTCGAGATTATCCAAAAGTGCTTGTATGACCTCATACTCTTGCGGTGGCGTAAAGACAACCTCTCCCGTTTGGACGTTTTTCAAAATCGTACCGCTTTGACAACGTACTCCCGCATTGTTTTGCTCTAAGACCTGCTGAATCTCTATGATGTATTTTTTAAGCAACAGATGGTTATCTTGTACGAGAGAAAAACCTCGCAGCAGTGCTTCTCGATAATTTTGTACCTCTTTGGCTTCATTGGTGACACTGGAAATATCCAAACCCGCACGGTAGAGTTCATCATGTGTAGTGATGAGATTTTCGATCTCGGAACTGTCTTTTGCCTCTTGTAACACCAACGAGTTGATGAGGATCGCACTATTCGGAATGATCTTCGCCACTCCGTTCAAACGTGCTAATGCACGGTTCGCACTGATTGATTTCTTGAGGATTTTGGTGGTTTCTATCTCTTTTTTAAGGGGTAGAGTTTGTAAAATGAATGAGATTACTTTACTTTCCAAATTTTATGCCTTTCACTCATTTTCTTTTAAAATAGTATTTTTTAGACTAAATATAAACTCATTGCCATGATAAATTGTAACTTCTATATTAAATTTATTTTCAGTTTTAGTCGTAAACAATAGTTCTGCTTTTGATAAAGGTTCTATTGTTTTAGATGCTCTATTCAGCTCTATTGAACTACATCCATTCTTGGAGAATAGATATTTCAATTTTTTTTCATTTTGAATGTCTATATTAATTGGTATAGCACTCTTATTAATAGCTTCAAATTTTAAAACAGTATAATTATTTTCGTCTGATTGATTTATATATCTAATTGGAAACTCTTCAGAACTATAACTTTTTGATAAATCTGATCCAATGTAATAATGTAAATTATTCCAACCTTCTTTATATAAACTGCCATATTTGTATTTTCCATATAACTCAATCAATTCAGATCTATTCATTAGTAGAAATACATACAAGGACAGTCCAACAATTATAGAAGCAATAACAGTAGCAATAC
>JBBQNL010000063.1:0-9792 GCA_038329855.1 Campylobacterales bacterium
GTACATCGGAGAAGATGTTACCTGGATCAAAGATGAAGCGGCAACGTTTGATCCCGATAACAATGCTTTGACCACCAAAGGGGGTAAAGTCGTCGAATACGATTACCTCATTGTTGCAACGGGGATTCAGTACCATTATGAGCAAATCGTGGGATTGACCACTGATATGATAGGAAAGAATGGTATTTCGAGTGTCTATCTCAATGATTTAGCACTGGGAACGGCAGAAGGGGGAAGAATAACATATGAATGGTTTAAAGAACTTCATGAATCGGCAAAAACCTCTAAGCCAAAAGTAATTTGTACTCAACCATCAACGCCTTTAAAATGCGGCGGTGCACCACAAAAAATTCTTTATTTGAGTGATGATTTCCTCAAGCGCGACAAACTTACCGCCGATTTTACATTTGCAAGTGCGGGTGAAAAACTCTTTAGCCTTCCTGAGATTGATGAGGCACTTAATAAGGTGCAAAAGGGATACGGGAACATTACCAATAAATTCGGTCATGAACTCATAGCCATCGATGCCCAAGCTAAAATAGCGACGTTCTTGCACAAATATCAAGTGCAGGGTGAATACGACAAAGAGTACAAAGAATATGAAATGATCGATAAAGAAGAAGAGGTCAAGCTTGAATACGATTTTATCCATATTACCCCTCCAATGGCTGCTGTCGATGCCGTGGCAAACTCACTGCTTGGATGGCAAAAAGGGACGGCTAAAGGGTGGTTGGAAGTCGATCGTGAGACGCTTCAGCACCGTCGTTATAAAAATGTTTTTGGAATCGGAGACGTATGCGGTATCCCCATCGGAAAAACAGGGGGAAGTGCACGCCATCATGGACCGATTGTCGTTGGGAATTTGATTTCGGTGATGGAGAAAAAGGAGCCGACATTGAAATTCGACGGATATACTGTCTGTCCTCTTAAAACGTCGTATGGTGAAATCATTATGGCCGAATTTAATTACGACGGTTTGGCTCCATCGTTCCCTCTTGACCCTGCAAAACCTAGATGGATATGGTGGGCATTTGATTTGTATATGCTTCAGCCGATGTACCGCTATTTGATGCTCAATGGTTTGATGTAATATTTGATTGTTCTTTATCTCATTCTCTATTCGTAGAGGGGAGTATGAGATATTACTATACGTTTTCAACTCCTCTTACCTCTCTTTTAGTTTGATTCCTCTACAATAATCGCATCAAAACTTTACTAAATGGAATACTTTTTGCGTATCGATAAATTTCTCAATGCCGTGAACCTTACCAAACGTCGGGCAGTTGCCCAAGACATGATCCATGAAGATGTTGTATTGTTAAATGGAAAAGCCGTCAAGCCCGCTAAAAACGTTGCCGTTGGCGATATCATTACTCTGGTGTATTTATCGCGTGAACAACGGTTTGAAGTATTGGCAATACCAACGGTCAAATCAACTCCAAAATCTCAGCAGCATTTATACGTCAAGGAGATTGTGTGAATTTGACTCGAACCGATTTTCAAGCACTGTTTGGACACCAAATGAGTGATGAGCAAATGAGAGATTTCTTGCTCTCATTAACGCTTGACGAAAATACATCCCCTTCTATGATTGCAACGGCGGCAGAGGTCATGCGAGAGCACTCTTTGAAACTCAGCGTATCCCCCGATTTGGCGCACAAGCTCATCGATGTCGTAGGGACAGGCGGTGATAAAAGTGGAAGTTTTAATGTAAGCTCTACCGTTTCAATACTCTTGGCTGCGTGTGGCGGATACGTTGCCAAGCACGGAAACCGTTCGATCACCTCTCAATCCGGGAGTGCCGATGTGTTGGAGTATTTGGGTGTGAAGCTTGATATGAGTTTGGAAAACAGTGCACGCCTTCTCGAAGAGACTGGGTTTACTTTTTTGTTCGCTCAATATCACCATCCTGCTATGAAATTTATTATGCCTATCCGACGAAGTATTCCTGAAAAGACAATTTTTAATATTCTAGGGCCCCTGACCAATCCTGTCGGATTATCAAAAATTCTTTTGGGGGTATTTGATACGGTGTTTGTCCCTAAAATGGCCGAAGCTGCCAAAGATCTTGGGATGGAGTCGGCTATCGTCGTTAGCTCGCGTGAAAAAATGGATGAAATCAGTATCAGTGATATTACCTATGCAGCCCATTTACATCAAGGAAATATTAATTATTTTGAAATTGATCCTGAAACTCTCGGGATTAAAAAGGTCCCTTTTGAAGCCATTTTGGGAGGCGATAAAATCAAAAACGCTGCTATTTTCAGAGATATTCTCAACAATCGTGCCACCGACGCCCAGCGTGACATGGTCCTTATTAATACCGCGTATGCTTTAATCGCCGATGGCATTGCACGAGATGCTCAAGAGGGGTTAGAAATTGCTCGTGATGGCTTGCTAAGCGGACGTGCATCCAAAAAATTGGATCAAATTATTTCCATGAGTTCAAAGCTGTGATGCAATTAACGCTTGATGAGCTCCCTCAGTTATCTCGAAAAATCGTTGAAGGGTTGCCCACAGGGGGAATTGTTATTTTGCAAGGGGACCTCTCCAGCGGAAAGACAACCTTTGTACAGTCGTTTGCAACGTATTTAGGATTACATGAGACAGTCACTTCGCCTACTTTTTCACTTCAACAGCGTTATGGGGAAAAATTGTTTCATTACGATGTGTACAGCTACGGTTTTGAGAAATTTATGGCGCTTGGGATGATGGAAGAACTGGAGCGGCCGGGATATCATTTGGTTGAATGGGGTGATGAGGAGTTGATCAATTTTGTTAAAAAAGCAGGATTTGATACGATTGTGGTCAAAATCACCCAATGCGGTAACGACATGAGATGTTATGAGGTAAACCATGGATAATACGATACACATACTAAAAATAGACAACTTGATTAAAACAATCAAAAAACACGAAATCGTCCGCGGTATCAGCATGGAGCTTCGCACCGGCGAAGTGGTCGGACTTTTGGGGCCTAACGGTGCAGGAAAAACGACTACCTTTTACATGATTTGCGGATTGGTTGAATCCACAGCGGGTCATGTTTATATTGATGGGCAGGATGTTTCCTCTCTCCCTTTGCACAAACGCTCAAAAATGGGTATTGGTTATTTGCCGCAAGAAGCATCCATTTTCAAAGACTTGAGCGTTGAAGAGAATCTGATCATCGCGGCGGAAGCTGGAAATCTCAAGGGAGAACTGCGTGAACAGCGTATTGAAGAGCTGCTTGAGATGTTTAACATCGAGCCTATTCGCGGCAGACGCGGTATCAATCTAAGCGGCGGTGAGCGCAGACGTGCGGAAATTGCACGAGCTTTAGTCAATAAGCCCCGTTTTTTACTTTTGGATGAGCCGTTTGCCGGTGTTGATCCGATTGCGGTTATGGACATTCAAAAAGTTATACGACAGCTTGTAGAGTATGGGATCGGGGTACTGATCACCGATCACAACGTGCGTGAAACCCTTGCGGTATGTGACCGTGCGTATGTCATCAAAAGCGGTGAACTTTTGGCATCGGGTACGAGCGATGAGATCGCGCACAATTCGGATGTTCGTGAACACTATCTGGGCGAATCGTTTAAACTCTAAATTATGGCAACATTGCGGGTAAAAACATCGGTTGACGTTAAGAATAAACTCTCTAATACCCTTCGTAACTGGCTTCCGATTCTTCATTCGAGTTTAAGTGATTTGGGCGAAGCAATGGCGCCGTTTGTGGAGAGCAATCCTCTTATCGACGTTAAATCGGGCTTTGAAGAATCGTTTGAGATGCGAATTCCCCGTAAAATCCAGTATGGCTATGTACAAAACTCCCACACTCAAGCCATCGAAGCCCTCACGGTACAGCGTAAAAGTCTCTATGACGTTTTGGACGAACAATGCGAAGCACCGCTGTTTCCCACGCCGATATCTCAAGCCATAGCGCGTCATGTTTGTGAGAATCTGGACGAAGGCGGGTATTACGAGGGGGATGATGTTGGATTTTGCGAGTTGAATGGTATCGGGATGGAACAGTTTGAACAAGTCCGCAACCGCTTTCGTCATGTCGAGCCTGTAGGAGTGGGTGCCCGAAACCTCAGTGAGTCTTTTTTGTTCCAGCTTGAACACGCATCGATCGGAGACGAAGCGTATAGCTTGGCGGTAGAGATGTGCCAAAATCTGGAATCTTTGAATCGTTTCCACAAAGATAAATATTTTCAAGATGCGATGAAGGCTATCGGGAGTTGTAAAAATCCTCCCACTATTGATTTTATGGAAGATTCTATGGCTATTATTCCGGATTTGATGATTTTTGATGATCCGGATTTTGGAATAGAGGTTAAGCTCAATGATGCGTATTATCCTTCTATTTCGATCGATACTAGCTATGGTATTGATCATGCTTTTATTGCACAAAAGTTTAAAGAGGCAAAAAGTCTGGTGGATGCGCTTGAAATGCGAAAAGCAACGCTGTATAAAGTGGGTTTGATGATTGTCGAATATCAGTACGATTTTTTTACCGGCGGTGATATCAAGCCCCTGACGCTTAAAATGCTCGCCGATGAGTTTGGGCACAATCCTTCAACCATTTCACGTGCCATTGCCAACAAATACATTGCGTGCGATCGCGGTGTATTTGCTATGAAAGAATTTTTTACCACGGCAATCGATGAGGACACCTCCAATGCCACCATCAAAGATTATGTGAGCGAATGCGTCAAAAATGAGTCCCATAAAAAGCCTTTGAGCGATATGAAATTACTTGAAATGGTACAAGCAAAGTTTAACATCACGATGGTGCGCCGAACCATTGCCAAGTACCGATCCCAAGCCAATATTGCAGGTTCTAGCGAACGCAAAAAACTTTACCAGCTCGGACGATGAAACAGTTAAAACAGCGTCTTGACGCGGAGGTGGCACTTCGTAACTGTGCCCAGGAATTGTCATTGGAGAAACCGGATCCACTTATGATCGCAAGAGAGTATGGAGATGAATGCAATGCGTTGACCTGTGCCGTTTTTGCGTATGGAAATGTACGTGCTATCGTTGGATTTTTGAAATCTTTGGAGTCTAATCTCATTGATCTTGACGAAGCGTCGATTCGGTTGGCGGTAGTGGGGAAATATTATCGGTTTCAAAGCAATGAGGACATTGTCCAGTGGTTTGTTACCTTGGGAGAGTTAAAGCGAAGGGGCGGAGCACAAAAGGCGTTTCAAATAGGATACGAGGCTGGTGGAATATTAGCGGGGCTTAGTGCCCTTATCGAAACGCTGTATGCTCTTAATCCCTATCGATCTCAAGGATATGCCTTTCTTATTGGCAAGAGCATCGGGAAAAATGGAAATGCTTCGGCTATGAAACGGTGGATGATGTATCTGCGTTGGATGGTACGTAGCGATGCCCTGGATATGGGCTTATGGAGCGTTATGCCCCCAAGTGAGCTTATCATGCCTATGGATACCCATACGTTTAAGGTCTCAACCAAATTGGGCTTACTGCATCGTAAACAATGCGATCTGCGTGCGGCACAGGAGCTGACCGATGCGTTAAAGAAGTTTGACCCTAATGATCCGATCAAGTACGATTTTGCCCTCTATCGGTTGGGGCAAGAGGGGATAGTTTAAGGCAAATTGAAACTGTGGTACAATCACGCCACTTATTACGGAGTTTGGATGGTATGAAGAAAATTTTAATCGTGAGTGATGGGGTTGTCGGCCACCATTTTATTGAACGTGTCATTGGTACGCATACGACAGAAAACATTTATTATGTCATACATACCAAAGGTGATGAAAGTTACGAAGGTTACAATCAGTCACGTTTTAAATTTTTCAATTTTGATCCTACGAGCTATTATAAAATTGCCTCTATTTTGAAAATGGATTTTACCCAAGCTATTTTGGCGATGGAAAATCAGCTTGAACTTGAACAAACCATCAAAAATATCCGTTTATTAAAACCAAACATTCGTATTATCGCGCTTGATTTATGGAATTCACAAAGTCCAAATGATGGAGTTGAGTGGATCAATATGCGTCAAATTTTAGCACTTAATCTCATCGATCATCTCCCGAATATTCCTGTTCTAGCTCAAAATATCGGTCTTGGAAACGGAGAAATCATGGAGGTGCTTGTCCCGTTTGGAAGTTCATTTGTCTATCGCCATATCGGGGCTATTGAGCAGAATAATTGGAAAATTGCGGCGATTTATCGCAATCGTCAGCTAATTTTACCCACCGATCAAAAGATGATTCAGCCTAACGATGTGTTGGTGCTAGTGGGTGAACCGAATGTTTTAAAATCGGTTTATCGTGCTATCAAACGAGAATTAGGTCAGTTTCCGGCCCCTTTTGGAAGCAAATTGTATCTGTATATTGATATGGCGTATGAAAAGCCAAAAAGTATTGCAGAACTTGTACGCAGAAGTGTTTATATTCAGCAAAAACTCAAAAAACCTCTTTTGATCAAAGTAGTTCATCCCGGCAATATTGACTCTTTGAAACAAATCAAATCCTATCGAAGCGAGGGGGTTGAAATCGAGGTTGTCTATGATACGGTGCTTAAAGAGGATATGATACTTAACGATATCAAAAAACATCATATTGGCCTTTTCTTGGTCTCTCAGAGTATGTTTAAGCGTAAAAGTATTCGAAAAAAACTCTACAATGGAAATGTACCGGTGCTAAAACTGGCCAATCGGTCGTTCTCAACTCTTAATCAATCGCTGGTGATTCTAGGAGAGGACAGTCATATTGAACATATTTCAACTACCGTTTTTGACGTTGCGTCGCAGTTTGGATTTGACTTGGAATTGATCGACTATGCTCTTGAGGAGAGAGAAAGCACTCTGCAGGCGATTGATCATTTCAACAACCTTTCAGCTATCTTTTCCAAATCGATTCGTGTGGTCAGTGCGGATGATAATCCCATTCGATTTTTACGTGAATATGAAAACTTTTTGCAGTGCCTTCCGTTCACTAAAAAGATGTTTGAAAATCCGATTAAACGTTTTTTTGCCACCGATCCCGAAGTTTTATACACAAAGTTTGATCGCTATCATCAGCTTTTTATCCCCACTCAAATATAATTTAAGCCCATTTCAAGTATCATAGTAAATATTTCACTATTTATTTTTATAGGCTTTTTATGATTATTAATATAACCCTTGAACGTATCATTAACGACTCGTATCCTATCCACATCGGTCCTCTCGAAGAGATTGTTTTTGATGGAAAAGTAGCAGTTTTGACCAATCCGAAAGTTGCAGGATTGCACTTGCACACTCTTTTGTCAAAATTAAAGGCCAAAGAGGTGTATGTTATCACGGTTCCAGACGGCGAGAAATACAAAAATCTCGAGACCATAGAATTTATTTTGGATCGTATGTTTGATCACCGATTAAATCGTAAATCGCTTCTAATTGCATTTGGCGGGGGAGTGATAGGCGATATGGGAGGATTTGCGGCCAACGTCTACAATCGAGGAATTGATTTTATCCAAATCCCTACGACTCTGCTCTCCCAAGTGGATGCGAGTGTCGGAGGAAAAACAGGGATAAATAACCGTTTCGGTAAGAATCTCATTGGTGCCTTTAATCAGCCTCGTGCGGTTCATATTGATCCCAGTTTTTTACGTACCTTGCCTGAGCGCGAGTTTGGTGCAGGGGTTGCAGAGATTGTGAAGATGGCGGTTACCTTTAACCAAGAATTTTTCGAGTGGCTTGAGCAAAATGATTTGCGCGAAGGGGAAAATCTTTTAGTGGCCATTTACAAAGCCGTTGAGACAAAGGCGCGTGTGGTAGAAGAGGATGAAAAAGAGCAGGGTTTACGTGCAGCACTCAACTACGGGCACACGTTTGGACACGTGATCGAAAATGAGACCCAGTATGAGACCTATTTGCACGGAGAGAGTGTCGCGATTGGCATGGTGATGGCCAATTTACTTGCCTGTGACCTTGGATTGATGAGTGTCGATGAGCTCTCTCGGGTTAAATCCGTTCTGGAGTGTTATGGCTTGCCTCTTTCGTATGAGATTGCTGATGTTGATAAATTTTATAATGCCTTCTTTTTGGATAAAAAAAGTTCTGACAGCTCGATAACGTTTGTATTGCCACGCTCAATCGGAAATGTTGTTATGATCGATACGGTTGATGTCAATGCAGTTAAATCCATTTTAAAACGATTTCAAAAATGATAGTAAACACGATTTTAAACACTCTTTTTATTCTTGTTTCTTCTGCCGTATTCTCATTGCATGCCGCTAATACAGAAGAGATCATTAGCAATCCTTCAATCGATAATCAAGCGAAGATCGATAGTAAAGTCGGTGAGCTTGAAAAGCTGCAAAAAGATCTTAGTAAGGAAAACAGTGTTTGGATCAAGAGTTACGATTCATACACAGCTTTTCGAGAGACACGTAAAAGTTTACGTGAGGTTAAATGGCGTATCGATCAGCTAAAGGAAAAACGTTTAACTGCTGATGGAAAGTTAGAACTTGAAGCGCTGCAGGCTAAAGAGAGAATTTTGACGGATCAAGTCAACCTTCTGCAAGCACAAGGGGGTTCACCATTTGTAGCACTGTTAAAACCCGATGAAGCAGGCGAGGTTCCAAATATTACGAATCCTCTTGAAATTGTGGTAGGTCTTTCGTATATTAAACGCCAAAGCAGCCAGCTTCAAGATTATATTCTTCGTTCAGAAGATTTACAAGATATTATTTCAAACCTCGATAAACAAATTGAGACGTACAAGGAACTCACGGCCCTAAATCCAAAAAATGAACAATTTTGGAATGGACTTAATAACACGCTGATACGAGTTGAAAAATTCAAATTGGCATTGGATACTTTGAAAGTAACGACACGCGTTTATGAAAAACGTCTTGAGTCTTCTGAAGCCAAGATCAATAAAGATATCAAAGATCAGCTATACAAACTTTTTACTCTTTTTGTGGTCGTTGTTATTTTATTACTGATCTCTTTTTTAATCAAGCGTGCCGTTAAGCATTATGTTGTAGATAATGAACGTTTTTATATGGTCAACAAAATTATTACTCTTATCAGCGTATCTCTGATTACGATCGTGATGATTTTTAGTTACATCGATAATGTTGGCTATTTTGCGACGGTTCTGGGATTTGCATCGGCAGGTTTAGCGATTGCCATGCGTGATTGGTTTATGTCGCTGTTTGGCTGGGTTGTTATTTTTGTGGGAGGTTCCATTCACGTAGGGGACAGGGTTCGATTTGTCAAAGAGGGGATTGAATACGTCGGTGATGTTTTGGATATATCTCCTTTGCGCATAACCCTTATGGAAGATGTGACGCTGACAACGATTGAGACCAATCGCAGGGCAGGCCGGATCATTTTTGTCCCCAATAACTATATTTTTACCTCTATGATTGCCAACTATTCTCATGCATCTCTCAAAACGGTTTGGGATGGTATCGATATTATGATTACCTTTGATTCCAATCACAAAAAAGCGGTCACTATTGTCAAAGAAATTTGCCGTAAATATTCAAAAGGCTACACCGAAATTACCCGTAAGCAGATCAATAAGCTCCGAGACCACTACAGTTTGAAAAGTACGAATGTAGAACCGCGTGTATTTACTTTTATCGAATCCAACGGAATCAAAGTAAGTGGATGGTATCTTACTAATGCGTACGCAACACTAACATTACGCAGTACGATTTCTGCTGATATTGTCGATGCATTCAACGCAGAGTCTGATATTACGATCGCTTATCCTACGCAGACTTTTTATTCTGCACCTCTTCCTCCAAGATCGTTACCTAGCGGGGAAGAAT
>JBBQNL010000064.1:0-9742 GCA_038329855.1 Campylobacterales bacterium
GGTCCGATAAGCTTGCCCGTTTATCCACAGTCAGTTCGATGGTTATTGGTGCCGAAGAGATCATTGAAGATCTGCAAAAAATGGGGGTTGAATTTGACATTCAAGACAACGGTTCAGTGGCACAACGACCTTTTGGTGGTACTAATGCGAAACGAACATGCTATATCGCCGATAAAACTGGGGCTTCCATCACCCAAACTCTTTTTACACAATGTAAAAAAGAGGGGGTGAAGATCTTTGCAAATCACCTTATGTTGAGTATCGCGACATTTCATGAGAAGCTTTCCGGGATTACGATATTGCGTCGTCGTGATAGCGCCGTGATTGCATTTGCGTGTAAATCGCTCGTTCTTGCAGGTGGTGGTTATGCCGGGATTTATCGGGGACATTCGACCAATTCTCAAGAGTCCAGCGGTGACATACTGGCGATTGCCTTAAGAGCTAAAATGCGTTTAGTGAATATGGAGTTTGTTCAGTTCCATCCAACTACGCTCGTAAACAGCGGTACACTTATCAGTGAAGCGGCACGTGGGGAGGGGGCGAGTATAGTGGATGAAAACGGATGGCGGTTTACCGATGAACTCCAAACCAGAGACAAACTTTCCCGTGATATTGTTCGTCATCAAGCGCAAGGGCATAAAGTTTATCTTGATTTTCGTCATTTGGGGGAAGAATTGATCGACAAAAAACTTCCCTCTGCGCGTAAACATGCACTTAACGGGGCAGGGATCGATATTCTCACCGAACTTTTGCCCATAACGCCCTCGGCACACTATACGATGGGGGGCATTTGGTCTCGTGATGATACGTCAAGTGACATCGATAACATTTTTGTTTGCGGCGAGTGCGCGTATAGCGGTGCGCACGGTGCGAACCGTTTGGGTGGCAACAGTTTACTAGAAGGGGCCTATTTTGGCAAAATCGCCGGGATCAATGCGGCCAAAGCGGCAAAAAAAGGGAAATTCTATCCGATAGATTATGGACAAGTCGCGAAAGAACTGCGCTATGTTGATGGAATAATAGAGGGTGAAAGCCGATTTAATATCAATACGATGCGCCGAAATTTGGGGAATAACCTCTATAAAAATGCGGGAGTATTTCGAACCCATGATTCATTGGCAAATGTTCTTGAATACGTCCATTATCTGATGAAGATGTCATCGGGTCTATGTTGCGTCAATAAAGAGCGTACTAACAATGTTGAACTGATGTCGATCATCGAATTTCGTAACTCTCTAAGCGTTGCGGAAGCTATGGTGATGAGCGCATTGGCTCGAGTTGAGAGTCGCGGAAGTCATTACCGCGAAGACTTCCCCGATACCAATGATCGTGATTATCAGGTCAACACCATCATCCGTCGTCTGGCGGGGACATTTATGCGTATTACATTCGAAGGGCATCTTGCTTCGGATTGGTTGTATCGGATTCGGAAGTTTTTTCACGCCATATAGGTGATGGATTTAATAGGCGTTTATGCATTCAGGCTTCCTGCCGAAGGAAACTTAGTGTTAACGTAGCTGATCGGGATTTTATTCCGATAGCGTTCAAATAATAAAAAAGGAAGTTGTTATGGCAAAAGTAATGTTACGCGTCGATTCAAAAAAGGAAATATCCTTTTATTTCGCCAAAAAAGATATGGAAGAGACTATTGTAAAAGTGGAGTTTGATACGGATGAAAAATGGGGTGGTGAAGTGGAACTCAGTAATGGAGAAAATTGGTATATTGAGCCTGCAGTAAAGAAATTTCCCTCTGAAATGGTAGCTAAACGATTGGGGGATTAAGCAATCCCTCCTTATTAATATTAGGCTTTTTTGGGAACTTTGAGGTAGTACGTGCACCAACCTTCGGCTTTTATTTTTCCTTCTACCAGTTTACATTCATTTGTAGCCGCTAGAAAATGGAGGCACTCTTTGCATTTTTTGCCGTTGGTAGATTTTTCCTGATATTTTACGGCCATTTTAGCCACTTTAGCATGTAATGGAGAAGTAAAAAAAGTGACCGCACCAATTGCGAACATATGTTTGAAAAAGCTTCTGCGGCATAATGCTGTTGTCATCTCATATCCTTTTTACAAATATCCTCTTATTGTAAGATATTGTTTAATTAGATAATACAACTATATCTATTAATATATTATTATTTTTAATATAGAATAACATTAAATCAAACAGGCAAATCTCTTGTTGATTATGCGAGAGGAATTAAATCTCTATTCCATACTGCTTGATTTTATATCCGATTTGGCGAGCGGTCATTCCCAGTAATCGTGCCGCTTTGGTTTGAATACCGTGGGAATCCATAAGGGCTTTTATAATGGACTCACGTTCGAGTTCATGGAGGTTTTTAGTTGTCATCGGTCCGCTTGATTGAACTTCTGGATTAGTTACTGGGGTAGGTGTAGTGATGTAAATGGGTGGTGGTGTGGTTACCACAGGTTCGCTTTGCATATAGAGCTTTTGGTAGTTAAACGGCAACACATGGTTGAGCATTTCGGGCTGAAGTTCTCCATTGGGACAGATGAGGACGATTCGCTCCATCGTGTTTTGGAGTTCACGGATGTTTCCAGGCCATGGATATTCCAGCAGTACTTCCATTGCGGCTTTACTAAAATGCATATTTTTACGATGTTCTTTCATAAACCGTTGGAGATAGTATTCGACGAGCAGTTTCACATCTTCATAGCGTTCACGAAGCGGAGGGAGATTGAGAGGGATAACATTGAGACGATAAAAAAGATCTTCTCGAAACTCCCCCTTACGTACCATATCTTCTAAATTTCTGTTGGTTGCGGCGACGAGTCGGACGTTGGTTTTGATCGTTTTGTTTCCTCCGACGCGCTCGAACTCCTGCTCTTGCAAAATACGCAGCAGTTTGACTTGAAGTGAGGGGGTAATGTCTCCGATCTCATCGAGAAATAGTGTCCCTCCATCAGCGAGTTCAAAGCGCCCTTTTCGCATCTCCCTCGCATCAGTAAATGCCCCTTTTTCATGTCCGAAAAGTTCAGATTCGAGGAGGGTTTCGCTGATTGCAGCACAGTTGAGTTTGATAAACGGTCCGTTTTGACGACGGCTGAGATTGTGCACTGCGGTAGCTATTAACTCTTTTCCTGTCCCCGTTTCTCCACGGATTAGAATCGTCGCATCGGTGGGGGCAACGGTATTGATCATACTAAATACCTGCTGCATTTTGGTACTTCTTCCGATGATGTTTTCAAATTTATAATCTTTTTGCATCTCTTCTTTGTAGTAGGTTTTGAGTTCATCGAGAGACTCTTTTTCTTTGGTAATGGTTTGCTGTACTTTCATGGAGCCGACAAAAAGAGTTCCGACAATGGTGAGCATCCGGACAATTTCATCGAAATCCAGAGGGCTGTTTTTGCCGATGTTCGCTGAAATAACGCCGATGACTTCATCATCTTGGAGCAGGGGAACTGCAACGTAGGAGACCATTTGCGTCGAAATATGCCCCATTTTGTTGAGATAATTGATGTTATTATGGATGTTTTCGATGACGATCGGTTCACGACTTTTGGCCGCCAATCCCGTAGCCCCCTCACCGAAACGATAGGTTGCCATTTTCTTTTGATGGGATTCAAGATCAATTGAAATGAGCAGCTCAAGTTCATCGGCATCCTCTTTTTTCTTGAAAAGGGCACATCGCTCGAGATATCCATTTTGTTTGAGTTTGCGCATCGCTTTTTCGATACTCTCGTGAATATCAATGGTACTGCTAAGTATAACCGCGATTTCATACAAAAGATTAACCTCTTTGTACGCGAAGGTCAGTGCACAGGTTTGGCACTCTTCTCTGTCAGGGATATTGGGGCTGAAAGTCATCATCTTTTTCGTCTTTGTATGTTAAGTGTGACAAAGTATAGTATAAAAAATGAGATTATTAATTCAGTAATATGGATAAAAAATAAGCAGTTTGATAGAACACGATTTGCATTTACTTGTAAAAATTCCGACAAGGAGAACAAATGAACATTACGGTACACGGAACGCCCACACTATTAGAGGGAAAAGAGATGACAATTTGGCGTGAAGCTCCAGCAGCTCGCGTCACTGCTTTGGATGGAAGCCAAAACGTCATTGGAATGATTGCCCCGACGGCACAGTTGCTTATTGCTATCCCCTCCCTCAAGACCGAAGTGTGCTCATTGGGAGCCAAAAAGTTTAATGATTTGGTAAAACAGTTCAAAAAACTAAAAACGGTTATGGTGACAACGGATGATGCAGAATTTGTACAAGATTTTGTGACCAGAGAGGGGATTGACGGTGCCGATGTTGTGATCGATACCAACCGTGATTTTGCCAAGCGTTACGGCTTGCTTATCGGTGAGGGGAAACTCAAAGACCGACTAGCCCGTGCGGTATTCGTCATCGATCAAGAGGGGATGATCAGTTATAAAGAGGTTGTTCCTGAAATCACCGATGAAGTGGATTATGACAAATGCATTGAAGCCGTCGACAAAGCGGCAAACTTCAAGAAAAAAGGGCACGACCACGAAAACTGGATGGGCGTTTAACTAAGGAAAAGCAATGGTAGAACAATATTTGACATGGCTGAATGATCACGGATTTTCGGGCGACAATTTAGAAGACAAAGGGTTTAATGGAAATACCCCTTTACTTTTAGCAGCCTTGGATGGTAATGCGATGATGGTCTCGCGTTTGATTGAGGCAGGTGCCAACTTGTACGCCATCAATGGTGATTTTAACGGTGTATTGTTCAATGCTTGTTATTCCAATTGTCCTGAAGTAATCCGACTGTTGATTGAATCAGGTGCAGATATCGATGATACTAACGAAGAGGGGACAACGGCATTGATGTATGCAGCGTCCGCGTCACGCATTGAATGTGTGAAAATGTTGTTATCCTTGGGTGCCAACACCCAGTTGCATAACGAAGACGGGTTTAGTGCCATTGAACTTACGAGCAATCGCGAAGTATTTCGACAGCTTCGAAGTGCGTGATCAAACTCTTTTAACCCCCGAAAGAGTCGCGCAAAAAACGACCTTTTTGGAGTGGGATTCCCAGCCTTCTCTCTTTAAACACTATCCACCTTTTTGTTATCGTGTGGCGTTAAGTGAGCACCCATCGCTGCAATGGTTGATGGAAACGAGAGTCATAACATCAAAGCAGATGGTTGCGCAAAAACCATATTATCGTCTTAATGTTCCCTCCGCCGGAAATCTTCACCCGATCGAAATCTACGTTCAGATTCGTAATGTAACGGGATTACTTAGCGGCATTTATCATCTAGACGTACTAGCACAAGAGCTTGTATTAATGACTGAAATAGGGGCAGCAGGAATTGAGCCCTATCTGGGATTGGATCACCGTTTTAGTGGTTGTCTTGTGATGCTCTCAATCGTCCCTTTTCGATCATCATGGAAATACGGACTTCGTGCATGGCGGTATCTCTATCTCGATTTAGGACATCAAATCAGTGCTCTTGGCATATCTGTGCGACATTTTGGGTTTAATCTGACAAAAATGTCCGGGTATGACACAGATGCCCTCAATTATATTATGGGAATGGGTGAGGATGAGCGGATAGTAGCGGTTTATGGAGTGGGTGAGAATTCAATGCGACTTTCAAAACGGTTGCAAGAGCCGTTGATGAGTGTACAGCCTACCGATTACACACTCAAAAACACTTTGTTATTATCTAATATTAAAATAGAACCACTCTACTGCGACATTCCTGATACGAATTGCTTTAATGATTTTATCACAATTAACCATTCCCGCAGAAGTGCACGGGGATTTGATGCGAATGCGATGAGCGATACTGTGATTTTAAAATTGATGGAATTAAAAGCTCACGCATCGCTAGAAATTGTTGCAATTGTTTTGCAGGCACACACTATGCATAGTGGTGTGTATCGAAATGGCAACTGTATTCAAGAGGGTGCTTTTGTTTTTGAAGCGGTACATCTGCTTTTGGAACAACGCTTTATTGCAGGGGCAAATATGGTACTATTAATCTATGCAGAAGATTTTAGTGCACACTCTCATATAGAAGCTGGGATCTATGTGCAGGAGCTTTATCTGGCGTGTGAGTATTTTGGAATCGGATGCAGCGGAATCGGGGCATTTTACGATAACGAAGCGGTACGCTGGTCGGATAATCCACTGCTTTATGCGGTGGCAATAGGAGGAAAATCATGATAATCGGAGTTCCAAAAGAGATTAAAACCGATGAGTTCCGTGTCGGTATTACCCCGCAGGGAGTACAGGAGCTGGTTAAGTCAGGGAATAGTGTCCTCATTGAGACAGGGGCAGGATTAGGCAGCGGGTTTGAAGATAGTGCGTACACTCAAGCAGGCGGTATGATTGTCGATCATGCCGATGAGGTGTATGGACGTTGTGAGATGATACTGAAAGTCAAGGAGCCTATCGAAGTCGAATACGAGCGTTTACGTGAGGGGCAAATCCTTTTTACCTATCTCCATCTCGCTGCGGACAAACGGCTCACCGAAATACTGTGTGAGAAAAAGATCACCGCGTTGGCGTATGAGACCCTGCGTGTGGGACGACGGCTTCCATTGTTAGAGCCGATGAGTGAGATCGCAGGACGGATGGCGACACTGTTTGGGGCGGTTCACTTGGGACGTTACAACGGCGGAAGCGGACGACTGCTTGGCGGTGCAGTCGGGGTTGAAACCAATCGTGTCATCGTACTGGGAGCAGGGGTAGCGGGAAAAGCAGCCGCTGATGCGGCGGCGGGATTAGGTGCCGAAGTGACAATGTTTGATATTAATACCGAACGGCTCACTTATTTGCGTGATGTAATGAGCCCCAGAGTGAGTATGATGTACTCGACCCATGATGCCATATTAAATAGTATTAAAAATGCCGATTTAGTGATCGGAACGGTATTGCTGCCGGGTGCCAAAGCTCCAAAGCTCATCACCCGCGATATGCTAAGTATTATGAAAAAAGGTTCAGTCCTTGTCGATGTCTCCATCGATCAGGGGGGATGTTTTGAAACGTCCCATGCGACTACCCATTCGCATCCGACGTTTGAAGTGGAAGGAATCGTCCACTACTGCGTTGCCAATATGCCGGGAATGTATCCGCGCACCTCGACAATAGCATTGACCAACGCGACACTTCCGTATGCCCTGAAAATTGCTTCGATACCGCTGGATATACTGTTAAAGGATGAAATATATCTGGGCGCACTTAATACGTATGAGGGTCATGTCATCAACGAAGCGGTGGCAGTTGCCCACGCTATGACCTATAAGGCTCTCTCATGAATGAAATCGACAAAGCACAGGAAATATTAGCGATTTATCGTTTCTATAAAATGGATGGCAAACTGTATCACTACGATGAAGATGATCGTCTTGATGAGCTCTTTGACGCGGTGGTTCATGCGATCAATGATTGCGGTATGCTTAAACCGCTCCTTCCTAGAGAAGAGTTTGTTGTCCCTTGCCGTGGATTATTGAACAAAGAGCGTGCTTGGTTACAGCGATTTGAACATCAAGATACTCGCGCTTTTTTTCTCAGTGATATTTATGATTTTTTGAAATTGTTTACGGGACGGACGAAGCTGCGAGTGGGCTAACTCGAATAGTTTATGCATTAAACTTGTAAATGACTCCAGAGTTCACAAGGATGCTAATGCTCCCCGATATTGTCGAAATCAAAAACGGTGTCTATTTCACCGGTGCTTTTGATCCCAAAATCCGTACCTTTGACATCATCATGAAAACTGCCAACGGAAGTTCGTACAACAGCTATGTGGTTCGCGGTAGCGAAGGTGTTGCTGTTATGGATACGGTTAAAAAAGAGTTTTCGGATGATTTTTTTGCCAGGCTTGAGCGGGTATGTGATTATGATGAAATCCGCTACATCGTTTTGCACCATCTAGAACCTGACCATTCGGGTGCATTGATCGAACTGATGAAGCGCTCCCCTGATGCCAAGCTCATCATCTCAGGGCGCGCGGTGATGATGCTTAAGGGGATTATTAAAACGGATATCCCTTATGAAATCGCTACAACGGGAAAAATTATCTCACTTGGGGATAAAACCATTGAGTTTTTGATGACACCGTTTCTCCATTGGCCTGATACGATGAGTAGCTATTTGCACGATGAGAAGCTTCTCTTTAGCGGAGATGTATTTGGTAGTCACTACTACGACGAACGTCTTTTTGATGATGCGGTGGGCGATTTCATGTATGCTTTCCAATATTATTATGACCACATTATGCGTCCGTTTAAACAGTATGTTCTTAATGCTTTGGAGCTGTATCGCAAATTTGATATTGAGATTATCGCTCCGCTGCATGGACCTATTTTACGAACAAATCCGATGAACTACGTTGATAAATACGCGTTGTGGAGTTCCCAGTCGAAATTTCGTAAAAATGAACTGGGGATGAAAATGCTCTCGGTCTTTTACATCTCCAGTTATGACAATACCCATAAAATGGCCGAAAAAATGATGCAAGGGGCGGACAGTGTAAGTGGCATACGTGCCAGCATGTATGATCTTTCTTCTCTTGATGAGAACAATATGATCGATTTGCTGGAAGAGTCTGATGCGATAATGGTGGGTTCTCCTACTATCAACGGAGATGCGGCAAAACCTGCATGGGATTTGCTCTCCTGTATGGCATTTTTAGAAAGTGCGGGAAAGATTGGAGCAACCTTTGGTTCCTATGGATGGACAGGTGAAGCTCCGGAGATGCTGCATGAACGGTTACGGGGATTAAAATTTCGTGTACCGATGAAGCCATTAAAAATCAAGCTGATCCCAACCGAAGAAGAGTTGGATGGGTGTGTCGCATTCGGACGGGAGATCGCTGAGATTGCGATGGGGAAAATGATTGAGATGGAGTTGTAGACTAAAAATTGCATTGTATACTAAAATATTTCTGTCATTCCCGCGAAGGCGGGAATCCAGCTTAGAATGGATCCACGGGTTAGACATGTGGATGACGGGTCACGGAGAATAGTACTATGAGAAGTAGAGAACACGACATGATGTTTCATGCGATAGATACCTATCTTAAAAAATACGCCATCAATGATGAAGCACGCTATTGTGTTGCGCCGTTGATTGCTCTAAAATCGTTAGAGATGAATCATCTGTATCAAGATTTGGGATTTAAAAGTCGCACTCAAATGGGCGCATACATGGCTAAACATTTTCCTCAGCTGGCGTATATGAAACCCAAAGATAAACTTTGGAAAAAGTTCCTTTATGATGCGATTGGAAAAGTTGCACCGGCATGTGCATCCTGTAACGATCAAGAACACTGCTTTACATGCTTAATTGCTGAGGCCAGTGCGTGAAAACACCCTCGATAACTACCACGGAACTTTACCGCCATCTTGATACGCTCATAGAGACCGATATTCCTGTTTTCATCCATGGCTCTCCTGGAATCGGAAAATCGTACATTGTCGCTGATGTTGCCGAAAAACACGGATTGGAGCTTGTGGATGTCCGTCTCTCGCAGATGGACCCTGTCGATTTGCGCGGTGTCCCCGCAATCCGTAATGAGCAGACGGTATGGATGGCTCCCGTTTTCTTTCCAAAAGATTCAAATTCAAGCGGGATACTGTTCCTCGATGAACTGAACTCCGCACCTCCCTCAGTACAAGCGGCGATCTATCAGCTGGTATTGGATCGTAAGATGGGGGAGTATGAACTGCCGCGCGGGTGGCGTATCATCTGTGCAGGGAACCGTATCAGTGACCGAGGTGTCGT
>JBBQNL010000065.1:0-8788 GCA_038329855.1 Campylobacterales bacterium
GGGGTAGATGCCCCTGCGCTGATCCCGCAAAAGTTTTTCCCCTCAAACCATTGAGCCTCTAAATCTGCTTCACTTTCGATATGATAGCTGCTTGGACATCCATCCAATGCAATGGCATGAAGCTGTTTCGTATTCGATGAATTTTTACCGCCGATTATAATCATCACATCGGCTTCAAGGGCAAGTTTATACACAGCATCTTGGTTGTCAAACGTTGCATTGCAAATCGTATTAAAAACACGGACCTCTTTGTGTGTCATCATCAGTTTTCCAACAATTCGCTGATAATCTTCAATACGGCGCGTCGTTTGAGCCACAACCGCTACTCTCTCTCGCAAACTCAATGCATCAATTTCTTCAGGAGAATTAACCACATACACATTGCCCGAAGCATAACTTTTGACCCCTTTGATTTCGGGATGTTCTTCATCGCCAAAAATCACAATATCATACCCTTGTTCAGACATCTCTTCGCAAATTTGCTGTGGTTTGGTCACATAAGGGCACGTCGCATCAATGACATTGACCTTACGCTCATGTAATTGCGTTAATTCATCTTTTGGGATGCCATGCGTTCGAATAACAGCTGTATCACCGCTGTGAAAACTCTCTAAATTTTCACTCAAAGCAACATTAAAATCCCGTTTAAGCCTTTGAATTTCATTCGGATTGTGAATCAAAGGGCCATACGTCGCCGAATTTTTATTCTCTTCGGCTATTTTGATGGCACGTTTGACACCAAAACAAAATCCGTAACTTTCGGCTAGTTGTATCTTCACAGTGTCACCTTCGTACATTGTCCCAAAAGATCGAAAAAATTTGGGAAAGAGGTATTAATACACTCTATGTCCTCAACTTCCATACCGCATTTCAAACCTGCAATCAAAAAACTCATAGCAATACGATGGTCTCCATGACTGTTGACGATTGCACGCTTAAGCTCTCCGCCAACGACTGCATAGCCATCCTCATATTCTTGTGTCTCAATGCCGCAAAGATTGAGATTATCTACTACCGTTTTAATACGATCCGATTCTTTGACACGCAGTTCTTCGGCATTTTTGATGACACTTGTCCCTACCGCACATGCCATTGCGATCGAAAGGGCCGGCAGTTCATCGATGAGCCATGATATATTTTCTTCTACTGTTACCGCTTTTAGGGGGGCATATTTCACCGTAATTGTCCCTATGGGTTCATACTTTTCCTCTGTAAGATCATAGGATATGTCGGCACCCATTCGCTCTAATACCTTAAAGGCCTCGATTCGTGTCGGATTCAATGTGATCCCCTCTAATATCACACAGGAATCAGGGGTAATCGCAGCTGCAACGGCAAAGAAAAAAGCGCTGGACGGATCTGCTGGAACACGAATATCGAGAGGGTTAAGGGGCTTTTCAAGTGGCCAAATTTTCGTTTCTAATCCATTGATTTCCAAATGGGCACCCATTCCTAACAACATACGCTCGGTATGATCACGGCTAAGTTCAGGCTCACTGTAGGTACAAAAGCCATCGGAACGCAATGCCGCTAAGATCATGGTACTTTTCACTTGAGCTGAAGCAATGTTGGATTCGTAATGAAAGGCTTGAAGGGATGAACCGCGGATGGAAAGAGGGGCTAGATCACCATTATTTCGTCCATCCAAACGTGCTCCGATATTGCGTAATGGCTGAGTCACCCGTTTCATTGGACGGCGTTTGAGATATTCATCTCCAGTGAGGATAAAATGGCCTTCGGCTGAGCTGAGCAATCCGCAAAAAAGACGCATTCCTGTCCCTGAATTGCCGCAATCCAAAATATCGGCACTCTCTACGATACCGTTGGATTGAATAGTGATCGTTTTTCCGTCATCGACGATGGTTGCCCCTAATTGCCCGACAATCTTGAGTGTATTTAAAGTGTCTTCTGCACGTAAAAAATTTACAATCTTACTTTCCCCTTGCGCTAAAAGGGCAAACATAGCACATCGGTGAGAGATTGATTTATCCGGTGCAATAGCATCACTTTTAAGGGTAAAAGAATCTGCTGGAGTAACAACCGCGCACATCATCGCAAGCCTATCCCCAGTTCTTCACGCAATCCCGTTAAAATCCACTCGATAGCGGCTGTTATCTCCTCTTCTTCGAGGGTTTTATCTTCAGATTGAAGGACAAAACGCAAACTTAGACTTACATTTTCACCTAAATCTTGCGACGCATAACGATCAACCGGATAGAATCGCTTAATATCTGCACTGACATGCTTAGCAATAACCGCTTTAATGCTCTCATACGACATCGTCTTAGGAACTAAAAGACTTAAATCCCGATACGAAGCCTGATATTTTGAAAACGGTTCAGCTTGAATCAAACCATAAGGCAAACAATCCGTCTCAAGCTCACAAATAAACGTATGTGAAAGATCATATTCTTCTTCAACACTTGGATGAAGTCGGAACAACTCTCCGGCTTCTACTCCATTTAATATCACTTTTGCGCAGATGTAAGGATGTGCCATGCTGTGTGTCGGGACATACGAGCGCATTTCAAAAGGTCCAATGATGTCCGAGACTTTTTGAGCGAACCAGCTCAAATCTACACTGGGAGATTTACCCGCATTGGAAATTTTCTCCCCCTCACGAGCACCACTGATCACCAAAGCAATACGCTTACTCTCGATGCGTTCGGAATCAAATACCATACCGCTTTCAAATAAAGCAATCTTTTTTTGATTGACTTTGACGTTTGCGCTTGCTGAGTTCAAAAGCCCTATCATCAAGGTTGGACGCAAAGTATCAAACGTTGCGGTAATGGGATTAAGCAGTTCCTTATCTTCATCGGTACATGAAAATCCAAAACGCTCGCACTGGAGTCGTTCGTTAAAGACAAAATGTACACTCTCAAAAAATCCGCTTTGAGCACAGCGGTGACGGTACATTTTTACCTTGCGATAGGTTTCCAAATCGACTGTATTTTGATTTTTTTCGGCAAATACAAGAGGTTTTGAGGGGATATTATCAATCCCGACCATCCGAACAATCTCTTCCACAATATCTTGTTTGTTGACGATATCATGGCGAAAATGGGGAATTGAAATCGCGAATGCTGTAGCCTTTGGCTTGCTGATCGCCATCCCAAGGTTTTTTAAAATTTGGGTCAAGGTTGTTTTATCGATTTTCATTCCGATAAATGACTCAAACTCATCTTCATTCATCGTAACGATTCGGGTTTCTCGCGGGGATTGAAGCTCCAAATATCCGCCATAAATTGTTGATGTCGTAAATTTTTCAAAAAGTCCCATCGCATAGCGGATCCCCATGTCCAATTTCGGTTCACTACCCCGTGAAGCATGATAATAATGAGGACAGCTTGGGATTTTGATTTCACCCATTTTTTGAGCAATGATTTCAGGAGGGATATAACTCGCTTCGATAATAGCCAATCCGTCATTAAGACAAAATCGCGCGTCAATACTTTGAGAAACACCGACCACTGAAAGCTTTTCTTTGCCGTACAATGCAGCATAACCGTTTTCATCAGGGGAAAGGGTTATAACAGATTTTCCATTAGTTGTCTCTTCCAATGCATTAAAAGGATATGCCCGTAATATCACCCCCGTACTGTGCGTTGCGTATTTAAGCAATGTGTCCATCACATTAGAGAAATTTTCATCCAAAATTGCCATTCGTAATGCGACTAAAAACGGGACAGTGAGATTTTTCGTATCCACCGCACCATACAAAAGTTCAACATCATACGTTTGAGCATGTGCAAGCTGCAAAATTCGGCCTATTCCCAAGCGTCCCTCTGGTTCAGCACTCTTTCTCACTTCGCGAAGCTCTTTATTGAATGCTGCACCCAAATCGCGGGCAATCCCGTGGACACTTAAACAGTCCCCACGATTCGCGGTAAGCTCAATCTCGATAATGTCATCATTAAACGCAGGGTATTCACTCAAATTTTTACCGCTGAGAAGCTCGCCGATGCTCGGATCAAGAATCATAATCCCATCACCCATAGATGGTAAGCCAATCTCTTTGGAGGAACAAATCATACCGTGAGAATCCACACCTCGCAACACCGCTTCTTTGATTTTTAGACCACCGGGAAGTTCTGCTCCGACGGTAGCAACCGCTACATAAATCCCTGCACGAACATTCGAAGCACCGCACACGATCTGTCGTACCGAAGTTCCGACATTGACTTGACAAACATTGAGTTTATCCGCATCGGGATGCTTTTCACATGCTTCTACAAATCCGACAACAACACCGGAAGGGGCACAAATTACTTCATGACGATCCACTTCCAATCCAATAGCATTAAACGTTTTGAGCAACTGCTGCGTCTCTATCGCACTTAAATCAATCCACTCATTTAACCAATTTTTTGTAACGATCATCTAAATTGCTCCAATAATCTAACATCACCTTCAAACAGTGATCGCAAATCCCCGATACGGTGAATCAACATCGCAAAACGCTCAACCCCTAGACCAAACGCATAACCGCTGACATTTTCATAACCGACCGCTTTAAAAACATTGGGATCAACAATACCGCATCCAAGTACTTCAAGCCATCCGGTTTTTGAGCAAACACGACATCCTTCACCTGCGCAAAAAATACAGCTAATGTCTACTTCGGCAGAAGGCTCTGTAAAGGGAAAAAAGCTGGGACGAAATCGGACATCCACATCCCCAAACATCGTTTTTAGGAAATCTTCCAGAATAAACTTGAGATTGGCAAACGATACTTTTCCCTCTTCTTCGACCACTAGTCCCTCAACTTGATGAAACATCGGAGTATGGGTAATATCGTAATCACGACGGAATACCGATCCTGGTGCAATCATACGAATCGGAGGCTTGGTACTCATCATGGTACGAATTTGTACAGGAGAGGTATGGGTACGCAAAAGTTTGCTATCTGTAAAATAAAACGTGTCTTGCATATCACGTGCAGGGTGGTACTTAGGAAGATTAAGGGCCTCAAAATTGTGAAAATCATCCTCAACCATAGGTCCCGTATGAACTGCAAAATTCATCGCAACAAAATACTCGACAATCCGATCCATCGTCTCCATGACCGGATGGAGAGACCCTCGTTCACTTAAGGGAGAATGTAGCGTTACATCAATTGCTTCGAGTTTCATCGTAGCTTCCAGATGCTGCATGGCCAAAAAAAGTTTTCGATCAACCAGCAGAGCATTCAAACTCTCTTTATGGATATTCAGTTCTTTGGCAAACGTCCCTTTTTCAGAATCAGGAACTTCCTTCATCCGGGCAAACTCAGCGTTCATAATCCCTTTTTTTCCAAATATTGCAATACGTATTTCTTCTATTTTATCGATTGTATCGGCTGATTGTATAGCATTGTACCACTCTTCCAAAGCTCTTATCTCCATCATTCATTAATTAGGCAATTGTAGTCAAATCTCTTTTACAATAAGCTTCAAGGCTAAAGCTGTGTGCTACAATGTGCTAAAAAAGAGGTTTAAAATGTGTTTATTTTGCAAAATTGGCAACAAAGAGATTCCATCCAACGCAGTCGCTGAAAATGAGGAATTTTACGCTTTTCATGACATTAACCCCAAAGCTCCCGTGCATGTATTGATTATTCCAAAAAAACATTTCGACAGTTTTAACGACATTCCAACCGAATTAATGGGGAAAATGTCTGGATTTATGCAAAGTGTTGCCAAAGAGATCGGCATAGACCAAAGCGGATATCGTATCATTAGTAATATTGGGGAAGATGGAGGACAAGAGGTGAAACACCTCCATTTTCATCTTTTGGGCGGCGCACATCTCAAATGGGGCCATTTTGCTGATGCGGATACCAAAGACTTTTTTTAGATGACATTTTACACACTAAAACGGACAAGTTCGTTTTAGTGGCAAGGACTAAAGTCCTTTGCAATCCCCTAAAGCTACCCGTATCTTTCGGTTACAGGAGAAATTTATTACCCCAAGCAAGCAAAACGTGTGAGACTATGCATTGCACCCTTGAAGGGAGCCAAAATCAACGGAACTTCCTCCGCCGCTGATCATTGCTTCGTTTTCACGGATGGTATTGCCGTTGTGTTTAATCGTGTAGGTAATCGCTGTTGTATCTCGAATCGTATTGATCGTTGAACAGTATGTCTCCAAACTCGCCATCACCCAACGTGCCGCAAGGGTATCATCGGCATTGGAGTCAAAACGATATTCCAAATGCAAGGAATTGAATTTTTTTGGAGCCGTTTCATTGCGGACTACTTCACCGTCAACTTGAAGATTCGTCACTTCAAAGCCTTGCTGTTTTGGAAGCATGATAATATCGGTAGCCGTACACGCGATAATTCCGCTTAAAAAATACTCAATCGGAGAGATTTGCGGGCAATCTATAATGAAACTGCTTTTTTCTGTTTTGGCTTCAAAACGCATAGCCTCTTTATGCGAAACGGTAATTTTCATAAACTTTTCCTTCTTTTAAATTTTTTGAGCTAGAAATCCGGCCTTACACGTCAGGAAGCGAATTGTATCCCTGCGCCTTCAGATAATGATCAAAATAGATGATCTGATCAAGGGTTCTTACTTCAGCCGTTCCCCCCTGAGAGGTTCGTGCGTTCATCGAGTGTTCGATACTGAGATAACGAAGAACATCCTCCTTGATTCGATTGTCAATGGCGTGTAGCTCTTTATACTCAATTTCACTCAAATCAATTTGTAATACTTCAGCGCGAGCAACGGCTTTACCGGTAATAAAGTGAGCTTCCCGAAAAGGGACATCACAATGCTGAACCAGATAATCTGCCAAATCGGTCGCTGAAAGATGGCCAAGCTTGCACGCACGCTCCATGTTTTCAGGTTTTACCGTCATTGTTTTAAGGGCTTCACGCAAAATTTCAAGGGAAATTTCAGTCGTTTCGATGCTGTCAAAAACTCCCTCTTTGTCCTCTTGGGTATCTTTATTGTATGCTAATGGCAACCCTTTCATCACGGTCAAAAGTCCTATTAGATTTCCATACACTCGACCTGTTTTCCCGCGTAAAAGCTCAGGGACATCCGGATTTTTCTTTTGGGGCATAATCGATGAACCGGTAGAATATTCATCCGAGAGCTCCACAAAACGAAACTCATAGCTTGACCACAGAATAATCTCTTCCGAAAGTCTTGAAATATGCATCATTAAGGTAGAGATATTGAACAATATTTCTAGGGCAAAATCACGGTCACTTACCGTATCGAGACAGTTTATACTCACCGAATCAAATCCAAGGGATGAAGCTGTCATTTCCCGATTAATATTATGGGGAGTGCCCGCAAGTGCCGCACATCCGATCGGAGAAATATTGTTACGCTCGTATGAACTTTGGAATCGTTCGATATCCCGCTTAAACATCGAAGCGTATGCAAGAAGATGAAATCCGAAATTGATCGGTTGAGCATGCTGCAAATGTGTCATACCCGGAATCAATGTCGTCGTATGAAGACGTGCAATATCAACAACAGTCCCCATAAGTGATTTTATTTGCTCAATAATTTCACCGTTTTTTCGCAACACATACCGTCTAAAATCAAGAGCAACTTGATCGTTTCGGCTGCGAGCCGTATGAAGCTTCTTACCGGCATCGCCAATAATAGCGGTCAACCGTTTCTCGATTGCCATGTGCAGATCTTCATCACCGATTTTCCACTCAAATTGACCCGATTCGATCTCATTTAAAACCTGAGCCATCCCCGATTCAATTGCCGTCAGTTCTTCAGATGTCAAAATCCCTTGATGTGCCAACATTTGAGCATGAGCGATTGAACCCTCAATATCTTCACGATACAACTTTTTATCAAACAGTATCGATGCGTTGAATTGTTCTAGCAGTGACGATGCATCTTGCGCAAACCGTCCGGACCACATTTTTTCCATGATCTATCCTACGTATGAAAGTGGCGTATTTTAGCGAAGATTGGTTAAGAAAAGTCATAAGAAAGGTAAAAAAGGTGGGATTCCCAATCATCTTGGGAATAAGAAATGGAAAATCGTTAATTACAAGCAGGTACGTTCCCGCTGTCTTTGGCGTATTCCGTTAAAAAATCTTCAAGATGTTTGGAATCTTTCGTAAATTTTCTATCTCCGAAATAAGCCCATGATGGCTGTGCTTTTTTAGACGACATATGGATATCGGCAAGTTTTTCACCTTTATTATCCATGATTTTTTCCCATGTACGTGTATTTTTTGCTGCTGCTAATGCCTGACCGCCGCCATGGCAATCTTTACAGCTATCTACATAGATTTTTTGACCTTTGTAAGTCGCCGCATTCAAAGATGAAATGGATGCCATTAAAAAAAGTGCAATGAAGGAAGTTGTTTTAATCATCGAATATTCTTTCCCTATTAAATAAAATCTGAAATGATGATACATTAGTAATTCTAATATATTCCTTAATATATTTCCAAAAGATCTTTACAATTGATATTTTTGTTCCAATTTAGTATCCAGGTCCCAAAGCGAAAGTGATTTGAGTTTTTCGACAACCCAAGGGGTACAATTAACATCACCCGGCCACTCACGTTCAAACCCATCGATGGCTGTTTTATTGGTCCCATCAACCGATACGATAGAACCATGAATATTGATATCTCGCCCCGCATCAATGTTGTTGGCCACACGCCATAGCAACATATAGGGATTGTTCAAATCATTTCCTTCGCTGTCTACAAGAATAACGATTCGTAAAAATGGTTCAAGCGTTTGGAGCAGTTGTGCCCCAAGGGCTAGGGAACGACTTTTTTTAACCCCGATTACAGTTATAGGATTGGCGGTA
>JBBQNL010000066.1:0-7873 GCA_038329855.1 Campylobacterales bacterium
GGTGTTTCACCCATAACAGTAGCCGTATGTCCATTTAACATCACATCCGCTCCCAAGCGCTGCAGTTCACTGACATGCATAAAACGATTTTCAAACAATCTCTCTTCAATGATACTTGTGCCGCTCGCAAGTGTTGCAAGCGCTAAAAATTGTGCTTGCATATCGGTTGGGAATGCGGGATACTCTTGAGTAATGATATGGACGTGTTTTAGTTTTTCGGCTGGATGAATGGTCATTGTTGTGTCAGTTACATCGATGGTGCAACCCATTTGTTCCAGTTTTGCTGTTACTGCATCGAGGTGGTCGTGACGTACTTTTTCAAGGGTAATGGTTGAGCCCGTGATAGCTCCTGCGCACAGATAGGTTCCTGCTTCAATACGATCAGGAATGATCTCAAAATCAACCATATCAATGGTTTTACCGCCCGTACCGATGATGGTAAGCTCAGAGGTACCAATCCCCGTTATGTCGATACCGCTGTCACGTAAAATCTCGCACAGTTGCACGACTTCAGGCTCTTTTGCACAGTTGACAAGAATGGATTTTCCGTGTGCGAGTGCGGCTGCCATGACGACATTCGCCGTTCCTGTTACGGTGATTTTATCAAAGATGATATGTGCCCCTTTGAGTCCATCGGGTGCAGTAGCGTGTACGTATCCTGCATGGATGGTGATCGTAGCACCCATTTGTTCCATTGCTTTGAGGTGTAAATCAATTGGACGTTGACCGATAGCACACCCGCCTGGAAGAGAGACTTCACAGTGCCCGAAACGAGCGAGTAACGGACCTAGAACAAGAATAGAAGCACGCATCGTTTTTACGATGTCGTAGTTTGCCATCGTATCGTTGACGCTCGAAGTGTCGATGGTAAGGATATGGTCTGCAAGAGTATAGGAGGCACCGAGGTTACCTAAAAGTTTTAGAAGGGTTTTAATGTCTACGACTTCTGGCATGTTGCTGATGGTGAGCTTGTTGTGTGCTAAAAGCGTTAAGGTAATTAAGGGCAATGCTGCGTTTTTAGCACCTGAAATAGTGACAGTTCCGCTGAGTTTGGTAGGGCCTTGAATTTGTAAATAGTCCATAAAAATTCCCAATGTAAAAAAAGTTTAATATTATAAGGTAATGTTGTTGAAAGTGGTATAATTTTAAGAAAAGAAGGAGATATGGTGAGTTCAGCCCTTGACCGCTTAAAAAATCTGACCGCGCAGATCTCCAGTTATGAATTGGAACGTAAAAATAACCTTAAAATGGTTGAAGAATTGTATACCAAACTTGCTATTTTCAATAAAGTAGAAAATTTTAGTGATTTATTTGAGTTTAAAGCGATCAATCTCTCAGGTATTTCATTGGGTGATGAAGATCTGGGTGCCATAAAAGAGGGAAAATACGCTCAGATTATCGGAATACTCTATGATGGAACAGCGAAAGTAAAAAATAAAAATATTTCACTTGCGTATTACGGTCGTGCTGAAAAAGTGAGTGACGAACGCAAAAAAGATATTATCACCTTTATTTTGGGCTGGCGATTTGAGAAAAGTTTTCGTACTTTAGAACATTATCATAATTTGATGGGACAAATAAAAAATCTACCGCACGACGAAGAATGCTAGTTTTTTTAGATACCGAAACAACAGGGCTAGAGGTTAGTGATCGGATCTGTGCAATTGGATTTTTAATTGACGATGAGGTCCATTATGAACGGATAAATCCGATGAAGAAAATTCCCCCCTCTGCATCTGCAATCCATCACATCACCAATGAAATGGTAAAAGAAGCTCCGATTTTCAGTGTCTCCAAAAGTTATGAAAAACTGATTGAGCTTAATGGTCCTGAAACTGTTTTGGTATCGCATAATTCCCCTTTTGATTTGGCTATGTTACAAAAAGAGGGGATAACCTGGCAGGGGAAGACGATCGATACTCTCAAATGTTCTAAAGCATTGATGGATGATTTGGACGGATATTCGCTTCAGTTTTTGAGGTATGAACTTAGACTGTACCGAAATGAAGAAGAGTTTTTTAGTGACTACGGTATTGAAATTGTGCCTCATCATCCACTCAGTGATGCCTTGCATGCAAAAATGATTTATGAGTATCTGCTGGATTTGGCAGATGAAGAAGAATTGATCTCGATGTCCCAAAGTCGTTTACTTCTCAAACGTCTCTCTTTTGGGAAATACGCTAAAAAACGGATCGAAGAGATCGCACTAAAAGATCCCGCTTACCTGAAATGGATGTTGGAAAGTTTGATGGATTTGGATGAGGATTTGAGGTATAGCATTGAGTATTACTTGAGAAGTTTGTGACGTGATCCTTTAGAGTCAGAAAATAGCTTTGTGTGCTAAAATACCGTAAATATAACAGTCAGAACATTTTATACAAGGGTTTATGCGTCGTGAAAGTAGCCATTCAATGTGATTCGCCATTGCTGCAACGTTCCTTGGAACTTTTTTTAGAGGGGCATTTGAGCTCCAAACGTCAATGTGATATTTTAATTCGGGACAAAGCAATCCTCGATGATGAATACCCCACTTTTTTTATCACACTGGACTCCAAAACGGATTTAATAAAACCCTTCTCAAAAGCGCAACTAATCGAAGCATTACGGATTAAACTTGAATCGCTTAAAAGCAGTGAAAGTTTGGATTCTCATGTAGAGACAGTAGAAAAATCACCTGAAAACCGTGTTGGATTTGAGATACTTGAGCATCATATCGAAAAATTAACACGTGAGTATCAAGCCAATATCCTCAAAGCCGTGAAAGCATTTTATGAAAAATAATCAATCGTTAACAAAAAAAATAGTAGCCGGAAAATTTAAAGGGAAAAGTTTAAAACTTCCTTCCAAAGAGACGACGAGAAGTTCAAAAATGATTGTAGTCGAGTCATTTTTTAATACGATTCAATTTGATGTGATTGATTCGGTGATGGTTGAGGTCTTTTCGGGAAGTGGTTCGATTGGATTGGAAGCGTTAAGCCGTGGTGCTAAAAAAGTATTTTTTATGGAGAAAGACAGCGATGCCCTCAGTGCATTGCGGTATAACATTGCTCAAACCGATCCAAGTGCCTGTGAAGTGGTCGAAGGAAACAGTTTTGCCACGATTGCACAGGTCAAAAAGCGTCTAGAATCATTGGGTGAGAGTGCTTTTGTTTATGTTGATCCCCCTTTTTCCATACGTGAAGGAATGGAAGAGATTTATGATAAAACACTCAATTTGATTGCATCATTATCTCTTAATATGGTTCGTCTTGTGGTCATCGAGCATATGAGCGGACTTGAACTCCCTGAAATGATCGGTCATTTCAAACGGATTAAATTCAAAAAATTCGGTAAAACATCATTAACCTACTACGCATAGTCATTTTGGAATAATTCATGCTTATTCTTTGGTATTCCAAAGGATTTTGATGAAAAAATTAGCTCTCATTTTACTACTGCTTAGCTCATTATACGCAAATCGTATTGGGGAAGTAGCCAATATTGTCGGAGTTCGAGATAATCAAATTATCGGTTACTCTCTTGTAGTTGGTTTGAAAAAAACGGGTGATGGAACGACCTCAAAATTCACTCTCCAATCGATTGCAAATATGCTTAAAGCAATGAACATCGATATGAACCCAGTCGATATCAAATCCAAAAACGTTGCAGCCGTCGTCGTTACGGCCAAATTTGCCCCTTTTGCACGTCAAGGAGATTCGTTTGATGTCACCGTTTCTTCTATCGGTGATGCAAAATCACTCGAAGGCGGTACTCTTCTAATGACACCTCTTAAAGGGGTTGACGGTAAGATCTATGCTCTAGCGCAAGGGCCGATTAGCATCGGCGGAAAAAACGAAAGAGGAGCGGGAGCAGAATCTCATCCAACGGCAGGGCTTGTCTATGGCGGAGGTTTGATCGAGCGTGAGATTGCTCAAGATCTGTATCATCAAGAAAATGCGACGCTTTCTCTAAAAACCTCTAATTTTGAAAACGCGGTATCGATTCAAACTGCAATCAACAGCTTGTATAAATCCAACGTAGCAACCGCTATTGATCCGCGAACGATTAGTTTGAAAAAACCTAAAGACAAATCAATGATTGAATTTTTAGCTGAAGTACAAAATATCAATGTCGGTTACACCCAAACACAAAAAATTATTATCAATGAACGTACCGGGACAATTATTGCCGGTGTCGATATCGAAATATCACCGGTAGTTGTAACGCAAGGAGACATTACCGTTAAAATTTTGGCGCAAAATGATGTTTCAAAACCAGCGGGGAGTGTTACCATGGATAAATCGTTGGTCATTGGGCTTAATGAAAATGAAGTTTATACTCAAAAAGGGACAACGACTGTAGCCAATATCGCCCGCTCACTTCAAAAATTAGGGGCAAGTCCAAAGGCTATGATTTCTATTTTTCAAGCAATGAAAAGTGCGGGTGCAATCTCGTGTGAATTGGAGGTTATCTAATGGAAATTTCAGGTGCAAGCTATCAAAAAGCGGTTCCCTCTATCGGGACGAAGGAGGGGGATAAAATCCTTCGTGAAAAAACCGATCAGTTTGAATCGATTATTGTAAAAATGATGCTGGATGAAGCGATGAAAGAGGAAAAAAATCTTTTTAGTACCAATGATCCTGGGGATAAGATTTTTAAATCCATGTACCGTGAAGAGCTTTCAAACGCAAGTGCGGGAGGTTTCGGATTTTCTCAAATGTTATTTGATCATTTGAGTCAAAAAGGGGTGAAACACTAAAGTTTTTTTGTTTATGGTCGATATAAAGATATAGACATCAATAAACATTAAAATAAGGAATCACTATGATTTCATCCATCAATGGCTCACTCGCAAGAGGAGTATATCAGGATTCGTCCTTAAAACCGAAAGAGCAGGAAAAACCAGCTCAATCGGTTGTAAAGCAAGGTGACACGAGTCGTGTCGATGAGCTAAAAGCTTCAATCGAAAATGGCGACTATCGCGTCAATATTGATGCGTTGGCAAAGCGTATTGCGCAAGAGCTGACCTAATACAATAGAATATATCTATTCAGGAGTTTATGATGTTGTCCTATCAGTTAGAAAATGCCGTTAAAGATCTCGATAAGTTAATCTCACTTTCGTTAGAAGATATCGAAGACATCAAAGAGGCACGACACAATCCCCAATTTGATCGTTTGGCTATTAAGGAAGAAAAGATCAAAGGCTTTGAGCAAAAAAAAGCGATGATCGATCATGAGATCTCAAAACTTATGACGTCTCAGCCGGAGAAAGCGTTGTCGGATTTATTGGATAGTAACGAACATCAAAATCTTGAAAATTTAAAACAACATCTTTCAAAACTGCGTGAAGTCAATCAACAATACGCAAAAATGGTCTTAAGTGTCGGAGCATTTTACAATGCGTTGCTTGAAAAAATTGTTCCTACACAGATGCAGGGATATCATTCTGTAGCATCCAAAGAAGCATCGTTTTTGGAAGTGAGAGTTTAAAATGGCATCAATTTTTAATGCACTTCATATAGGGTACAGTGGTCTCAATGCTGCTCAAATCGGCATTGATACAACAGGACATAACATTTCCAATGCAGAGACCGAAGGGTATACGCGTCAGCGTGTTGTCACCTCGGAAGCGCAGCCTATCGGTATTACTCCGGGACAGCGGGGAAATGGTACTCAAATCACCGAAATCACCCGTATTTTTGATTCGTTTGTGTATGGTCGCTATACAACAGCTGCACAAAATAAAGAGTATGCGGATACAATGAAAAAAAATCTTGAAGAGCTTTCCACCTATTTTCCGGATATTGACAATGTCGGTATTAAAGAAGATTTAAAAAAATATTTTGACTCATGGCAGTCTCTTGCATCTAATCCGAATAATACCGCAGTTAAAGTTGCATTGGCACAACAGACGCAAACCTTGAGTCAGCATATTTCCCAAACGCGTGATCAAATCGGTACATTGCAAAATTCACTGGACGATCAGATTCAAGTAAGCATTGAGGAAGTCAATCGTATAGCTGAACAAATTGCTGATTTGAATAAATCCATCGGAGTCGCAGAAAGTGACGGCGTAAGTAACGCTAATGATTTACGTGATCAGCGAGGGGTATTGGAAATGTCATTGGCAAAATTGGTTGGTGCAAATGTGTATTCAGATCGAATAAATTCCAACACTGCCGTTGATAGTAATGTCGCTACCGAAAATGGAAACTATACGATCCAAGTCGGTGGATTTAATATTGTAGATGGTTCCAGTTTTCATCCGATAGGGGTTGATAACACTAAAAATTCTGGTCAATTCAATGATGTTTATTATGAGCGTCAAGACGGGGTACGTTTTTCATTTGCTGATCGGTTATCCGGAGGAAAAGTTGGAGCACTCATCGAGATGCGTGGCAGTCTGATTAATCAAGACGGTAGTTTTGATGATGGATTTTTGCAAGATGCGATTAAATCGATGGATGTTTTTGCAAAAGGGTTAATAGAGTCAACCAATAATTTATATGCACAATCCGCTACTGACTCTATGGAATCGAACAGTCTCTCTTTTGGAGATAATGTGACATTGTTGGATTCGAATGAGAACTTTAAAGCAGGAACATTTGATGTGGTTGCGTACGATATTGATGGAAATGTAGTAGCAAGACGCAGTATCTCCATTAATGCATCTACGGTCATGGACAATGCCAGTACGGGAAATTTCTTGAGTGACGGTGTTACGCCCAATAGTATTAAAGAGCAATTATCCGCCCAAAAGGATGATTCCGGCGATAACAATGGGCTCAATGATCTTGATGATATGCTCAATATCTCTTTTACGACTCCGGATAATATTTTTTCAATGGGGCTTAAAGGGCAATATTCAAACGCAGGATATACCTTTGCTATCGAAGACAAGGGGACAAATTTTGCCGGTGTTACGGGACTAAATCGTTTCTTTGATGGTTCAGATGCTCGAGATATTAAGCTTGCGACGGCGCTAAAAGAAGACCCTTCCCAAATTCATTCGTATAAATCTCCTGCTGCTGGTGACAATCAAATGGCCCTTGATATGGTCCAGTTGCAGTTTTCTCAAGTGGATTTTAAAGAGAGCTACAAAAAAACAAGCACCAATACCGTGTATGGTTTTTATGATGATATTGTCACTCGTATTGGAACACGGACTAACTCGGCGATTAGCAGCAGTATGTCTATCAGCGCTCAGTTTAATGCTATTGGACAGGAATATGCATCCATTAGCAAGGTCAGTATTGATGAAGAGATGGCAAATCTCATTCGCTATCAAACTTCTTACGGTGCTGCGGCAAAAGTGATCACGACGATTGATCAAATGATGACAACCCTCTTAGGCCTCAAGCAGTAATGTTCCGACTGAGTCTCGTCTTGCTGATGAGTGTGGTCGTTCTCTGCACAGTTGGATCTTCTATCTATCCTTTTGACGCTTCATGTTTAGATAAAAATGCAATTTTACTCCCCCCTTCATACCTTCATTGGTTTGGGACTGATAGATTAGGACGCGATATTTTTGCTAGAATTATTGAAGGTGGGCAAGTCTCATTGATGATTGGATTTGGTAGCGCACTTCTTTCAACGCTGATTGGACTCATTTATGGCATCAGTGCGGCGCTCCTTCGCGGAGGGTATGACAAGCTTTTTATTATTGTTGTCGATTTATTTCTAACGTTTCCAACACTCTTTTTACTTTTGACTCTTGTGAGTTACGTGAATGCTTCTGTATGGGTACTCATCTTTATTATCTCAGTGACAGGATGGATGGGGACAGCACGGCTAATTCGATCGGAGAGTTTTGCCATCAGTTCAAAGCCTTATATCCGTATCCTTCAAATAGGTAGGGTTCATCCGCTCAAAATTATGCTCAAATATTACGC
>JBBQNL010000067.1:0-7805 GCA_038329855.1 Campylobacterales bacterium
TATCGTCACTTTATCGAGCATAACGGTTTTGAGCCAAAGATTCGTCAATTTTTTGCTAATGTTGATTTGACCAATATCGAAGCACTTAATGCCTGTGGAGATGCGATACGTTCGCTCATGCTCACCGGTGAAATTCCCGAAGATTTAAAAGAGCAAATTGCCCAGGGGTATCGTGAGATGGAACGTCAATATGGGATGGCATCGGTGGATGTGGCCGTCCGTTCTTCGGCGACGGCAGAAGATTTGCCCGATGCGAGTTTTGCAGGACAGCAGGAGAGTTATCTCAATGTCCGAGGGGTTGTGATGCTTATAGAGCACGTAAAGCGCTGTTTTGCTTCCCTCTTTACTGATCGTGCGATCAGTTATCGCCACAGTCGCAATTATGATCATTTTGCTGTTGCCCTATCGGTTGGGGTGCAAAAGATGGTACGTAGCGATAGTGCCAGCAGCGGTGTGATGTTTACCATTGATACCGAAAACGGATCGGAAAATTTGATACTCATTAATTCAATATGGGGATTAGGGGAAAATATCGTTGGCGGACGGGTTAATCCGGATGAATTTTACGTTTTTAAACCGACACTTAAAGAGGGGAAAATAGCCATACTCAAACGGCAAATCGGTTCCAAAGCTCTTACGATGACGTACGATGAACGCCATACGACGATCAATCTCACAACGTCTAAAGCCTTGCAAAACCGTTTTTCGATCACGGATGAAGAGGTAGCGACTCTAGCACGCTATGCGCTGATTATCGAAGAACACTACACCGCCATCGCGGGTGAATACCGTCCGATGGATATCGAATGGGCAAAAGACGGACAAGACGGACAGCTTTACATCGTTCAAGCCCGTCCCGAAACGGTACAAAGCCGTAAGATGAATGAGAACAGCTTTGAGCAATATCGCCTTCAAGATGGGATTGAACCAAAAATACTTCTCAGCGGCAAAGCGATCGGTGAGAAAATCGGTTCCGGTCGTGTCAAGGTGATCCATTCGCCGCATGAGGGAGAGCGCTTTGTGGCAGGGGATATTCTGGTTGCGGACATCACCGATCCGGACTGGGAACCGATTATGAAAAAAGCCTCTGCGGTTATCACCAACCGTGGAGGACGTACCTGTCATGCGGCGATTGTGGCCAGAGAAATCGGTGTTCCGGCAATTGTCGGGACGTCGAATGCGACACAACTGCTGCACGATGGTGATGAAGTGACCGTGAGTTGTGCTGATGGAGAGAACGGTCAAGTGTATCAGGGGATTCTTGAATATGAGATCAGCCGTATCGATATTGGCAATCTTACCCCAACCATAACAAAGCTTTACATGAACGTCGGCAATCCGGATATCGCGTTTAAAGTGGCAAAGCTTCCCAATGACGGCGTTGGATTGGCACGGATGGAGTTTATTATATCCCATTCCGTTAATGCTCATCCGATGGCTTTGGTGGAACTCTCACAGGGTAAAACGATTCATGACTGTGCCGCTGTGAGATCAGCGATGGTGGGATACGATGATCCTAAAACATTTTTTATTGACAAGATTGCTGAGGGGGTAGGGATGATTGCTGCGGCATTTTATCCCAGAACGGTGATTGTCCGCACATCTGATTTTAAATCGAACGAATATCGCCATATGAACGGCGGAAAAGTCTATGAGGAAGTCGAAGAGAATCCGATGATCGGATTTCGGGGAGCGAGCCGATATTACTCCCAGCAATACAAAGAGGCATTTAAATGGGAGTGTGAAGCGCTAAAGCGTGTACGCGATGAGATGGGGCTTGCGAATGTCAAAGTGATGCTTCCCTTTGTTCGTACACCTGATGAAGGGCGTAAAGCGATTGCAGTGATGAGGGATGCAGGATTGATACAGGGGGAAAATGGTTTGGAAGTGTACGCGATGTGTGAGATTCCCTCCAATGTCATTCTCGCCGATCAATTTTTAGAGATCTTTGATGGCTACAGTATCGGTTCGAATGATCTGACACAGCTTATTCTCGGAGTCGATCGTGACAGTGCCTTGGTATCATCGGTATTTGATGAGCGCAACGTTGCCGTGACGCGGATGCTTTCCATGGCGATCCGTGCCTGTAAAGAACGGGGTAAATACATCGGAATTTGCGGTCAGGCCCCTTCGGACTATCCTGAAATCACCCGATTTTTGGTTCAGGAGGGGATCGATTCGATTTCCCTCAATCCCGATTCGCTACTGAAAATGCGTCAGGTTGTTTCCCAGTTGGAAGGGCAGATGGCTGAAATTCATTAGTTTAGCGTTTGATTCTTTAACAGGCTCAGGACAAACGGGATAAGAACATTTTAGCTATACTCCATTTACTAAAAATGAAAGTGAATTCTCATGAATATTCTCTCCAAAAATGCCCCGCTCGAAGAATCCATCAAAAAAATGGAAGCAGTTTTAAAGGATGTCGGCTGTGAAGCGACTTTTTCGGATGAAAAACATCCTCTAACGAATTGCTATTCTGTCAATTTAGCCTCTATAGAAGCACCGCGACACATCTATTCAAACGGAAAAGGGATTGTCTCCGACGCCTCTAAGGCGAGCGCATTGGGTGAATACATCGAGCGGCTACAAACCAATAACTTTTTTATCGATTTTTATCTGCCCCAGCGAAAATATTATCCCGATGAGGTGACCATTGAGTTTGGTGATGCGTATTTAACCGATGAGTTACGTGCTGTCTACAACCCAAATAATGATCTTCAAGATGAAGATTTCGTTGATTACAATAGTGACTATGAGGACAAAATTGTTGCTTTGCCATTCGTCAAACACAGTACGGGGGAGAAAGTCACTATTCCGCTTAACATCTTGAGCAATCTGTATGTGAGCAATGGATTGGCTACGGGAAATACACCGCTAGAAGCACAGGTGCAAGCATTGAGTGAAATTTTCGAGCGCTATGCCAAGATCGAAATCATAAAAAATGGGTATGCTCTCCCCAAATATCCTGATGATATTTTAAAAACATTTGAGCGCGTCCACCGTGATGTCATGGCATTGCGTGAGTTGGGCTATATCATTGAAGTGCTCGATGCATCCCTGGGAGGAAAATTCCCGGTAACCGCTATTTCCCTCATCAATCCCAACAATTCATCCCTTTTTGTTTCGTTTGGAGCCCATCCAATTTTGGAAGTGTCATTGGAGCGGACGATGACGGAGCTGATGCAAGGGAGAGGTTTAGAAAATCTCGATGCGTTTGAGTCTCCGACATTTGATATGAGTCTCGTCTCTGACAGCTTTAATCTCGAATCTCATTTTATCGACTCCAACGGGAAACTTGGATTTGGTTTTTTGAGCTCACAAAAAAGCTTTGCGTATGCACCGTGGAACTACAAGGGGGAGGGGAGTGAGGCAGAATTTGAGTATCTGAATTCAATATTAAAAGATATGAAAAAAGAGATGTACTTGCGTGAATACAATTATTTGGGCTTTTATTCGTGCCAAATGATTGTTCCCAGCGTCTCAGAAGTTTACCCGATCGAAGATATGAGTTTTAACAATAAAAATAACGGCAAATGGATTCGGGATATGATACTGAATTTCCAGCAGTATGAAGGGGATGAGATATTAGATAATATTGAATCACTCGAAGAGACGCTGAATGTGGAAAAATACATCGGGGTTATCTTTGCCAATAATTTTACGATGCAAGAGTTCAAAGCGCAAATTCATCTCTTAATTGGAAATACCGATGAGGCTCTTTCACTGCTGGAGTTCGGTACCAACACGATGGGGCATATTGTTGCAGAACTCATTCGTATGGGTGAAGCTCAATGTGTTTGGGAAGAGTACGAAGAAGGATTGTTTAATATCTACGGAGAACAAAGAGTTCGCAAGGCACTTCGTATTTTAGAAGGAGAAGAGTATTTAATCGATGTAACATTGCATCAAGATTATCACAATATGCTGAGCATGTATGACCGGTTAGAGGTCAAAAAAGCGGCAATAGTGCAGTCAAGATAAAAAGATGCACATCGATTTAACCCAAGGGGATATTAAAACACAGATCAAGAAACTGGCGATCCCTGCGAGTGTCGGTTTTTTCTTTCATACGATGTACAACGTCACCGATACCTATTTTGCCGGAATGATATCGACGCAGGCGCTGTCCGCTATGACATTGTCCTTTTCGATATTTTTTATGATGATTGCCATTGCCGGAGGGATGAGTGAGGCGGTGACGGCTCTTGTCGGGAATGCCTTAGGGGAAAAAAATCGTGACAAAGCGGTTCATATAGCAAAAAATGCGCTGTTTTTTGGACTTTTTCTCTCGCTGGTCTTAACCTTTGTCGGGATTATTTCCACGCCGTATTTAATGATGTTATTAGGGGCCGAGGGTGCCTATTTAGAGGAGTCTTTAGCCTATATTCATATGATTTTATATGGTTGTACCTTCTTTGTCTTTAGCTTTTTTATCAATGCACTGCTTAATGCGGTGGGGGATACCGTCTCGTTTCGAAATATTCTTATTGTCTCAGCGGTATTGAACATTGTGTTGGATTACTGGTTTGTGATGGGTGGATTGGGAATCGATCCTTCAGGAATCAGCGGAATCGCACTGGCAACCGTCATTACCGAATGTATCACGGCTGGGTATCTTTTTTATAAATTGCAAAAAACACCTTTGCTGGACAGCACCCTAGAATTTTCGCTGGACCGATCGGTTTTTAAAGAATTTATGACACAGGGATTCCCGCCCAGCGTCAATATGGTTATGATGGCAACGGGTATCTATATCATCACCTATTTTGCCGCTTCATACGGACAGGAAGTGATCGCTGCATTTGGAATCGGAATGCGAATCGAGCAGATTATACTGATGCCTACAATTGGGTTAAGTGTAGCAGTTTTGGCTATTGCTTCTCAAAACAATGGAGCCAAACAGTTTGATCGGATTGAAGAGACTCTCAGAATTTCGCTTTATTACGGGGCGATTATTGCTCTGATCGGTATGGGTTTACTGCTTTTGGGCGCGGAGCAGTTTATCCGTTTTTTTAGCGAGGACAGTACGGTTATCAAAGAGGGTGCTTTGTATTTACGAGTAGAATCATTTATTCTTTTTTCATTTGTGGTGATCTTTGTTCATGTATCGTTGCTGCAAGCCATTGAGAGACCTGGATTTATTTTTTATATCTCTATCTTTAGACAGGTTATAGCACCGATTGTTTTACTTAGCCTTTTGTCGTTTTTAGGATTGGAGGTTGTATGGGTATGGATAGGCATTGCATTGATAGTGACTTTTTCAGCGCTGGTGACCTGGAGATACAGTCGTAAAAAATTAAAGGAAGTGTTTGTTACAGTGGGGAAAGCCGAATAGGGCTTAACCTATTCTTTGCTTTCGGCAGGCTTGAGTGATTTCACATTGATACGGCGCGGAGGACGTGCGGGTGCTACATCGGCTCTTGGTGCAGGTTTATCAAAAGGTTTTCGGTCACCATAGGGCTTTTTGTCTCCAAATGGTTTTTTATCTCCATACGGCTTCTTATCACCAAAAGGCTTCTTCTCTCCGAATTCTTTTTTGTCTCCATACGGTTTCTTGTCACCGAACGGTTTTTTATCTCCAAATGGTTTCTTATCACCAAAAGGCTTTTTCTCTCCGAATGCTTTCTTTTCTCCCGCAGGTCTTGGGGAATTGAATTTTTTTCGTTCATCATCAAAAAAGACAGGTTTGTTTGCATAACGCGTTTTAGTCGCTTTTTCTTCTTCTTGACGCGGAGTACCGTCGATGTAGTGGTTGCGTTCACGGGACTTTTTTGCAAACATCGGCTTTCCGTTTTCATCGTTACCTAAAAATTCTGAGTTTCCTCTCTCTTTTTTTGCCCATCGGTCACCTTTGGATGCAGCTTCTTCTTCACGGGCTACGCGGCGTGCAAGCGCTTCTGCTTTGCTTTTTTGTTCTACAGCGATTCCAAAATCGGGTTCAAATCCTGCAATAGGCTCTTGGATGATGGTACGGCCAAGTAGTGTTTCGATAGGGTAAAGATTTTTTTGATCCTCAGCTCCCAATAAAATAATTGCGTGCTCACGAGCTTGTGCGAAACGGCTCATGTAGATGATTGCTTTGTCTGGCAGATCGTAGCTGATGAGAACATCGCATTTTAGTTTGTCTGATTGGACGATATCGGCATCGGTAGTGATGATGACATTATTAGAGGCTGAAATTTCAATCGATTTTGGATCGGTCGCGGTTACCACTAAGATTTTCTTTTCCGGATATTGAGTGATGAGAAAATTGAGCAACTCATTTTTTCGTTCGGTATTACAGGGGTGGATACGATGGTTTTTGCGTTGTATTTCAGATGACATAAGAGTCCTTTAGGAGTGTGGCCTCAATATGAGGGGAAATAAGCGGTCGGTTTGGAAGACTTATGCGCAGACCGAGAGCGCAAATGTTGGCAGTATTATAGCGTGATTATGTTGATACCGTGAGTAAATGAATTTGTTGATGATTGAAGTTGATTTTTTGAAAGATTGGATGGGTCCATTTTCACTCCTAAAGGGTGAAAATATCCTTTAGGATTACTCTTGTGCTGCAAGCTCATTTCGCTCTTTTTTTGCGTACTCTTTGATGTGTTTTTTGATTTCTTGCTTAAGCTCTTTTTTCAGCAAGTTTTTGACCTGTTTTTTGACAATTTTCTTAATTTTACTTTTCATACGGGATCCTTCTTGGTTGGTATGTAATCATCATAGACTACTTTAACTTAGTATATTATTAAATATTATTTAACAATTAATGATAAGCTTTTAATTCCAACAGGGTATCAACGGTTGTGAAGGTGTAACCCAGGGAGATGAGGGTCTCGAGAATCATATCCAGTGATCCGACACTCGTAGGATTTCGGTGCATCAGGATGATATCACCGTTACGGATATTGGTTATAACATTGTTGGCAACGGCATAGGGGTCTTTGAGCGTCCAGTCGAGCGAATCAAGCGACCACAGTATCGTCGAAAAGCCTTGTTCGTTGATGGTATTGAGTGTTTGCAAATTGATGGAGCCATATGGGGGTCGAAAGAGCAGCGGATAGTTTCCGGTAATGGCTTCGATACGTTTGGATGTTTGAGTGAGTTGAGAAACGATTTTGGTTTCATTAAGATCGGTGAAGCGGGGATGGTTAAAACTATGACTGAGTACCAGATGCCCCTCATCATGAGAGCGATGGACGGAAGAGATATTTTCATCGTTCATTGTTGCCGCAATCATAAAAAAGCTCGCTTTAACCTGATGTTTCTTCAAGATATCAAGAATTTTATGGGTATTGTTTTCATCGGGTGAATCGTCAAAGGTTAACGCGATAATTTTGGTCGCAGTATTTCCATTGACAAACACATTTTTATACGTTCCATTTTGCACGGGGGTAATTGTATCTAAACGCCATTTGTCCAAAAAGTGGGTCATGTTGGCATCAAGCAGTTTAGAGGATCCTCGGATATCGTAAATTTCGTTAGGATACGCAAAAAGAGAGGTGTAAAGAAATAAAAAGAGAATGAATAGCAGTTTTTTCATGGCAGTGCTGCTCCTAAATGTCCGGCCGTGTATCCGCTGGCGAAAGACCATTGCAAATTATACCCGCCGCATGGTCCGTCGAGATTCATCACTTCACCGCAGAAAAAAAGACCTTTTAATATCTTGCTTTCCATCGTCTCAGGGCGAATTTCTTTGAGTGACACGCCACCTCTGGTAATCATGGCCATTTTAAATCCGTCATGTCCGATCACCGTAAGCGGTGTCCAAGCGAGAAGTTTGATAAGGCGGTCTCGCTGTATCCCTTCGAGTTTATTGAATC
>JBBQNL010000068.1:0-7620 GCA_038329855.1 Campylobacterales bacterium
ATCACCTAATATAAGCACTTCATCCTCTTTTGGGAACAAGGTCTTAATCAGTGTAAGATTAGGGATAATCTCTTTTTTTTCAAAAATACCGGTAAAAGGTTTTCCTTCTACTATCTTTTTTAAGGATAAATCATTGATCCCTGAAAAGACAACGGGCACTCCCGGAAAAAGCTTGTTTTTATTATCCAGCATAAAATGAAGCGCATTATCATCGGTGACATAAATCAGCTTTGGATGATATCCCTTATATTTAGTGTTCATGTAATGAACAAACTCATCTTCATACGCTTGATCAAACGTTCTGCGTTTAGTATCTAAATATTCCGTTGAATAGAGAGGATAAATATTTTTTGCGTTATTCAAAACCGATACGAAACCCTCGTGCTGCTTTTGTGTCCAAGCATAGCTTTCGTGATAGGAGTGTATAACCAATACCGGAGTATCTCCCCATACATAATAGAATGTCACCAACATCAAAAATAAAAATTTTTTCATATCATTCTCTTATTTCTCGATTTATACTTGTATTTGAAATTTTTTTAAAGCTTATAAATCAACTGTTTTACCAATTCTTGGTAGGTAATACCTGCAGTTTCCGCGTGTGCACGGACTACGCCATTCATCATGTGAAAGATTGATCGTAAATGCCACTTCACCCTCTTCTGCCTTTCGAATCATCGGGTATTTTTTTCCATTTTTTGGCGTTTGAGAGGAGGAACATAAACAGTGTATCCCACATCTATTTAAAAATCGAGCGCGACACATCAGGATGACGCACGATATTATGAGGTTTTTTGATCAATTCATCCACCTGATACCCGCATACATGGGCAAAAATATCATTGATACGGGAGGAAAGCTCCCCCTATGGAATTTCCGCTTCCAAAGGGATTGGATTCATGATTGAAGGCCTTGTTTATACTGAATAATATAGTTCTTATTATAATAGTGAAATTTTCTGAGTATATTATGAGTTTTTAACTCATTAATAATCAAATACTTTTTTAAAAGATCCATTTTGCAAATAGTTTGTAATCACAGCACTATCAACCGGACGGCTGAAATAATAGCCTTGTATCTCATCACACCCTTGGTCGCGCAAATATTCAAGTTGTTCGGCCGTTTCTACCCCCTCGGCGATGGTTTTTAATCCAAGACTGTGAGCCATGTTAATAATAGCAGCGACGATCGCCTTGTCCTCAGAATCGGTACTGATATCACGGACAAACGACTGGTCGATTTTGAGCTTATATACCTTGAACTTTTTGAGGTAACTGAGAGAGGAATATCCGGTACCAAAATCATCGATTGACATACGGATACCCCGTTCATGCAGATTATTCATAATCGTAATGACCGCTTGCGGATCATGCATTGCCACCCCTTCAGTCAGCTCCACTTCCAGATACTGAGGAGGTAAATCCATTTCGTTCAAAATATCCGTAATCAAATCCCCAATACTAGGATGTCGAAACTGTACCGCTGATAAATTGATCGCCATCACGATGGGTGGAAGACCGCTGTCTATCCAGCTTTTTGCCTGCCGTATAGCGGTACGCAATATCCACTCTCCGATTGGCAAAATCAACCCATTATCTTCTGCAATAGGGATAAACTCAGAGGGTGAAACACTCCCAAGTTCCGGATGCTGCCAGCGTAATAACGCCTCAACCCCGATAATATGACCGTCATTGATACACACTTGAGGCTGATAATGGAGATACAGCTGACCAAGCTTCAATGCATGACGCAGCGCGTTGTTTAATTGCAAATTACGGCTCGAACGAACTTGCATCTCTTCCATAAAGAAACGGTAATTGTCACGTCCATCTTCTTTTGCACGATACATGGCACTGTCAGCACTCCGAGAAAGTGTTTCCAGATTCACCCCATCATCAGGATAAAGGGCAATACCAATCGATGCCGTAATGCTCAGTTCATAGGTTCCGATCAAAAAGGGTTTAGCAATAATATTCATCAGTTTCTGGGCTACTTGCTCCGCTCCGGATGCATCGGTACCGGGTAATAATACGATAAATTCATCTCCACTGAAACGAGACACGGTATCTTCTTCACGCATCAGCGATTTTAAATCTTTAGCCACTTCGATCAGTAACGCATCACCGACGCTGTGGCCAAGCGTATCGTTTATATCCTTGAAGTGATCGAGATCAACAAACATCACCGCCAAATTTCCCTGATTACGTTTTACAAAACTAAGAGCGAATTTCGCATTCTCCTCCAGTTGGTTACGGTTTGGTAGACCTGTGAGAGAATCAAAATTTGCCAGATAGTGGATACGGTCTTCGCTCTTTTTTCTCTCAGTAATGTCCTCTTCAATCGCCATATAATGGGTGATATTTCCATCCGCTTGACGGATCGGTGAGACATGGATAGCCTCAACGTATTCACTCCCATTTTTATGCCGATTAATAAATTCTCCCTTCCAATTTTCTCCGCGACTCAAATATTTCCACATATCCTCATACGTGTCTGAGGGTGTTTTCCCCGAATGGAGCAACCTAGGATTTTTACCGATTACTTCTGAAGGCAAATATCCGCTGGTTTTGGTGAATGCGGCATTGACATATTCTATCTGTCCTTGTGTATCGGTGATTACAATCGTATTGGGAGTTTGTTCGACTGCGTGCCAGAGCTTGAGCAACTCATTTTGCGCCTCTTTGCGCTCGGTAATATCCTGCACGGTACCGATCCCGGTACACGGGTTACCATCTGAATCTTTTTCAATTTCAGCCAGTTCTCTAACCCACCGAATATTTCCCTCGATGACAATACGATGTTCGATATCGTATGTTCCGCCTTCGAGTGCTTCATTCCACGCTTTTAGTACCATGTCACGATCATCGGGGTGAACCGCTTCCATAAAAATATCAAAGCTGATCATTTGCTCTTGAGAAATTTGAAACATCCGATACGCTTCTGCCGACCATTCAAGGCGACGAGACGGGATGTCAAGCGTCCAACTGCCGATATGAGCGATGGCTTGGGCCCGGTTGAGATTAAACTCACTGCGCTGCAACGCGAGTTCAGCCTCTTTACGCCTTGCTCCCTGCTCAAAACTGCTAAGAGCATAATCGATGTCTATGACCATCTCCTCCAACAAATTCCGTGCGGCTTCATCGAAAACATTGACTTCGGTAGCATAAAGGGTAAACGTACCGATTGTAAGCCCGTTACGGTGCAAAGGAAGTGAAGCAGACGCTTTCCAACCAAACTGTTCAGCCTGACCATGCCACAGTAAAACAGTGGGAGCATGCTGAAAATCCTGACACCAAAATGGCTGATCCTCACGAAATGCAGTCGCAGTCGGGCAAGCTTCTAGTGAGTCCTTCTCCTCTAATGAAATCCGAAATTTTTCCAAATATTCCGTACCGATACCATACGAGGCAACGGGCCGAAGAGTCTTTCCTTCCTCATCCACCATACCGATCCATGCCATCTGCATCCCGCCAAAGACCACCGCATCACGACAAATTTGCGGGAACAGTTCCATTTCATCCGCACAGCGGGCAATGTCTTGATTGCACTGGATTAATGCCGCATAAAACTTTGTCAAGCGTTGATTTCTAGCTTCCGCCTTGTTGCGTTTCGCATCGATTTTCTTCAATTTCAGCTGGGTTACTGAGAGCCACCCCAGCACACTGTTCTTCATCCCATCGGCGACGACAATAGGAGAGTTGAAATCTCCTCTCCCGATCCGGGCAATATGCGTATGCAGCTCGTCCACTTTTGCACCTAGGATTGTGTACAGTTTCCTATTAATACTCCAAAGCAAGTACAGTAAAAGAAGGCCAACAACAATGACCGCAATACGCAGCAGTGTGGCAATCAGCTTGGCAGCATTAACAGCCTCCATCATCCGCTGATCCATCATCTCATGCAATTGGAAAAGAGGTTTCATAATTGCAGATTTTGCCTGAAAATAGTCCCTATTGTGCAACATTTCAGACGCTTTATGAACATTGACTTCACGGTTAAGAACCGTCGAATCCACCAGCTTCATAGCCTCCATTTCGATACGCCTCAACACATCAAAATGGCCTTTGGCTTCAGCCAGTTTGGCATACTCCTCCTTGGTAAAACCGGCCTGACGCATCAAATCCAATAATGCAATTGCCTCAGTATCCTGTGAACGCAGCTTTTGATTGTTTGACAATACCAATTCCCAGTAAACATTATGATATTCGACCGGACGGCGTGCCCTTCCCTCATGGATATCAAGAATTTTTTGATAAGTCTTTTTGCAGATGGGATTGCCGGTAATCACATAGCTGTGCGCCATATTGCTAAGATCATTGGACGCTTGGCGCAATTCGTTCGATAGTAAATGTCCCTGCAATCGCAAATCATTCATATCATCAATCTGTTTCTCCGATCGGATATAAAGGGCAAAAACAAAGGCAAAAAGTAAACACACGACCGCTGCTAACCAAACACTTTGCGAAAATTTGGATACATTTATCTTCGTGATCATTATTTTTTTCTCTCTTCTTTTCTCTGATCTATTTATTCTGTCCGATTTCAAAAGCTTTATTGGTTAAATTAAAAATTAATCCGTTCAATAATATAACTTTTTTATGAGTAAATTTTGAGTTTTAAGATTTTAATTGGCTAAAGAAGAGAAAACAGTGATGGTTATATCACCAACTGATAGCCAATAGAAGGGAGTGTACGTATCATCTCTTTGTAGGTTTTTTTACGCAGCAGTTTAACAAGGGTACGGACATTTGCAATCGTTGTTTCATTATTTGCGGCGATCAAATCGAGTAATTGTTCATAGCACAAAACTTTATTTTTATGGTGAATTAACGCTTCAAGTAATAATATTTCCTGTTTCATGAGCGGAATACGATGATCTTTGTTGCATAAATTTTTACTGTTGGATTGATACAAAAAGCCCCGACCCAGATTGATCGTACTCTCGTCATTGCATAAATTGCACCACGTTATCAGATCTTGCGACACCCGTACTTTTATATCATCCTTGTCAGGTTTGACAAACGTGAGATAATTTTTGACGCGAAAATAAAGCTCAGTCGCATCCAACGGCTTGCGCAACAGATCATCCCCTTGCACTTGAATGATTTTATCGTCGATCTCTTCCATCGTTAAAGACGTCATAAAAATGACGACAGCCGACTTCAGATTCGGATTATTTTTGATTTGCCGGCACGCTTCGTAACCATCTATACCAGGCATAACAACATCCATCAAAATAAGGTCAGGCTGTTCATCGTTAGCTATTTGTATCGCTTCGCTACCATTTCCGGCTTCCAAAAAATCAACCTCATCGAGTCTCTTGAGCACTTTTTGGATAATCTTTCGGGTTTGTTCATCATCATCGACGATTAAAACTTTTTTACGAACAGCCATTTTTGCAGTTACCCTTTACTCTTATTTTTTGATTTTAAAATTATTGTTAGATGGACAAAACCGTATAGATTATAACAAATCGATGTGATTATAACGGACCAATATGAGCAAACTGTGAGTGGATAAAGATTATAACATTAAAATAAATTATCAATGAAATGTGTTACTATTCATCAAAAGCAATTATGTTTATCTTAAGGAATATCTCTATGCACTCTCTACAGCAAACGTTAGCCGAGACAACACGCTCCCTCCATCAGCGTATCGAGGACAACCCCTTTATACACGCCTTTTTAAGAAAAGAGCCCATGGAACAACCGTATCGATGGCTTTTGAGTAAATTATACCCCTTTGCTGTAGGCGGTGAGGCTAAACTCTCGGAATTTATAGATGAGAGGGAGGGATTTGAGATCATGCAACGGTTGCGCGCCCATTTACTGCATAACGATCTCATGGGACTTGGCATCACCCCGGAAAATTCCGATTCCTCACACTTTGGTACGATTGATACCCTCGGCAAAGCCATCGGGTTGCTCTACGTCATGGAAGGCTCACGCAAAGGGGGGCAGTTTTTATCCTCACATCCGCTCACATCACAACTGCCTATGAGCTATCTCGTAGGATACGGCGAAACAACCGATCAGCAATGGGAAGAATTTTGCGGTTTGCTGCAACGCTATGCTAATACCCCACTTCAAGAGGAAATCGTATCGGGTGCCATCAGTGCGTTTGAAATACTTGAAAGGATATTCCATGATCAATGAGAACCAGGATCTCACCGAATGCGATAGAGAACCCATCCACATCCCCTCGGCCATCCAGCCCCATGGTTTTTTTCTGGCCATTGACCCGATCGATGAAAAAATTGTTGCCGCAAGCAGTAATATCGATCTCTTTTTTACCTTTTCCACGCAAGGAATCCTCGGTCAACCCCTCTCAACTCTCTCACCCGTAGTGAGTGAATGGGTGAAAGAGCAGCAGACCGCAACCGAGCTTCTGCCGTCGATCTTTGTCTTGACCCACAGCCATGATGCGAAGCGTTTTATCGTCTCTTTGCATCGCCAGGATTCCTATCTCATCCTCGAAGCCGAACCCGCCATGCATCCCGATCTTTTTCCCGATTATTTGGCTCAATCGGTTATCAATGAAACGATTGCTCTCACGTCAGCGGCTTCCATAGAAGAGTTATGCCATCAAGGAGCCCTCGCGCTGCAGCGTTTGAGCGGATTTGGACGGGTCATGGCGTATCGATTTGATGAAGATTTCAATGGAAGCGTTATCGCCCAAGCCAAAATACCCGAGATGGAATCGTATCTCGATCACCATTTCCCCGCCGCCGATATCCCCGTACAAGCCCGAGAACTCTATCGCACCAACCTCATCCGCTTTATTCCAAACTCTACCTACACACCCGTACCGTTACAAAGCCTCGTAAGCGCACCCATCGATATGAGCCAAAGCTTGCTTCGCAGTGTCTCCCCCATCCATCTCGAATATCTGCGTAATATGGACGTGGGAGCATCCATGAGCCTCTCTATCATCGTTGATGGACGATTATGGGGTCTTTTTGCCCTCCATCACCCCTCCCCTTTGCCATTGGCTTATACGATTCGCCGATATTGCGAGATGTTCATCCGTATTTTCAATGCCTTGGTACAAGAAAAACTCTCAAATGAAGCCTCTCAAACGTTCTTTCGCCTCAAAGACCGATACTCAACGCTCAAAGAGGTATTTCAAACCCTAAGCACTCAATCCACGGTTCATGAAGCATTTACCGCATTAGGGCAAACATGGCTGGATGCACTGGAGAGCGATGGGGTCTGTCTGCTGCAAAATGGCGCAATCTCTGTGTTTGGTACGGTTCCCGAAACGTCACAGATCCTGGCACTTTCAGAGCAAATCGATACACTCCATCAAAATGATTTATACACTTGCACATCCCTTGAGAATATTTTGAACGGCATCTCATTTCCCGAATCGATTGCAGGTGTCCTAAGCGTTATCATCACCCATCATCCCCGTACCGAGATTCTCTGGTTTCGCCGTGAATGGATAAAAGAACTCAAATGGGCAGGTAATCCGGATAAAGCGGTGATAATCGACCCTACACAGCGCATCAGCCCCCGCAAATCGTTTGAAACCTTTACATTAGAACAGCGAGGCAAAAGTATCCCATGGAGCGCTTCTCACCTTCTCGCTGCAAACTTGTACAAAGAGTTTGGCCCC
>JBBQNL010000069.1:0-7515 GCA_038329855.1 Campylobacterales bacterium
GGCGAAATGGTGTTTTTTGACCGCAGCTGGTATAACCGTGGAGGGGTTGAACCCGTTATGGGCTTTTGTAGTGAAGAAGAGCATACAGAATTTTTGCATGAAGTGGGTGAATATGAGCGTATGCTTGTCAATTCTGGCATCATCTTGTTCAAATTTTACTTTTCAGTCTCCAAAAAAGAACAGGCAGTGCGATTTAAACAACGCAAAACTGATCCTCTCAAGCAATTCAAACTCTCTCCGATTGATGCCAAGTCTCAAGACTTATGGGACAAATACACCATTGCAAAATACTCCATGCTCCTCGCTTCACATACCTCACATGCTCCATGGGTAATCATCCGTTCCGATAAAAAGAAAAAAGCACGCATCAACTGTTTCAAATATATCCTATCCCAAAGCAATTATCCCAACAAGGTTAAATCCAATCATTTAAAAATATCCACAAAAATCTTGTTGGATGGAGACAAAGAGATCAAACTTATGGAATCAAGCATGTCCCTTAAGAAAAACGATGAGTTCAATGAAAAAGGATAATTGTGATTCAATCAGCCTTCCTAAAATCTAACAATATCGTCAATGATTTTTGGGGAGGTACAGCCGCAATGCTCGTTGCACTGCCCGCTGCTATCGCTTTTGGGGTGACGATTTACGCAACACTGGGAGGCCATTATGCTGCATACGGAGCGATAGCCGGTATTTTAGGGGTTGTGGCACTCGGTATTATCGCCCCGCTGTTGGGAGGAACCAATCGGCTCATCTCGGCTCCAAGCGCTCCGGCAGCTGCGGTTTTATCGGCATTTGCATTGCAATACATCACCCTTGGCATCGATCCGGATCTCGTATTTATCATGCTGATGCTTGTTGCCTTTACCGCTGGAGTATTGCAAATAATATTTGGCCTCATTGGACTGGGACGGCTTATCAAATACATGCCATATCCGGTTGTAGGCGGATATTTGAGTGGAGTTGGTCTTTATATCATCGCTTCACAATTGCCAAAATTTTTAGGTGTACCGCAGGGATTTTATTTTTGGGAAAGCGTACAGAACCCTTTTGCATGGGAATGGCAAAGCATAGTGATTGGTCTTGTTACGATCATCACTATGCTAAAGGGAAATAAAATATTTCCCTTTATTCCAACTGTTATCACCGCACTCATCGCAGGAATTGGAACGTATGCGGTGCTTGGATTTTTTGACTCTTCCCTTTTTATACCCAATAACTCTTTTGTCATCGGTGAACTCGGAGGCAGCGGTGCCGCAGATTTCATCAAAACGTTTACCGGACGGTTTCATGAACTTTCGCATCTCTCATGGAGCACTATAACCTTCCTCTTATTTCCGGCATTGACTCTCGCAACACTGCTCTCAATTGATACGCTTAAAACCTGTGTCATTTTGGATTCGATGACCCACTCTTTTCATGACTCCAACCAAGAACTCATTGCACAAGGCTCAGGAAATATCACCGCATCGCTGATCGGCGGCATGCCAGGATCCGGGACTATGGGAGCGACTATGGTCAATCTCTCCAGCGGTGCGACATCAAACCTATCAGGCCTCTTTGAGGGGATAATATCCATTGTTGCTTTTGTCATCCTAGGAAGCTTTATAGGATGGATTCCCGTTGCGGCATTGGCAGGAATTTTGATCGTTATTGGTCTGAGGATGATTGATAAACACAGTCTTGATCTTCTAAAATCACGCAAAACAATCCTTGATTTTTTTATTATTGCAGCAGTCGCCCTTACCGCCCTCTCCATAAGCCTGATTGCTGCAACCGCAGTAGGATTGGTATTGGCTATTATCTTATATATTGCACAGCAAATTGGGGTATCTGTCGTGTACCGTCAACTAGATGGCAGAGAAATAAAAAGCAAAATTGTCCACAGTCGGGAGGGAGAAGCTCTTTTATCCGAAAAGTCCGATGAATATTCCGTCTATGAGTTGCACGGAAGCCTATTTTTCGGAACGGCCAATCAGCTTTATTCGATGCTCCAAGATGATTTGCAACATAAAAAATACATTATTTTAGACATGAAGCGGGTACAAACCGTCGATTTAACCGCAGCCCATATTCTTCTTCAAATCAAAGACATCCTACATGAACGAAATGGCTATTTACTCCTATCACGTTTGCCGCATAAGCTTCCAAGCGGAGATGATTTGGAAAGTTATTTTAACCATGTCGGACTCTTAAAACATCTAAGCCCCATAACCATTTTTGATGATTTAGACGATGCGATTGAATGGGTCGAAGACAGTATCCTTCGAGATAGCCTGATCGATGAAGAAAGCGAAATCTTGTTTCAACTAAGTGATTTTGATCTGTTTACAGGACGCAACAGTGATACACTCCAGGAGATTGAAGGCCTTGTGGAATTAAGGTCCTATAAAAAGGGGGATGTGATCTACTCAGAAGGGGATTCGATGGGAGAAATTTTTCTGATTCGTCGCGGGCTTGTCCGTATTATGCTCCCCTACCTCGGACGGCAAAGTGTTCATCTCAGTACCTTAGGACAAGGGAATTTTTTCGGAGAATTTTCATTTTTAGAGGGAAGCCCGCATTATACCGACTCCATCGCAGGCTCCGACACCGATGTATATGTCATCACCCGTGAAGCGTTTGATCTCTTTTCGCAACATCATAAAAAAGCTGCATTTCATTTTATGCAAAGTCTTGCAACCGTCTTAGCCCAACGACTTCGACTCACACGAACCGAACTGGGAGCTGAAGTCGATGTTTAAATTCTGAACTTCTTAAAGAAATTTCAGAATTTCTGTTTCAATATTCTCTTTATCGATCACAGTATCTTGAACGACTGCTTTGGAAAAGAGTCCTTCTATCACAGCAGGAATAGCAATATTGGCCATTTTAGAAATCGATTTTAGTGCGTCCATATCATTGGTGTCCGTTTCACCGCTCAAAGCATTGGCAATGGTGGGAGAAAACTTCGTCCACTCAGCCGTAGAATAGACAATGGTCTTAAGAGGTTTTGTGGCACAGCAATCATACGCTTTAAAACATGTCGCCGTATGAGGATCCATCAAATAACCGCTGTCATACGCCTCTTTGATATAGGCTTTGCCCTCGGCACCGTTACAATAATCCGCTGAAAAGACCGCTTGAAGCTTCATCGTCTCATCGTCCGTAAGGGCATAAAAGCGTTCGTTCTCCAAACCGCTCATAAGCTCTTTGGTTCGCTCTGGTCCAAAAAAGTCATACACAATACGCTCAACATTGCTCGAGATCAAAATATCCATTGCAGGAGATGTCGTCGGAACCACTTTGTCATTACGCAAATCATAACGTCCGGTATTGATAAGGCGCGTCAGAACATTGTTCTCATTCGATGCGATAATGATCTTTTCAACAGGCAATCCCATTTTGGTCGCATAATATCCACCCAGCGCATTCCCAAAATTTCCGCTTGGAACATCGAGATAAACGTTTTCACCCATCTCGATGACATTTTGACGTACCAGTTCAAGATAGCTGTGGATATGGTAAATAATTTGAAAAATAATACGGCCGAAGTTGACCGAATTAGCTGCGGAGAGAGAGATATTTTTTGATTTGAGTGTTGCTTTGAATGTTGCTGAACCCAAAAGTTTTTTTAAAGCACTTTGAGCATCATCAAAATCCCCATGTATTCCAATCACTTTTAGATTCGCAGCATCTTCCGTCACCATCTGAAGACGCTGAACATCCGACGTTCCCCCATCGGGATAAAGACAGACCACGCGCACATTCGGACGGTTTTTGAACGTATCCAGTGCTGCCGGACCCGTATCACCGCTGGTTGCGGCTAAAATCAAGTACTCTTCATTGCGTTTTTGTGCGATAGAAGAGAGGACAATACCAAAAGGCTGCAATGCCATATCTTTAAACGCACGAGTAGGTCCATGATAGAGTTCACTCACGTACAAATCATCACGTACTTTTACCACAGGGACAGGATTGGAAGGATCATCAAATTTGTCATACAACGATAACGCTTCATCAATGACTGAAGGCTCAATATCAATATCCAAGGTTGTGAGTAAATCTTTTGCAAGTACTTTATAAGAGGAGTTTAAATGCTTTGTGAGAAATGCAACTCCGAGATTTGGAAGCTCTTTTGGAACATACAATCCGCCAAATGAAGCGATTGGGCTTAAAATCGCCTCTGAAAACGTGATCTCAGGGGAGTGAACTCCATCATTTCCGCGTGTTTCAATAAATTTCATAGTTAAGTGCCCCATTTAAAAAATTACGCAATTATATCGAAGCCGTTCTACTCTTTGGCTTAGAGAGTGATTTGTGTCCCAACACCCTCAGAGGTAAAAAGTTCAAGCAATATAGCATGCTCGATACGCCCATCGATAATGTGTGCCTTCTTCACTCCGCCATCGACCGCTTCGAGACACGCATCGACTTTTGGAACCATTCCGCCATGAATCGTTCCGTTTTCTTTGAGTGTTTCCACCTGCGCTTCGGTCAGTGTTGAAAAAAGCTCTTTGTCATTGCTTAAAACACCAGGGGTATCCGTCATAAAAATCACTTTGCACGCACCAATCTCTTTGGCAATAAACGATGCCGCCAAATCGGCGTTAATGTTGTAGCCTGGGTGACCTACTGCTTCATCGGCACCGATAGGGGCAATGACAGGAATAAATCCTTCGCGCAAGAGGTTGTGAAGAACTTCTGCCTTAACGCTCTCAACCCGTCCCGTAAGCCCGAATTTCACTGAATCTTTGGGCTTTGCCATCAAAAAATGGGCATCTTTTCCGCTGATTCCGATCGCTTTGGCACCGTGAGAGTTGAGCAAGGAGGCAATCTCTTTGTTAATCTCTCCGCTAAGTACCATCTCGACAATCCGCATCACTTCGGGCGTGCTGACACGCTCACCGTCAATAAATTCAGTGGGAATTTTAAGATCACTCAACAGCTGAGAAATACGGCTTCCGCCACCGTGAACAATGACCACTTTTACCCCAACGAGATGAAGCAACACTATATCTTGTGCAAATTTTGCTTTGAGCTCCTCAGAACTTTGTGCCGAACCGCCGTATTTTATGACCACGATTTCATCACGAAACTCTTTGATAAACGGCATAGCGTCCATAAGGGTTTTAACGGTTTCAATTTTGCGCAGCATGTACATAATCCTTTACAATAGTAATTAATGCCTCATCTATCTCCAGTGAAAGCTCTAAAACAGAGAGGTTCAAATTAAAAGATGACATTTTAACCAAGTCTTTTGAAGTTACCAAGAGACTGGTTGCTCCTGTTCGCTCGATAATGGCTTCAAGTTCCCATTGAGTAAAAAAATGGTGATCCTCAAAATAGACTTTTTCAACCACTTCCGGCAAATACGAATCAAGCCGCTGGGGTCGTGCAATGGCGGTTACCAGTACCATTCTAGCCGTAGGATTTTGGATCATGACATGGCGTTTAAACGTCTTACCCTCACGAACCATTACTACCTTCTTATCATTCCATAACTTTTCGCGATACGCACCGCTGGGAAGGCAAAATGTGTTAGGAGTCTGTACATCGATGACGATATCGAGTTTTTCAATACCGTGTTTTCCGTATCCATCGTCTAAAAATACCATTTCACATCCCATCGCAACCGCTTCTGCAATCGCACGCTCACGCTTTTCACTTACAATCACAACGGCATGAGAAAGAGACATCGCATACACCATCGCTTCATCTCCGCTTTGGGAAATATCGCACAAAATTGCGCGATCTTTGACCACGATCATCCCGCGACTTTTTCGACCGTATCCGCGCAACACAATAGCCGGTTTGGTGAATGATTTGGAAAGCTCAAGAATCAATGGGGTTTTACCGCTTCCGCCAACGGTCAAATTGCCGACACTGACAACGGGTATCCCCATTGGTTTTGGTGTCATACGCAGGTAGCGGATGTAGGCAATCAGGCAATAAACCCAACTAAACGGCAAGAGTAAATAGGAAAGGAGTTTTTGAAACGCGCAGGGGTGATAGAGATACTGCTCACCCCATAAAACAGCTAAACGCTTCAAACGCGTGTTGCGGCTACGTCTAAAATGGCATCACAAATCTCTTCGACATCCTCATCGCTTAATGCAGCGTAATTAGGAATAGAGAGGACTTGGCTGTAGTTGCGTAAGGCAACCGGAAAATCATTGATACGCAGTGAATATTTCGCTTTATAATAGCTTAGTAAATGCAATGGGATGTAATGCAATCCCGTCTCAATGCCCCGCTCTTTAAGTTCACGTGCAAAGGAATCGCGGTTTTTATCAATTTTTACAATGTAAAGCGAAAACGTGTGATCTTGCTCCACTATGGGCAAGGAAATATGAGGAGCATCCGCCAATCTCTCATTATAAATAGCAGCTATCTCTTGTTGACGGGCAATGATATCATCTTGCTTTTCCAACTGTACCAAAATCACTGCGGCGTCAAGCGGACTGATCGTATACTGACTCCCGATATCGGTTACATTATAAATGTACCCTAGCATATCATCCTCTATCTCCATCGCATGATGACGCAGTGATTTGGCACGTTCGATTATCTCTTCATCGTCGCTGACGAGCATACCGCCATTGCAGACGTTTTTACGCAAATGGGGACTAAAATCAAAACAGGTGATATCGGCACCCGTCGATCCGATTTTTTTCCCTTTATAGGTCGCGCCAAATGCATCCGAGGCATCTTCAATCACTTTTATGTCATACATTTTTGAAATGGCGTACAAACGATCCAAATCAATACTCTGCCCCGCGATATGCGAGACAATGACCGCTTTGAGCTTTTTGGATTTGTTTTCATGCAAATAGGCTTCCAGCTTATCCAAATCAATACTGAAGAGATTCGGATCAATATCCACAAAAATAGGCTCCGCATCAAAATGACGTACCACTTCAGGAACCGAAGGATAGGCATTGATCGAACATAGCACTTTGTCGCCCCGCTTCAAATCAATCGCAAACATCGCCAAATGCAAAGCGGTTGTACCATTGGAAGTGGTAAGGGCATGCGATGCTCCGATATAGGACTCAAATGCCGCTTCCAAATCTTCTATAATGTTAGGGGCTTCTCCGTCAAATACCTCGTCAATTTTCTCGCGCTCATCTCCACCTACTTCGACTCTAAAAAACGGAATACTCATTGTAATGCTCCTTATTGGGTTATATCTCTTGGGTAGTTAAAATCATGGTTCAAGGTTCGAGATGTCAATTTTGCAATAATCGGCATTTTTCTCTTAAACTGATTTTGATAAATTTTACGGATAATCAATTCGACTAATTCACTTTTTTCACCGCATTCTTGCAGTTCATCCCGCGTTAAGCGTGACTCGACATAGAGCTTTAAAACACGGTCAAGATCCGAATACGGATAACCGATCTCGTTTTCATCACTCTGCCCTTCCCACAAATCTGCCGAGGGGGGTTTGTCGATAATGGAGTCATTGACCCCCAAATAGCGGGCTAACTCAAAAACTTCGGTTTTATACAAATCTCCGATAGGGTTGAG
>JBBQNL010000070.1:0-7060 GCA_038329855.1 Campylobacterales bacterium
GAGGATGTAAAAACGTTAGACGAGTGTAATCAAGCTCTACCGCAGCAAAATCACAAATCGCAATACACTCTTTTCGTAAAATTTCACCACTTAATCGTGTAGGTGTCACAAATACTGCTTTGGACTTAGAATCTTGGAGCAGCAGATGGAGTACTTTTCGTAGTAATACGCTGCTTTTTCCACTAGCGCAGCTTCCATTGAGTATCGTGACAGAAGATGAAATCAACGGGGCATATAAAAATGTTTGCTGTTCGTCGGACAAAAAGAGGCCAAAAGGTTCCTCTTTGGTAGGCAAAAGAAGGGTATGTGCCTGCAAAGAACCGATTGTCTTTAACTTTGAGTAGGCATTGTCGTGGTAAGCACTCAAAGCAAGAAGTTTTTTTTGTATCTTCGCACTATCATCATCCGCAAAAATCAGTCTTTCTTTAGATAGAAGGGTATGAAAAGAGGGGTGAAGGGCATCAAATTCAAATTCGCAAAGATGCTCCATTAAAAAAAAACGTTCAATGGGGGTTGAATCAAAAGATAGAACGTCTTCTAGTTTTCGATGAAGTATTCGCTCTGTTGATTCCAGACGTGTTGTGGCGCCTTTTTTATGCTGTTTTGAGGAGCGTTCTACGCTTGCACCCTTGAGATCATTAGCGCTCCATGAAATTTTTTCTCCGAGATAAAGGCCGTAATGAGGCAGGAAAATCAGTAAATCGATGAGAAGGGTTTTTTCATGATGAAAGAGCGTAAAGTCACGTAGAAGTGTTCCATTGAGGTCTGCGATAGCCTCTTCTAAGATATTGCAGGATCGTTTATTTTCTTGAATGGTCGAGGGCTGCGTTGCATTGTCATGAGACGTTGATTTAAATAAGCGTGTTAGTATGGAAGAAAACAAAGTGATAAACCTTCATATCTATAAATGACTTAGGTAATTATAGCGGGTTTGTCAAAAAATAGAGAAGGATAGAGATATGAAAAATTCAAGGAAAGTCCTTGAATTTAAGGTGTTATTACTTTACGGCAGCAACGCTGTCTTTTAGACTTTTGCCTGGTTTAAATTTAGGGACCATTTTATCTTCAGTGCTATACGTTTTAGTAGTACCTGGTACTTTACCGCTTTTACCTTTTTGAAGTGATGCAGCAAAGTTACCGAAACCAACCAATGAAACTTCTTCTTTTGCAACAAGAGCAGCTGTAACGGCTTCTGTGAATGCTTTGATTGCTGTTTCAGCTTCTACTTTAGTTTTGTAACTACCGCTTTTTTGAACCAATTCAACGAATTGTGCTTTATTCATATATTTCCCTTGAGTCAAAGATCTGTGAAATTCGTTAAAGCCTCCCAATTCACGAGAACAAGAAGGGTGAAACGTTTCGAACGCGAATACTTTATTATCTCTTAGCTTAAATTTTTCTTGTTTTTTATGTTTTTTGTGAATTCTTTTGCAAAAATGCGTATTCTGAAGCTTTTTTTATCTTTTTAACCATGCTGTAGGACTCTTTATAGACTTTTGCTCGGGCTTTTATATGGAGAGTGAGGTAGGCATGGTAATAAGAAAATTTGCTTTTAAGGAAGGAAGTTTTAGATGAAGATATGGATAAAAATACCTCTTCCAGTGCGTGACGTTCCTGATTACTCAAAGTGCTCATGATGACTCTCCCAGTTTGTTTATTTTTCTGACAACTCGAATAATCTCATCGTTCTCAAGCATTCCAAGCATATCCAAAACAGCTTTAGCCGCTTGAGGCTTGGCATTTCCAAGCCTCCAGTCTTGATAAGAGCGCATAGATATTCCCAATTTTTGTGCCATCTCTTTTTGAGAAATCTTCTTGCCATTGTGTTGTGCTTCAACAGCGTTGTGAAGAAGATTAAAAAGATCATTCATTTCCATTTCCCCATTGTAAACTTTATTTATTAAATTAAACATTAAAACGTATATAAAAAGATTAATAATGTATTCAGAGTCATATATAATGAATTTATATAACTTTTAGTATCGTCTTTATTCATAATTAATTTAATAGTATTATGTAAATAGTATTAAATATACAGAAAAACGTATATTCAAAATGAAATTATTTTCAGCTAAGGTTAAAGTTCTTGTTTTAATAGTGAAATGAATCTGTGAATGAAGTGATGGAAGAATCCCCTAGCGGGGAGAGAAGAGTGAAAATTAAGATTTACAGAAGATCGGTGTAGTCGTATTTGGAGAGATCAACGTAAAACTCTCCCTCTTTTTGTATGATGCGAACATCGCTTCCGTATCGCTCACTAAATCGGTTTCGGATTGCTTTTCGCCCTTCGCTTCCGATTCCAATAAATTTTAGATAGCGTTTTAATTCGATTATGCCGCTATTGGTATGCGGCAATGGGCTGCTTTGAACAATAGCATCCACCTCATGAATCGTATTGTTTGCCGAAAGCATGAGTTTGCTGCTTAACACTTCTAAAATACTTTTGAGCTGTTCGTCTTTACTAGTGTAAATTTCTTCTATACGGTTGCGTTCAGCGATTAGCATTTGCTCTTTATCGTTGACCAGCGAATCAATTTTCGCTTCAAGTTCTTTGATCTTTAGTTTAAGGTGAAGATTTTCTTTTTGATAGAGTGAGATCACCATTCCAATGCTTGTTTTTGCAACAGAAGGAGGTGCTGCTGGTTCAGGCTTGGAGGGCTCTTGAATGTCACGTTTTTGAGTTTCACTCAGTGAACTGCGAGGAACTATAATGTAGGTAATGCCGCCTTCAATAATATAATTGAGACGCTTGGTTTTGAGTTTGCTGTGAATCATCTCTTTGGATATTTTGAATGTTTTGGCATATTCATCGATACTAAAGCGCATATTGACTCCTTTTTGTAGTTAGCAGTAAATCTGGTTTTGGTGGTGGAATGATCCCTCCTTGACGCATCCAGATGAGATAGCCGTGGCGATTAATTTTATGTTTATCGACAAAGGCATGCGGGGCGCTGTGTCTAAATTCACGTTCTTTTAACAGTTTGGCAAAATCGGGATGATCTTCGAGAAAAGCTTCTAAAGAGAGATAGGCCGCGTCGGAGGCAAAAACGGTATTAACGATCAAATTTTTGATCTCAACGTATCGGGCGCATTCGTTTAAACCATCTCCAACAAAATTGTCATGACCCAAAATATCTTCAAAACGGTAAACATTTCCGGTATGAACGGCTACTCGCAAGCCTTGAAAATAAGGATAGTCTCGAGCAATAAAATCAGAGAAATGGATAAAAGAGAGTCCCAGTATAGAGCCAAACCCTTTTAGGCTTGGGTGTAAAATGCAGTAAAAACCATCTCCGGTCGGAATCATTCCCAGAAGCATTTTATCCAATGCAATACCGGAACTTTTCAGCATTTTATGAATCATTTTTTTATAGGTTTGGGAGATATAGGTGATTAACTCAAGTTGCTGCGGCATATTAAGACGAGAAAAATCAATGATGTCAACAAGAACAATATCGGCTTCTAAGGGTCTTTTTTGCATGTTGTGTGTTGTTTCCAATTAATAAATATAAAAATCATTCTAATCAAAATCACCTCTTAAATCGCTGAGGCTGACGATATGGTAATAAAACTATGCTAAGATTTTTCATAGTGATAAAGATAAATCAGCTTGGAGCGTGTATGCAAAAACGGACAAAAATACTAGCAACAGTAGGACCATCGTCTCAGAGTGTTGAAATATTATCGCAAATGATACATGCCGGCGTCAATGTATTTCGTCTTAACTTTTCCCATGGGACACATGAATACCATTCAAAAATACTGGCCAATATCCGCAGTGCTATGAAGAAAACGGGACTTACGGTTGGTATATTGCAAGATATTTGTGGCCCTAAAATTCGCATAGGGTCTCTCAAAGAAGATTTTCATCTTCACCCACACGACCGAGTTGATTTTTATTATGAGACGATTGATGGAGAGCGGGCGGGGGATAACCATTATAAAACCTCTATTAATCAAAGTGAAATTTTACGGTTATTAAAAGTAGGTGACGCGCTGTATATGTGCGATGGAACAATCAAAGCCTCTGTTATTGCGTGCGAAAAAAATTTTGTGAGTGCGCAAATACAAAACAAAGGGAAGCTAAGTTCGCGAAAAGGGGTAAATTTTCCCAATACAACCCTTGGTATTGATATCTTGACGCCCAAAGATCGGATGGATATGGCGTGGGGAATCGAAAACGGGGTTGATTTTATGGCAATCTCTTTTGTTCAAAATGGATCGGATATGATTCAAGCACGCGAAATTGTCCATGCTCTTGGCGGAGAGGTTCAGTTGTTCGCAAAAATTGAAAAGTTTGATGCGGTTGAAAATATCGACGAGATCTTAAAATATTCAGATGGCTTAATGGTAGCACGCGGTGATCTGGGAATTGAAGTCCCTTATTATGAGGTGCCAACGATTCAAAAAATGTTGATTCGAAAAGCAAATTCGTGCTCCAAGCCTGTGATCACGGCAACACAGATGCTGTTGTCGATGACGGAAAAAGATACGGCAACCCGTGCTGAAATCAGTGATGTGGCAAACGCCGTTTTGGATGGGACGGATGCAGTCATGCTCTCAGAGGAGTCAGCAGTAGGACACAATCCGGTTTTGGTTGTTGAGACGATGGTGAATACCATACAGTCCATTGAAAAAATCTATCCGTTTGATAAGTTTTCAGAGTTTTCCCCTAATGATCCGATGGATGTGATCAATGAATCTGCTGTACGGCTGGGAGATGCACTGCATGCAGCTGGCATTATTGCTATGACGACATCGGGGCAATCGGTCAAAAAATTAGCCCGCTACCGCCCCGAGATGACCATATATGCCGCGGCCCACAATGAGCGTGTCGCACGATTATTAACGATGGTATGGGGTGTTGTCCCTGCTTATATGACTACCAAAGGGACGCTGGAGGAGCGGATCAGTGAAATTATTACCCATGGATTGGAACGCAATATCATTGATAGAACCCAAACCTATATTTTGACGGCGGGTGACCCTGTCGGGGTCAAAGGGACAACAAATTTGATCCGTATTTTACGAGAGCATGAGCTGCTCTTCTTTGAAAATAAAACACTGCTGGATTAAAAAAATCGTATAAATTGCACACAGTGGTGCTAAAAGTGGATTGATTTTTGCTTTAGCACCCTCGTTGAGGGGGGAGCAAATGTGTTGTTTCGTCGCGACCCCTCCCTCAAAAACTTCGATATTTAGCTACAATACTTCTTATGAAAACCGATACTATTTTTACCCAACCCATCTCCAAACAATTTGAATTTGATGCGGATGTTGCAGCTGTCTTTGATGATATGCTCAGCCGTTCCGTCCCTTTTTACAAAGAGTCGCAGAGCTTAAGTGCCCGATTTTGTCTCAACGCCCTAAGTGATGGGGGTAGAGTTGTCGATTTAGGATGCTCTACCGCGTCATTGCTTCTTGAGATCGAGCGCGGGATAAAACCCAATTCGGATATTGAATTGATTGGTATTGATAATTCTGCCGCGATGATTGCGCATGCCCATAAAAAACTTGAGGCCTATAACTCGCGTATCACGCTGGTAGAAGGCGATATTTTAGAGTACCCTTTTGGTGTGACTCAGGCTATTATCTGTAACTATACGTTGCAGTTTATCCGACCGATGGTGCGTGAAAAGCTGGTGCAAAAAATTTATGACTCGCTTGAAGTTGGGGGCGTTTTTATCTTTAGTGAAAAAGTTCTGAGTGAAAACGGAACATTGAATAAGCAGCTCATTGATTGCTATTATGATTACAAAAAAGTACAAGGGTACAGCGAATATGAAATCGTTCAAAAACGTGAAGCGTTGGAGAATGTATTAATCCCTTATACGGTTGAAGAGAACAAGGCTATGGTCAAGCAATGTGGTTTTAGCAGTTGTGACGTTTTGTTCCAGTGGGCAAATTTTGCTACCTTTATCGCGTGTAAATAAGGTTTTTACCATACTTTAGAGGCAGCGGCTGAACCGGAGGGGGCAATCATTTCCTTGATCTCGCTGTACTCAACTGTATTTTTTTCACATTTTTTATGGTAGTAGCCTTGCGCATCATAATATTCTTCACACCCATTATAGTAGCGCATACTGATTCCCCGTTCATTAAAGCATCCTGAAAAAAATATTAATGGAATGAGCGAAAGTAATATAAATTTTATCATTTTTAATTGTACCTTATCTGGGTTTAAAGCTTTCCTTGGTGCGGCAAAAGGTTTGTAAAAAGCATCCAGCATCGCATTTTGGATTTTTAGCGGTGCAGATGTAGCGGCCAAAGAGCACCATTGCCTGATGCAATTGATGAAGATCTGTTTTGAATTTTTTTACCAATGTCGCTTCCGTGGCTGTCGACGTTACATCATCGCTCAATCCCAGTCGATGGCTGACTCGAAATACATGTGTATCTACGGCCATGAGATTGGCTTGGGTGTATTCGATTAAAACCACATGGGCTGTTTTTTGTCCTACCCCTGCGAGGGTTATCAACTCTTTTTCATCCAAGGGGATATGTCCGTCATAAACCTCTACGACCCTTTTGGCCATAGTGATGAGATTGGTGGCTTTGTTATTAAAAAAAGAACAGGTTCCGATAAGCTGTTTGACCTCTTCAATGTTCGCATTGGCCAGTGAGTAGGGGGTAGGATACGCTTTGAAAAGTGCTGGTGTGATGAGATTGACTCGTTTATCGGTACATTGGGCTGAAAGGGCGACCGCGATGACCAGTTCATAGGCATTGGTGTACGTCAATTCCGTTACGGCATCTTGATAATGCTCCAGTAGGCTTGATTTGATGAGGTCTATCTCTTTTTTGGTGGCTTTTTTCATTAAAACATAAATCCATTTTTTGGGAGTATTGTACCACCAACTTTTACACACGGTGAAATAGAAGTTAAAATAAAAGATTTATTTATAAAGCCAGTATGCATATTTTGTGTTACAATAAGCGAAAAATGAATTTGAATATTACCTTAGGAGACTCTTTTGGAATTAATAAAGTGGCTATCAGGATTGATGGGCGGGCGCAGCGCTGTTGGTAAAGGTGATGAAAACAATATTATCGATAAGGA
>JBBQNL010000071.1:0-6807 GCA_038329855.1 Campylobacterales bacterium
GAAGCATTTTTAGAATTTAACCGTGTCCTAAAGACGGGGGGATTGGTAGTGATTTTGGAGTTTATGAAAAATGAAAATCCCTCTACGCTTGGTAAAATGCGAGATTGGTATATGAACAACGTCCTTCCACGTATCGGCGGACTTATCTCTAACAATTACGAAGCATACCGTTATTTGCCCGATTCGATTGAAGGTTTTTTGAGTGTTGGAAATATGTCTCAAGAACTCGAAGAAGCAGGATTTGAAATGCTTTATGTAAAAAGTTTTTCGATGGATATTTCGACATTGATGATTGCACGAAAGAAATAAACGTTTTATGGCTTCCACGCTCAGCGTTAGTACCCTCAACGAACAGATAAAAGCACTTTTGGAGACAACGTTTGAGTTTGTCAGTGTCGAGGGGGAACTCTCTCGCGTGACCAAACACGGCAGCGGCCATATTTATTTTACCCTCAAAGATGCCAACTCCTCCATTAAATGTGTGATGTTTCGCGGTAATGCGGCGCGTTTGAAATTTTCTTTGGATGAAGGGTCCCATATTGTGATTCACGGGGCTCTTTCACTTTATACACCTCGTGGTGAATATCAGATCAACTGTGTCAGTGCTGAGCCATTTGGAGCCGGAGCATTGGCCGTAGCTTTTGAGCAACTCAAAAAAAAGCTTGAACAAAAAGGGTATTTTGATCCATCTCGGAAAAAGTCCTTTCCAAAGTTTCCTCAAAAAATTGCTCTTGTAACCTCTGCTACTGGTGCGGCATTGCAAGATATGCAGAGGGTCGCAGCGGTAAGATGGCCGCTTGTAAAGCTCATTGTTATTGATGTATTGGTACAAGGCGATCGCGCACCTATGATGATCGCGGATGCTTTGAGATTTTCCGATACACTCAATTGCGATGCGGTGATTGTCGGGCGTGGCGGCGGAAGCGTTGAAGATTTATGGGCATTTAACGAAGCAGTTGTTGCGGAGGCCCTATATGCGCTCAATACGCCGGTGGTTTCGGCGGTAGGACATGAAATTGATTGGGTGATAGCGGATTATGTGGCGGATATGCGTGCCCCGACGCCCAGTGCTGCAATGCAGATGATTCTCCCTGATGGTCGTGAGATACTGCAAACGATTGATGAAATGCGCTATGGGGCAACGAATATGATCCTTCAAAAATTAGAGGGCAAACGTGACCAATTGCAGTCGATGCAAGAGTCATTCAAACGTCATGGGGTTGAGCAGCGATTGACTCATCAAAAAGAGCAGCTGGGTGAACTTCGGGAACGATTGAACATACAGATAAAGATGATTTTAGAGCGAAAATCGAGTGAATTACTTCCTCTGAAAGAACGTTTGGAGAGAACAACAGAGAGTCTAATTCGACAAAAACAGATGATTCTTTCCCAAATGATGCAAGCATATGACTCCCAACATCCTAAGCATAAAAATAAGCGGGGCTTTGCACAAATAACACGCGATGGAAAAGTGATCGATTTGGATGAGCTCAGTGTTGGAGATAAGTATGAAGCGATGAATGATAAAAGAGTTGTGACATCAGAGGTTGTGAAGGTTTTGAAAATATAACCCCTATTTGAGGGTTATAGATGGAAAATAGATGTGCGCGAGAGTTGCCCCCTCAGCGGCAAATTTCTTGAAAAATCGATCCATCGGATCTTCTTTGTTCCAGACGGGATCAGTGACGTTTGCGAGTTTGGCTGTGCGTTCTTTGGCGTCAAACTCGACACCAAGGGCATCGACTAGCTTTACCTCTTTGGCTTGAGAAGCGGTGAAGATATGGGCATCGGCAAATTCAGAGCTTTTATTTTTATCCAGTCCTCGTGCACGGACAACATCATTGACAAAGAGTTCATAGGTGCCGTTAATCACTTTATCGAGTTCCGCACGCTCTTGGATATTCCACGGTCGATCAAACGTACCTACTTGTTTGTAGGTCCCTGCATGAACGACTTGTGTTTTGACACCGACTTTTTGCATGAGTTCGGAAATGTCGGCTCCTTCCATGATGACTCCTATTGAGCCGATCATGCTTCCGGGATTGGCGATGATTTCATTCCCCCAAATAGCAGAGTAATAGCCACCGCTTGCCATGATCCCAGCCGCATAAACGACAACAGGTTTGCTTTCGCGCAGTCGTTTAATGGCATACGCTATTTCAACGGAGGGGGCAACAGCTCCGCCGGGTGAATCGATGCAAAACAAAACCCCTTTGACCTCTTTGTTCTCACCCGCTTCATCGAGCTGCTCGACAATCGAAGTTGCATCCATGATGGGACCCGCTAAAGAGATTTTTTGAAGATTGTAAGATGATAAGCCCTCCTCCTCTGAGGGGAGAATCAGCCACAATACAAATATAACAAGCAGCGTCGCTTTAAAATGATGTTGTATAAATCGCAATCCTGCTGCAAGACACGAGCCTATTTTTTTGATCCATTCCATGATAGTTTATCCTTTTACTTTTTCTCCGTTGATATAGACCGATTCGATATGCGGTGGGCGCAATAGCAGATGAATGGGCAGTTGATCGTTGATAGGACAGTTGACTCTCGCAACAATCAAATCCGCATCATAAGAAGGGGCGATTGTACCACAATTTAATTGCAATGCTTCCGCGGCATCAATCGTAACGCTTTTCAAAAGTTTGAGGGAAAGGTCCAATAAATTATGGTCAGGATGGAGAAATAATGCTGCTTTCATCTCTTCGAATAAATTAAGAGTGTAGTTGGAACTCAAACCATCCGTTGCAGTTAGAAAAGGGATATTATATGTATTTAGCCCCTCTAGATCAAGAACTCCATTACCAAGAAGGCGGTTCGAAATAGGGCAATGGATAACGGTGTGATTGCCCTCTTTGAGTGCTTTTAGTTCGCTTTCGTTTGCGTGTACGACATGAGTAAAAAGAGTTGGGACTTCTTTGAAATAGCCCAAAAATTCTTTTGAAGTATTGGCAGCGGTATTTTGTTTGAGAAAGTTTTGAAAGAAAGGTTGAAAATCCCCCTTATTTTCGTCAATCCACTCTCGTTCTGCGGTACTTTCCATGAAATGGGCCGTGACACGAAGAGCCTTTTCTCGTGCAGCTTTGAGTGCTTTTTGGATGAGTATCCGATGAACAGAATAGGGAGAATGGATGGCGATAGAAGGATAAAATCCCTCTCGCTTTACGGTTTGCGATGCAAATAAACGCTCTTGAAAATCACCGTATAGCGCATCCGCCATCAATGGATCGGAACCTATAAGTTCATTAAAATAGACCACTTTTTGAGGTGTTTTGGCGCAGGCCTCCAAATCAAAGCCATAGGAACTCACGGCGCCAAAGGCGGTAATGCCATTATCCAACATCATTTGGGTTGCGTTTTCCATACATTCGCCATTGCAGTCGTTTATCAGCTCATCACGATTGGCAATAACGCTCGAAAGCCATGGCATAAATTCTCCATACGTTAGTGTCGAACGATTGGCACTGAACTCCAGGTGAACATGGGCATTGATGAGCCCAGGCATAATGAGAGAGCCAACTCCTAGATGCGTACATTGTGAGCCGTAACGCTCTTTTAGAATTTCATTGGAGGAAACTTCAACGATTTTTTTATCAAACACAATACCATGATCCCGCAAAACAGTATCCCCGGTAAAGATAGCATCGCTTAAAAGTATCTGCACGCTGCGCCTTTAGTATCTTTTTTTGTGTAAGTATAGCAAGGTTTGTGATCTGAAGGCGCACACGGATTCAAATAATTATAAAACAATCACAGGGATTGTGTTTTTATCAAGATGATGCTGTTTATTTATTGACCATAAGATATAATAAATATAACAAAAAAGAGAATAGTATATGTATACCTATACAAGAACAATAGAAGAGGAATTGTATGAAGATATTAGTCGTAGACGATTCTAAGCTTGCTCGGCTGACCTTAATTAAGACGCTTAAAGAGCATGAACCCTCTTGTGAAATTATAGAAGCGGAAAACGGAGCCATTGCGGTAGAGCTTTTTAAATCTGAACATCCGAAAGTTGTTTTTTTGGATTTGACCATGCCGATTATGGATGGCTACGAAGCACTCAAACTCATTATGCAAATCGATCCAAAAGCGCAAGTTGTTGTGGTTTCAGCGGATATTCAGACACAGGCGCAAGAACACGTCTTGGGATTGGGGGCAAAATTGATGGTTCCAAAACCGATCAATTCAGAAAAAATGTTAAGCGTTCTTCAGCAACTGGTTTTTTAAATGGGTAAAGATACAGAAATGAAAAATAATGTATTTTCAGAGGATCATTTGGATGTTCTCAAGGAGCTGATGAACATAGCCATGGGAAATGCCACTGCAAGTATTGCTGATTTGCTGCATGCTTTTGGAACGATGCATATACCTCATCTTGCGATCACGGATATGGATGGACTGAAGCGGTATATCGAAGAAGCCATCCCGGTTAAAGAGAAGCATTATGTCACCAAACAGCTTTTTGGCGGTATGTTCGGCGGAGAGTTTATTTTTATCATGACGGATGAGTCAGCCGTCAATCTCGGCCATTATTTGTATGATGTCGATATGCCAAGCAATGCCGACATTATGGATGCGGTTATCGAACTGACGAATATCTTGAGTTCGACAATTTTAAGCCGATTGAGCGAGGAACTCAATACAAAAGTGCAATTTTTTGTCCCTTCGACCGAGATTATTACCGGGAATAGTTTGATCGGAAACGAAGAGACTCTGAATTATCATCAAATTATTATTGTCAGTACAGAGATGGAGTTTCAAAGCCATAAAATCAGCGGGCATATTTTTATTTTAACGAAAGACGGCATGATTGAGAGCCTCAGAGGATTGATCGATCAAAAACTTGAAGAGCTCTATTCATGATTGACACATTAGAATACTGCAATATTGTTTTTGATTCATTGGAAAATGGGACCTTTGTGGCGGATGAAGAAGGGGTAGTTTGGGCATGGAATAAATGGCTTGAAATCAATACCGGGATTGTTTCTGAGGATATCATAGGAAAAAATTTGGAACTCTTTTATCCTGAAATCGATTATAAAGGATTTAAGCGGAAGATCCGAACAACCCTTCGCCTCAATACCCCAACGTTTTACGATGCATCTCTCAGCAACCGTTTTATAACCATCCCACGTAATAAAATTACGACTTCACTGCTTAAAATGATGCAGCTGCAAGTCACAATATCTCCCTATATACTTCAGCTTAATCGGGTAATGGTATCGATCCAGGATATTAGTGACTTGCATGAGCTTAAAATGACTTTGCAGCAGCGGATGGCAGAAATCGCCCATCTAAATAATGAGCTTGAGCAGGATAAACAAATTATTGACGCTAATTTGATGATCGTGAAAACCGATTGTGATTGTATGATTTTAGATGCAACCGAAGCATTTCACACCTTTTCAGGGTATGATAAAGAGGAACTGATGGGATATGCTTTATCGAGCTTTCATGCAACCGATAAGAGTAATGTCGATTTTTTGCAGATGAAAGAAATATTGCAAGAAAAGAAAAAATGGTCAGGAGAAATTGAAATCAAACAAAAAAAAGGGGAGGTTGTCTGGATGGATACGGTCATCTCCCCTTATTTGGATGATAACGGTGACGTCATCAGCTATACCGCCATTTATCATGACATTACCGATAAAAAAAGGATAGAACGTTTGTCCATAACCGATCCTCTGACAAAGCTGTATAATCGTCAGAAATTCAATGAAGTATTTGAGATGCTGTTGATGCGTCGTCATTGGGAACACGGTTGTTCTTTTGGATTTATCATTGCCGATATCGACTATTTTAAAAAAGTCAATGATATCTATGGGCATCAAGCCGGCGATAGGGTACTGGTAAGCGTAGCGGAAACGTTTGCTCAAACGATTCGTCCCGGAGATGTCTTGGCACGATGGGGAGGAGAAGAGTTTGTTTTTCTCATTCCGGACGTAGATGTCGAAAAAATACGTTTTGTTGCTCAAAAATTGCGTGCGGCGATAGAACAAATCGATATTCCTGAAGTAGGGCATGTTACGGCTTCTTTTGGAATAAGTATTTACGGTGAGGGAGATACGCAAGAGACTCTATTGCACCGAGCCGATACCGCTTTGTATCAAGCCAAAGATAATGGGCGTAATCGGGTCGAATTCTTGCTGGTTTAGAGGAATTTAGTTCCTTATAATCTATCTATGCGTATAATCTATCCTTAAAAGTAACATTCAAGGTTTTATATGAAAATAGTGGTAATTCAAGGTCCGAATCTCAATATGTTGGGTGTACGTGATCAGCAAGTATACGGACCGATGCGTCTGGAGCAAATTCACGCACAAATGAAAGATTTTGCAGGGCAAAACGGGATTGATATTGATTTTTATCAAAGCAATTTAGAGGGTGAGATTGTGGATAAAATCCAAGAGTGTTATGGAGATGCTGATGGAATCATCATCAATCCAGCAGCGTATACCCACACGTCCATAGCGATTCGCGATGCGATCAGTGCGGTCAATCTTCCTACGATCGAAGTGCATATCAGCAATATCTATCGCCGTGAAGAGTTTCGTCAAAAAAGTATGACGGCGCCTGCATGTACCTCTTCTATTATTGGATTCGGACCCTTCGGATACCATTTGGCGATGGTGGGAATGATGCAGATTTTGAGTGAAATTCAAGCCATGCAGCGTTCGTCTCAAGGGACGTCAGAAGAATAATCATGTTTCTGGCTCGGGTGATCGATGAGAGGCATACGATTTACACCAGCCGCTATTTCCCAATGAAAAAATCTTCCGCTCCAACCTTTCGCCATCGGGT
>JBBQNL010000072.1:0-6803 GCA_038329855.1 Campylobacterales bacterium
ACTTGCCATTATCTTTACCATGGTGCCTATGGCATTTGTCGGACAGATGATGGGACAGTTTATGAAACCCATCCCCGCCAACGTTCCCGTGGCCCTCGTCGCATCACTTTTTGTCGCGTATATTTTCACCCCTTATCTGGCAGTACGACTGCTCAAAAAACCCGATCACCAATCACCCGAGGTTCACTAATGTACCAAAAATTTGAAAATTATCTATTGGGTATCCTCAATTCACCTTCCAAAAAAAAGCTATTTCTATGGCTTACACTAGGTGCCTTTATCCTCTCTATATCGATGATCCCCACACAGCTGGTCATGGCAAAAATGCTCCCCGGAAAAAATAACGATACCTATTCAGTTTACGTGGATCTCCCAAGCGGAAGCTCCATCGAACAAACAAGGCAAGTGAGCGAATGTGTTGTTAACACTTTGCAAAAAGAACCCGAAGCACTCGATATGGAAGTCTTTTTAGGGTCAGGCTCTCCATTGGATTTTGCAGGTCTGATCAAAGGCTCCCATTTTAAAAACAATGAGAATGTTGCCGAAATCGTCCTCAATCTCACCAAAAAACACGACCGAAGCGAACCTTCGTATCTTATGGTCCAGCGTCTGCGGCCTGTTATCCAAAAAGAGTGTGAGAGCCTCATTCCCCAAACGAGTATCAAGTTCATCGAACCTCCCGCCGGTCCTCCGACGATGGCCGCTATCGTGGCGGAAATCTATGGTAACGATGCAGCAGGAATCCGTCATCTAAGCTCTCGGGTCAAAGAGGTGTTTGTTAAAACCCCTGGTCTGGTAGACATCGACATCATGCAAGACGAGATTGTCGATAAGCTCGAAGTACGGGTCAACAGCGATAAAATAGCCCGCTCCGGTTTGGATATCAAACACGTCAATGATATTTTGTATATGGCCTACGAAGGGATGCCCATCGCGGTTAAAAATTCCAACCAAGCCTCGGAGCAAATCCCCATATTTTTGGTTCTCTCACCCGAGGGAAAAAAGTTCAGTTCCAAAGATGTCAATGAAGTACAGATGAAACTCTCCAGTCTCAAACTGATGAATACAATGGGGATGATGATTCCTCTAACAGAGGTCGTTGAGATCAAAGCGGTCAAATCCAATCCGATGATCGTCACGAAAAATCTCCACCAAATGACCAATGTACTGGCCGAAACCGACATGGTCTCGCAAGTCTATCCTCTCATGGATGCTCGAAATGTTATTTTAGAATCGTTTAAAGACGAGTATGAGGTCCATAAAATCGGTCTTTTCAACCTCGAACTTATCGACAAAAAAACCAAAGAGCGCTATGAGTTGTTATGGGATGGGGAGATGGAAGTGACACTCGATACGTTTGTCGATCTAGGGGGTGCTTTTATCGCCGCCCTCGTCTTGATCTTTTTACTCATGGTCATCTATTACAAGAGTTTTGTTCTCAGCGGCATCGTATTGCTGGGAAGTTTTCTCTCCATCGTAGGAGTAATTTTCGGACACTTTATCATGGATGTGTTTACGGCCGATACCTTTTTCCTCACTGCCACTTCACTGATCGGATTTATTGCCCTCATCGGTATCAGTTCCCGCAACTCACTGCTGCTTATCGATTTTACCAAATCCCTGATGGTGGACAAAGGAATGGAGAAAAAAGAGGCCATCGCCTACGCGGCAGCCACACGAGCCAAACCCATCTTTCTCACCGCAGCGGCAATCATTCTAGCTTCCACCCTCCTTGCGAGTGATGCGGTATTTGGCGGTTTGGGAGTTTCACTTATTTTTGGTACCATTGCAGCCGTTATCGCATCGCTTATCGTTGTCCCTATTTTGCTGGACAACTCAGAGCTTGAATATCAATTTCATGCACATGAATGCAAAGCAGTTTCGATACTAGAGCCCTGATTTTGTCAATAAGACGGATAAAGAGGAGAAATCCCCACTCGAGGGATTAAAGAAATTGGTAAGATTATTTATTGGTTGTACTTCAAATTATCGTTCATTCAGCGATTCGGAAACCGTTTTGATGACCGGCTTCAAGAGATATTTCAATACCGTATTATTTCCGGTTATGAGTTCTACCGTTGCTGTCATACCCGGTTGCGTCACAATATTTTTACCCTTATGCGAATTGAGGTTGTGTACACTGGTGGTGACTTGCGCTTTGTAGTACGGCAATTCATTCGGTTTTAAATTTTCATCAATCGTATCTGGGCTGATGTACGTCAAGGTTCCGTTCAACGTTCCGTAGATCGTATAATCATATGCATCGATTTTTACCACTGCAGGAATACCCGGTTTGATGTGAGCAATATCTTGCGGTTTAATTTTAACTTCAATTAACAAATCATCTTCACTTGGAACGATTTGCAAAAGCTCATCTGCGGGTTTCAATACGGCACCAATTGTTGTGTATTTTACATTTTTGACTGTACCGCTCATAGGGGCGTATATTTTAGTATGATCAAGTGAATCTTTACGCTGAATAATGTTTTGAGCCAATGCACCCAATTCTTCTTGTGCTTTCGTCAATTCGGCTTGTGAGTCTTGGAAATATTTATTTTGCTTGGTCGAAATTTGCGTTTTGATATCGACGACTTGTCTTTTCAGACGCAAGATATCCGTTTTAGCTACATCACCCGTTTTTAAATACGGCTCGTTCATCGCCAATTCTTCCTGAGCCAGATTTAACATCTCATTGAGTGCTGTTATCTCTTGGTTGATCGCTCTTTGTCTTCGTTCAAACAGAAGCTTTTGGTAACCGATAAGATCGGGGTATGCGTTTAGCTCAGAAGGGAATGAGAGACGAATGCCCAACACTTCGGAACGTAATCGTGCGATCTGTGATTTCAAGGCCGCACTTTTTGCTGCCCCCTCTTCATATGCCGCTTCGAGGCGTGTCTGATCCAATACGGCAATCAACTCCCCTTTCTCCACTTTCGACCCCTCTTTTACGAGAAGCTTCTCGATAATCCCTCCATCGCTTGTTTGGATGTTTTGACTATGTGAACTGGCGATGACCGTTCCGGTGACACGGGTAGTCTGATCGATTTCGGCAAAACCTGCCCACGTAATCAACGCACCTACACCCACAGTAGCCGTTAATAAAATTCTTCTGCTCTTATCCATGTTAATTTGTTTCCTTCTCTGCAGCTACTGCGCGCGGAGCTGCAAGTGCCTGTAATATTTGATCGCGCGGCCCGTCTGCCGTCACCACACCGTTTTGCATTATAATGATACGATCCGCATGTTTTAACAGATTCGTTTTATGGGTTGCGTAAACGATCGTACGCGTTTTGAACGTATCAAAAATGGCATTGATTGCCAACTCTTCATAACGTCCGTCCAAAGAGGAGCTAGGCTCATCCAGCAACAGTACTTTTGTCTCGTCGTTCAGTAAAACCTTGACTACCGCCGCGAGCTGCTTTTGGCCGCCTGACATACCGTGTCCTCCCTCGCTGATCATCATCCCCATCCCTTGAGGATGATTGAGTATCGTATCGATGAATCCGCATTTTTTTGCCGCATTCATAACAGCATCATCGCCCGGATCTTCCGATAGCCCCATTACCATATTATCCCGAAGTGTCGCATTGAAAAGACGGGTCTGCTGCGGCATATAGGCGATATGCGTACGCATAAAATCGGGGTCAAGATGCGACATGTCAATATGGTCCACAAACACCCTCCCCTCTGAAGGTTTGTAAAGTCCCGAAAGGACTTTGAGCAGCGTCGATTTTCCTGAACCGATCGGTCCTATGATGGCCACTTTTTCACCGCTTTTAATCATAAGATTTGCGATGGAGATTGCCCCCTTATTCCCGTACACGTATTTCACTTGGTTCAGCAAAATTTCCCCCGTACAGGTTTCTGGCTTCACATTCTGTTCACCGTGCTCACGCTCTCCGTCTGCTGGAAGCAGCAGCATAGCGTCCAACCCTTTGAGCGCCATTTTTGAGTGTTCCCATTGCGTCAAAATATTGACAATTTGCGCTGCGGGGGCAAGAGCGCGTTGAGAAATGATCGTTGCTGCCAGCAATCCCCCCATCGTGAGATTCCCTTCCATGATTTCATAAACACCCACGGCAACCATCACGATGTACGCGATTTGCTGAATGGCCTGAGATATTCCGCTGGAAACGGTCATGTGCTTTTTAAGCTCCAAATCCGATTGTGAAATCGAATCGCTAAGGGCATTCCATTTACCGATAAAATGACCCTCTGCTTTGTGGGTTTTAATGCTCTCGATCCCGTCGATCGACTCGATGAGCAAGCCATTTTTCAAAGTCGACTCCACCAAACTTTTGTTCGTAATCCGCTCAATAGGCTTTTTAAAGATAAATCCAACAGTCACTGCAAGCGGGAACAGCAAAAGAGGGACGATCGCAATAGGACCCGAAATGAGGGCGATTACCCCGATAAACATTAAGGCGAACGGAATATCGGCAATCAAAAAAAGTGTCGTAGACGTCATGAAATTACGAACCGATTCATACAGCCGTATTTGTGCCGCAAACGTTCCGATCGTCGGAGGACGCATGTCCATCCGCACCCGTACTGCTTTGGTAAAGAAAAAATCGGAGAGCTCTAAATCAATCACCTTACACGCTTTATCGACCATAAAGGCACGCGCTTCTTTGATAAAGAATTCAATCAAAACCGCTAAAATAACCCCAACCGTCAAGACCCACAATGTTTGTGTCCCATTATTGGGGATAACTCGGTCATACACCTGCATCGAATAGATACTCGTTGCCAGTCCGATGATATTGAGGATCAGTGTCCCCAAAGCGGCTTCAAAAAAGATCCCTTTGCGGTTTTTGATCGCCGTAAAAAAATAATCAAGGGCAGTATTTTTTTTAGCATGTATGTGTGAAGAAAAATCAAGAGAATGGCTTTTCATTTATTATAATCCTTTGGAAGTCAAAATCGTTAATTTTTTGATGGCAGCCGAAGCACCCACCCTCATATCAACATAATTGTATTGCGCCTGAGTCGCTTCTCGCTTGGAGTTCAGAAGATCGATCCAGCTCTTTTTTCCAATAACATATTGACGATCATACGATTGCGCTACTTTATCGGATTGTTGTGCATATTCCTGAGCATCTTTCAATTGAGAGAGGTAGCTGAGCGTTTCATTGTATTGGGTTGTAATGCGGACATAGAGATCCAACTTGGTTGTTTCATAATTATTCAACGCTGAAAGGACCTTTTTTTGTGCCGACTCTAGGTTAGACATAGACGAAAGACCGGCACCCGGCTGAAAACCAGCTGTGAGCATGAAACGCGATGTATCATAATTCATTTCACGGGCAAGTCCAAAATAGCTATCATATTTGAGTGAAATTTGCGGATACAAAACCGATTTTTTAATTCCCATTTCCGACTCTACAACTTTGATTTCGCTTTGCAAACGCTGAAGCGAGGGGGAATTGGTGCGTGCTTCTTCCAGCGCCTCTTCTAGATTTGCAAACCTTAAATCCTCATGAAAATCAACAACCTCATTAACAGATTGTCCAATGGTCAAAGAGAGCGACGAAAGGGCATTTTTATAGGCCAGTTCCAGCTGCATCAATTCCGAACGGGCCTGATTCAGTCTTCCTTTTGCCAAAGCAACATCCGCTTCCGAGCTAATCCCCCCTTCCAAACGATTTAAAATCGATTGGTAGAGGCGTTCATGTTCAGCCACATTCTTTTTCGAGTAAGCAATCTTTTGATAAAACTTAATCGATCCGGCATACGCATCGATAACTTTGATCTTCACATCATTGCGTGCCTCAGCAATACCGCTGTGAGCCCCCTCTTGTTTTGCATCTGCACCGTCGATCGTGGAGGTAATTTTTCCCCCCGTATACAGCGGCTGATCAAGACTCACTGTGGCTCCTGCTTGATTGTCATAGACCGATTTTTGATCAAGAGTCTGCGTCTGCATAGATACGGAAGGCCATCGCATCCATTTGGCCGAATCAAGGTCACTCACGGCCGCTTCATGGTCGGATATTTTGCTTTTGATAGCAGGATGAAATCCCAGTGACAAAGCAACCGCTTCATCGAGGGTAACTCCGTACATCGGGGTCAAGATACAAAGAGTCAAAATACTGTATTTTTTGATTAAATTGGAGAAAAACAATGGCTTAACCTCTTGATATTCAAATCTTTTTAAGCCAAGATTGTAACTTTATCTAGGTTAATCACAGCTTCTTTATCAATTGGAATGGTTAATTTTGATTGACATCAGAGGAAATGCTACAATGCTCTCCCGCGTTTACATTACAGATTTGCTTCGACCGGCTACGTATTGATGTATCAATGAGGTAAGAATCATTTGCGTTTAAGCTGAATAATATCATATTCAAAACCAATCCCACATTGAGCTTTTAGTACTATGTTTTTTTCTTCATCCCATCGATAGTTCATCTGAAAAGATTATCACACACGGTATTAAATGTCAATAGAAGCTTGTTGGTGCAAAAAAAAAGAGTGATTTAGAATGAGGATGAGAAATCCCCCGCGATAGCGGGGAAGAAACGTGTCGAGAAGAAAAATTAGATAACGTGGAAGATTGGATCAGCTATACCAGTAAGACCAGTAACACCGACCAATGTGATATAGGTATTGCCACCAGTTCCTGTAAGAGTTACAAGAGTATCCGTTGTTCCTGAAGCGGCAACGGCACTTACCGTTGCATCTCCGCCAACTTCGATATAGTCGCCATCAACTGAGCTGAAGCCGACGATGACATCTCTGCCCTCACCGCCGTTGACATATTTGAAGATGTCAGCGGCGGTGAGGGCAGAGATGTCATCGTC
>JBBQNL010000073.1:0-6769 GCA_038329855.1 Campylobacterales bacterium
AGCGTATCAGCTGATTTTGGATCGAAAAGTAGGTGAATATACCCTTCCTGATGGGTGGGCTATCGTCGCAGCAGGCAATCGCGAGGGAGATCGCGGAGTTGTGTACCGTCTCCCCTCTCCTTTGGCGAATCGTTTTGTCCATATCGAGATGGAGGTAAGCGTTGAAGATTGGCGACAATGGGCGATGAAACAAAATATCGATCCGCGAATCGTGGCGTACATCGGATTTAAGAATGACGCGCTGTTTACTTTTGATCCCACTCTCAATGAACGAAGCTTTGCAACCCCCCGCAGTTGGGAAGCAGTTCACAATGTCCTCCAAAGTACGTTGCCCCAGACACTCCATCTTGAATCGATTGCGGGAGCGATAGGGAAAAACAATGCGGTGGATTTTTTAGGCTTTTGCAAAGTCATGAACCTCCTGCCCAACATCGATGCGATTTTGAGTGGAGAGAACGTAGAGTACCCCAGTGATATTTCTGCTCTTTATGCTCTTTCCTCCGCGCTAACGGGACGTATTTTAAGCAATCTTGATGAAGAAAAAATCAATCATCTCCTTCGCTATACCTTGAAACTGCAAAGCGAATTTGCGGTGATGATCGTCCAAGACCTCCAACGCCAAGGGGTCGTGATGGATCACTTGGAGGCCTATGGCGATTGGGTCAATGCGTACGCCTATTTATTATGCTAGATTTCAGTAGAGTCAAATCCAAGCTCCTTGTCGAGCACCCCTATTTCGGAACCCTCTCCTCCGCCCTTGAAATCGTGGTGAATGACAATATAGAGAGTTTTACGCTGCACGGTAATCGCTTTGAATATCGAGAGGATTTTTTCAATACCCTAAGCGATGAGCAAGTGGCATTTTCCCTCTCCAATGCCGCACTGCATACCGTTCTCTCTCATCCCTCCCGCATCGGCAACCGTTCACCATGGCTATGGTATACCGCGTGCGAGCATGCGATTAACAATATGCTCATTGATAATGATTTCATCCCTCCCAGTAAAATCACCTATGATCCCAGATTTCGTGGCCAGTATGCCGAAGAGATTTATGAAGAGCTCTTAGACACCATTACCCGCGAAGATCTGAACGACAAAGACAATGATGCCAGACGCAGCGATGAAATACCGCAAGATAAATTGGAAGTCGCACAGCAGGAGATGATTGCGCAAAATGCCTTGAATAAAGCGCAGTCGATGGAAAGCTTGCCCGATGGGCTGGAGCTTCTGATCCCGATTATCGGAAAAGGGGTGATTGATTGGCGAAGCGAACTGAGAGATCGTATCGGAGGATATTACGTCAGCGATTACTCGATGATGCCCCCTTCTAAAAAGCTCCTTTACGCGGGAATCTATCTCCCAAGTGCCACCTCCCATCATTTGGAGCTTACCATTGCCATCGACAGTTCAGGCTCAATCAATGAGCTGCTGCTGGCACAGTTTATCGCTGAAATCGAATCGATTTGTGAACTGTTTGGCTCCTACACGATTCATCTGATAGTGTGCGATGACAGAGTGCGATCTCACCAAAGCTTTACGAATGGCGAATCGATACTCTACTCATTAATCGGCGGGGGCGGAACCGATTTCACCCCTGTGTTTGACGCCATTGAAAATCAAAGCCCTCCGCCAAAACTGCTCCTCTATTTCACCGATCTGGATGGAAAATTTCCCTCTCAAGAACCTAACTGTGAAACCGTTTGGATTGCACCTGAGATGAGGGATGTACCGTTTGGACGGGTGATTGTGATGAAGGATACTAATGCTTGAAACCGCCCTCAAAATTTTAGAAGCCTCCAACCTTTTTATCACTGGCGGTGCCGGTTCGGGTAAAACGACCCTGACACGTTCCATCATCGAACACTCGAAAAAAAATGGAAAAAAAGTGGCCTGTCTAGCCTCAACCGGAATGGCGGCGACGCTGATTGAGGGGCAGACGCTTCACAGCTTTTTTGATTTGGGTATTTCAAATTCCCAAGATGAGCTGGAGCGTAACGGCAAGCTCGAGTGCTCTAAAAAAATCATCAAACTCGTAGGGAGTATGGAAATTATTATCATCGATGAAATCTCGATGGTGAGTGCACCATTGCTGGACATGATCCGGCTGCGTCTTCTTCAAAGCGAGTTTAAAGGGCGTCTCGTTGTCGTGGGGGATTTTTTGCAGCTTCCTCCCGTCGTGCGTGGAAACGAGCCGATCTATTTTGCGTTTGAATCTCCAAGCTGGGAACGATTTGGTTTTGAAATGGTTCATTTGGAGGGGTCCTATCGTACCGAAGAGGGAGAATTTTTAGCCCTTTTAGAGAGCGTCCGTCACGCTAAAATCGATGAAAGTTCGGCTGAAGCGCTCAATGCGCTGGTGAAGCCATTGAACGAAGACCAAAGCACCCTCACCTTGCTGTACGGTAAAAATATCAGCGCACAAAATCACAACCGTGCTCAGCTGGAGCATTTGAGCGGTGAACCCATAGAACTCTCTACCTACGTCACGATTCACGACAAAAAAATGCAAGAGCGGGACGTAGAGCGTTTTATGAATGAGAGTCGTCTTGAACGTGTTATGATCCTCAAAATCGCAGCTCCCATCCTCTTTACCCGCAACTCTTGGAACTATTACAACGGAGAGCGTGGACGTATTCTCTCAATCGAAGAGGATGCCGTTTGGATCAAAAAAGCGGATGGGAAAAGTGTCAAAGTGGAGCGCACCGAAACGACCAAAACCAAATGGATTGAGAAAAGCAAATCGCTCAAAGAAGAAAAGCTCATCACCCTAAGCCAGTTTCCTATCACCTTGGCCTTTGCCATTACTATTCACAAATCGCAAGGGATGAGTCTGGCCGATTACGTCATCGAGACCAACGAGATTTTCGCCCCCTCGCAGTTTTATGTCGCCCTCTCACGCTCCGTATCCGCCCATCGTGTCACCCTCACGAGACCGAACCGTTCCTGGGAAAAGCTATGCTTTATTCACCCAAAGGCGATGAGATTTATGGTCTAATTGCTCTATTTTACTTTAGTATATCGAAGGATATCACTCAGTTAGACGAGCAATATACCCCACATCTTTAATACTTTTAATGGTGAGATCAGGGCATTTTTTACGAAGTTTTGCCATGATGTTGCGCAATGTTTTTCCATGAGTGTTCTCTTGATTTTCCTCTTCATCATAAAAAAAATGTTCATACCCTACAGTATAGCCGAGATTTTTAATGAGGAGCCTCAAAATCTTTCGTTCACTTTTGGTGAGGCTGAGCATTTTTCCCTTATAAACAATATCATCATTGTCAATGATATAGTGACACACCAAGGGGGCGCTGGGTGTCTCTTCGAGTTTTTTTGTTATCAAAAGAAACGTTGCCATGAGATTTTCTGGAGTGATGGGTTTTATGAGATAAGAAAGCGGTAAAAGCGCGGCTGCTTCTTTGATGGTTTCCATATCTTTGTATGCGGTTAAAAATAAAAATACTATTCCCATTTCTTTTAACTCTCTGGCGATTTTTATTCCGTCAATTGCTCCATTAATATTAATGTCCACGATAGCAAAATCTGGCTTTTGAATGGCAAGCAATTCAGAGGCCTCAGTCCAGCTCGTCGCGATACCGATAACCTCTATGTTCAGTAAATCGGCGACGTCTTCAATCACGTGAGCCATCATCCAGTTGTCTTCGACAATCAGCAATTTTATCATATGGTTTTATCCGCTGTAAAGCGTATCGTAAAGCAATCGTTTTCCATTGTGGTTTCTCCATTTATCTGACGTATCAATTCCATAATCATAGACCAACCCAATCTTTTTCGCGTAGGTGATGCAGTGAAAAAATCCATGTTTTGAAAGACGGTTTGCCCGTCACTATAGCTTAATTTTGCGATATTGTTTTGCACTTCAAACTCGATATGTACCGTTCCGCTTCGATTTGAAAATGCATGTTTAATCGAGTTGGATACCAGTTCACTGAGAACAAGCCCCAACGAAACCGTATCATCCATCGATAATAGACCTTTTTTACCGAAGGTATAGGTGAACGTCACGTCAGGGTAAAGCTTTTCGATGGCATCAATAATAGTTTTTAGATACTCGACTCCGTCTAATAAAACGATATCGGCTTGATCGCAAAGGGTTTCATGTACCGTTGCTATGGCTTGGATTTGAGATTGGAGAGATAGTAATATTTCTTGCGTCTCCTCACTTGCACGAGAGCGTTTTGTCCATAAAAGACCGAGGATAAATTGTAGATTATTTTTAACACGGTGGTTTAATTCACGCATTAAGAGTTCTCGTTGAGAGAGTAAATTATTGAGCTGTACTGTACGTTTAGTGATGATGTGTTCCAAGTCGGTTTCATTTTTTTGGAGTGTCCGGAAGGCATTGGCGTAGCGTTGCAGCAAAATTTGTACCTGGGCAAAAAGATAAAATATAAGTCCTATTGGTCCCCAATCTTGCGTGTCATCGATAACTTTGGCAAACATCAGCACATCATGAAAGACTGTCCCGCTAAAAATGGCAAAGGTGACAAAAGCGAAGGTTGAGTTTGGTTCTTTGGCTTTGAATGCGCGGTACAGTACCCAAGAAACAAATACGATACTCTGAATGATAACTAGCTCAATAATCGGCATGGTTGATGTGAGAAACCGGGTGGATGTAAACAATGCCAAGAGGAGAAAAATGACTCCGACTCCAAGATTGACACGTTCAATACTTTTGATGCTTTGTTTGGGATACAACGACCCGATATAGAGTATAAAAAAAGGAAGAGTAAGGTAGCCGCTGATGTACTCTGCACGTGTAAGCATGTCCCATGACATTGTATCAAACATCAATATTACAATTTTTTCACTTGTTGTTGATATACGTACTGCAAAAGCGATGATAAAAAGTCCAAACCATAAAGGAGCACGATCCCGTCTCCATATGAAAAAAAGTCCCAGATGATAAAGCCCTGTCCCAAATAAGACACCCATAATAGCCCAGTCGAAATTAGCTCGCAGGGCGTGAGATGCTTCGAGGATTCCAGTGGGTGCGATTTGCGGTGATACTCCAAGACCGAAATGTCGATGTTGCGAGTTAGCAACCCACAGAGTAATTCGGGTTTTGGTACTTGTTGGGGTAAAACTGACAATTTGACGCTTGGGAGAGGCCAGATAAATCTTATTTTGAGTATCGATAGTTCCTGATTCGCATGCCATCTCATTATCGACAAAAAGTTTCCATGCATTTACAAGAGGATTAAAATCAAGAGTAAGAGGTTTGTTGGGAGTCGTTTTGAGGTCAATGACGAAGGTGGCAACCCCTTTGGCTCCAAGCTTTCGATCCTCAAGATACTGGGGGATATACAGGGTTTGAGTAATGCTTTGGGTCTGCTGCGGTAAAACAGCTTTTCCCTCTGCAAAGCCCCAGTTTCCATTAAGTTTTATCGGTGCATCAATATGGCTAACATCTCGTATCGGAATCTGTGCAAAGGCCGTACTGCACCCTAAAAAAATCGACCAAATCACCATTATTCGTATCATTGACTACCGAAACCACCACTGGAAACGTAATAAAAAATCATCGGTTATTCTCATTCCATCTTGTATCCCGAACTCTTTGGCATATCGGAGGAAAATCTGTGTTCCTCCCGCCGTATAATAGTATCCTCCCAAAGTTGCTTTTTGCATTCTTAAAGCATCATCTTGCGCCACACCGTCTACTGCGGTTTCCCCGCCGTAATTTTGTTGAAATCCGCCAAAAAGAGTCAGTTGCGGCGTTTGATTGTAACGGAGAGTTGTGGTGAGGGCATAGCTTGGATTTTGTTCTATTTTTCGCCCAATGGAGTTGCTATTATCCCCGTATAGCGCAAGCTCAGGAGAGAGTTCGATGTAAAAATCATCGCTTAGCTTTTGGATGTATCCGATATTGAGGGTGGATTTGTACCGATTTTCACCAATATTGAGGAGTTGTTGAGGATTGTATTCTCCCGTTGGAACAAAAAACAGCCAAGTCGCCGCAAGATATTGATTTTTAGCTTTATCGTTAATGAGCCAGCCGGTTGCCCCAACAACTACATCCGCAAAACCAGAGGATTCATGACCTATTATTGCCGACATGGTATCGCCGTTGCTTTTGGTAACCGAATACGGCAAGGCGATCATCGGACAAACCGTATAACCTCCGATATTGACAGTTGCTGTGAGTTTAACTGCGGTGATGAGGGAAGTTACTGTCTCATCCGTGAGTTTATGTCCATCAATATAAGGACCTGTCATTTTTCTCTCAGCGAGATAAAGAGTTGCCAAGTTTATACCAATGGCAGGAGCTTCGTAATCCCCTGGAATCACCTCGTTGACAGCTGCATTACTAATAGTTTCGCTTAAATAAACCAGCATAAAAAATAAAAAAATATTTTTGATTACAAATCCTTTGAATATTCAAAATAGCTTAATGAATCATGAGAGTATAACCATAAATCATCAATTTTTGTTATTTGATGACACTTGGATGATATTGGGAGTGTATAGTTCATTCATAAGTTTTAAAAACACATTCATAGGAAAACAGATGAACATAAGCACCCCGATCAAACATACACTGGTTTTGAGCTTGACTCTCTCAAGTGCATTGTACGCAGCACCCCAGGTTCCAGATAGCGGCAATGTAATGATTAAAACTCAAACCGAAAACAAACTATCAAAAGAGATACCAAAAGTTATAGAGCAATCCGGTATTAATGTTATCGCCCGTGTCCTTATTGACAGTGCTATTATCGTCGATCCACCCCGCTCAGACGCAAAAGTG
>JBBQNL010000074.1:0-6646 GCA_038329855.1 Campylobacterales bacterium
ACGAGCTGACCCTCTCCGTCGTCGTGAGAACAAACTAAACCGACCGGTTTATGCATTAAGATAACCATTCCTTGCTGCGGATCGAGAGGTTCCCCATCAAAGGCTACGTCGTGATGAAACGCTTTAAAATCGGGTTTGCTAATAGATTTACCTTCAACTGTGACGAGCCCTGACGCGATCAGTTTTTTGGACTCACTTCGGCTTGCATATCCTAAACTCGTGAGGAGTTGATCGAGACGTTGTTTAGAGGGAGTCGAGTTTTTCATCGGTCTCTTTGGTTATTCGGTCAAATTCGTTGCTGGCACTTTCCAATCTCTCAAACAAGTTTTCGATCTCTTTTTCATCCGTAGCAACACTTTTGGAGAGTTCCATGAGCTTACTGCTGTCGCCATTATTGGAATAGACGATCAGCTGTTCGTGGGAGATTTTGAGTTTATCTTCGAGTTTCATGATGCTGTTTTCACAAAAATCGATCTCTTTCTTCAAGGGATTAAGTAAGCGTGAGCGTTCTTGGATAATCTCCGCACGCTGTTGTTTTTGCTCTTTTTTATTGCTATTTTGAACGATTTTGGCGGGTTTTGGAGCATCACTTACTTCATCATCCCAGCCAATTTTTTCCAAAAATTCGTCATAGGTGCCATCAAAAAACTCAGCACCCCCTTCACGGAAGATGATGAGCTGATCGGCGAGTTCTCGCAATAACATTTCCGAGTGGGTGACAAGGACGACAGAGCCTTCAAACCGTTTGACTGCATCACAGAGGGAATCGATGGATTGCATGTCGAGGTGATTGGTCGGTTCGTCCAAAAATAGGAGATTGGCAGGGGTGGCGATGATTTTTCCAAGCATCACGCGACTGCGCTCTCCCCCAGAGAGGATAGAGATTTTTTTATCGGCATCATCGCCGCTGAACATCATCGTTCCGCAAATCGAGCGGACTTTGACGTTTTGCAACGTATTGTCAGCGCTTTGTATCTCTTGCGAAATGGTTTGATTTTTATCCAGACGGTCAATGTTGGTTTGACCGAAATGGGCGATGGCGGTGGAAGGGTGGGTAATTATTTCTCCCGAAGGCTTAAGTACCCCTGCAAGGGAATTGAGAAGGGTTGATTTTCCTTTTCCATTTTTCCCGATGATGGCAAGGCATTTGTTTTTTTCCAAACTAAACGAGAGATTTTTAAACAGCAGTTCATCCGCAGTGTAGCCAAACGAGAGGTTTTTAACTTCCATGATGATTTTGGCGGGAGTAGGGCGATAGGAAAAAGAGAAGGATAGATCTTTTTCCCCTTCGAGTGATTCCATAACTCCCATTTTGTCCAGCTCTTTTTGTTTGGATTGAGCCATTACTGCGGTGGAAGCACGGGCTTTATTGCGAGCAACAAAATCGATCAGTTCTTCGCGTTTTTTGTCGTGATTGATTTTTGTTTTGACATAGAGCTCGTCTTCTTGTGCCATCATTTCATAATATTTGGCGCTGCCGCCTTTGATGATCGATACATTACGACGGCGCAGACCCATCGTATGAGTTGAGACAGAATCCATAAAATCACGATCATGGGTAATGAGAATCACTTCCCCCTCAAATGCGCGGATAAAGGCACCAAGCCATCGCAGGGAGACGATATCGAGGTAGTTGGTCGGTTCGTCCAAAAGGAGAAGATTAGGTTCAGTAACGAGGAGCTTGACGAGGTTTAGGCGTATCTGATATCCCCCTGAAAAACTCAACGGATCTTTATCCAAATCCTCTAAGGTAAATCCTAAGCCGAAAAGGATCTTTTCAACCTTATAGACATCATGCTGCGCATCTCCGGTCAGTACCGAAGCACACTCATCGCGTACCGTTTTATGGGTGAAATGGAGATGTTGGCGTAAGGTTCCGATACGATAATTTTTAGGGATCAGTATTTCGCCATCATCGTAAGGCTCTTCACCTAGTATGATTTTAAAGAGAGTCGATTTTCCGGAGCCGTTACGCCCGACGAAACCGATTTTTTGACCGCTTGAGAGTTTGAGATTGAGGTTCTCAAACAATACACGTGTGCCGTAGCTTTTGGTAAGGTTATTAATCTGAATCATTGTGTTATGTGAATCCTGAGAATGGAGGCTCTTTGAGTATTTCTGGCAAGAATTGTCATAGAAATTCGCTTTTTATAATTATATCCATAATTAGATATTTTGGCGTAATGAAAATTTCGCTCTTAGCTTCGCAAGCGGCTCTTATTTAATACTTATATAATAAAAATTATAATATAATTTTATTTAAATTTTAATCTTCAAGTGCCAAACCTGTTGTGAAGCAGGGACGGAAAGTTACGAGTCTCTTTGAGATGGTCGGACTGCCATTATCTATGAAATTCTCTCTTTATATTTCATTTTTACCGGATATGGTTTTGAACGTTGCTTAAACGGGAAAATATGAAAAAAATCACCTTCAATACAATCGTACTCATTGCAACCCTCTTAACCAGCATATTTCTTTATGGCCGTATTACTGCCATAGCAGATGTTTTCGATGTCTTGGCAAGTGACCATGACTATAAGGAAGTATGAAATGATTATTAAAATGATTTTTATCAAATTAGTAGCGATAGTAGCAGCGGTAGAGCTTTTTTTGATGACTGTATTCTATTTATCTTTGCCAATATCTCCGCTATATGAGGCGCTGTTAGATGTATTCCTGCTGGCACTGCTGAGTGCTCCACTTATCTATCTCTTTGTATTGCGTCCAATCGAAGCGGTCTTTATGCGTCAAAAGAAACTGGAAGAATCGATGCTGCATCTTTCAAACCAATTTATCGATAATGTGACCCATGAGTTTGATAAAAAACTTCAGAACGTTCTGTCTGTTACAGCGGATGCTTTTGAGACTATTTCACAAGGAGCCATCTATCATTTAAAAAATGGAACCTACACTCAGCACTACAGCTATACAAAAAACGGTGCCGAATTAGAGGAACTCCCAGAAAAAATTGAGGACAATAACGCTCTATACCTAACTAAAATACTACATCAGAAACAAAGTCTGTTTTTTTGTAAAAACAATGAGACAGCACAAGAGGTGCTGAAATTGTTTTCTCCTTATCACGGATGTATGATCATCATCCCTATGTTTTCTCAGCAAGAGCTTGAAGGTTTTATCTCTTTTAAAACTTCCTCAACACAGGAACTGCAACACGATGAGATCCTGATACTGATGATTTCAGCCCAGATGATCGTCAATGCGATAAAGCGTCATCAAATCGACCAAGAGTTGAAGAAGTTTTCCAATGCGCTGATGCAAACAGGTGATGCAGTGTGTATCACAGACAAGGAAGGGATTATTGAATACGTAAATCCTGCATTCGAAGCATTATCAAAATACAGCCATGATGAACTGGTGGGAAAAAGCTCATCGATTATGAAGTCGGGATTGCATGACAGTGTGTTTTATCATAGACTGTGGAAGACAATCATTAATGGTCAACAGTTTCATGACGAATTTGTGAACAAAGATAAGAATGGGACGTTGTACAATGAAGAGAAGACTATAAGCGCTATCAAAAATGACGAAGGAACAGTAACGAATTACCTTTCTACGGGTCGTAATATTACACAGCGAAAAGTAATGGAACATGCGCTGCGTGAGCTTGCTACCAAAGACAAGCTGACCAATGTATTTAATCGAACTCAATGCGAGTTATTTTACAACCGGTTTGTAGAAAGAAAAAATACAGAACAGGAATTTTACCTTCTCTTATTTGACATCGACAATTTTAAAAAAGTAAATGATACCTTCGGACATCAACGTGGCGATGAAGTTCTCAAAGAGGTTGCATCTCGTGTACAGGAGGCGATAAGAGACGAAGATGTCTTAATCCGCTTTGGAGGTGAAGAGTTTATTGTCATGACCATATCCGAAAATGAGCAAAAAGTACAAAGCTTTGCAGAGCGTATCAGAGAGGTTGTGGCATCATCCCAATTTCTGGAAGTTGGACAGGTGACTATCAGCATAGGTCTTACAAGACATGATGAGGGGACAACCAAGGAATTACTTCTTGAACGGGCAGATAAGGCTATGTATCAAGCCAAAAAAGAGGGCAAGAACAGGGTAATATTGCTTCAGAAAGATGAATTATGACCATTAAAGAGAAACTTGAGAATCTGGCTCTTTTTGCGCAAGGGATGCGGGTATTGTATGTTGAAAGTGAAATGGTTATGCGAGAAGAGACACAGAAAATACTAAGCGGTATTTTCCCTTTTGTCCAAACAGCTTCCAATGGGGAAGAAGGATTGAATCTTTATCAATCAAACCACTTTGATCTGGTGATAACCGATGTTTTGATGCCGGTAATGAATGGAATCAATCTGATTAAACAGATTAAACAGCTCAATGAGTCACAGTCTGTTATTGTCATGTCAGGCACCAAAGACAGCCACTATCTACTGGAACTAATCAATCTTGGAGTTTCCGGTTTTATAGTAAAGCCGATGAAAATAGAGCAGATAGTTCAATCAATGTGTGATGTGGTCCAAAAAATATATTATGCTAAACAAATTCAAGAGCTCAATTCAAATATGACCCACGAACTGGCTCATAAATCCACTTTACTGGAACAATATAAAGAGATCGTTGACATCTCGATGATTGTATCGAAAACAGACAATAAAGGTAAGCTGACCTATGTTAATGAAGCTTTTTGCAGTGTCAGCGGGTACCGTGAAGAAGAACTTATAGGCAAGAATCATAATATAGTCCGTCATCCCGATGTTTCTCCTGATCTATTTAGAAAACTGTGGGAAACGATCAAAAGCAAGCAGATCTGGCACGGTATCGTAAAAAATAGAAAAAAAGACGGTACGACTTACATCACCGATGCAACCATAAAACCGATTCTTGACAAAAATGGGAATATATTGGAATACATAAGTATTCGCTACGATGTGACCGAACTGTACAATCTTAATGAAGAGATTTGGCATACTCAGCATGAAATGCTTTACCTGCTGGGTGAAGTGGGGGAGAGCCGTTCGAAAGAGACAGGAAATCATGTCCGTAGGGTGGCAAAATATTCGAAACTTCTTGCGCGACTGTATGGATTGGAAGAGGAAGAGATCAATCTTTTGTACAGTGCTTCCCCGATGCATGATCTTGGTAAAATCGGGATTTCCGATTCTATTTTGCTTAAACCTGCTCGACTGGACGATGAAGAATTTGAAGCGATGAAAAAACACAGCATGATCGGATATGAGATTCTTAAAAACTCCAAACGTCCGTTACTGCAAACTGCCGCTATAATCGCGCATCAGCATCATGAAAAATGGGATGGAACGGGATATCCTAGAGGACTTCAAGGCGAAGATATACATATTTATGGCCGTATTACCGCTATTGCTGATGTATTTGATGCATTGGGAAGCGATCGTATATATAAAGAAGCGTGGGAACTTGAAGAAATATTAGAATTGTTCCGTCAAGAAACCGGAAAGCATTTTGATCCTGTACTGATAGAGCTTTTTTTCGAAAATCTTCCTAAGTTTATTGATATTCGTAATACCTTAAAAGAGATCGCTTGATACATTAAAATTGCCAAAAAGATGGTTGAGTCTAAACGATGTGGAGAACTTTCGGCAGAAAATACCGAAAAGTTGCTCATTTCATGATAAAGTTTTTCGATCAAAGATTATAGTGATTCTATTTTGTGAGGAAGTTTTCCGTGTATTGCTTCTTTATTGGCTAGGAGATCTTCGATTTGACGCTTGACTTTGTCGTAGCGAAACTGCTCTTTGAATCCATTGATTCGTCCCCCTGCCGCATTAGGATGACCACCGCCGCCTGCCCACTCACCCGCCATCATTGCAACGTCAACTTTGTCATGGCCGCGTAAACTCATGGTTCCGCGAGTGCTTACATCGACAATAAAATCGAAATCCGGATTGGTCGTTAAAAAGCCGTTTCCGATGATCGATGTATTGCCTAAGCCATAGCTCAAAAATCCGCGCCAACCTTTGTAATAGATGGTCATGATGGAGCGTTTTGTCCCTAAGAGTGCGACAATGTGTTTAGTGGAGAGGTTGTCAAGCGTATTGTCCACACCGTCTTTAAAAAAATCTTTTTTCATTGAATGCAATGCTTCATCAAGGACAATGTTGGCGTTGGGAAGATGACGCATGGTGGCAGCGCGTTCTAACAAAGCGAGTTTGTAGGCACGGTCTTCATTCCCAAACATGACGCGGCTCATCTCTTTCGCATCGCTGATAAGACGCATACAGACTTTTCCGTACTCGAAATCTTCCACTTCGTCTTGGTGCCAGAGATCAACGGCATTGACCACTTTGACAAATTCTTCAAGCCATCCTCCGCCACTCAATCCGTAATTTTCAAGCGCGTATTCATAGACGATTTTCGTCGCGCAGCGATCGGTATCCAAAAAGTACCATGGGTATTGTGCCGCCGTATCTTTTCCGCTACCGTGGTGATCTAAGAGAGTGATAGTGATAGTCCATCCCCCTTCATTTAGCTTATTGACTTCATAATTGAGCCATTTGGCTTCGTCAGGCGTGAGGTTGAGGTCCGTGATGAGGATGGTAGCTGTTTGCTTGGTTTTTTTAATGGTATCGAGTATCTCTTCAAGACGATCCATCACTTCGGCACCGTAGTTGGCGTTGT
>JBBQNL010000075.1:0-6533 GCA_038329855.1 Campylobacterales bacterium
AACAGTGAGTTGCGATTGACCGTAAAAAATCTGTTTAATACCGAAGTGCGCCAACCCAGCTATTATTACAACTTTGATGGCGGAATAGAACGTGAAGGACGAAACTATTTTTTAAGCTACGTCTATAACTTTTAACGCACTTATTCGTGCCGTAGGGCATCGATTGGATTAAGTCTTGCCGCTTTGCGTGCGGGAAAGTAGCCAAAAAGTATTCCCACGATCGTCGAGAAGAAAAAGGCGATGATGACAATCGAGGTATTAAATACAAAAGGGAGATCAAAAAAGAGATTGACTCCTACTCCCGCACCAATCCCCAGTATCACACCGATCACTCCTCCCAGTGAAGAGAGAACGACGGCTTCGACTAAAAACTGTAGCAACACTTCACGTTCCAATGCTCCGATGGCTAAACGAATACCGATTTCACGAGTGCGTTCCGTTACAGAGACGAGCATGATGTTCATAATCCCAATCCCTCCTACGAGCAAGCTGATCGCAGCGACGGCACCCAGTAATAACGTGAGCATTTTGGTGGTAGAGGAGAGGGTTTGTATCACTTCACGTAAATCCCGAACATTGAAATCGTCTTCATCCCCTGCACGAATATGGCGGCGTTCACGCATGAGAGAGGTGAGTGCTGTTTTCATATTTTCGATAGAGGAAGGATTGTTAGCAGAGGCCAAAATAGTAGAAATTTCTTGATTTCCACTGATACGGCGTTGAAACATCCGTATAGGGACCACGATAAGATCGTCTTGATCCGTGCCGAACATAGAAGAACCTTTTGAATGCAAAGTACCGATAACTTGACATGAAAAATTGCCCAGACGGATAGAAGCATCCAGTGGTGTCTGTGTTCCAAAGAGTTCTTTACGAATTGTTTCTCCGATAATACAGACCGCTTTTCCCCCTTTGAGTTCTGCATCGGTAAAAGGGCGTCCCTCTTCAAACTGCCAATCTTTGACGGTGAAATAATCATTATCGCTTCCATCGACTGAGGTTGAGTAGTTTTTGTTTCCATAGACGACTTTTATCCCTTTGGAGGATACGGGAGCAACTCCTTTTAGTCCGGGTATTTCACGTGATATTGCAGTGAGATCATCGTTTGTAAAGCGTTTTGCTACGGTATCACCGCCGGGACCATGACTATCCTGCCCTGGACGAACGATGAGCATATTGCTGCCGAGTTTCGAGATACTTTGCGTGACATAAGCAGTGGTTGCATCTCCTAGCATGACCATTGAAATAACGGAGGCCACACCGATAACGATCCCAAGTGTTGTTAAAAAGGAACGCATGGCACTGCGACGGATCTCACGCAGTGCGAGGATAAAGGCATTCCATATCATTGAGTATCTCTTTGTGTAGCGATGTCATCGATGAGTCCATCACGAAAATGGATAATCCGTGAAGCAAATTGGGCCATATCGTTTTCATGGGTGACCATGATGATGGTGATCTCTTTATCTCGATTAAATGAGCGTAGCAGTTCCATGATCTCCATACTTTTGTGAGTGTCGAGGTTTCCAGTAGGCTCATCAGCCAAAAGAACCAGAGGATTGGTGACGATGGCACGGGCAATGGCTACACGCTGCTGCTGCCCTCCTGAGAGTTCACCAGGAGTATGGTGAGCGACGTCTTCTAATCCGACACTCTTGAGGGCTTCCATCGCCATAGTTTTGCGCTCATGGGCTGGGACACCTCGATAGAGCAGGGGAAGTTCAACATTTTCAAGGGCAGAGGTTTTACCCAGCAGATTGAATCCTTGAAAAATAAAACCGATGTAATTACGTCGCAGTAAGGCCCGTTGGTCACGGCTGAGATTCCCAACATCAATCCCCTCAAAGAGGTACTCCCCCTCACTCGTGACATCAAGACATCCGATGATGTTCATCGCAGTTGATTTTCCCGATCCGCTGGGCCCCATGATGGCGACAAATTCTCCTTTGGCAATGGTGAGATCAACCCCCTGCAATGCATACGTGGCCGCGTTTCCTTCACCGTAGTATTTTTTGACATTTTTAAGTTGGATGACGGGGAGTTGGGAAGATATCATGGCTGTTCGTCAATACCTGTAATCATCAAATCACCCACTTTGAGCGAAGAGGCACTGACAACGCTCGATACGCCGTCACTTTTTCCAATTTGAACTTTTACCTTAGTAGGAACTTCATTTTTTAAAACCCAAACATGCGCTCCTTTATCGGATTCTTCCGTGGCACGTTTTTTCTTTTTTTCATCTTTATCTGCAGGAGGAGAAAAACGTAATGCCGCATTTGGGATAACGGTTACTTGTTTCAAAGTGTCGGTGATGATAGAAGCGTTGGCGGTCATACCGGGACGGAGCAAGAGGTCGGTATTATCCACTTGAACAACGGCTTCATAAGTGACGACACCATTGACGATGGCAGAATTGAGTCTGAGCTGAGTTATTTTTCCTTCAAATTCCCTATTGGCATACGAATCGACAGTGAAGACAACTTTTTGGTTTTCTTTGACTCCGCCGATATCGGCTTCATCGACGCTCACAATTGCTTTCATTTTCGTCAGATCTTCGGCAAGAGTAAATAAAATCGGAGTTTGCATGGAAGCGACTACGGTTTGGCCCGGTTCAACTTTTCGGTTTAATACAACACCGTTTATCGGAGAGACGACGATCGCTTTGCGCAAATTATCTTCATCACTTTTGAGTTGTGCATACGATTGGGCGACTTGTGCTTTGGCTGCTGAGAGAGACGCTTTGGCTTGGATCAGCATGGTTGAGAGAGATTGCATCTCTTTACGAGAGGGATAATTACCTCCGGTAGAGGAAAACATCGTACGTGCGCGTTCCTCTTCAATAGCGGCATTGTCCACTGCTGCTTTGGCACTTTGTTCATTCGCTTTGGATTTCATCAAAATCGCTTGAGAGCTCGTAACCGTAGCCGTTATTCTGGTCGTATCCAACCGTGCGAGGATTTGACCGCTACGGACATGCTCATTGTAATCTACCAATACGCTATCGATGGTTCCTGAGACTTCGATTCCGACATCGATTGTATTGGTCGGTTCCAGATTACCGGTTGCAGAAACGCTCGTGGTGAGATCCTGAACTTTTAGAGGGACGGTGATGTAAGCCGTTTTCTCTTTCTTCGTGTATTTCATAACATAGAAGGATGCGGCAATAATAATGAGTAGCGCAATGCTCCCCCATATGATTTTTTTCCACCGTTGTGAAGAGGGTTGGGTTGTGAGACCGATTGTTGTTTCAATGGTTTTGGACGTCATTAGAGGGACTCCTGAGGATGTTGCATTTGATGGTGGAGTTGTGAAAGTTGGATTTGAATATTGATTTCGTTGATTTGAATTTCAAGATCTTCGATGGCACGGGTGTTTTGAAGCGTTTGCAAATCATACCCCGCTTTGTATCCCGCATTTACCGCGGCTTTTGTAGCCCCCAGTAATTCATCATAATATTTGAGATTGTTTTGTGTGATAGCAATGGTTTGTTTGTAGCTTTCAACCAAAGCGACGGTTTGATCATAAAGGGCATTCATTTGGCGTTTGGTATCGGCACTTTGCGCCTGCTGTTTTAAATAAGTAGCCTGTGCTTCTTGGGAAGTGGCAGACGCGTTATAGGCCAAAGGCATAGAGAGCTGCAATCCCGCATCGTAAAAGTTTCCGCGATAATCAACAGTAGGGGCTGCATATGAATCGTACCTCAGATATCCGGCATCGGCAATGAGGGTGAGTTTTGGGAGATAGGAACTTTTGATCTGACCATATTGCTGCGCCGCACTTTGGCTCAGGGCTTTGGCGTAGCGAATATTCCATCCCTCATCTAAAAAAGTCTCTTTTTGTGAGAGGGTATAGAGAGGAACGCTCAGAGAATCGATGGAAAGATCTGTAAATTTTGCGGCTTCGAATTTTTGTTGGGCGAGGGCATACCGTAGGGCAGTATTGTTTTTGAGTTCATTGCTTTGATTCATCAGGGCATTGTTGAGAAAAGTGATGTCGATATCTCCCGCTTCGTATTGTTTGCGCTTGAGAAAAATTTCGATTTGGGCGTTTTTGAGTTTGAGATCGCTTTGTTTCAGCGCAATTTCATTTTTACGGTAGGTTAAAACAGCATTCATGAGCTGTTGATTTATTGCCGCGATGTCTTTGCTCAAGGCCAGAGAATTTGCCTCTTTATTAGCATGGGCATAATCGATGGAATAGGTAATTCCCCCTGAACGGAATAGATCTTGTGCCATTGATGCTGAGAGGCTTTGACGAGTATCTTTAGCTCCTCCAAATGAGGCCGATTTTTCATAAATACTTGAGGCTTTCAGATTGATGGGAGAGAGCCAGTCGTAACGCAGTTTTTCATACGTTGCATCAATTTGCTGTTGCTGCTGCTTGAAAAAGTTTTGTTTTTCAGGGGAGAGCAGGGATTGTTCTCCTCCCTGTGCAGAGGTGAACCATAAAAGCGACACCAATGTAAGTAAAGTCATTTGTGATTTCATAGTTTAATTGTAGTACAATTTTCCATTAAACCTACATAGGAATACTTTTTGATTTACCGATTTTTTATCCCCTCACTCCTTATCTCTTTGTCTTATGCCCAAGAAACGATCTCATTGGAAAAAATCCAAGTCGAAGCCAATGCCGCCGCGATAGAGTCACGTAAAGAAGATTCGATTGCAAAACGTATCGTAACGGGCAGCGAGCTCACGCAGTACGGTGATTTAAATGCACTTGAGATACTCAAACGTACCGCAGGGGTGAGTGTTCCCGATGGGAGTAAAAAAGGCGCTCCGGGAAAAGGATACACAAAAGTGCTCGTTGATGGTGAAGAGGTGACTACGAGTTCAAAGCGTCGGGGCAGTCCGCTGGAACAAATCAGCCCCGATATGATTGAACGCATTGAGGTGATGAGTAACGGTTCAGCAGAATATACGGCAGAAGCCATGGGTGGCATTGTCAATATTATCCTCAAAAAACCTAAAAGCGATGGGAAAGCAGTTCTCAGACTCACGGGAGGAATGTATCATGATTCACCCATGGGAACAGCGTTCGCTTCGTATGAAAAAAAAGAGGGAAAACTCAGTTACCTTGTTAGCACTACTTACAGTGACAATCAAAGAGATGATGTCTACACTACCGACACCAATGGGACGATTCAAGCCAGCGAGGAAGAAGGGCGATCACGTTTCTTGAGTCTCAATACCCAGTTCATCTACACGGCCGACACCAAAAACAAATACACCTTTAGTACAGACTTTGGGATCAACGATGAGAGCAGTGCGATCCATGATGTCACAAACACATTGGGTACAGTGTCCAAAAATATTTATGAAACAGACAAAAATGATGGTTTTTTTTACATGGTAAAGGCTTTGGGTGAACACCATCTTACTCAAAGTACGTTGGTGGATTGGAAGTTCATCACCCACGCCAGAGAGCAAGAGGGTGAAAAAAATTCATTGGACACGATTAATTTATCCACTGCACATCAAAACGATGATGCATTGTTTCGAGTTTATGGCGGAAATACCAATCTTTCGTCCGTATTTGATCAGCATTTTCTCAAAGGAGGGGTGGAATATCGTCATATGACCCAAAGGGATGATGTTCGCAATGATATCAATGGAACCCAAACCTCATTAAACAGCGTAACGATGGATCAAGACAAATATGCCGTTTACGTACAAGATGAGATGAGTTTAGGTGACACGATGATTCTCACACCCGGTTTGCGCTATGAAAAAACGTCTCGTGACTTTGGCAACGTCGATTCCATTGATTATCTGGCTCCTTCGTTGCATGCGCTGTATAAAATCACCCCCGATGATCAGCTGCGTTTTAGCGTAGCCAAGAGCGTCAAACTTCCCAGATTGGATGAAATCAGTTCAACGGTGAATAGCTCGTTGGGTGATAATGACATTAACAATCCCGATCTCACAGGTAATCCAAATCTGCGTGAAGAGACAGCCATCGGGTATGAACTGCGATTGGAACATTATTTTTCAGACAAAGGGATCGTGAGTCTTAACACCTTTTATCGTGATATCAAGAATAAAATAGAGAAATTGACACGCTTTGATGGTACCCGTTATGTCGAAAAACCTGAAAATAGCGGTGAAGCACAGCTGTGGGGTGCTGAAGCGGAAGTCAAAAAGCAGCTTAGCGGACTGGTTGAGGGATTAGGAATATGGGGGAATGCGACGGTTCAAAACAGCGCATTGCAAAACACGGCGAATAATTTTCGTGGGGTGATAGCCCAAACGCCTTCGTATCTTTTGAATCTTGGAATAGACCATATATACGCACCCTACAGTTTGAGTTACGGTGCAGCCTATCGTTATAACAGCGGTTTTAATGATCCTATTGATCAAAGCGGTATTGTCAAATCTCAAGATGGATATGGGACATTGGACGTGTATGCGAGTAAACGGCTTGATTCGACGTTTAAACTCTCTCTCAATCTCAAAAATATTACACGTGAACCGATCGTACTAACATCTTCACGTTACGATGCATCAGGAAATTTTATTCAAACCCAGATAGAC
>JBBQNL010000076.1:0-6335 GCA_038329855.1 Campylobacterales bacterium
ATCATGACGTCCGCTTACCGGCCATGGTTCATCAAGATGGATTTATGACATCACATACCGCGCAGGGAGTGCGTACTCTAACCGATGAAGCAGCTTACAATTTTGTAGGTCAATATCAACCGATGAACGATATGCTCGATTTGGATCATCCGGTCACTCACGGGGTTCAAACCGAAGAAGATTGGCATTTTGAACATAAAGCACGTCAGCATCATGCTCTTATGACAGTGGTACTTCCAAAAATACAATCGGTTTTCGATGATTTTGAAACATTGTCAGGACGTAAATACAATCTAGTAGAAACGTACAACATGGAAGATGCGGAAGTAGCGATTGTATGTATGGGAACTTCGGTTGAAACTGCACGTGAAGTAGCCGAAGAGATACGCGCGAAACACGGTATTAAAGCGGGTGTGGTCGGCATTCGAGTGTTTCGTCCATGGCCTCTAGAACAAATTGCAGCGGCATTAAAAGAGGTTAAAGCAATCGGCGCATTGGATCGTTCAAGCCCTAACGGTACCGTTGGTGCACTTTTCAACGAGATTTCAGGATCATTGTTTAACAGTGATACCAAGGCAGTTCTTACCAATTACATCTATGGATTGGGTGGACGAGACTTGACCAAAGCACATCTAGAGAGGATCTTTATGGATCTTAAAGCAAATGCGGATGCGGGCAAAGCAACCACTGCACTGCAACAATACATCGGTCTTCGCGGACCGAAACTCTCTTTTTTCTAAGGAGCAATTATGTCAGAAATTAAAAAAGTTAAAAACCTCAAAGACTTTTCCACGTCAGCGGATCGTTTTGAGGGGGGTAATCTTCTTTGTCCGGGCTGTGCCCACTCGATTATCGTTCGTGAAGTACTCAATGCTACCAATGACGATTTGATTCTTGCAGCATCAACAGGATGTTTGGAAGTGTGTACGGCAGTTTATCCCCATACCTCATGGGATGCTTCATGGATTCACATCGGATTCGAAAACGGCTCATCGGCGGTTGCAGGTGCGGAAGCTATGTATAAAGCACTCAAAACCAAAGGGCGTCTAAAACAACCGGATCGTACTCCGAAGTTCGTCGCATTCGGCGGTGACGGTGCGACTTACGATATTGGCTTCCAGTGGATTTCGGGCTGTTTTGAGCGTGGGCATAACATGATGTATGTTTGTTTGGATAACGAAGTTTATGCAAATACCGGGGGACAACGCTCCTCATCAACGCCCATCGGTGCATCAGCAACGACAACGCCTGCAGGGCGTATCAGCTACGGTGAAAAACGTAATAAAAAAGACATAATGGCGATTATGGCAGCACACGGTGCTCCTTATGTTGCTCAAGTTGCTCCGAATAAATGGAAAGACATGGTCACAAAAATCCAAAAAGGGCTTGCAACTGAGGGACCGGTATTTATCAATGCAATGTCCGCGTGTACAACAGAATGGAAATTTGCACCTGAAAATACAATCGCTGTCTCTGAGTTGGCAACCGAGTCATTGGTTTTCCCATTGTACGAGATCATTGATGGGACACAACTCAACATTACATACCGCCCAAAGAACATCATTCCGATACGCGATTATCTCGGGGCACAGGGGCGCTTTAAACACCTTTTCACCAAACAATATGAGTACATTATTGATGAATGGCAAACCCGTGTCGATGCAAAATGGGATTACCTCCAACGTCGTGAAGCGGCAAGAGTCTAACAAAATTTAAAACGAATGCTGCATTAATTGTTTAGTCCAATTCGTTAATCATTTTTTTCTTTTCGAGTTGAACTTCTCGCATGACCGCTAGAATGAGGATGAGAGCAAAAAAGAGTGAAGAGCCTACGGTTCCCAGATCGAGGCCACCTTTCTCCTGCGTTTTGGTTAATAAATCACCAAAGGTTGCTCCAAATGGACGCGTTAATACAAAAGCTAACCAAAATAAAAGAACACTGGAAACTTTTGTATAAAAGTGTAATAAAGCAATCAATATTAAAGAACCAGAGATGATAATCGCACTTTGCGCAAATCCCAATTGAAGTTCATCTGCTAAAAAATCTCCGGCGGCAGTCCCTAACGTATTGGCAATTAGAAAAGCGCTCCAATAGTAGATTTCGGATGTAGAATTGGTAATATGCTCTACATTAATGCTTTTATCCCGAAAATACCATGCAATCAAAACCAAGAACAATAGCCCCACCAAAAGTAGCGAACCCAATGTATACCCAAGTCCAAGCGTCCGATCAATGTAATCCGAAATGGCAGTTCCTGCAATCGCCGTAGCAGTAAAGGTCAACCAATACGTGATGGGCTCATACCGTTTAATGTAAAGCTTGATGGATAGAAAAAATACAAATAGACTCATGAAAATCAGAATCGTAGCTGCATAACCAAAATCATACGTCATCGAAAACATATCTGCACCCGTTTCACCCAAAGTAGTAGATGCGATTTTTATGATCCAGTACAGTAATATAATATGGGGAACACGATTAGCCAAGGTGTTTTCTTCCATCATACAGAGCTCCTGTTAAATTTTTAGAGCACATTATACGAGAATTTGATACGGTTAGATTAAAGCGATAGCGTTGCTATGTAATACTCCTCATCCTGAACATCATTCAGCCGCCATCCGTAATAATCACACAGCGTTTGAGCGATTTCCAGTCCAACACCTGTGGAGTGTATAATCGGAGTAACCTGATCGCAAATCGGATTTTTTATTTCAAAGATGCCTTTGTCGCAACTCAAATAAATCGTACTTCCTTTACACGTATGATTAAGTGCATTTTCAATCAAAATACGCGCCACCCGCTCAAACGGAGCCTTTGGCAGAAGTGCCGATGAAGATTCTGGAATAGCAAGTTTAAAATGTAGCTCGCGATGCTGCCAAAGCGGCTTAAGCTCCTCGATCCATTCCTCTACCGATTTTTTCAAATAAATTGTTTCCACAATTTCGCTGGCTTGCGTCGCGTGTAAAATATCGGTTATTTTTTCTGAAATGGTGTCGATCTCTTCACGCGCTGCACCAATAGCATCACTGTTCCACTCCCCCTTGAGATCCGCAATATCAATGCGCAAGCGTAACTGTGCCAATGGTGTTTTGAGTTCATGCGTGAGGGCTTTCATCGAATCACGCTGAGCACTTTGCAAACCGCTGATGCGCTCTTGCAGTGTCGATATCGCATCACGCAAGGCGATAATTTCTGTTCCTCCGCCTACCACATTCGGCTTATTTTTAGGATCACGGCACGTCAAACAGTGGTCGACCAGTTCGTTAAATGGAGCAAAAAGGTGGCGGATCAGAAGATAAATCATTCCACTAGTAAAGAGCAATCCTAACAAAAAGTAAGACCATCGATCCGCCATCATTTTAATCAGCTCATCATCGATTTTAGCCGTTGAAGAGCTGATCACGAAATAACGCCCATCCGCCAAACGTGCTGAACGAAATAAACGCCCCTCGATTGAAGCGGGTTGCGTCGCGAGGACTTCGATATGCAGATCATCCAGTAATCCACCTTTCAGAATGTTTTGCATCTGCTCATTCTTTCGAATTTCCACCACCATTTTCGGATCCCATTTCGACAAATCGTACTCTTGCGTCACGATATTGGTCAAAAACGAAAGACTGCGTGTTAAACATTTTTCCATATGGTGATAATAAATATTCGCCAGACCATACCCAAATATTAAAACCGAAAAGATCGTCATCCCTAGCGTTACCGCTAGAATTTTGCCTTTAAACGTTCTTAAGAGCATAACCCCTCCCTTTTACTGTCTCGATGGGATCAACAGGAAGTTTTTTACGAATATTTTTGATAACTACGTCAATGGTATTGGAAGTCATCGAGCTTGGATCCTCATAAATCGCGTTGGCAATATCGTCGCGGGTGAAGACTTTATCGGGTTTGGATGCGAGGAAAAAGAACAGATCATGCTCTTTTTTAGAGAGCAGTATAATCTCACCCTGCACACTCACGGTTTCATTTTTAATGTCTATTTGCATCTCCCCAATCATAATAACATCAGGGGCATAGCGTCGTATCAGGGCATCAAGCCGCATTTTGAGTTCTCTCAAATCATACGGCTTCTCTATATAATCATCCGCACCCGCGCTCAGACCTGCAATGCGTTCTTCCACTCCTCCGTACGCACTGGTAATGATCACTGCGCACGAGGGCTGCAGTTTTTTGAGCTTGGGAATAATCTTCATCCCCTCATCCTCTCCAGAGAGGTTGCGATCCAGCAACAGCGCGTCATAAGCATAGCCCTCAATCAGCTCAATCCCCTCTTCCAGTGAACCTGCCGTATCAATCGTATGGAAAGCTTCCAGCACATCCTTTAACATAACCCGTAATTTTAAATCATCTTCAATTATTAATATTCTCATACACATATTGTAATGTATTTCCATTCTTTTTCCCTTTAATAGCGTGAAAAATGATTTTTTCATGATTTTTTCATCTAGGATAAGTACGATTGGCCTAGAAAACAACTTAAGGAGAACTTATGATGAAAAAAACAGCGATCTTGACGCTATCGGCAGTATTGGCTAGCCAGCTAATGGGTGCGGAAGATTTAAGCGAGATGATCAAAGAGGGAAAGGCGGGCGGTTATATCCGTTTGCATCATATCTTTCCAGAAGCATCTGATACTGTTGCTGAAGCAGGAAGTGTTATCGGTGGTAAACTAAAATACCAAACAGGCGCACTATACGGTTTACGTTTTGGAGCAGCGTTTTATACCACTTATAATACAGGACTCGCCAGCGATTCATATCTGACCAAAGATGGGTATAGCCATATGGCACAAGGGCTCCAGAGTGATGATATGGGAAGCTATATTACTCTGGGTGAAGCGTATGCGAGCTATCATCTTTCCAATACGGACCTCACCTATGGGCGTCAGGAGTTTAAAACCCCTATGACTGAAAATGCGGTCACTATTATCCCGAATCTGTTTGAAGGGGCAGTTGCCACGATTAAAGAACTCCCAGATATCACGGTTACTGCTGCACACATTACCAAAATGCAATACGGTACCCGTGCGGCAACCGATGCTTCATTAATCGGTGATGGTGTTTACGCAATCACTTCTGGAGCTGGTTTTGGTTTTGTAAGCCCTGTCGTTAACGGTACCACTGGCGTTATAACGCCAGGTTACGGTAAAGAGGTTTTTCAAGACATGGGAGAAGCGACTTTTGGTCGAACAGGGGCAGTAGGAACTGCGGCTAGAATGGATACGTCAGGGGTGACCTCTCTCGGAATCGATTATGCCAAAGGTGATTTAAAAGCACGTGTCTGGGATTACTATGCCCATGAGATGTACAACACAATCTATGCCGATGCTGAGTATAAACTCAATGCTGGTCCTGCCAAAGTAACACTAGGTGCTCAAATCCTCAAACAAGATGATGTGGGTGACTTTTCAACTTCCTTAGGAGGAATATTTCTTCAAAATGAGCGTGCTGTCACTCATCCAGATAAAACAGCCCTATACAAAACAAAACTTAGTACTGATGGCCAAATCGATTCAATGGTTTGGGGGGTTCAGGCGAAAGCATCGATCGATTCATGGGTATTTAATGTCGCATATACCGACAGCTCTGATGGTCATGTGATCAACGCGTGGGGTGGAGATCCTCTTTATACCGGGTCAATCTTTAGCCGTAACAACTACCGCGCAGACACCTCAGCTTATAAAATTGGGGGCGAATACGATTTCAGTAGTCTAGGGGTTACAGGGTTAAAATTCAGTATTAATCATGCGGAATATGACAGCAATGTCCAAACAACTGCAACATCGTTGAATGGTACTACATATGTTGCTGGAGCAGGCTCTCATACAGAAAAATCGAGCGAAACCGATTACATGCTCCACTACGTTGTCCCATCCGTCAAAGGTCTCTGGTTACGTCTGTTCCATGTTGAACGCACCAACGATACTCGTAACTACGACCAATCTCATACGCGTCTTATCGCCAACCTAAGCTTCTAAGGAAATAATATGGAATTTACACGACGTGATCTACTCAAAGCCTCTGGAATCGGTGCTGCGGCACTGGCTCTGGGAGGTGCAACAACATCAGCAAATGCGGGTGAAAACCCTGCGGCTGCCACAGAGCTAATGCCAAAATCGGCCGGTAAACGTGTTGTCATCATCGGCGGCGGATGGGGCGGTCTGACGACTGCTCGCTACATCAAAAAAGAGGCTCCTGAAGCCGAAGTCATTGTGCTTGAAAAGCGTGAGATGTTTGTCTCTTGCCCTTTGAGCAACGAATGGCTTGCGGGAGAGATCCCGATGGATTTTCTCACTCGCGACTATTTCACTGCGGCGAAAGAGTTT
>JBBQNL010000077.1:0-6166 GCA_038329855.1 Campylobacterales bacterium
GGGTTGCTGACGATACCGTCGAGTTCCTCGTATTCTATTCCTGCGGAGATTAAACTGGCAATGACCCGTTCGTATAATCCATGTTTTTTGATTGAACCGGTTCCGTACACGAGAAGCAGTCGTTTGATTCCCTGTTCGCTAATCATTGTTCCTATGGAATTTTCTTTGTCTTGACCAAATTCAATACGAGTTGGATTGTAGTAGCTAAATGTGTTCATGAACTTCCTTGAGTGTGGTGAATATAAAAATGGTTAAGTGTAGAGGGATTATACTCTTCATTTAACAATGAATGACTATGCTATCGGTTCCATGATGATTTTATAGGTTTCTTGGGCGATGATTTCATCTTCATTGGTATGTATGACCAGCACTTTGAGAGGAGAATCTTCTGTACTGATTTCAAAAGGCTCTGTGCTGTCTTGTCTGTTTTTTTCCCGATCGATTTTGATTCCCAGATGTTCTAAATTATGTAGGATTTTTTCTCGTATCAGTGCTGAATGTTCCCCAATCCCTCCGGTAAATACAATAGCATCCATACGCCCCAAAATCGCGAGATAGGAGCCAAGGTATTTTTTGGCATGGTAGGTAAACATCTCAATAGCGAGTTTGGCTTTTTCATCCCCTTTTTGGGCTAAGTGGACAACATCACGCATGTCACTCTCCCCGCAAATCCCTTTTAATCCTGATTCTTTGTTGAGGAGTGTTTCGATCTCATCGATTTTCATCTTCTTTTCTCTGTGCAGATAAAGGAGAATCTCGGGATCCAAATCACCGCTGCGTGTCCCCATAATGAGACCTTCGAGTGGGGTAAATCCCATGGAAGTATCAATGCTTTTGCCATTTTGTATCGCGCACACGCTGTCGCCGTTACCCAGATGAAACGTAATGACGTTTAGTGTGGAGGGAGCTTGATCCAAAAATGAGGATGTGGCATTGAGCATATAGTGATGAGAAGTGCCGTGAAAGCCGTAACGCCGTATTTTATTGTCACTATAAAGATGATAGGGCAAAGCATACATATAAGCATAATCGGGGATGCTTTGATGAAATGAGGTATCAAATACGGCGACTTGTTTGAGAGTAGGGTAAAGGGCCAAAACCGCTTTTATCCCCGCTAGATTCGCACGATTGTGCAGTGGAGCCAGAGGAATCAGCTCTTCAATCGTTTTTATGACACTTGCATCGATCAAAACCGATTGTTGGTAATGCTCTCCGCCATGGACCACTCTATGTCCTACGGCATCAATCGTCCCTATTTCAGCCAGAATGTTCGCAAGAACATCTTCATAATTTTGCACTCTTTCAAACAATCCGTTTTTGACCGCTATTTGAGAGTGAAATAGAGTATATTTAATCGAAGAGCTTCCGCTGTTGAGGACTAAAATCTTCACTCCTGACCTGCTTGTATTGCGGTAATGGCCACGGTGTTTAGGATGTCGGCAACGGTGCATCCGCGGCTTAGATCATTGATTGGCTTATTGAGACCTTGAAGTATGGGCCCGATGGCAATGGCTCCAGAAGAGCGCTGAACAGCCTTGTAGGTATTGTTGCCTGTATTGAGATCGGGAAAAATGAATACGTTGGCATGGCCTGCTACCTCGGATTCGGGGAGTTTGATGCACGCTACATCGCAGTCGATGGCTGCATCGTATTGAATCGGACCTTCGATGAGGAGGCTGCTTTGCATTTGTTTAGCAATGCGTGTTGCCATTTTGACTTTTTCGACGTCTTCACCGCTGCCGCTTTCACCCGTGGAGTAACTAAGCATGGCAACACGCGGGTCTATCCCAAATGCTTTGGCCGTTTGAGCGGAGGAGACGGCGATTTGGGCTAATTCGTTTTCATCAGGATTTTGATTAACGGCACAATCGCCATAAACGAGTACCTTGGTATCCAGGCACATAAAAAAGATACTGGAGACGATTGAGATACCGGGTTTGGTTTTGATGATCTGCAGTGCCGGTCGGATGGTGTCAGCAGTTGTGTGGACTGCTCCGCTTACCATTCCATCGGCTAAGCCTTGATGTACGAGCATGGTTCCAAAATAGTTTGGATGTACCATAGCATCTTGTGCTGCGGAGAGATGGAGCCCTTTGTTTTGCCTCATGTGATAAAAGATATTGGAAAATGTATCCAATAGCGGTGATATTGCGGGATCGATAATGGTTGCTTTGGAGATATCAAGACCTAAAATACCGCAATGGTGGACAATCTCTTGCTCATTTCCCAAGAGGATGATATTTGCAATCCTGCGGTGCAATATAATTTCAGCCGCACGTAAAATTCGTTCATCTGCACTTTCTGGGAGAACAATGGTTTTTTGATTTCTTCGGGCTTTTTCAAAAAGGGTGTATTCAAACATGGCAGGAGTCATGATGGACTCGGTCGGGGTATCAAGTTTGGATAGGAGTCTATTAGTATCAATCGTATCGAAAAACAGCCCCATACCTAAAGCAATTTTACGTTCCGAGGTCGATGCGATTTTTGCTTTGATGGTATCAATTTGGGTTGCGGCTTGGTAGGTATCCAGCGAGGTGGTCAATATTGGCAAGGTTAAAGAATCAAGCCCCAGCAAGAGAGTTCTGATGGATTCTGAGAGAGGAAGGTTTCCCGTCAGAACGATCCCAGATGCATTAGGAAATTTTTTAGAGTAAAGGGCTAAGACTGTAGCTGTGATGATGTCACATCGATCCGATGGGACAATAATAAGCGCTTTTTCACTCACCCTTTGGAGATAATGGTCGCTTCTCATTGCGGCTACGAGTTTTGTACTGACAATCCTGTTTAACTCTTTCTCTTCCCCAAAAAGGACGGTACAGTTTAGATGCTCCTTGACCTCACGAATCGTGATATAGTTAAGCTCATCCACCTCGGGAGCAAAATAAATGGCACTTTGCGGCATAATCTTGGACTTTAGGGGAAGAATATCTTTTGAGGAAACACGATTGGCCACAATCATAAATTCCCGAACCCCTTGGTGTTTTATTGCTTCTGATTCAATTTTTATTTCATTCAAAATTTCATTTTGGGTTTTGTTTTTGGCATTTATGATACAAATATAGTCGGTATCAAGATTTTTAGCAAGCTCTAGATTAATATTAAATCCGAGACTCTGGGAAAATACTGACTTTGCCATCCCCTCGATTAGGACAAAGTTGTTTTTCTCTTTGATCCTGTCAAGCTTACGGATAATCATCCCTATCGATTCATTGTGTTTACCTTCAACCATTAATGATTCAAATTCATCTTTGGTGATTCCGTAACTCTCTTCGTATTCCTGTTTGATAGCGAAATATTCCAGCATAAACCGTATATCAGAGTTTTTTTCACCCTGATCATCGATAATAGGTCTGAAAAAGCCAACTTTCCCGATTTTAGATTTTAGAAGCTGCATTAATCCCATGGTAATCAGTATACTTCCGGAATTGCTTTGATTGGAGGAAATGTAGAGGGTAGTGATAGGCATGCAACTTCTTTTTACTATTATTGTACAGATATTGTAGCTGTTTTATTGATGGAGTGAAAGATATAGCTTCGTTGTTGCAGTTGATTGTTGAATGGGTGGTTGACTTGAGGGTTGAATAATCGAAGTAAAAGTGGATGGGGTGGAAGGACTCGAACCTTCAATCTACAGTACCAAAAACTGTTGGCATACCATTTGCCTACACCCCAACATGTTTGTTGTGAGGCCGAAATTATAGACATTTTTTTCTACTTTGTCAAGTACTTTTGGAAGCTTTTGAAAAATAAATAGATTCATTTACTATGTGATAGTTTTTTAATCCTTTTTGATTATAATCCCCACTAATATATTATAAAGCAAAGAGATATTCATGTCAGCAATACTACGGGTGCAAGAAGCGATAGAAGAATTTAAAAAAGGGCGTATGGTCATCATGGTCGATGATGAAGATCGTGAAAACGAAGGTGATTTAGTTTACGCTTCCGTTTTTTCAACACCGGATCATGTCAATTTTATGGCGACACATGCCAAAGGACTTATATGTGTTGCAATTAATCCTGCTATTGCCAAACGTCTAAATTTGGAACCGATGGTTAAAAGCAATTCCTCTATGCATGAGACGGCCTTTACCGTTTCTGTGGATGCTACTGCAGCGACTACGGGTATTTCGACGCATGAGAGAGATATGACGATTAAGATTTTAGCCAATCCGGTGAGTCATTCACATGAGTTGGTGATGCCGGGACATATTTTCCCATTGATTGCTAAAGAGGGAGGGACACTGGTTCGTATTGGACATACTGAGGGCTCGGTAGATTTGTGCCGGTTATCCGGTTTGGCAGAATCCGCCGTTATTTGTGAAATCATGAATGAAGACGGCTCCATGGCACGCCGGGATGATTTGGATGTTTTTGCTAAAATTCATAATCTCAAAACGGTTTATATTTCTGATATCGTTGAATATCGTCTTGCCAATGAGATTTTAGTCAAAGCAACCTGCGAGGAAGAGATAGAGTTTTTTGGGGTTCATGTTAAGAAATATTGCTTTGAAGACCATCAAGGGGACGAGCATACGGCGATTGTGTTTTACAAAGCAGGTGAAACTTCCAATGTCCGAGTTCATAATGTGATACCCGATATCGATCTTTTGCTCAATCAAAACCGTTACGCTCAACTCATTGACTCTATACACTATTTGAAGCAAAACAGCGGTGTATTGCTGTTTATCAATAAACCAAAACAACAGACAGCGAATATGAAAGAGTACGGTATTGGTGCTCAGATTCTGAAAATTTTAGGGGTTCGCCATATGCGCCTTATTGCGGATTCCAAGAATGTTGAATTTGCAGCGTTAAGCGGTTTCGGACTGGATGTGGTTGAGGTCATTAACCCCTCGGACGAGTATTAATCTTCATAAGGCTTCTAAGCCTTGTGGTTTTCTCTTAATTCTTCATCGCCTTAATAAACGATTCATAGATATTTTCAAGTTGTAAATCTTGTTCTAGTATTTCGGTGTTGTCTTGTACCATGTAGTGTTCTAAGACTGCGACACGCTTGAGAAGATACTCAAACATCTCTTTGTTGATATCAGGAAGTTTATTATGGCTAAACGGGTCTTTATCACGGCCTTTTTGGATGACGTGAGCGGGAATTCCAATCGCCGTGCTGTTTTCGGGAACATTTCGTACGACAACCGAGTTGGCTCCTACTTTGGAGTTTTCACCTATGGTGATATTGCCTAAAATCTTTGCACCCGCCCCGATAACGACATTGCGTTTGATCGTAGGATGGCGCTTTCCAGCCGTTAAACTGACTCCCCCCAACGTTACCCCTTGATAAATGAGGACATCGTCTTCGATGACGGCTGTTTGACCAATGACCACACCCGTTCCGTGGTCGATAAAAACACGCCGCCCTATTGTGGTACCCGGATGGATATCTATGTGAGTAATGATTTGATTGAGACCCATTATAAGACGGGAGAGGGCTTTAAAATTCTTCCGATAGAGTCGGTTGGCGATACGGTACCAAAAAATGGCCCATACCCCCGGATAATTGAACAGCAATTCAATGCGTGAACTAATGGCAGGGTCATTTTTGTAAACGTTTGAAAAATCTTCGCTAATTTCAGAAATAAGTCCCAAGTAAAATCCTTATCGAGTTGTGCGTAAATAACCATTTTGATAAAGGTACATTTCGAGTTTTTGAAGTGTATCTGTTTTTTCTTCTTCTGCCATAAATTCACTTGTTGCCAATTTATTTTTAAGGTTCGTTAGAAGTTTGGAGCTGTCATACCCAATATCTTCGAGGATATTGAGGACATTATCCGATTCGGTGAAGTTTTCGATCTCATATCCGGTGTCGTTGATCAAAATGGTGCATTCACTGGGGTGAGTAAAAAGATTATGGTTCATTCCCAATGTCTCTTGATACGCGCCGACATTGAAAAATGCGAGGAAGTATTCCTCTTCGTCCAAATCGATGTCATGGAGATACAAAGGAGTCTCGGGCTTAAATTTTATTTCTCCGTCACTGTCGCACGTTATGTCCCAAAGACTTGCTGCTCGAATAGCAGGAATGTTCAGGCGATCAAGGGGCATGATTGGAAAGGGCTGCTGCAATCCCCAATAATCCGGGATACTTTGAAAGATGGAGCTGTTGATGAGATAACGCTCTTGTAGTTTGACTTGTAATCGTTCGATT
>JBBQNL010000078.1:0-6150 GCA_038329855.1 Campylobacterales bacterium
CATTCACCTCTTGAATACTCCTTTGAAAAATAGAGCTTGATTTCAACTTGTAGAGGGGTAAAATTTACCGAAAGAGCGGTACGATACACTTATCAAACACATAGAAGCGCGAAACGGCATAATGGACAGAATGAACATTAACTATAAAATTAATCCAACACTCTCTACGGAAGAGTTCATCAATATTCTCAATCGTTCAACACTGGGTGAGCGTAGACCGATCGATGATTTAGAATGTATTGAGAATATGATCAAAAATGCTGATATTATTGTCACGGCAGTTGTAGATGATAAGATTGTAGGGGTGGCACGTGCCGTTACCGACTTCAGCTACTGCTGCTATTTGTCAGATTTAGCAGTCGATGCGAGCTTTCAACATCAGGGGATCGGTAAAAAACTCATCCAAAAAGTACGCGAACAGTTAGGGGCTAAATGTAAACTGATTTTGCTCTCTGCACCTGCAGCGGTAGAGTATTATCCAAAAATAGGTTTTACTCAACACCCCTCGGCGTGGGTGCTGGACAGTTCTCAAGAGATATTATGAGCATCCAAAACAGCATCACCAACAACATGGACGTATTCGCCGAGAAATTCGAGGGGGTTGATCTGCACGGCAAAAAGATCAGTAAAGCAGAATTCGATGATTGCACCTTCGTCTCCTGCGATTTCAGCGAAACCTTTTTCTCTTCCTGCAAATTTACCGAATGCCGTTTCGAAAACTGCAATCTAAGTGTGATGAAACTGACCAGCAGCAAGATGAGTGATGTCGAATTTCAGTCATGCAAGATGATCGGGATTGATTGGACGATGGCGGATTGGAAGAGTTTGCTCAATGCCGATCCGTTGCGATTTCGCGAGTGTATCCTTAATGATGGCAATTTTTTCGGTCTGAACATAGAGGGAATGGTGATGCGGGAGTGCAAAGCCAAAGAGGTCGATTTTCGCAACGGAAGTTTTATCAAAGCCGATTTTAGCGGGAGCGATTTTAAGGGGGCGTTGTTCGGCAATACCCATCTCGAAGGTGCCAACTTTACCGATACGAGTAATACGATGATCGATGTACGCTCCAACCATCTCAAGGGGGCGATATTTAACCGCTATGAGGCACTATATCTGCTCGAATCGATGGGAATCGTGCTGGTCGATTGAGCTTGTGATGATGTATTAATACAGAGGACTAGACAATGAATCCTAAAAAAGTTATCCGCGAAAAAGTCGAAAAACTCACTGACCTCCCCAATATCGGTAAAACAGTTGCCCATGATCTTGCCTTGATCGGGATTACACGTCCTGATCAGCTTAGAGGTGAAGATCCCTATGATCTTTATGTCCGATTTTGCACGGCGTTTGGAGAGAAGCAAGATCCGTGCATGCTTGATGTTCTGATGTCGATTACCGATTTTATGGACGGTGGCGAGCCTCGTGTGTGGTGGGATTATACGGCGGAGCGCAAAGCATGCTATGGAGATAAAATTAGCCTCTGATTTTTTTATTTTATAGTAAAGAGAAGATGTTTTTATTATAAAAAGTTCTTATAGTATAGAATATTAATTGCATACCCTGTTTATTAAGCTTTTTGATAAAAAGGGAGTTGTGAATGGATCATCGTTTACTAAAGTATATGCAGTCGGTACGTGAATATGAGAAAGCACTTGATTCGCTGTCGGAAAAATGGAATCTTCTGACGATGTTAGGGAAGATGAGTAATACGGGGATGGATATGATCGATACCCGTACTGCTTTTGAAACGTTGACCGCAGAGCTGCTGGATAAACTCGGTAATGAGATTTTGAAAAAAACAACTTCTGAGATGAAAGCCAAAGCGCAGGTCGCCGTCGATATTGTCATTCGGAATCTTTTTGAGAGGACAGCCGATATCGGTTTTTTAGCAACGGATGATGATATTAGGGCATTTCTTTTGCAATACATGAGCGGTGCTTCGGATGATGCATCTCGCCAGTTGTTTAGAGAACGACGCAATGCGCTGAAAAACCGTTTTAAAGAGTATGTTGCCAAGTACAGCGTTTACAGTAATATTATTTTGATGGATACGCGCGGTAATGTCGTGGCACAGCTGGATGATCATAATCCTGTCAAAATGAGTACGGATCCGCTTATCAAAGAAGCATTGAGTACGTCGGGGGAATATGTTGAGATCTTTCGTAAAACGGATTTGGTTCCAAATACCGACAAAGCACTGGTCTACAGTTTCCGAGTCAGCTCTTCAAGCCACGAAGAATCGGAAAATATTGGAGTATTGAGCCTTGTTTTCAAATTCGAAGATGAGATGGAAGGGATTTTCAAAAATCTTATCACAGAGAACGACTGGATGGAGATTATGCTGCTCGATGCCCATGGCTATGTGATCAGCTGCAGCGATTGCAATCATATACAGTTGGGCGTTAAGATGGAAAAAGTCCTAGACAATGATTTTAAAATCGTCCGTTTTGCGGGAAGAGAATATCTAGCAACAACGTGTGCAACAAAAGGGTATCAGGGCTTTTTTGGGCTTGGATGGTTTGGGCATGTGATGGTCCCGCTCGAACATGCGTTTGAAAAAGCTCCCAATGCGTACAAAAGTATTGCTTCGGATATGCTGGACACGGTGTTGAAACATTCGACCCTCTTTTCGGGTGAGTTAAAGATGATTCCACAGAAAGCCGATCAAATTCAAAGAGAGCTTGATGTGACGGTTTGGAATGGGAATGTTCAGATCGCCAACTCCAAAACAAATGAAAACTCTTTCTCAAAATCGCTTTTGAATGAGATATCCAATACGGGATTCCAGACAAAAAAAGTATTTGAAGACTCCATCAGCAACCTTAACCATACTGTCCTTTCCTCTTATTTGGACGATGCACAGTTTAATGCATCACTGGCAATTGATATTATGGATCGTAACTTGTACGAGCGTGCCAATGATTGTCGCTGGTGGGCTTTAACGTCAGCATTCAAAGATAAGCTTTCACAAGTCGAACTGCAAATGGACGATTGCCAAGAACTTGAAGATATTTTGCTTTACATCAACAATCTTTATACCGTATATACAAACCTCTTTTTGTATGATCGTACGGGAACGATTGTTGCGGTCTCTAACGGTCATGAGAAACGTTTGTTGGGAAGCAAGGTTGACGATCAATGGGTGAAAGAATCGTTAAAAACGACCGACTCGCAACGCTACAGTGTCAGCCATTTTAATAAAACACCTCTTTACGATAACCGCCACACTTATATTTATGGCGCAGGGATTAGCGATATTTTGTCCGGAGAGGTTGTCGGAGGGATTGGAATTGTGTTTGACTCACAGCCGCAATTTGAAGCAATACTTTTAGATTCATTGCCTCGAAATAAAGAGGGTGAGACGATAGAGGGGAGTTTTGCCCTTTTTACCGATCGAAATAAAAACATCATTGCATCCACTGCGCAAGAGTTTGCAGTCGGCACACGGCTGAATATTGAAGATCACTATTTTTCTCTCGATAACGGCAAAGGAAAGTCCGGTATTGTTGAACTTAACGGTGATTTTTATATTATTGGGCTGCATACGTCGGATGGCTATCGTGAGTACAAAAAACACGATTTTTATAAAAATGATGTCATCGCATTTATCTTTGTTCTGATTGTTAAACGCTCTGAGTTGCCACAGACGTGCAGTATTGAAAATAATCATTGGGTATGCAGTTATCCGGCAGTGCAGGGGATGGAAGAGACGGTCGATATTTCAACGTTCTATATAGGGAATAAATTTTTCGGTGTGGAATCTCACAATATTGTTAACTCCCTCAGTCATCAGAATATTACCCGTATATTGGGAAGTGACGCTGTTTTTCTGGGTGTTGTGGGGACTAAGGAGGGTGAAACAATCGGTGTCGTTTCTCTCAATGAGCTGCTGGATATAAAAAGTACGTATGACCCGCAACGCGATGAGTTGATCATACTGAAATCATCCCGAGAAAATGAGACGAAGTTTGCGATTGTCATCAGTCATATCAAAGACAGTCCCGAAATTCCGCTGCGCAGTATGAAATCTTACTCCGGTAAATTAGCCGGTGTATCACTGTTGACTAAAGCAGTCGTGGTTCCTGATGAGGGAACCAGTCGAGGAGAAATGCTTTCGATTCTCGATATTGACGCAATCTTTAATACACTCATCAAAAAAGAGAATCGATTATCGCAGCTGGAAGACTAAAGTATGGCCTTAACCGGCCATCTTTTCATTTGTATAAGCATACGTTGATGAGATAGAGCGTAAACGCTCTGCCGCTTTGATAAAGACATCAATGACATAATCGATCTCGTCTGAGGTCGTAAAACGGCTGAGGCTGAGACGGATTGCTGTATGGGCAAGTTCCGGGTCTTCACCGATGGCATTCATGACGGGATTGGCTTGGAGCGATTCGGAGGCACAGGCACTTCCGGTTGAGGCGGCGATACCGGCACGGTTGAGATCCCACAACATCGATTCTCCCTCAATCCCGCGTAAAGAGATGAGAATCGTATTGGGAGTGCGACGTGCACGATCACCCACGACGATCGTATCGGGAAGCTGAGAAATGGCATCTTCGAGACGATCACGCAATGCACGAACATCACTGTTCATCTTGTCAAGATGTCCGACCGATTGTTTCATCGCCAATCCCATCCCGATGATGTAGGCAACGTTGAGGGTTCCTGCGCGACGGCCACCCATTTGCTCCCCGCCATGCAACAAGTTTGGAATCTCGCTTCCTTTTTTCACATAGAGTCCGCCGATTCCTTTGGGACCGTGGAATTTGTGTGCGGAAAAGGTGAGATAATCGACCGGTATCTTGGTGAGATCGACTTTGACTTTTCCGATCGCTTGCACTGCATCCGTATGAAATAAAATCCCTTTCTCTTTAGCAATCGCTGCAACCTCTTCGACGGGGAAGATCATCCCCGTTTCATTGTTCGCCCACATCATCGAAATAAGGATGGTTTTATCGGTGATTGCCGCAGCGATACGCTCACTGCTCACGTATCCGTACTGATCGACATCGACAAACGTAATTTCTGCCCCATGCTCTTCGAGAAAGTGGAGAGTTTCAAGGACAGATGGGTGCTCAACTGCTGAAGCGATAATATGATTTTTGCTAGGATCAGGGAGGATATGTTTGAAAAATATCCCTTTTAATACCGCATTATTGCTTTCAGTTGCACACGACGTGATGAGGATATCATCCGCATCAGGAGCGTTAAGGGCATCGTACATATACCCCATAGATTCATTCAAATACGGGCGTACTTCAATCCCATACTGATGCAGAGAGTTCGGATTACCGTAAAGCTCTTCGAAAAAGGGTTGCATTTTCACTTTTACGATGGGGTCGAGTTTGGTGGTGGCATTGTTATCTAGGTATACACGTTTCATGATTCTTTCTCCTCTTTTTTATAGACATAGATTGGTTCTTGTGTTGGGTCTTCGATGACCGCTTCGGTGATGGTGAGACTTTGCAAGTTCTTTTTCGACGGACAGCTAAACTGCAACGGCAGCATCGCCTCTTCGATGATACTGCGTAGACCTCTGGCACCGACCCCTCGGTCGATTGCTTTTTGGGCAACGGCATCGAGGGCTTTGGGTTCGAAATGGAGCTCAATCCCGTCCATATCAAACAGCGCTTGGAATTGTTTAATAAGGGCATTGTCCGGTTCTTGGAGAATCTGGACCATTTGCTCTTTAGTTAGTTCCGTCAGCTGTGCAACGACGGGGATACGTCCGATAAACTCAGGGATAATTCCATACTGAACGAGTGCTTTGGCATCGATCTTTTTAGGCTTGATGGACGTTATTTCGGCAGCACTTTTGCTGAAACCGACTTTGTTGGACTTTTTGGTATGAGTGTCAGGTACAAGACCTACGAACGCACCTCCACAGACGAACAGGACATGGGTCGTGTTAAACAGTACCGTTTCGGTCGTGGAGTTTTTACGGCTCCCTTTGACGGGGACGTAGACTTCTGCACCTTCGAGGATTTTAAGAAGTCCCTGCTGCACCCCTTCACCTGAGACATCGCGACCCATAGTAGAAGATTCCGATTTACGGGCGATTTTATCGATCTCGTCGATGTAGATGATTCCTCTTTGCGCCAGCTCGATGTCGTAGTTTGCTGCGGCAAGGAGACGGGAGAGGAT
>JBBQNL010000079.1:0-5910 GCA_038329855.1 Campylobacterales bacterium
ACCGAGAAGAGCAATGGGAAGCGATTAAGGCATTAGGATATGATGTAGACAAAGAACTGGTTGCCAATGATGTACGGATGACAATGGGGGGTGAGCCGACGTTTGTTTCCATCGACGATCAAGAGTCTCCCCAATGGAATACGGAAGCCGATGGTCCCCATAAGCGCCAGCTTGCCAATATTTTGGCTCGTAAACTTCTCAATACGTTTGGAAAAGGGGGGATGCTTCACCACGCACAGGGGAAATGGTATCCGGGAGAACCGCTGCCGCGATGGATGAGTACGATTTTTTGGCGTAAAGACGGGAAACCGATGTGGAAAAATCATGATCTTTTGGCGGGTCTTGATCAGACGTTTGATTACACCCATGACGATGCCAAAAAATTCTTGTCCCAACTTAGCCTAAATCTGGGAATCAGCGATCACAATATCCAAGGAGCGTACGAAGATCCCCTCGTGGCACTGTTGAACGAAGCACAGCTTCCTATTGATGTCGATCCGCTTAAAGCGAACCTTAAAGACCCGCTGGAACGTCGTGCTTTGGCGCAGCAGCTCAGTCGTGGTTTGGATGTACCCAGCGGATATGTTTTGCCATTAGGATGGGGTGCTACGCGTTGGATTACGTCCGGGTGGGAATTTCGCCGCGGCCATCTGTTTTTAGCAGCAGGGACATCGGCAGTCGGATTGCGCTTGCCGTTGGATTCGCTTATGCTCAAGCCTCACACCGAGCTGGAACAAAGTTTTGAACCTGATTTGTTTGCAGCCTACCCGGCATTAGGTGAATATCATACGGCTGTTGAAGAACGTGCCAAAAAAACAACCAAAAATACGAAAAAAAATACCGATTATGAGGCGTTTGTCCGTACGGCGATTTGTGCGGAGATACGAGAGCAAAAACTCTATCTCTTTCTCCCTCCGATTCAAAGTGCTGAAGCCTTTTTGGATTTGATTGCTTCCATCGAAACCACTGCTGCACAGCTAAATATGGCGGTAATGATAGAAGGGTATGAAGCCCCAAATGATTTACGGATCGAAAAAATGCGCGTCACTCCGGATCCGGGAGTCATCGAGGTCAATATTCATCCTACAAGCAGCTGGAAAGAGCTTAATGAGGTGATCGGAACCTTGTATGAACAAGCCCATTTTTCACGTTTGGGAACCGAAAAATTTATGCAAGACGGTAAGCATACGGGAACCGGAGGGGGCAATCACGTTACGATCGGCGGACTCACTCCCAGCGACAGTCCGTTGCTACGTAATCCTGATTTACTTCGATCACTGATTACATTTTGGCAGCATCATCCGGGATTGTCATACCTTTTCTCAGGACCCTTTATCGGACCAACCTCTCAAGCGCCTCGTGTGGATGAGGGGCGTGCCGAAAATCTGTATGAGCTTGAAATTGCATTTTCTCAAATCCCGCAAGGGGAGGAGGTCCCATTTTGGCTTACAGACCGACTCTTTCGGCACATGCTCACCGACATTACGGGAAATACCCATCGCAGTGAGTTTTGTATCGATAAGCTCTACTCTCCCGATTCTTCGACGGGACGTTTGGGGATTTTAGAGTTGCGGGGATTTGATATGCCTCCCCATGCTCAAATGTCACTGATGCAAATGTTGTTAGTTCGAACATTGGTATCTCTGTTTTGGCGTAAACCGTACAAGCATAAATTGGTACGCTGGGGGACACAGCTGCACGATAAATTTTTGATCGAGCATTATGTACGCGAAGACATCCGTGATGTGGTGGAGTTCTTGCGAAATGAGGGATATGGATTTGAGCTGGATTGGTTTGACCCCTTCTTCGAATTTCGTTTTCCTCTGTATGGTATGAGCACGGTCGGAAATATCCACTGCGAATTGCGTGCAGGGATCGAACCGTGGCATGTACTGGGGGAAGAATCAAGTTCGCAAGGGACGGCACGCTATGTCGATTCATCGTTAGAACGGGTGCAGGTAAAAGTGCGGGACTTTGTTTCGGAACGGCATATATTGACGTGCAATGGGGTCAAGGTGCCATTGGTCAATACGGGCGTAGAGGGCGAATACGTCTCCGGGGTACGTTATCGTGCATGGCAGCCATGGTCGGCGCTGCATCCGACGATCGGTGTTGATACCCCATTGGTATTTGATGTTGTCGATACGTGGAGTAATCGATCGTTAGGTGGATTTACCTATTTCGTTTCCCATCCTGGGGGTAGATCGTACGATAGTTTCCCCGTCAATTCTCTTGAAGCACAGTCTCGCCGCATCAGCCGATATTGGGGATTTGGGCATACGCAAGGAGATGTTGAAGCATTACGTCCGCCGGTCAAAGAACAAGAACCCACCGACAAGATAGAGACGTCTCGCATTGTACGAAAAAACGCCAGTTCAAAAACATTCCAGTATCAAGAATTGGAGAGAAGTCTTGAATATCCTCATACCCTTGATTTACGCCGTAAATGGAGTCCCTATATTGTATAAGATAAAATCTTCTCGGGTGAATAGTAATGTTTGAACGGTATGAGGTCTCATCGTACGATGAAATGTTCGATCAAAATGGAGCGGTGCGAGATCATTGGAAGCAATTGGTTGCCAATCTCGAGGAGTTGGGTTATGGGCAGCTTGAGGCAAAGCGCCAAGAGATTGATTGGAGGCTTGAGGACAACGGGGTGACCTATAATGTTTACAACGATCCAAACGGAATATCCAGACCGTGGACGCTTGATCCGATCCCTCTTCTTTTAGAGGGGCGTGAATGGAAAAATATTGAAGCAGGTGTAGCACAGCGAGCAACACTTATGAATTTACTTTTCAAAGACATTTACGGTGAGCAACGAATCATAAAAGAGAAAATCATTCCCGGTGAAGTCATTTTTGCGCACAGTGGTTTTTTACGCGAAGTACATGGTTTATACGAGGATCTTACTAGTCCCATGATGATTGTTGCGGTGGATCTGGCGCGAGGACCTGATGGGAAAATGTGGGTGGTGAGTGACCGAGCACAAGCCCCTTCAGGATTGGGATACGCGGTAGAAAATCGGCTGACGATGAACAGTGCGATGCAAGTATTGTATAAAAATATCTCGATTCGACGCCTCTACCATTTTTTCGAACACTTTAAAGCGATGTTGTTAGGGTTGGGAAAAAGTAGTTCTACGACGCCCGTAAATGTTCTTCTCTCACCGGGTCCACATAATGAGACCTATTTTGAACACTCTTATTTAAGCTCATTTTTGGGACTCACCCTGGTGCAAGGGCAAGATTTATTGGCAAAAGGTGGAGCGTTGTGGCTAAAAAGCCTCAAAGGGCTTCGCCGTGTCAATGCCGTAGTCAGACGGGTAGATGAGAGCTATTGCGACCCTTTGGAGCTGCGTGAGGATTCACGACTTGGGGTTGCAGGATTGGTTCAGGTTCTTCGAAAAAAAGGGGTTGCTATGGCAAATCCTTTGGGCGCAGGTATTTTAGAAAATCTTGGGCTTTACCCATTTTTACCACGATTGGCGAAATATTTTTTAAATGAAGAGCTTATTTTGCCTCAGATAGCTACATGGTGGTGCGGTCAGGAAAAGGAACGTGATTATGTGCTCGAACACCTTTCATCTCTGGCGATTAAAACGATTGATCGTAATGCAGGTGAGCCCTCGATTTATTTTGGTAAAAATTTATCTCTCGATGAGCTTGATCTATTACGGGAAAAAATCAAAGAACAGCCGTATCGTTATGTGGGTCAAGAGGAGGTTTCATTTGCTACTGCACCGACGTTGGTTGAAGGTGAAATACACCCTCGTAAAGTAGTTATACGCTCCTTTGCGGTAAAAACAGATGAAACTTATGAGGTTATGCCGGGAGCATTGGTTCGAGTGGGTAGTAGTGATGATGGATTGGTCGTTTCGGGTCAAGGCGGTGGAAGCAGTAAGGATTTATGGATACTAAGCGAGAATGAAGAAGTATCTAAATCTGTCTCATTGACGCAGACGATGGTTGGCGGAATGTCACAGACGATGTCACAAGCGTCATCGCTTACAACCCCTTTAATTGCTGTGACCAGTGTATTTAAATCCAGAAGTGCACTGGAAAATTCACTCGAAAATATTCCAAGTCTTCGAGCGGAAAATTTGTTTTGGCTTGGACGTTATTTGATGCGCTCTATTACCAGTGCGCGGATGATTCGTATGACACTCAAAAGTCTTGCTAATTCAACGCGGTATGATCGTAATGGAGATGATCATGTTCAAGAGATACTGTGCGGCGCACTAACTCATTTGAGTATGACCTATCCGGGATTTTTAGGGATCGATAAGCAAAAAATTAAGGATCCATTGAACGAAATTTGGTCGGTTATGTCGGATGCGACACGTGTTGGATCATTGTCTCAGGTGCTAACGATGTTATCCAATGCCAGTACCAGCACAAAAAACCTGTTACCGCTGGAGGGATGGCGAATTTTTGATCGTTTATTTCGTGAGTGGAATGAGTTTACCCATCAAAGCAAACCTTCCAACCGTGAGATGATTGCAGGAGTCGACAAACTATTAATACATTTGATGGCGTACAAAGCGCTTATTGAAGAGACATTGTTTGAAGAACAAGGGTTGGTTTTGTATGACATTGGTGCTAGGCTTGAGAGAGCAGGGCTTTTAATTGCTAAAGGACGAGCGATGCTCACCTCTGTTTATGAACCTTTTGTTGAATATGAGGTACTTGAGGCATTACTGGGAACAAGCGAGAGTTTAAATGCGTATCGTGCCCATTATCGATCTTCGATTGACATTGTCCATGTGAGTGAGTTTTTACTTCTGAATAGGCACTTTCCAAAATCACTTATCAGTGAAATCGATCAGCTTTTAAAAGCATTGCCGAAATTGCCAAAATTTAAACACGAAATGTATTTAAGCCGCTATGAAGAGCCTCTCTTTGAGGCATTTTCGCTGTTACGACTTGAACGAATTGAAAATCTGTGCATCCTAAAAGAGGATGTTTTTGTGCGCGATGAGATGGAAGTATTATTGTCATCGATTGCAAATAAATTGATTGTCGCAGCCAATGAGCTGTCTAAAACCTATTTTTCCCATTATGACGAGTAAGCATGTTGTATCAAATATATCATAGTACTCAGTTCTTTTACCAACAAGGGGTAAGTCTAAGTCATAATTTAGTCCGTTTAAAACCAAGAAATACTCCTTTTCAAACGCTTGTTGATTTTTCACTTTCGAGTGAACCAATAGCTTCAGAGATGGAGGGTTATGATGATTATTTTGGTAATCATCTCACCCATTTGCTGATTCGAGAATCACATCATCAACTCAAAGTGATAGCTCGTTCATGCGTTGCAATGGATAATACGGCAATTGAAGCGCACAAATTGACGCAAGAGCTAGCAAAAGTTTTAAGTTACGAGCAGGCTATACATTCGCTTCGTGACAATGGCAGCAATGTCATTGATGCAAAGCAGTATCGTCTGCCAAGCCGTTTTATCGTTCAATCAAGTAAGGAGTTACGAGAGTATGCACTCCTCTCTTTTTCACCGGGAAAATCCCTTTATGAGAGTGTGGAAGAATTTATGGGGAGAATCTTTAGGGATTTTCAATTCGTATCGGGTTTTAGTGATATTAGTACCCCTATCGATAAAGTTTTTAAAGAACGTAAGGGAGTTTGCCAAGATTTCGCCCATTTAGCGATTTCGGCACTACGTTCATTGGGACTTCCGGTGCGTTATGTGAGCGGTTATTTAGAAACGACACCTCCCAAGGGAGAGAAAAAACTTTTTGGTGCCGATGCCTCTCATGCATGGTTTTCCGTATTTATACCGGGGTTTGGATGGTTCGATTTTGACCCAACGAATAATATTGTCCCCACCTATCAACATATTGTGTTGGGATATGGGCGTGACTATGGAGATTGCTCTCCGATGCAAGGAGTGGTA
>JBBQNL010000080.1:0-5846 GCA_038329855.1 Campylobacterales bacterium
GGATGAGTGCTGCACGGGTACTTTGTAAAAAAAGATAGATAACCAGACTGACTAAAATGATAGACGCGATGAGGGTAAAAATAACCTCTTCGATCGATATTTTGACAAAATCGGTTGTATCGTAGGGGATAGAATACTCAATTCCCTTCGGAAATTTATGGGAGAGCTGTTCCATCTTTGCAGCAACCGCAGCGGAGGTATCGAGTGCATTGGCATTGGTATCGGCAAAAACCCCGATCATCGCTGCAGGTTTACCGTTGACCCGTCCAAAAAATTCGTAATTTTGGCTTCCCAGTTCGACCCGTGCAACATCTTTGAGATGGAGGGTTGATCCATCGTTTTTGGCACGGATGATGATGTTTTGAAACTCTTCGGGAGTGCTAAAGCGTCCTTGAGACGTGAGTTGCATCGTCCACATCTGTTCATTTCCCGTAGGACCTTGCCCCAAACGTCCGGGAGAGACTTGAAGATTTTGATCTTTGATGGCACCGGCAATTTCAGCAGTTGTGACCCCTAAAGAGGCCATTTTATCTGGGTTCAGCCAAATGCGCATCGCATAATCGCGTTGCCCGAAAATTTGGGCTCGTCCGGCACCGGGGATTTTTTTGATCTCATCAAGGAGATTAGAGGAGATATAATTACTGATTTGGGTATCGGTAAAACTCGCATCGGGAGAGGTAATAGCGGTAATAAGGAGAATATCAGAGGTTTTTTTCTGAACACTAACCCCTAGATCTCGGGTGCTTTGAGGAAGCTGCGCAATGACGCTATTGATACGATTTTGAACATCGACTGCGGCTAAATCTTGATTGACACCGATATTAAAAGTACAGGTAATCGTTGCACTCCCCGGTAAAGCGGCCGCTTTAGAACTCATATACATCAATCCATCGGCACCGGAAATTTGGGACTCCAGCGGGGTAAGAATGGTATTCGCAATCGTTTGGGCATCGGCACCTGGATACTGTGCGCTTACGACTACGGTAGGGGGTGTAATATTAGGCAGCTGTGAAATCGGTAGACTTTTAATCGCACTAAAGCCTAACAGCATGATAATCATGGCGATAACTGCTGATAAAACGGGACGATTGATAAAATATTTACTAAACATCATTATTTCCCATTCGCAATAATTTTGGCACCCGGTTTGAGTTTCGCTAAGCCGTCTGCAGCGATTTGATCTCCAACCTCTACGCCGCTTTCTATCAAGACATTGTCATTGATCCATTCAGAAGGGACAACGGGTTTTGCAGAGACGGTGCTATTGGCCTCAATGATGTAAACAAATTTCCCTTTGTCTCCACTCATAAGGCTTTTTTGAGGGATATAGAGCGCATTTTTCCACTCCATTCCTTTGACTTTTACATGGACAAATTGTCCGGGAAGAAGGAGATGGTCACGGTTGTCGATGAGGGCACGGTAGCTGATGGTCCCCGTTGTCGGATCGATAAAAGGGGAAATAAAGTTGATTTGACCTTTTTTATGGACAATCGTACCATCACCTAGGGTGAGTTCAACCTCGTATTGACCCTTTTTTGGAGCGATCAGCTTACCGCTTGCCAGTGCATTTTGACGTGCAATTTTTTGATTTTCACTAAACGTAAAATTGATGTACATTGGATCACTTTGATACATAGTGGTTAAAAGTCCATTCGCCCCTGCAGTAATATAGGTTCCAACATCTATTTTGGATTTATCCACATATCCGCTCATTGGGGCCTTTATCGTGGTGTAGCTGAGATTGAGTTTCGCCTGTTCAAGGGAGGCTTTGGCCCCCATGAGTGCAGCAGCAGTGTTGCGTTCATTCGCCGTGGCGTTATCAAGATCTTGTTGGCTTGCGGCATTGGCCAATGCCAGAGGTTTGATCCGATTATAAACAGCCATTGCATTGGTGTGATTAGCGCTGGCTAGTTCATACGCTGCTTTGGCACTTTCAAGCGAGTTTTTCAAATCGGATGGGTCAATTAGAAATAAGACATCACCTTTATTAACCTTTTGCCCCTCGGTATAAACTCGTTTTTGCAAATACCCATTCACACGGGCATACACTTGAACGGTATTAAATGCCATCGTTTGTCCGGTCGCTTCGAGAATGGCAGGAAAATTACCCGATTGTACTGTAGTCACTGTGACGGGAACAGGGCCTTCGGGCGGTTTTTCCATCCCTGCTGCTTTTGGACGTTCGCATCCGCTTAGGGCTAGGAGTAAAACACAGGAGAGGGAGAGAGTGGTGAGCGTATTCATTCGGATTCCTTTGATGAGTTTTGGAGATGATTAAGGGTTTGGCACATATGGGTTAACACACGCATTGTAATTTCAAGCTCTTGGGGATCAATATCTTTATGAAGAAAGTTGATGGCTTCGCCGAGAACTTCCATCGTCGGTTTTTCCAAAGCTTCACCTTGGGCAGTCAAGGTGACAAGATTGCATCGTTTATCATTTTTATCGGTTTTGCGTTCAATAAGGGAACGTTTTTCCAGACCTGCAATCAGACGGGCAACACTGGCTTTGTCTTTACCGACAAAATCGGCAATGCTTTGTTGCGTCGCATTTTTTTCTTTCCATAATACAACCATGAGCTTAAACTGCTCGATCGTCATATCGATTCCGTGCAGCTCGAGACGGCGCGAAAAAAAAGTTCGGGCAACAATAGCAGCTTGGTTGGTTAAACATCCTAATGAGTGAGTGACAGGACATTCACATCGATTCATAGTATCTCCTTTAGTTGACTATGCAACTAATTACAAGGAATTGTATCCTCGGGACTCCAAAATGTCAAGAGTATTAAAAAAATGCAGGGTAGATAAAAGTGTATTATGTAAGGCTAATCTAGATTGATGTATACTACGCTAAATTAGATTGTGTGTCAAATAACGTAATATAAATGGATGAATTTAGAGTGGTTGAGCAATATGCGATCCATTTTAATTTAAGCTTAAATATTATTTCGCTACAATTCGCAACTTTTTGTAGACTTATAGGTAAGGAATGCTAATGTACGCAATCATTAAAAATGGTGGTAAACAGTACAAAGTTCAAGAGGGTGATATCCTTTTGTTCGATAAAATGGGACTAGATCCTAAGACTGCCATCGAAATCAAAGAAGTTTTAGCGGTGAATAACGGCGAACTTCGCACAGGTACTCCATTCGTAGAGGGTGCTGTTGTTATGGCTGAAGTCATTAACGAAGGTCGTGACCGTAAAGTCGTAATTTTCAAAAAACGTCGTCGTAAAGACAGTAAAGTAAAACGTGGTTTCCGTAGAGATCACACACGTGTTCGTATCACTGCGATCAACGCGTAATAGAGTAGGAGGACAGCATGGCTCACAAAAAAGGTCAGGGTAGTACACAGAATAACCGCGATTCAGCGGGACGTAGACTCGGTGTTAAAAAATATGGTGGTGAAGTTGTACGTGCGGGTAATATCATTATTCGTCAACGTGGAACCAAAGTTCACCCAGGTAAAAATATCGGTATGGGTAAAGACCACACTTTGTATGCATTGGTTGACGGTGTTGTTGCTTTCGAGCGCAAAGACAAAAAACGCAAACAAGTTTCAGTAATACCTGCCGCATAATTTCCTCTCATCGAGCACTATGTGCTCGATTCTTATAATCACTTTTCCAACAGTTATTATTTTTTTAATGGTATGCTTTTCATCAGTGAAGCCAAGAGTATAGTTTTAAGACAATAAGGATATATCAATGTTTACTGACAGTGTAGAACTAACCCTCTCTTCGGGTAAAGGTGGCGCAGGCTGTGTTGCTTTCCGACGTGAAAAATACGTCCTTCAAGGCGGACCAAACGGCGGGGATGGCGGAAAAGGCGGTGATGTCTATTTTAAAGTCGACAACAACACGCATACGCTTGCCCATTTTCAGGGGAATAAAAACCTCAAAGCTGAAAAAGGAAAACCAGGAATGGGTTCCAATATGTCAGGAAGAATGGGTCAGCGTCTAGTCGTTGTCGTACCTCCTGGGACACAGGTTGTAGACGTTGAGACGGGTGAGATACTACTGGATTTACTAGAAGATGGAAAAGAAATTCTATTTTTAGAAGGGGGACGAGGCGGTTTAGGCAACGTTCACTTTAAATCCTCTACGAATCAAAAGCCGATGTACGCACAGCCGGGTGAGCCTGAAGTGGTGAGGGTCGTTAAGCTGGATCTTAAGCTCATTGCCGATGTCGGATTGGTCGGATTCCCCAATGTTGGAAAATCAACCCTTATTTCGACCGTTTCCAATGCGCGTCCGGAAGTCGCAAATTATGAGTTTACCACATTGACACCAAAGCTTGGTCAAATCACTATTGATTACGATTCGTATATTATGGCGGATATTCCAGGTATTATCGGTGGAGCTTCGGAGGGTAAAGGTCTTGGATTAAAATTCTTACGCCATATCGAACGTACGAAAACATTGCTCTTTATGATCGATTTGGCTTCGTATCACGAGTTGGAATACCAATACGAAACGCTTAAAAAAGAGCTAGTTGCCTTTTCGCCTTTATTGGCGGAACGCAATTATGCAATCGCACTGACTCGTGCGGATGCTATGAGTCCTGAAGAGGCGATCGAAAAGAGCAACGCATTTTTAAAGCTTGTCGGTTTAGATCCAGTCCGTAAAAGTCGTTTTGGATTTAGCAGTGACTACCCTGTATACGAGCAAGAGAGCTTTGACGCAGGATTTTACGATCAAAAATTGCCGGCTTTCATTGTTCCGATCTCCTCTGCGATTTCTCTTAATATTAAGCCATTGACCTATGCACTTTATCAAATGGTTGTGTCGGAGCGCAAATGAAGCGGCTTGTCGTAAAAGTAGGCAGTGCGGTTCTTAGCGAACAAAACAAGATCGCAAAAGATCGGATGCAAGCATTAGTGGACTTTTTGGCGCAGCTTAAGCTCAAGTATGAGGTTATTTTGGTTTCATCGGGTGCAGTAGCTGCAGGATATACGCAGCTGAAACTCGATAAAAAAATTCTCGCCAACAAGCAAGCACTGGCCTCCATCGGTCAGCCTGTTTTAATGAATAAATACCGCAAGATGTTTGAGCATCACAATCTTATCCCCTCCCAAATTCTTGTTACTGCAGCCAACTTTAATACCGCAGAAGAGTCTCAAAAAGTTAAAGATACGATTGAAACACTGCTGGCACATAATGTTGTTCCTATTATTAATGAAAATGACGCAACAGCCACCGAAGAGTTGGTATTGGGGGATAACGATCAGCTTTCGGCGTATGCAGCGTATCACTTTGCTGCGGATATGCTTATTATCCTCTCGGATATCGATGCCTATTACGATAAAGATCCGCGAAGTCATAGCGATGCCAAGGTGCGTTCACGTATTGAATCTATCAGTCATGAAGAGCTTGAGATGGAAGTGACCCCAAATCATAATTTTGCAACAGGCGGGATTGTTACCAAACTCAAAGCAGCCGATTTTTTACTTAAGCGCAACGGTGCCATGTTTTTGGCAAGCGGTTTTGATTTGAGTGATGTCCGTTCCTTTTTGCTTGAAGGTATTCACAAGGGGGGAAGTTTATTTAAAGGTGCAGAGGCTTAATGACACGCATCATTTTTATGGGCACCCCAGAGTATGCGACGAAAATTTTACAAACGCTCATTAATGCGGATGATATAGAAGTCGTAGCCGTTTATACGCAACCGGATAAACCTGTAGGCCGTAAAGGAGTTTTAACCCCTCCGAGTGTAAAAGTGCTGGCAATGGAAAATAATATTCCCGTTTATCAACCCAATCGTCTTCGTGATGAAGAGGTTATAGCACAGTTACTAAGTATTCCATGCGATTTGATTATTGTAGCGGCGTATGGACAGATTTTGCCTA
>JBBQNL010000081.1:0-5834 GCA_038329855.1 Campylobacterales bacterium
CAGGTTTTCCAGCACGCGCAGGCCGCGCCGGCGGATGACCTGGTGACTGTCGAGCATTTGGCACAGACAATCTCTACACGCCGTCCGTCACTATCGGGGATTCTTTTAACAGCCCCTTTGATGGCATCATCAAAACTGGGCCATCCGCAATGCGATTTAAATTTATCATTGGAGTTATACAGTGGAGTACCGCAGAGTTTACAGGTATAAATGCCCTCTTGTGTGGTGTTGGTATATTTACCGCTATAAGGTGGCTCGGTCCCTTTGTAGATAAGGACCTGTTTTTCTTCATCGCTTAGTTGATTTATTTTTCCTGCCCATGGTGTGAGCTCTATTGCATTTGCAAAAAGAGCCAAAAGGAATAAGAAAAATATGCTTTTCAAAGGCTTACTTCGTCACTCTCTTGGGATACGCCATTGCAATGACAATCGCTACAATCGCATACGTTAGGGGTACAAAATCGGGAACCGGTACCGGATCGCCTTTAGCATACGAGTGCATCCCTGCGAGATAATAGTTAACCCCAAAATAGGTCATCAGTACCGAGGTAAATGCTAACAATGAGACCACGCTAAAGATATAATCGCTGTAGGCACCTTTGATCATACGCAGATGAATTACGACTGCATAAACAAGAATAGTCACCAACGCCCATGTCTCTTTTGGATCCCAGCCCCAGTAGCGTCCCCAGCTTTCATTGGCCCAAACGCCTCCGAGGAAGTTCCCGACGGTTAATAAAACCAATCCGATGATGATGCTCATCTCATTGATTCCATTGAGTTCTTTGATCGCCAGATTTAATCGGTTTGCGTTCTTTTCATTTTTAAGGATAAAGAGCGTCAGCGTAATCATCCCAAGGAGTGCTCCAAGCCCTAAGAAGCCATAACTCGCCGTAATCATCGATACGTGGATACTGAGCCAATACGACTGCAATACAGGGACCAGATTGGTCACTTGCGGATCCATCCAGTTGAGATGCGCGACAAACAAAATAAGTCCGGTGAGAATCCCTGTCGCTGCAAGGGTAATCGCCGATTTTTGAGAGAAAATAAATCCGGCTAAAACCGTAGCCCATCCGATATAAATCATCGACTCATAACCGTTTGACCATGGAGCATGTCCTGAGATGTACCAGCGCATTGCCAAACCTGCCGTGTGCGCGATGAAAAACAAGATCAGTAATCCCAACGTCGCACGGCTAAAAAAAGTCAATTTAAAATCTGGTTTCAAGATTTTTACGAACGATAAAATCAGTAATATAAATCCAATAAGGAAATACAAAGGCCACAGCTGTTCAAAGATATTGGTTTTGTTATAAAACACTTCGACCGCGAGTTTGCTTTCACTTGGATAGACTTTGGCTCCCGCAAAACGTTGGTATTTATCGATGAGCATCAACGCTTTATCCGCAGCACTCCAATCCCCGCTTTTTAGAGCCATATCGACCGCACCAAAATAGCCCATTGCCATAAGCCTAACCATCTCGGCATCTTTAGGAGAAAGAGTCTGAAGCGCTTCGATAGTAGCATCCCACTTGGAATTTTTATCATTGGGAACAGGCCACATGCGGATTAATGATCCCGTATAAACCATATAAGCAACATTCACCCGTTCATCAACTTGGAGCAATGCTTTATCCAGCTTATCACGCTTTGCAGGAGCTTTACGCGTTGCTTCGTCGATTAATTTGGCCAATTTGTAGCCGGTAATCTCATCGGGAGACTCAAAAAACTGCGAAAATGCAGCAGTTTTTGCCTCTTCGGGCAATCCGATTATCTTATTAATCTCTTTATCGCCCGTTTTAATCATCGCAATTTCGCGCCATGCATCGGGTCGAAGCATCATTCCCAAAACGACTTGATTGGGAGTAAGCCCCAATACACTGCTGCTGCGCCCTAGTTTTGCTACAATCTCATTGGAGAGGGTATCAAGCGGTTTCATCCGCCCACTGCTGTCTTGGACAACCAAATGGCCAAATTTATCGGCATGGGCTGCATCAAAACTTTTCGCCGTTTGTATCACAGGGTTTTGTGCATCATCGGCATGAAGATTTCCGCTGCCTAATGCAAGAAACACCAAGGCCAAAGAAGCAGCGATTTTTTGTGCATCCAATTTTTTGAGCTTTTCACTCAATGAGTTGAAACGTCCGTTTTTAACAAGCAGTACACCAAACATCCCAAGTGCCAACAGCGCATATCCGATATAGGTAATCAATGTTCCCGGATCTTTGTTGACCGAAAGAACCGTTCCTAGTTCATCCTGATCAAAAGACGATTGGAAGAAACGGAAGTTCTGATAGTCAAGAATATGATTCATATAAATACGATACGGCATTTTTACCCCTGCACTTTCATCGATCAGAGTCACTTCACTCGCATACGATGCAGGTGACATAGAGCCCGGATAACGCTCCAGTTGGAAATCATTGAGAGTCAGTGCAAACGGCAATTGTTTCTCAATCGATCCGTAAGAGACCTTCACAACAATATCCCCGATCTTAACCGACTGAGGCTCACCCACTTCTCCTACGGTTCCCATCACTACAACGGAAGCTTTCTCATTTTTGCTCGCTAGACTAAGTGTTAATGCATCTTGCCCTTTAGCCCCCATCATTGGACCTTTTTTCCCGCTTGGGGCCGATACGAGCTTCATGATCCCTTTGGGGATAAATTCACGAAGGACGAATCCGCTTTGTGGGGTTTGGAAAAGGGTTCGGGTGAGTAATTCACTTTTACCGGCATTTGCCACTCCCGATTGCTGGGTATTCATACTCAATGTGTTAAGGCTCATGGTGTGACTCATCATCACCTTCCCCCCCTCAACACTCAGAGAAACAACCGGCTGATCGAATTTTTTATGTGAACCAAAGTCAATAACAATATCATTGGCCTCAAATGCTTCGCCTTCTTTAAGATTGACCGGTTGACCGCCATCTGCCGTAGTAATCATCATTTTTAGAATCGGTGAACCTTTTGGATCACTAGCCGGCTCATAACTCGCATCACCCATATAATTTTCCAAATTTACACTAATCGCTTCATTGTCAAATTCTAATGTACGGTCAAAATGATTCGTAGAGCGTTTAGAGAGATAAAGAGGCTCTTGAAACGTAACGGTTTGTCCCTCTTTTTCAATATCAAATTTCACATAAGGCTCTGCACTAAGGATAACATTGCTGCTCTCACCCTCACGAATATGCATGACACCCTCATAACCCGCATAACGCGTGACAGCTGCTCCCACAAGGATAATCAAAAAAGCGACGTGAAAGGTAAAGACAAGTATCTTCTCTTTTCGAGCCATCTTGAATTTCAGAATGTTCAAAATGAGATTGAGCGCTAACAGTGCTAACAAACCCTCAAACCAGCGCGCATTGTAAATATCTGCTTTTGCGCTCATCGTGCCGTAATCGTTTTCAACAAAAGTGGCATAACCGATGGTAAAAGCAAAGATCAACATCAAAGCCGCCATCGTTTTCATGGAGCTTAATACCGAGTAAATTTTATTCATTAAAGACCTGTCGTGATAAGATTGGTGCAATTGTAGTCCCACTTAGGTAAATATATGTTAATTGGGTGTTAATAGTTGAACTTTCCTCCCATTAGGTACTAATGCTTACTTGATTACGTCCATGTTCTTTTGCATAATAGAGTCGATCATCAGCTCGTTTGAACAGTTCTGAAAAGGTATCCTTCTTTTTAAACATACTGACTCCCAGACTGATGGTAACATGACCTATTTTTGGAAACGAGGCATGCTCGACTGCCCTACGCAATTTTTCTGCAAGTTTTTGGGTGTATTCCAAATCCGTTCCTGGACATAATACCAAAAACTCTTCTCCGCCCCACCGTGCGAAAATATCTATTTTTCGGATATTTTCTTGCACCGTGATGGCTAAATGTTTGAGGACTTCATCTCCGATATCATGACCATACGTATCATTAACCGATTTAAAATGGTCAATATCGATCATTATCATCGACAGCGGAAGTGAAAATCGCTGAGAACGTTCAGCTTCCAGAGCAAAAAGTTCTTCAAACTTGTGACGGTTGTAAAGACCAGTGAGTTTATCGATCGTAGCGATACGTTCTATCTCTTGATACAGCAGAGTCTCTTGTGTCACATCTTTCCCCGTCGAGATGAATCCAACGATATCATTTTTATCATCTCTTAGAGGTGTAATTGTTTTCTTTTCATAAAACAGTTCACCATTTTTCTTTTTATTGGCGATAGTCTTACGGAAAATTTCTCCATTCAGAATGACTTTCCATAATTGCTGATAATATTCTTGATCATACATTTCCGACTTTATCATTCTATGTGTTTTTCCAAGAACTTCATCTTTTACATAACCGGTATAATCCAAAAATGCTTGATTAACATAGGTTATTTTTCCGGCTTTATCGGTTATTACAACCAAATCGTCAATCTGTTCAACAATCTTCGAAAATTTTTCAATCTCTTCGCGAGATTTTTTTATTTCGCGCATATCGATGATCATACCGGACAAGATATCTCCATCTATCGTTACACTTATCATGACCGGCAAATATACAGAATGTTTATCTAGAAATTCCATTTCATAGTTATTGATAGACTCTTCTTTAAATAATTTTTGAATCATTATTGCCCTTTGTTCAGGCTCAGGATAGAACATTAGACAATTTTTTCCGATCAACTCATCCGGCGAGTCATAAGACAGCATTTCTGCCAATGCCTGATTGATGTAAAGAATAGTTCCAGAAAGATTGGTTCGATACACCCCTATCATTGCATGTTCAACCAAATCTTTGTATTTTTTTTCGGATAATTTCAGTGCTTCTTCTTTTTCATACTCATCCGTGATATCATGGACAATTCCGATCATCTTCAGAGGATTCCCAAGATCATCTCTAACGAGATTGCCTTCTTCTGAAACATAGCGTATCGTCCCATCTTGCTTGACAATACGATGCGCTACACAATAATCAGTATTATCGTTAAAAACATTCATAACGGCTACTTGTATCAGATTTCTGTCTTCAGGATAAACCCGTTCCAAAAATCCCTCATACGTCGCTTGAAATTGCTGAGGCTCCAACCCGAAAATTCGGTAAATTTCATCCGACCACCATAAAACATTGGCTTGAATATCCCATTCCCAGTTCCCGAGATGCGCAATGCGCTGTGCTCTATTTAAACTTTCAGAGAGGCTTGAGAGGCTTTTTTCCCGCTGCAGAATTATTTTACGGCTTCGATACATCAGCCAGCCATATGAAAGACTCCCTATTATGACCGTCGCACTAAGCCCATACAAAAGGAGAATGAACAATTCCTGATATTTTTGAAAAAAAGTTTCAGGAAGGTTCAGAAATATACTTTGCGCCTTTATTTCTTTGGGTAAATTTATCTTCTGCGCTTCAAGCACTTCAGAATCAAAAATCCATCCATTGGTATTTTTATTGATAACTGGAATGTGCGCATTGGGTGTTGACAAGATTTGTAACGCCAGTTTTGCAGCTTCACTCCCTTCGCTGATCCCATTTACTGCATATCCTCCGATCACTCCGGATTGGATATAGGTATCTTCAAGACTGAAAATGACAAAAGAACCGGCCCCTTTTATTTGATTAATGACTTCATCTAGAGGGATCAGATTTCCATCACGTGTCAAAAATCCGCCCACTGTTGTCAATACAATCGTTTTCCCTTTGAAACTCCTCAATTTTTCTAAAACAATATCAAATTTTTGTTCATTCACATATCGCACATTGACTCTCTCAATTGCTGCAATATCACGTTGAACCTCATGATGAATCGCGTGAGCAGTCACAGAACCATCACCTAATATAAGC
>JBBQNL010000082.1:0-5814 GCA_038329855.1 Campylobacterales bacterium
TCCGCTTTTAGCTCCCATTGTATTGGTCAGTTTTACATTTGGGGTAGGGGGAGCGATTTTGGCGGAGTCTGGACTCTCCTTTTTGGGGCTTGGGATTACTGCACCGCAGATGAGCTGGGGAAGTATCTTAAGCGGCGGTAAAGAGGTTATTGATATCGCGTGGTGGGTGAGTTTTTTCCCGGGTCTTATGATCTTTATTGTGACATTCTCGTTGATGAATATTTCCAATACGCTTCAAGCCAGACTGAATCAAAAAGAGGTACGGTAGATTTACCGTTGTTTTAACATCGCCTCTGCATTCATAATGGCATAAGGGAATGGGAGGTCAACGCTGTCACAAGAGGTTTCTAGGCACTCCCCGCACCCTTTTCCGATCTCTGCTTTGGCTTTGATTATTTTGGGGTCATTGCCGTATTTTTCTACCAAATTGACAATATCATCCAGGGTGACGTTTTGGCAGACGCAGACGGTCATTTTAATACATGCCCTACAAATTTGGACATATTGTTGAGGATTTTACCGCCGCGACGGAATCCTAAACCGCATGCCTCATAGGCAAAAAATACCCCTGCTTGATAACTGTTACCTTTGGAATCTTTTGGAAATTCGACATACTCTTGATAGATGGGTTTGAAGTTTCCGTACGGTCCGTCATTTGCCTCTAAAATAGCACCTGAAGCATCCAAAATTTTAACATTAGCCCCTTCACGACCAAACATCCGTTTTTCGACACATTGAATTCCCTTCAGCGGCTCGTACGATGTTTTTAGAAGATACGGCGAGTCGGGGAAAAGATCGCAGAGTATTTTCATCATCCCTTTGGATTGGAAGAGGATGGTGTAGGCAGGATTAAGAATAATTGCTTTTTGATTGTTCATTATGCTGGTGAGTAGTACTGCCAGTTCATTTTCATCGATGGCGATATCTTCCCATGGGAAGAGTTTAAACCAGTACTCATACGCTATTTCATGGCTATCATAAATTCCCTCTTCATCAAATTTCACCCCGCCAAGTGGCTCAAATCCTGTCTCAAATCCGGCATCGATAGCCATTTGTTGCAGCAGTCTGACCGTTTGCTCCTCTTCTGCGTTCCCACTAGCCGAACTAAAGAGAATTTTCCATCCATCGTAGTGTTTTTCGAATTCGCTTGGGTCACCAAAGAGGGTAACCAGGCGGCAAAAATTTTCACTGATGGCTTCATAAATATTGTTAAACTGACGCTCTTCATCCATGTTGTTGTGTTTGAGAAGAGCCCACTGGAGTATGGCGGTTTCAAAAAGAGCAGTCGGGGTATCGGCGTTAAACTCGATAAGCTTGATGGGTTTTCCATCGATTCCTCCCGCTAGATCAAAACGACCATAGAGGTGCCAGTGAACATCATTTTCCCAGCTTTTTTTGATAGCGTCTATAAGGTTAAAGGGGATACCCAACTCAAAGAAAAGGTTGTTGTCAATAACGTGTTGAGCAGCGGTAGCATACATATCGTAAAGTTCATTAACGCACTCGTAATAAGCCTCAGCCTCTTGATCGCTTACAATGACCAGTTCATTGGCGACGTATTTGCTCTTATCGCTGTCGGTATGCCATGCGAAGCCGATTTCTTCTAAAGTTGTATCATTAATAGGGTTGATTGTTTGTAGTGCTACCATCATTATCCTCCGTAACTGCTAGAAGTGGTGGTGCTACTTGACCCTTTGTTGCCAAAAAAGCTTCTTTTTCCCGACGAAGTGGATGCTCCAGCTGCACCGCTACCGGAACGGTGATAGGCAGAACGATTAGAGGCATCTTGATGTTTACGCACATTGGCGTTATTCATAAGGGCATTTCCGATCATATTGCCAAGTAGTGCACCTCCAGCAGCTGCCAAAATGGTTCCAGCCAGTCCCATCCCCTCGCTTTTTGGTTCCGAATTGAGTTCGGATTTTCCCTCTTGCATTTTTTTGTACTCTTGATCGGCGAGTTCCTTCATTTCGGCTTCACTCATCACACGCTCATGGACGGTACCGTTTTCATCGGTCTCTTTGATAATTGCTCGGCTTGGTCCTGTGGTAGGCATCTCTTCAATAATGACGTATTTTCCGCTAGGCTGCTGCTCGACGACAAGAAATTTGTTTGGCGCTTCTTGTGCTTGTTCTTCTTGCCCGTTTTGGCAGCCACTCAAAGCGGTTAAAACGGCCAAACCCGTTGCCCCTAGCATAAGATTTTTTGCGCTGATAATATGTTTCATTTTTATTTTCCTATCGTAGTTTTTTAAATTTTGTTGAGGTAAGTTGAAAAATTTCAGAGGGTGACGAGGGGACAAAACCTCTGAAATCTTCAATGATGATATCGCTATGAGAGAGGCAAAACTCTCTATTGTATTCTTGGCCGCTCTCATTGGCAGAGGTAGAATAGAGCCATCCGTATTTTTGGATTAAATGGGCATGGCTTGCATCGCATACATGCCGAAATGCTTGCTGTTTGATAACGAAAGTTGTCTGTTTTGCATGACGTACCCATGAACGATACTTGAGCGGAATTCGTACGGAATCTTTGAGCAGAGAAAAAGAGGCAAAGACTTTTAAAAAAGGTTTCCCTTTCTCTCTCCCTTTAAGTCGAGCAAGGGAAGCGGAATCTTGAGAGAGAAAGCCGACTGTTGTGTCGGTTTGGGCGAGGATGATGGACATGGATTTAGCGGTTCAAAAAATCTTGAAGAGCATGGGGTTTCATCCAGCTGTCATCACCCATGTAGGTCATAGCTTCGATCGCTGCGCGGGCTGCACTGAGCGTGGTAAAATAAGGGATACCCATACGCAAGACCACTTGACGGATCTGTTCGGCATCTTTTTTGGACGTTTTATTGTCCGAGGTGTTGATAGCAAGAGAAATATCTCCATTTTTCATCATGTCTTCGATATTAGGACGACCCTCAGAGATTTTTAACACCGCTTCACATGGGATTCCTGCATTTTCGATAATTTGTTGCGTTCCGCGAGTCGCTACGAGTTTAAACCCTTGTGCATGGAGACCGCGTGCGATTTCAGGTGCATGCATTTTATCGGTCTCTATAAAGGAGAGGAAACAGGTCCCTGTGGTCGGGATTTTATTTCCTGCGGCAAGCTGGCTTTTGGCGAAGCTGACACCAAAATTTTCACTGATTCCCATGACTTCACCCGTTGATTTCATCTCTGGAGAGAGAACCAAATCGGCACCGTAAAGTTTGTTGAACGGGAATACAGCTTCTTTGATCGCAACGTGCCCTTTCAGACGAGGCTTAAGCAATCCATCTTCTTCCATCACCACATTGTAGTTGTCATAAAATTTTAATGCATTGCGTAATGTATCACCTACCATAACGCGTGTCGCAACTTTTGCCAATGGCATACCGGTGGCTTTTGAGACAAAGGGGACGGTTCGTGAGGCTCTTGGATTAACTTCAATGATATAAACTTCATTTTGAAAAATTGCATATTGGATATTGAGTAATCCGATGACCCCAAGTCCTAGAGCGATCTTTTTGGTTTGTTGTTCAACTTCGGCTTGGTGTTGTGCACTTAAGCTTACGGGAGGAAGTGAACAAGCGCTGTCGCCTGAGTGAATCCCTGCTTCTTCGATGTGCTGCATAACAGAACCGATGTAGACATCCGTTCCGTCTGTAATGGCATCCACATCGAGTTCTACGGCTTGATCGAGAAATTTATCGACAAGAACCGGAGAGTCATTGCTCACCGATACGGCGACATCCATATAGGTACGTAATTCATCTTCGTTATAAACGATACGCATAGCACGTCCGCCCAAAACATAAGAGGGACGGACTAAAACAGGATAGCCAAGCTCAAGAGCCACGTCAAAAGCCTGTTCTTTGGTCATTGCAATACCATTTTCCGGCTGTTTGAGCCCTTGCTCTACGACAAATGCCGAAAATTTTTCACGGTTTTCAGCTAGATCAATGACTTCCGCCGAAGTACCCGCGATAACTGCCCCGATATTGTGCAGTCCATTCGCCAGTTTGAGCGGGGTTTGTCCGCCAAAATGGACGATGATGCCGTTGGGTTTTTCACGCTCTACGATAGAGCGGACGTGTTCAAAATCGATGGGTTCAAAGTAGAGGACATCGGAGGTGTCATAATCGGTAGAGACGGTTTCAGGATTACAGTTAACCATAATGGTCTCAATTCCCATCTCTTTAAGGGCAAATGCTGCGTGGACACAACAGTAGTCAAACTCAATCCCTTGGCCGATACGGTTAGGGCCACCGCCTAAAATCATTACCTTTTTCTTGTCACTTGCACGGGGCTCTTGCGTTCCAAGACGGGTGATGTTGGTCGTTGAATAAAGATACGGCGTTAATGCGCCAAACTCTGCGGCACAGGTATCGACTTCATTGTATTCATGGTGGATTTCAAGTGTTTTGCGTGCGGTGTAAACATCATTTTCTTTTGCATTCCCACCGTTTAGCGTTACGAGCCGGGCAATGTTTTTATCTGAAAATCCTTCTGTTTTAAGACGGCGAAGCTGTGGTTCATTAGTCAAGGTTGCAGAAGTTATTTTTGGCTCTTGTGCTACGATTTCTTCAATTTGCGTTAAAAACCACGGATCTATTTTGGAAAGATTGAAAATATCTGCATGACTGAGCCCCATACGGAATCCTTGAGCTACGTAGAGAATTCGCTCGGCATTAGGTCGGCGGATTTCATGTTTGACAAATTCTAAGTCCCCTGAAATAGGATCAAATCCGCTCAAGCCGGTTTCAAGTGAGCAAAGAGCTTTTTGAACGGACTCTTTGAACGTACGGCCGATTGCCATTACTTCTCCGACAGATTTCATACTGGTGGTCAGTGTGGATTCTGCTTCAGGGAATTTTTCAAAGGTGAAACGAGGAATCTTAGTGACGATGTAGTCGATGACAGGTTCGAATGCAGCGGGAGTCCCGGTGATATCGTTGGTCAATTCATCGAGGGTGAATCCTACTGCCAGCAGGGTTGCAATTTTGGCGATTGGATATCCGGTCGCTTTGGAGGCGAGGGCAGATGAACGTGATACACGCGGGTTCATTTCAATAACAATCATTCGTCCCGTTGCCGGATCAACTGAAAACTGTACGTTCGAGCCTCCCGTATCAACACCGATCTCACGTAAAATAGCAAACGATGCATCACGCATACGCTGATACTCTTTATCCGTCAAGGTGAGGGCAGGAGCAACGGTAATAGAATCTCCTGTGTGAACACCCATAGGATCAAAATTTTCGATGGAACAGACGATGATGCAGTTGTCATTACGGTCACGAATGACTTCCATCTCGTATTCTTTCCAGCCAAGTAAAGACTCTTCGATCAAAATTTCAGTAACAGGACTTTCATCCAGACCGCGCTGAGCAAGAAGTTTGAATTCATCGATATTGTAAGCAACACCGCTTCCTCCCCCTGCAAGCGTATAAGAGGCACGAATAATAGTCGGAAAGCCGATTTCATTGGCGGCATTCATCGCTTCGTCCATGTTGTAGGCATAACGTGAGATCGGCAAGTCCATCCCGATTTTTACCATACATTCTTTAAAGGCTTGGCGGTCTTCCCCTTTTTTGATGGCACTTGGGTTGGCTCCTAGAAACTCTATTCCCTCTAGTAGTCCTTGCTCGTGCATAAGCATGGCTGCATTAAGGGCTGTTTGGCCTCCCATAGTGGGCAAAATGGCATCTACTTTTTCATCTTTAATAATTTGCGCAATAATTTCAGGTTTGATAGGTTCGATATAGGTTCGATCGGCAAATTCGGGATCGGTCATAATGGTGGCTGGATTGGAGTTTATAAGGACAACGCGGTACCCTAACTC
>JBBQNL010000083.1:0-5781 GCA_038329855.1 Campylobacterales bacterium
AAAATTAGTTGTTTATTTCTAAAAATGAAAATTAATTATCATACCATCTGAGGGAAGTTTTTACACACTCCCTACTGAAAAAAGTCACCTGAATATTGATTTTACAACCCCTCATTCTATGCTGAATGCTCATATTTTGACCTCGAATGCTATGCTAAACGATGACATCCTTAATCTGTTAAAACACTACCAGATCAATGTCCCTATACGGCAAAACAAGGGTTTAACACGTGTCAATCTTGACTTAACCGTTAATTTACATGACTTTGAGACCACCGCAAAGGGAGAATTTATCCCGAATGATTCAGAACTTCAACTGGATGATTTTATCTTTCAATCTTCAGGCGGAAAAGTCTCTTTGCAAGGGTCAAAGGTGAAATTTGAAGGATTTGATGCATCGTATCAAAATCGTCTTCGTGCCAAAGTCAAAGGGTATTTTGATGCCGACAAAGAGGTCGGTGATGTCCATATCTTCCCCTATTTTTGTGCACCAACCGAAAAATCAGCCGATATTTCACTCATTACCACTACTCTCCCTCATACCATTTATCACATTGATCCCAAACAAGATACTATCACACTCCCGAAGAGTTCATGGAATTTTTTCGGCGAGGTACTTCATCTGAACAGCATTACGCTCCCTTTGGATTTTCAAGAACATCGTATTGTGATCCCTGCTCTTGGATTTAGAATCGATCAAAAAGCATTGGGGTCGATTGAAGGCGAATTATCATCCAAAAATTGGTTTGTTGACCTCAAGCTGGATCAACTTAATACCCACAACCTTTTGTTGCGCAAAACTCCTCTCGAGATTCATGTTACGCCCAAAGATGATTCCATTCTCTTCACTACTGCTAAAAATTCGTTTTGGAGTTTTCACGATCAGCCTTTTATCCTTCCTCCATTAGTTCTTAGCAGCAATAAAAAATCATTAATATTTAATAATATAAATGTAAAAATTGAGAATCAGCTCAACGCAGCACTCACAGGCGAGTATCTATGGGATACCTATAACGGAACACTGACTCTCACCGATATGGAGGCGATCAATCCAAAAATTTCTGCCTATGTTGATATGAATCGATCCCAAATTTTCTCTATGGATCTTTCCAAAACCACACCACTGTTTTATTCGACCTCTCTTGGCTTGGTTCTAAGCCCTTACGACCATCGATGGAAAATGGAGATTCAGGACCTATCATTGCTCACTCGCAATTCCCCGCTGCTCTCGCACTATCAGATTAATCATGGGAACATAACTCTGATTTATGCACCATTGGATGGCGGTATCAGTTTTAGCGGTACTTTGGAGTATCCTTATCATCTGATGATGGTTAATGGAAAATCTCTCTCCACCTATCGCTTTAGCGGCTCACATAGCAAAGCAGTGACCTTTATTCGTGTCAATGACCGGCTCAATATCACTCGTAATGACACTATCACAGTACGAGCCAACAATATGGGTATCAATGTCCACGAATTACTTCGATGGATTTCTGCAAATCAAAAGCAAGAGGAAGATTCTTCAACGTCGGATGACTCACCGGCTATAAAGCTTCACGGGAGCAATATTTCTTTATTTATGGGTAATCGAAAATTGAACGCCGATAATATCAATGCCACTTTCTCTAACGGTGAACTTGACGGACGATTAATGCACGCACAAGGCTGGGCAGATATGGTGATGAAAGGGGGATATTTTTATCTCGAAGGTTCCAATTTTAATGACCGATTCATGAAAAACTTATTTGCATTCAGTGATTTTAAGGGAGGAAGTTTATCGTTTAAACTGCAAGGAAAGCCTGACGTATTTGAGGGGATTGTGCGCATTGAAAATACTATTCTCAAAGAGTACATTGTCTTGAATAATATTTTATCCTTTGTCAATACCATCCCCTCGTTGACGACTTTTTCTCTTCCCAACTATAACACCAAAGGGCTATTGGTCAACGATACCTATGCTCATTTCAGCTATCAAAATCGCCAATTTTTTGTTGATAACTATACTCTAAATTCGCCTGAATTAAAAATAGGTGGCACAGGCAGTGTCAACATGATCGATGAGACTCTAACCGGTACACTCACCCTCAAAACGGATTTGGGATCACTTCTGGGCAAAGTCCCTATGGTAGGGTATATTTTATTGGGTGAAGATGGCTCGATCAGCACAACCGTGAATCTAAAAGGGAAGATCAATGAGCCCATCATCGAAACCGCCATTGCAAAAGAGATCGTCACCGCTCCGTTTAATATTCTAAAACGAACCGTTACCTATCCTTTTTTGTGGATGATGCAAGATGAGAAAAAAAAGTAGATTACTCGTTTCGCAAAACCGTTAACACGTCGACATCCGCCGCTTTTTTTGCAGGATACCATGCGGATAAAAGTACGATGACAAACGCACCGATGATGATAGAAAAGAAATCAATTGCCGTCAAGTCCAACGGAAGGGTCGATGTTGGATATACATCCGCCGGTAACGAGATAATATCAAACGTCCCCAATATCCATATTCCTATAAATCCAAGCAATGAGCCTGTAATAATCCCAAATGATCCAATTATCATACCCAAGATCAAAAATACTCTCTTCACTTCTTGTTTGGATGCTCCAAGAGATATAAGCAGAGCAATTTCGCTGCGACGGTTCATAACGGTCATCAAGAGAGATGAGATGATATTAATAGCGGCAATAAGGATAATGAGCATTAGTACGATAAAGAGAGACATTTTCTCCATCTTCAAAGCTGCAAAAAAATTGCCGTTATCTTCCCACCATCCTCTTATCGATACACCATCATTCAAAACAGCTGAAATCCTAATAATATCTGCTTCCGGATTCAGGGAGTGGACGTGAATACCATCATACAGTCCGACAGGGACGCCGAGGATTTTTTGCATCGATTCGATAGAGGTATAGGAGTACCCTTTGTCGTATGCGCTTAATCCAGAGTCAAAAGTGCTCGTGACGCTAAAACGTTTCATTTTAGGGGTCATCGAGATTCCTCCCGGCTCAAGCTGTGTGAAAATATAGGTCAGCTTATTTCCCTTAGATATCGAATACTCTTCAAGCAGCGCTTTTCCGGTCATCACTTCAAATCCGCTTGGCACATGATTTTTAAGCCCTGTTGCGACGATATCATTAACACGTGCCTCACGCTTAAAATCAACTCCAAACAAGTAACCGCCTTCGAGCATCGTGTCATAACGGCATAGAATAGATGCGTTTAGATAGGGGCTAAAGGAGAGTTCGGGGAATTTTTTTTCGAGTTGGTTCAACAAGGCCGTATCAACGGAACCGAAAAATTTGGGTTGAATAGTGAGGGGATAGTTCATAACAGTGAGTTTTTTCTTGAACTCATTGTCAAAACCGTTCATCAATGCCATGGCGATGATAAGAACCATTACCCCAAGGGCAATCCCCGAAAAAGCAAGGAGTGCCGAAAGGAAAATAAAAGGCTGCTCTTTGTCAAATCGTAAAAAACGTTTGGTCAGATAGCTGACGATACTCAAGAGGCGAAAACTCCTTTTTTAGGTCCTGACTTTCCACAACAATTTTTGTACTTTAATCCGCTACCACAAGGACAATCGTCATTGCGTGAAATCTTCGCTGTTTCAAGTTCAGAAGGGGCACCGCTTAGAGACATCTGAAGCTCTTCTTGACGTTTTTGAAGCTCCATCTGATGTGCCAGAGCTTCTGCCTCTTCTGCCGCATTTTCTACACGAAACCGTATTACATGAAGTGTTTTTGCTGCGTCAAATTTGATCGTACCCACAAGCTCGGTAAAGAGATTGTAGCTCTCTTTTTTATACTCGACCAATGGATCCTTTTGATTGTAGGCACGAAGTCTAATACCTGTCTTCATACTGTCCATCTGATAAAGATGCTCGCGCCACGCGGTATCAAGAGTTTTAAGATAAATCTCTCTCTCGATGGCCGAACGTGTCGCGTCATCAATAGGAGACATTTTTTCATCATAATCTTTTTTTAGCTCTCCATTGACGTGATTCACTAAATGCTCATAAGTGATTTCATCGATCGTATCAAAATCAACGTCGATATTAACCTCTTCTAAAATACGCTTTTTGAGTTGATCAATATCCATCTCTTCACTTGGCATTCCGTCATAGATAGCAGATTCAGCCAAAAGTTTTTGAACGTATTCGTATCGAATCGTATCAATTTTACTTGAAATATCGTAGTCGGGATCGAGTAAATCCGCACGGAATTTGTAGACGATTTTACGCTGATCATTGGCGACATCATCATATTCAACGATATTTTTACGCCCTTCAAAGTGCATGTTTTCAACTTTTTTCTGCGCTTTTTCAACCGCACGTGTGACCATGGCGGATTCAATGTATTCGCCATCCTCAACGCCCAAACGCTCCATGATCGACTTGATTTTATCTGAGCCGAAAATACGCAAAAGATTGTCTTCGAGTGAGAGGTAAAACTGGCTGATCCCCGGATCACCCTGACGTCCTGAACGACCACGCAGCTGATTGTCGATACGGCGGTTTTCGTGACGCTCGGTACCGATAATATACAAACCGCCGAGTGCTTTGATCTCATCGCTTACTTTGATGTCGACACCACGCCCTGCCATATTCGTAGCAATCGTGACCGCCCCTTTTTCACCCGCACTTTTAATAATTTCTGACTCTTGGGTATGATTTTTAGCATTCAAAACCGTATGCGGTATTTTTTCATTTTTGATCAGCTGATGCAATTTTTCGGATTTTTCAATGGATGCCGTTCCGATCAAAATCGGCTGTCCTGTCACACTGAGCTCTCTGACTTTGGTGATGACCGCATCAAATTTTTCTGCTTCGGTTTTGTAAATCAGATCGTTGAGATCTTTACGTATAACCGGGACATTGGTAGGGATAGAGACAACATCGAGGCTATAAATCTGTGAAAACTCGGTTGCTTCGGTCTGTGCTGTTCCTGTCATACCCGCTATTTTGTCATACATACGAAAATAGTTTTGGAAGGTAATATCGGCAAGTGTTTGCGTCTCTTCTTTGATAATAACACCCTCTTTGGCTTCCAGTGCTTGGTGCAATCCTTCTGAGTAGCGTCGTCCCTCTGAGAGGCGTCCGGTAAACTCATCGACGATAACGACTTGATTGTCTCTCAAAACATAATCCACATCCACTTCAAAAATATAATTGGCTTTGAGCGCTTGATCGAGGTGATGGGAAAGGGATGCATTTTCGACACTGTAGATATTGCCGACTCCGAAAAGTTCTTCCGCTTTGATTATCCCCTCTTCGGTGATCAGAATCAGACGGTCTTTCTCTTCAACCGTAAAGTGTTCATCTCGAACGAGAGCTTTGGCTACCGCATCGGCACGGGTATAGTTTTCTAAAGTACGATTCGTAGGACCTGAGATGATAAGAGGAGTACGTGCTTCATCGATCAAAATCGAATCCACCTCATCCACGATAACAAATGAATGACCGCGCTGAACCATATGCTCTTTCGTATAGGTCATATTGTCTCGAAGATAATCAAAACCAAACTCATTATTCGTACCGTAGGTAATATCCGCCAAGTACTGAAGACGCTTATTGGCCGGATTGTATTCGCCTTCTAGAATAACACCCGTTTCATATCCCAAAAAGGCATAAAGAGCCGACATTTCCGAACTGTCACGAGATGCAAGATAATCATTAACCGTAACAACATGGACACCTTTGCCGCTCATGGCATTGAGAGTAACCGCGAGAGTTGCAACGAGAGTTTTCCCCTCCCCTGTTTTCATCTCCGCGATTC
>JBBQNL010000084.1:0-5731 GCA_038329855.1 Campylobacterales bacterium
TGAAGAATTTTTGAAAAAAACACGTGAAGGTGATGTGCTTACAGGTACAGTAACTTCACTAACTGATTTTGGTGCCTTTATCAGAGTGAATGGTGTAGAAGGATTACTTCATAATCAAGATCTTTCATGGGATAAAAATGCTAAATGTAAAGAGACATTAAAAAGCGGTGATGAGATCGAAGTCAAAGTAGCAAAAATCAATGTTGATGATGAAAAAATCTCATTAAATCGTAAGTCATTAGAAGAGAGCCCAATTGATAAATTTGCACTTAATCATAGAATGAACGAGGTTGTCAGTGCAACCATTCGTGACATTAAAGACTTTGGTGTATTCGTTTCATTAGAAGGCGGTGTTGATGCATTGATCCGTAATGAAGACCTTTCTCCAATGGAGCCAGAAGAACTTCAAATCGGTCAAGTAATTGACGCTGTCATCATGGTAATCGATGCAAAACGTGATCGTATCCGTCTTTCAGTACGTAAGTTAGAGCGTATCAAAGACCAAGAGATGCTCAATGAAATTAACGATAACGATGCGCATAGTCTTGGTGATTTGATTAAAGATAAATTTAAATAATTTTTGATGCGACGATTCGCTTATTGGCTTTTTCCGATTATAGCCATAGCTGTAGCTGTATTTATCGTCGTATTAATGATTGAAATTAATCCTTCAGCCCCTGAAATAGGGCGGGATAAAGCTTTGGATGAAACCTTAAAATCGATAGTTTCGAATGAGAGTTCTATTGGATGGATTAAGCGTTTTAATGTCAAGAGTGAAAAAGAGTATTTTTACCCTGTCAATGAAGTGACCATTGCATTAGATGATAATGAGGGTCGCACAAAAGCCCAGCGCTATCGTCTTGTAGTTCCTTTACAAGATTCTTATGAGTTCTTTTGCCTTAAGCAAGAACTTAAAAACAGTAATCTGCCTTATCTTTTAAATCAAGATGGGGAAGCGATGACCGCGTTGATAGATTCAACCGATCAAGCCAAGCTCACAGCCCTTGTAGCAAAACTAAAAACTTATCAAATTTCGGCGACCTTATCGTCGTTTAAAGAGGATTAAACCCATGGAAAAATTTAAAATCGTTGTATGTGATCATATTCATGAAGAGGGTCTCAATCTACTGCGTTCTGATGATCAAATTGAGATGATCTTTGCGGCTGATATGGATAAAACAGCTTTATTGGATGTTATTGCAACAGCAGATGTTGCTATTACCCGTAGTTCAACTGATGTTGATGAAAAGTTTATTCAAGCGGCACGTTCAAAGCTAAAAGCAATTGTCCGTGCCGGTGTTGGTGTTGACAATGTAGATATTCCTGGATGTTCAAAAGAGGGGATCATCGTTATGAATGTTCCTACTGCCAATACCATTGCTGCAGTGGAATTGACGATGACGCACATGCTGTCTTGTATGCGTATGTTTCCGTATTCTCATGATCATTTGAAAAATCAGCGTATCTGGAAGCGCGAAAAATGGTATGGTTATGAACTCAAAGGCAAAAAGCTAGGTGTTATCGGTTTTGGTAATATCGGAAGCCGTGTCGGTATTCGCTCTAAAGCATTTGAGATGGAGGTTATCGCCTATGACCCGTACATTCATTCTTCAAAAGCAACGGATTTGGGTGCTAAGTATACGACGAACTTTCAAGATATTTTAGACTGTGATATCATCACAATCCATACGCCTAAAAACAAGGAAACGATTGGAATGATCGGTGCCGAAGAAATTGCTAAAATGAAAGACGGTGTTGTTCTCATTAACTGTGCACGCGGTGGATTATACGATGAAGAGGCTCTTTATGAGGGGCTCACATCAGGTAAGATCCGTTTTGCAGGGATTGATGTTTTCAATAAAGAACCGGCAACGGATCATAAGCTTTTGGATTTGGACAATATCTGTGTCTCTCCGCATTTGGGTGCAAATACTTTTGAATCTCAGTACAACATTGGGATGGAAGCGGCACAACAGGCGATTGAAGCGGCAAAGGGAATTGCGTATCCTCATGCGTTAAACCTTCCGATTGATGAAACAAAGATTCCTTCTTTTGTTAAGCCATTTTTGGAAATGAGTCAGAAAATCGGATTTTTAGCATCTCAGATGAATAAAGCACCGATTATCTCTATCAAAATTAGCGGGCGTGGAGACATCGCCGAATATGTCAGCTCTATTGCTACCTTTGTTACCGTAGGGGCATTGGCTGAAATGTCAGGTGAAACGATCAATTACGTTAATGCTGATTTTGTCGCTGCTGAGCGCGGTATCAAGATCGAAACCGAAGAACTTCCTGGAAGCCCTGTGTATAAAAACTTGGTGACAGTTCGATTGACGACTGATAAAGACGTTATTGAGTTGAGTGCAACAATGTTCAACGATGATGTACAGCGTATCGTAGACATCAATGGCTTTGGTGTGGATGTTGAACCAAAAGGTAACATGATCCTATTTAAAAATACGGATGTACCAGGTGTTATCGGACGTGTGGGTACGACGTTGGCAGCACACGCTGTTAATATCGCCGACTTCCGTTTGGGTCGAAACAAGAGCGGTCAGGCATTGGCTGTTATTATCGTAGACTCTCCGGTCAGCGAAGTAACACTCAAAGAGCTTGCTTCTCTCGAAGCGTGTATCAGCGTCTCTTACGCGCGTTTATAATTTTTTTTCTCCCTTTCTTGCGTCTTTTGCGCAGGAATCCTTTTTCCTTGTAATTATTGCTTTTCCCTGTCTTCTTTTAGCCCCTCTTTGTTATAATCTATTACTTTTATGAGCGTGGAGTAGGTATGAATATTGAAGAGATCGGGGCGTTGTTACAAAACAAAAACAAGCTCCTCTCTGAAACGTATTTTGAACTTCAGCGTGCGTGTGAAGTCAAATATGGTCCTGATGCTCTGGTCATTATAGAGATCGGTTCGTTTTTCGAGGTGTATGAGGTCAATAATGAAACGATGAAGATCGGAAAGGCCAAAGAGGTTGCCGAGTTTCTGAACATTCAGCTCACCCGAAAAAATAAGACGATCCTCGAAAACTCTGTCCAAAATCCTCTTTTGGCAGGCGTTCCAACAGTATCAATTGAACGCTATCTTAGCCGTTTGGTACAATCTAAAAAATACACCATTATTCTCGTACGTCAGCAGGGTGAACCACCTCATATAAAACGCTATATTTCCAATATCATCTCTCCGGGTACCAATTTTGACTACATTGCTGAGTCCAGTGAGAACTACATCGCCTCTCTTTTGATCGACCAAAATAACGGTGTTTATTCGGTAGGGTATGCCGCCATCGATGTAGGGACAGGTAAAACGCTGATCAATGAGATTCACGGTACGCGTGAGGACAAGACCTATGCTCTGGATGAAGTCTTTACCCTATTGCAAAGTTATCTCACGTCTGAAGTGGTTGTGACCTATTGTGACAGTAACATTGATGTTGAAGAGGTCAATCGCTATTTGGAACTCAAAAGTCATCATCGTAGCAACCGTAATGAGAAAAGACTGCGTATTGATTACCAAAATGAGTTGTTTGAGCGTATCTATCAGATTCGCTCTCTCTTAAGTCCGATTGAGTATTTGGATCTGGAACGTTTCGCGTATGCTTCGGAGTCATTGGCACTGTTGATCCATACCATCATCGATCATGATCCGGCCATTATTGAGAAGATGAACCGTCCTACCTTTTTGGGAACCAACCGCTATTTGTATCTGGGGAATAATGCGGCGGAGCAGCTGGGGATCATATCCAGAGACAATGATGAGATGACGCTCCTGAAGCTCATCGATAAAACATCCACGGCTATGGGAAAGCGGTTGTTACGCGAACGCTTACTGAACCCTATTTGTGATATTGGCTTACTTAATGAACGCTATGATCTGATTGAAAAAATGGAAGATCATATAGCTCCTTTGGAAACTAAACTCAAAGAAGTCTATGATTTGGAACGAATTCTACGCCGATTAAAGCTTGGGAAGCTTCATCCCTACGAACTTGCTTATTTCTACGCTTCATTGAGTGCCGCTGAGAGTTTGTTCGCGGATGCGAAGCATTTAGGTATAGCCTACGATAAAAACAGTGCGTTAGAAGCCCAGTTGTGTGCTACGGAGCTCAAACGAATCTTCAATATTGATTCATGTGCGAAATATCGGCGTGATCAGGTAAATGAGAATCTGTTTAATGAGGGAATTGATCCGGCTATTGATGCATTGGAGAAGCTGCAAGAGACCAATGAATCGAAGTTGCAGCTGGTTATTGATCATATCGATAAACATTTTGATGGTGGGAGCGGTCCGTATGCGCAGGTTGGATGGTTGGAGAGTGAGGGGTATCATCTGCTGATGACCCGTAATCGCTATATCAATGTTGAGGAAGCATTGTATAACAGCTTTTTCACCATTGATGGAACACACTATTTTTTCCGTGATTTTCAGATACGTAAACTCAAAACGACAGTGAAGCTCACTTCTACACTGCTTGATGATCTTTCCATGGAGAATGCAGGGGCAAAATCTCGAATGCTGGCGATGGTCAAAGAACGGTATCGTGAGCATATGGAAGTCATTGAAAAACGCTTTTCCCATGCGATTGAACATTTGATTACTTTTTTAGCGGTTATTGATGTCAGTTTAAGTGCTGCAAAGGTGGCCAAACAATATCGCTATGTTCGTCCTGTTCTGGTTGCCAATGAATCCAAGACGTTTATCGAAGCGGTGGGATTACGTCATCCCTTGATCGAGTCGCGGGAAGAAAATGGTATTTTTATTCCCAATGATCTCTTTTTGGGGGATGGGACACATCATACGTATGCAGAACACACCACGCTTGAAAATGTAAAAGAGGTCAATGGTGTATTGTTGTACGGTATCAATTCTAGCGGTAAGTCCTCGCTGATGAAAAGTATCGGAATCGCGATTGTAATGGCACAAGCAGGGTTTTTTGTCCCTTGTGCGATGCTACGGTTTTCTCCTGTGGATAAACTGCTGACCCGTATCGTTTCCAAGGACAACCTCTACAAAGGGCTTTCGACATTCGCGGTAGAAATGTTGGAACTGCGTAATATTTTCAACCGTGCTACACCTAACAGTCTGATCTTAGGAGATGAGATCAGTCACGGTACGGAGACCGAATCGGCATTGGCGATTGTGGCGAGTGCGATCTTGAAATTACGGGAGATTGGTAGTCTATTTATCTTTGCCACCCATTTGCATCAGCTCTCGAGTTTAAGTGAAATACAAAAAGCACAAAACATCGTATTGCTGCATTTAGGTGTTTACTACGATGAGGGTACGGATAAACTCGTTTATGACCGTAAACTCAAAAATGGAAGTGGAAGTACCTTATACGGATTAGAGTTTGCCAAATCATTGCACATGGATGAGACATTTATTCAAAAAGCGTATGAAATACGAGGACGTATCGGGGATACCAAAAGTGAAGTGGCACAGCTCAAACGAGAGAAAAAAAGCCGTTATAACAGCAAGCTGTATTTGACGAAATGTGCCTTGTGCGATGAAGCGGTGGATGAAGTGCATCACATCATTCCCCAAGCCAATGCTGACGAGGGGGGATCGTTGGGTCATTTTGGAATGAATCACCGCTACAATCTCATACCGCTATGTTCAAAGCACCATAAACTGGTGCATGAGGGTAAGATCGCGATTCACGGGTTTGTGATGAGCGAGGATGGCTTGAGATTGAGTTATTCAGAAGCATAAAGGAGACATACATGACTG
>JBBQNL010000085.1:0-5618 GCA_038329855.1 Campylobacterales bacterium
GTATCGGATGGGGACAGCGTAATTATCACCCGGGCAAAAGCGCAGGTGGTACAACGGATTATGGGGATTATAATATTGTTGTATTGGAGCATTTGAGCTGTACGGCCGAGCCTAAACGAGATTTTAATGTTGCCTCTATGATTCCCCATTGGATGAATCGATTGGAAAATGGCTGGGGTTCTTGGATTTGTACGATGACCAAAGAGACGTACGGACAAGTCAAGCAAGGTGTTCCTATCGAGCGTTTGGGAGGTATATCTAATGCCATGGCGATTCGTCATGTTGCTGCGCATGCGTATTACGAGGATGAAGAGGAATTGGCTGCTATTTCACGAGCATGTATGTTTACCCATCGAAACAGCGAAGCGCTGGGCGGCGGGGAATTTTTTGCCCGTGTGACCCATCGAGTGATCAACGGTAGCCATCCAAGTGATGCGATCGAAGCCGTTGCCATCCAAATGGGGGGATTTTTTGAGATTAAGGTGGCGCAGTCGATTGCAAAATTCAAAGAAGCGACCGATGAGAATTCGTCCCTTTCAAAAGAGCCTTTTGTCGATGATTTGGCTCTGACGAGCATGGCACGACTGTGGGATATCGGACGCTCAGAACCGATAAAAGTAGGAAAAGCAAGCCCTACCGAGGGGACCCTTCCGGGAGCGGTTTATTTTATCCTCAAATATGCCGACCAAGAAGATGGGCTCAAAAAAGCGTTGCAAGCCAATGCTATGGTGGGGGGTGATAATGCCTCACGCGCCATTGCCATCGGAATGGTTTTGGGTGCTTATACAGGAGTGAATGCTATTCCAAAAGAGTGGAAAGAGACGCTGGAGCAGTGGGATTATTGTGAGAACTTGCTTAATACCCTTCCATTATTAACGACTAAGGGATGAAGATGAAAACAGAAAATATTTATGAAACCGATGAGTTGGTATCGCAATATTGCGATTTTCAATACGGAGATGAATACTTTGGTGTGATGAATTTTGCTCAGGCGTGCGCTGTAAAAGCGATCGGGTATTCAAAAGGCACGCAGCAACGTAGAGCCTTGGATTTGGGTTGTGCAACCGGGCGTGCATCGTTTGAGCTGGCATTAGCATTCGATCATGTCGATGGCGTTGATTATTCGCAAGCGTTTATTGATGCGGCGCTAGAACTGCAAAAAAATGGTCGTATCAACTACGCTCAAAATGGGGAAGGGGAACTGAAACATCAAGTACTTGTCGATATGACCATGTACCGTTTTCGGGATGCGTGTGTCAAAGCCGCCTTTTTTCAAGGGGATGCGTGCGCTTTAGATGAACGCTTTGGCGGGTATGATTTGGTCATGGCCACCAATCTTATCGACCGATTGTACCAACCGAAATTGTTTTTAGCCACCATCCATGAGCGGATGAATGATGATGGGATTTTGGTGCTGACTTCACCGTATACATGGAGAGAAGAGTATACGCAAAAACAGTTTTGGCTGGGCGGATATGTGGATGAACATGGAAAAGAAGTATCAACGTTAGATGGGTTACAAAAAATATTAGAGGAAAATTTTGTGCTTATTGCGACAGAAGATGTCCCGTTTGTCATTCGTGAAACCGAGCGCAAATTTCAGCACACGATCTCACAGATGTCAGTATGGAAGAAGAAAAAGTAAAAATTACTTCGATGATAATGACCACGTTTAGCGGTCATTATTCCCCTTTCCATGATCTCGGTCATCATGCCCACGGTTATCTCGATCATCCCGCTCTCGGTCGTTTTGTCTTTCATATTGTCTCTGATGTTCGTTACGCTCCATGTGTTCGGATTTTCTCCCACGGTAGTCATTGTCAATGTTTCGATAGTGCTCTCCGCGGCGTCGGCGATCAATCACTTCATCCGGGCTTATCCCGTGATACCTAGAGAGGAAACGGACATTGAGAGGACTATCGGGAGTAATTTATTTGATTAAGGAGAGCCTGCTCTCAAAAGAAGAGGCTAAACCTTTGACTGCACGGTAATCTTTGTCGCCTCAAACAGTTCAGCCGCTTTGGCAATCATGGGTTCTTTGAGGACGTCTGAGCCGTCAAATTCTTTGGCACTCACTTCATCGCAATCACTGACACAACTTCCGACACCGATTTCTGCATCTTCAACCATAGAGGAAGGTTCAACGATGCTTTCTGGTTGGGATATTGGCTCTTCTGTTATGGGTGTCACATGTTCTTGTTTGGTGCATCCTTGCGATTTGATGACGGTGTCGATTCCGTATATCTCTCGAACAAACTGCCGAATGATCGAATAGCTGTGTTTTAGGAGCTCTTTATTCTCCCCTTCGGCACAGCTTTCCCATGTCAATATCCCGTCTTCATACGAAATATAGGAGATACTCCCCTCAAAACAACGAGAGAGGGTGCTATCACGGTCACGGATTTTGGCGCATAGGAGATCAAAGGGGGACTGTGACGGGGAAGGTTGGGAAATTTTTATTTCCGGTTGAGGCGTAGGAGCTGTGGGAACCGCACTTGGAGTGGCGGTGAGAGGTGTACGGGATTCGAGCGATTCGATCATCTCATCGATCTCTTTGATTTTTAAGGCTTCAATCATTTTAAAGAGGATGAGCCCGATAACAAACCCTCCATCGGCATTGATCGCAAAGAGCGATTTGGCGTCGCTGAGGATTCGAAAAAATCGCTCGATGATCAGAGGGCTAAATCGATGGTTGCCTTCATAGAGTTTTTCTTTGAGATAGGCGATCAGCTCATCGACCACCATTTCGGCTTCGTACGCTTCGAGTTCTTTGAGCATACCTATGAGCGTATTTCTGTCTTTTGCAAAGATGGCATCAAACAAGTGTGTAATGGTCTGTGGATCGAGAAGTCCGAGCATTTCGGCCACCGTTTTGACATCCACAAACCCTTTGGAATAGATGATAGCTTGATCGAGGAGGGTTAGAGTATCACGTAAGCTTCCAGAGCCGCTGCGCGCTAGTATGTCCAGCGATTCGCTTTGGAATTCGATATTTTCGAGATGGAGAATGTGACTGAGATGATGGACAATATTGGGGTGACTGATACGTTTAAAACGAAAATGCTGAGTACGGCTCAAGATGGTTGGAGGCAGTTTGAGCGGATCGGTGGTTGCGAGAATAAATTTAACGTACTCAGGAGGTTCTTCGAGGGTTTTTAACAAAGCGTTGTGCGCTTCTTTGGTGAGCATGTGGACTTCATCAATGATGAAGATTTTAAATGCCCCTGCGGCAGGACGGTATTTGGTATTTTCGATGAGGTCGCGTATGTCGTCGATTTTGCGGCTCGATGCGGCATCCATTTCAATAATATCGATATGACGCCCTTCGTTTGCCATAACACAATGGGAACATACATCGCAAGGACTGGACGTAGGACCGTTGTCGCACATCAGCGATTTGGCAAAAATACGGGCCGTAGAAGTCTTTCCAGATCCTCGAAGTCCTGAGAAAAGATAGGCATGAGAGAGACGTTTGGAATCCAATGCGAGGCTAAGGGTTTGGGAGATGCTCTCTTGACCGATGAGTTCTTCGAACCGTTTGGGGCGGTATTTGAGGGCTAATACTTCGGATGGTGAACTCATACTGTTTCTCCTAGCCACTGACGGGCGGTTTTACGTAAGCCTTCGGGATTTTCCGAGGCAAAAAATTTCAGCTGGGTATGTTCAAAACGCTTGGTAAAATCATAATGGCTTTCGAGGTACTCGACGATCGCTTCCCCTGAATGGATGAGGGTGCTTTTCCCTTCAAAGTAGTTCTCGATCGCATTGGCAATAAGAGGGAAATGGGTGCATCCCAAGATTATGGCATCGGGGGCTTCGTGTATCTCCCCAAAATAATGGTGCAGCACGCTTTGAAGCACTTCCCCCTCATACAATCCCTCTTCGACAATGGGGACAAGTAACGTGGTAGCAATGGCGGTAAAGTTATGATAGCCAAGCTCTTGCAGTCCTTTTTCATACGCCCCGGATTTAACCGTTGCTTTGGTCCCCAGGATGAGAATATTGGCATCGGTATTGGGGATCGCATTTTTAAGGGCTAAGACTCCGGGATCGACGACACCGATCACATCATGATCGCTGTGAAGACGCATCTCATCCAATGCGTAGGCGCTGACGGTATTGCAAGCGGTGATGAGCAGATCGATTTCAAAGTTCTTGAAAAATTCGAGCGCTTCGAGAGAATAGCGGATGATGGTATTTTGATCTTTTACCCCATACGGGACGCGGGCGGTATCTCCAAAATAGATGATCTCTTCAAACAAGCGGTGTTCCAATAGCGATTTGACGACACTTAAGCCCCCCACTCCGCTATCGAAAACACCAACACGCATTTATTTGCTCGATTCGTTCATGCTGTCAAGAAACTCGGTGTTGCTTTTACTCTTGAGCATGGTGCTGTAGAGGAAACGCAATGCTTCGACTTCGTCTTCTTGTTTGTGAAGCATAGAGCGCAGCACGAATACTTTTTGAAGGACCTCGGCACCTAAAAGAAGCTCTTCTTTACGGGTTCCAGATTTGAGAATATCGATAGCCGGATAGATGCGGCGCTCGGAAATTTTACGGCTGAGAACGACTTCGGAGTTTCCTGTCCCTTTGAACTCTTCAAAAATGACTTCGTCCATTTTGCTTCCCGTTTCAACAAGGGCTGTGGCGATAATGGTGAGACTTCCGCCGTTTTCGATATTACGGGCTGCACCAAAGAAACGTTTTGGTTTGTGCAACGCGTTGGCATCGACTCCCCCTGAGAGAACTTTTCCTGAGCTTGGAGTGACAGTATTATAAGCACGGGCAAGGCGGGTGATCGAGTCGAGGAGGATGACAACATCTTTGCCAAGCTCTACACGGCGTTTTGCACGTTCGATAACCATTTCAGCCACTTTGACATGATTTTTAGCCGGTTCATCAAACGTTGAACTGTAGACTTCCCCTTTAACGGAGCGCTCCATATCGGTGACTTCTTCAGGACGTTCATCGACGAGGAGAACCATGAGCTCTGCTTCGGGATGGTTGGTAGTGATACCGTGGGCGATTTCTTTTAGCAGTTCTGTTTTACCTGAACGAGGAGGGGCGACAACGAGACCGCGCTGCCCTTTACCGATAGGACAAAACAAATCCATCATTCGTCCCGTTAAATGGGTTGGCTGGTACTCAAGCTTCAGTTGCTCTAGGGCATACAAAGGGGTTAAGTTTTCAAATAACGGACGTTTTTTGGACTCTTCGGGAGGAAGGTAGTTGATTGCTTCGACTTTTAGAAGAGCGTAATAGCGTTCTTGGTCTTTAGGCGCGCGTACTTGTCCCGTAACGATGTCTCCGTTACGAAGAGCAAAACGGCGGATTTGGGTACTGGAAACATAGGCATCGTGCATTGAATCGCTAAACCCTTGATCGACCGCGCGCAAAAAGCCGTAACCGTCTTGCATGATCTCCAAAATACCTGTAAAGAGGATGAATCCCCCTTGCTGTACTTGGGTTTTTAAGATTTCAAAAATCAAATCTTGGCGTTTAAGCTCATTGGGATCTTCTACATTGAGAGAGGTTGCAATCTCAAGAAGGGTTTCGAGTGTTTTGGTTCTAAGGGCTTCAATCGTGAACCCTTCTACTGGAGTATGTGTACGGTT
>JBBQNL010000086.1:0-5560 GCA_038329855.1 Campylobacterales bacterium
AGGGCACATCTTAAAAATTTTCATGGAAGTAGAAGATCGATCGTAAGGGAGCGTTTCGATGATGCTGTAGCGGGGACCGCATTGGGTACAGTTGATGAGGTAATATCCGAAACGCCTGTCATGCGGATGATTCATTTCCGCTAAACACTCTTCACACACAGCAATATCGGGAGAAATTGACGTTGTTTTATCACGATGAGTGCTGTCTAAAATTTCAAACCCGATAAAATTTCTGTTCTCATCCTCGCAAATATCAATGGAGTCGATTCGCGCCAGCATTGGAGGATTATTACGTAGTATGGTAGTAAATTGCTCAATCGTATCCGCAAAACCTTCCAAATGAATCACGACACCCTCGCCGGTATTGGAAACATTTCCATTGAGATGGCAGCGCTCTGCAAGGGCATAGACGAAAGGACGAAACCCCACCCCCTGTACTATTCCTTTGACTACAATGACGATACTTTTGCGATTGGACAACGTACATTTCCTTATGATTTTCGGATTGAAAGGTAGAATAACTTAAATAAACTAAATTCCTAGAAATATTTATTGCTTCATAATATAATAATTTTTTTCTCATATAAATATGATATAGTATTATTATCCGATATTTATAGGAGGTTCATTATGAACGGTTTTGATGCACTCTATTCAAAAGCCAAAGAACGTATTAGTATTTTATCGTCTTTGCCCTCGACAAAAGAAGAATCTGTTGAACAGATGCTTAAAAAACGGGGGATCCAGCGGCGTGATTTTATGAAATGGGCCGCAAGCATTACAGCCATGCTCGCCTTGCCTTCACAGTTTACACCGCTGTTTGCCGAAGCTGCCAAGTTAGCTGACCGTCTTCCTCTTATATGGCTTCACATGGCCGAATGCACCGGATGCAGCGAATCGCTGATTCGTTCCGATGCTCCTACAATTGACTCTCTTATTTTTGATTACATTTCACTCGAATATCACGAAACACTCATGGCAGCAGCAGGATGGCAAGCTGAAGCCAATCTTGATAATGCGATGAAAAAATATGCAGGACGCTATATCCTGTTGATCGAAGGTGGAGTTCCTACAGCGATGAACGGTCAATTTTTGACCCTGGGAGCCCAAGCCAAAACAGGGCTTAGCCTTGTACAAGAAGCTGCTTCCAATGCCGCAGCAATCTTCTCCATCGGTACGTGTGCCAGCTTTGGCGGGATTCAAGCTGCCGCTCCCAATCCAACCGGAGCCAAAGGGGTTGATAAAGTCATCTCCCAACCGGTCATCAACGTCCCAGGTTGTCCCCCCAGTGCTGAAAACATTGTCGGAACCTTGATGCACTTTTTACTCTTTGGAACATTACCTGCCCTGGATCTTTATAGCCGTCCCAAATGGGCGTATGGCAACCGTATCCATGACCTGTGTGAACGCCGCGGCCATTTTGATGCGGGCGAGTTTGTCGAGAGCTTCGGCGATGACGGGGCCAAAGACGGATGGTGTTTATACAAGCAAGGGTGTAAAGGGCCATATACCTTTAACAACTGTTCAACAGAGCGGTTCAATCAACATACCCATTGGCCCATTGGTGCCGGACATGGGTGTATGGGGTGCAGTGAGCCAAACTTTTGGGATACGATGGGACCGCTTGAGCAACCCTTGCAATCGCATCTCGTGATGGGGGTTAACTCTACGGTGGATAAAATAGGGACAACCCTCTTGACGGCAACCGTCGTGGGTATCGGGGCTCATGCCATCGCCAGTTTGTTCATGAATAACAAAGATGAAATAGAGGAAAAGGAGAACTAGGCCATGGCAAATCAAAGAGTCGTAATTGATCCCATCACACGCATAGAAGGGCATCTTCGCATTGAAGTAGAAGTGGATGAGAACAATGTCATCCAAAAAGCCTATTCGTCTTCAACCCTGTGGCGCGGTATTGAACTGATTCTCAAAGGACGTGATCCCAGAGATGCCGGTTTGATGGCTCAGCGCATTTGCGGTGTCTGTACTTATTCACACTATAAAGCAGGTGTTGAGGCGGTAGAAGACGCATTGGGAGTGGAACCTCCGTACAATGCCAAATTGGTTCGATCACTTCTGAATGAATCTCTCTACATGCACGACCATGTCGTCCATTTTTACCATCTGCACGGTTTGGACTGGGTCGATATCGTCTCAGCGCTGGGTGCCGATCCCAAAAAAGCGTCTGAACTGGCATTCAAATATACCTCAGTGCCCATTGCAACAGGAACTGATGAGCTGACTGCGGTACAAGAACGGGTGAAGGGATTTGCTGCCAAAGGGCAGATGGGACCGTTTGCCAATGCCTACTGGGGAAATAAAACCTATAAGTTTTCTCCCGAACAAAACCTCATCGCTCTCTCTCATTATCTAAAAGCGTTGGAAGTACAGCGTGTCGCGGCACAGATGTTTGCCATATTCGGGGCCAAACAGCCCCATCCGCAAAGTTTAGTTGTCGGCGGTGTAACGTGTGTACGCGATATTTTAAATCCGTCCCGATTGGCAGAATGGAAAAGCAAATATGAGATTGTCAAAGATTTCATAAACCGTGCCTATTATGCGGATATCGTGATGGCTGCAGAGGCTTACGGAACGGAATCGAGCGTATTGGGTGGGGTAGGAGTCAAAAACTTTTTGGCAGCCGATGCTTTTTTACTCAACCATACCGAAAATCTTTTTCAAAGCGGCATTATCAAAAACGGTGACATTACCAAAGTATATGACATCGATGAAATGAAAATCGAAGAAGACGTCACCCATGCATGGTACAAAGGGGACAAACCGTTACAGCCGTATGATGGGGAAACCGAGCAAAACTATACCGGATTCATCGATGGAGACACTGTCAATGGTAAAGCCAAAGTGATAAATCCAACAGAGAAATACACGTGGGTAAAAGCGCCCCGTTACGATAAAACCCCTATGGAAGTAGGTCCATTAGCGTGTCTGCTGGTCAATTATGCTCGCGGCAATAAAAAAGTACAAACCGAAGTAAATGACTTTTTAAAACGTACCGGCTTACCGGTTGCCGCCCTTTTCACGACACTGGGTCGTACTGCGGCACGGATGTTGCAGACGAAATTGATTTCAGACAATGCCATCATCACGTTTAATGCCTTGGTGGAAAATATCAAAACCGATGACACCACCTATACAAAATTTGAAATCGATCCGGACAAAGAGTACAAAGGGCGTTTCATCGGCGAGGTACCGCGCGGTACTTTGAGCCACTGGGTGCGGATAAAAAACGGTGTGATAGAAAATTATCAAGCCGTCGTTCCCACCACATGGAATGCAGGCCCCATGGATGCCAATGGCCAAATCGGACCGTACGAGGCATCTCTTGTGGGACTGAAGCTCGAAGATCCGACCCGACCGTTGGAAGTGCTTAGAGTCATTCACTCCTTTGATCCTTGTATGGCATGTTCTGTCCATGTTATGGATATCAAAGGCAAAGAGCTCAGTGAGTTCAAGATCAAACCGCTGTAAAACAGGAGCATATCATGGACAAAACCCAATCAAGCGGCGTTGAACATATTTCATTTGTCTATAGCAGTATCAACCGCGTCTTGCACTGGATACGGGCTATTGTCATTACCGGACTGGCCGCAACCGGATTTTACATCGCCCGTCCTTTTCTCTCATCAGGAGGATCAAGCGATGAGCTCATTTACGCCCAATGGGTCTCTTGGCACATCATCTTAGGATTTATTCTCATTTCCGCTGGATTATTACGTATTTATCTCTTCTTTTTTGGACCGGACAGTACCAGCGAATTACGCTCACTAAAAGATGAATTCAGTCTCAAATCGTGGATCATTCAACTTAAATCCTATTTCTTTATTGGCGAACTGCTTAAAAAAGGGATGTATGGACCGTTGCAGTTTTTATCGTACACGATGATCATGCTATTTGTCGTTTTGGCATCGATCACGGGGCTTATCCTCTATGTCCATGTTTATCATCAAGGTGTTGGCGGATTTTTGTACGACTCCATGCGATTAGCGGAATCATGGATGGGCGGATTGGCCAATGTCCGTTTAGTCCATCATATTACGATGTGGGGATTTTTGATTTTTGTCCCCATCCATATCTATATGGTGATCTGGTCAGCGATCCGATTTAAACACAGCGGTGTGGATATTATGTTTACCGGGTATGATTATCACCTCAAAAAAAAGAATGAGGAAAAATGAAGATTTTACTTCTGGGAATCGGAAATCTTCTCTTTGGCGATGAGGGGATCGGTGTGCATTTCATCAACTACATCGGTCAAAAGTACCGTTTTAAAGGGAAGAATACTCTTGATATTGTCGATGGAGGGACTCTTGCCCAACGACTCATCCCCATTATGGTTGAGTACGATCAGGTCATCATTGTCGATACGATCAATGCCCCCGGTGTCAAAGCGGGCGAACTCTATTTTTTTGATTTCGAAGCAGTCCCCAGCAACGTTGATTGGCAAGGAAGTGCCCATGAAGTCGAAATGCTTCAAACACTCTACATGATGGATTTAGCAGGAGATCGACCGCCCACGATGATTATGGGGATCGTTCCGACTGTAATCGAGTTGACACAGTTTTCTCTCTCTCAAGGAGTTTCCGACGCCGTCCCTCTCATGGAAAAAACCCTGTTGGAGTATCTGCAAACACTAGGGATCGAGGCTATACAACGGGATGATCTGACAATTGCCTCTATCCTTTCTGACTCCTTTAGGTCTGCCCATGCATATAGCGTTTAAATTTCACTATCTCCATGACAACGGACTCTTTGTCCGTCTTCTCAAACGAATCCGTGAGAGAGCATCGATTGATGTGACTCTCGTACAGGATAAAAACAGCTATATTCTCGAGGCAACAGGTGAGCAAAGCGAGCTGGAAGATCTGGCGCAACTCGTGTCAACCCTAACACCTCAATCGCTGTTTTTGCATGACTACAGTGTTCAAGAGGGGGAAGTTTTCCATAACCCTCAACCCTTGATTGACACCAACAATCCCTATAGTGTCCCCTGCTGCCCTGAGTGTCAGCAAAAAATCATCCTGACCCTTGATCCATTCGAACCGTGCAGTGTTTGCGGCTTTAGTGAGACAACCCTCACTCTTGAGCATTTGTGCGCCTTCACTCATATCGAAGCCTTTACGCCCGATTTGCTGTTTACGATGTTGGCCCAACGTCTCATCAAGAACCAAGAGGTTATCCTTCCCACCTACAACGGCATCCGACACTTCTCTCTCCTAGCATCCCAAGAATCTCCCAATAACGGTATCCTGATCTGCAATCCCGCCGATCTTTCCGATTCCTTCTTGATTACCCAAGGGGAACTTGATGCTTTGATGATGATTGAAAAGCCCTCCGTTCGGCTCAAGCCCAAACTGAAATTTCGAGCCGAACAGGGTTTGACCCAACCCTTTTATCCCGTCTTTTTTGCGGATGATGCCATCACCCTGGCTTTGAGCACCGCTTTGTCACGCCAAGGAGTTACTGCCGTTTACTGCGATCACCTCCCCCAGCTTCGCGTCGCCTCAGCCTTGAATCACCACGTCATTATCCATGTCGGACG
>JBBQNL010000087.1:0-5533 GCA_038329855.1 Campylobacterales bacterium
CGCCGCTGCATCGCTTCCGCCCCAGGCAAAAAGTGCCCCATTTTGTGTATTGAGCGGATCGGATTGAGCGTGCGTGAAAACATTGATCGTTCCGGCATATCCGTTAACCCCTTCGATAAAACTCCCGGAGCCGCGGACGACTTCGATCCGATCAATAAGCTCGATCGGTAAATCCAAATACGAGTTGTAGTTGCTAAAGAGATCATCGTTGACCACAAATCCGTCGATGACGAGTGTTGATTGACCATAAGCAGTGGGATTGGAGCCGCGAAAAATCGGCGTGCGGTTATTCATCGTATTGGTCGCAATATCGACACCTGGAACGAGAAGGAGTGCTTCGCCCAATGTTTTAATGCCCAAAGTGGAAAGATTATCTCCATGCAAAACAGAGAGGATGAAGGGTTGATAGTCAATATTTTGATTGGTTTGAGTCGCCAAAAGCTCCATTTGTGCCATATCATCATGTAACGAGGTAATCATAGGCGTATCAGAAGCATTTAGAGAGTGAACGAGAAGGAATAATGACACAGTAGAAGCAATATGTTTCACGTCACCCTTTCTACCTAAAAGTACGGTATTATTGCCGATTCAATGTTAAAAGGGGCTGACAAATAAACAAATGTTATACTAGAAAATGGTCCTTAAACTCTTCCATTGGATGCTGGCCATCACCGTCTATTCCAACTTTTTGGAGATATAGTTTTATCGACATTCGCCGTCAATCGTTCTAAAAAGATCTCTCTTTCCACTTCCTTGGCCCCCAAGCTTTTTAAATGCTGAGTGGGAACCTGACAATCGATAAAATCGTATCCCCATTCTCTGAGATGTTCAATCAAAACAGCAAAGGCGACTTTCGACGCATCGGAAATTTTGGCAAACATCGATTCCCCGCAAAAGACGCTACCGACACTCACGCCGTATAATCCGCCTACCAATACTCCGTCTTGATACGCTTCCACACTGTGTGCATGTCCCATACCATACAACACTTCATACGCTTCGATCATTTCAGCAACGATCCAGCTCCCCCACTGCCCTCGTCTAGGGATTTTGGAACACTCTCGTATAACCTGCGAAAAAGCCGTATCAAAACGAATCTCAAACAGAGGTATTTTTTTACGCAATGATTTATGAAGTTTAAAGTCGTCTAACTCCAAAATGAGGCGCGGATTGGGAGACCACCATAAAATCGGATCTCCTTCGCTAAACCATGGGAAAATTCCGTTTCGATACGCCATCATAAGGCGTGATGGGGATAAGTCGCCCCCGTAGGCCACTATCCCCTCAGGCGTTGCAGCACAGGGATCTGGAAAAGAGAGATGATAGGTAAGCTTTGGGATCATAAATCACTGATAATCAAAAATTAGTGTGTCCGTATAATCAATCGTCACTTTTCCGCCGTTTGCCAAGCGTCCAAACAAGACCTCATCGACCAATGGATCTTTTATTTTTTCTTGTATCACTCTGCCAAGAGGCCGTGCGCCCATTTCCTTGTCATACCCCATCGAAGCCAAATACCCTTTCGCTTTTTCACTCAACGAAATGGATACTTTTTTCGGTTTTAACTGGGCATTCAACTCATTAATAAATTTATCCACAATACTCTCGACGACCGTCTTGCTTAATGGACCAAACTCAACAACCGCATCCAGACGATTTCGGAACTCAGGGGTGAAAAATGATTTTAACGCTTCGTGACGAGAAATAGAACTGTCAGCATTGAATCCCATCACCGTACGTTCACTCGCACCGATGTTGGAGGTCATAATGAGTACAACATTACTGAAATTGGCTTTATATCCATTGTTGTCAGTCAAGGTGGCATTATCCATCACCTGAAGAAGAATATTCACCAAATCAGGATGGGCTTTTTCGATTTCGTCCAGCAGCAATACCGTATAAGGGTGCTTTCGAATGCTCTCGCTGAGTAATCCACCCTGCTCGAATCCCACATAACCTGGAGGCGCTCCGATAAGACGACTGATGCTGTGCTTTTCCATGTATTCCGACATATCAAACCGCTCAAAATGGATCCCCATTGAGGAGGCGAGCGATTTAGCCAGTTCTGTTTTCCCAACACCCGTGGGGCCTGAAAACAAAAAGGAGGCAATAGGTTTGTTAGGCTGAGATAACCCGGCATACGAACGTTTAATCGATCGAACCACCTGTGCGATCGCATTGTTTTGCCCAATGACAAGCGTTTTTAACTCCTCTTCCAATCCTGCAAGCTTGCTTCGATCATCACCAGACATTTTAGAAACAGGGACACCTGTCATTTTGGCAATTATGGTCTCTATATCATTTGGGGTAACTGTCGTACGCTTGTGATGATGAAGATGAAACGAGGCACCCGCTTCATCAATCAAATCAATAGCAACATCGGGTAAGAATCGATCAGTGATAAACTTTTTCGAAAGCTCGACGGCACTTCGTAACGCTTTATCGGTATATTTGACCCCGTGATGTTTTTCATACCGTTCTCTAAGCCCTTTTAGGATCAAAAAACTCTCTTCTTGAGAAGGTTCGTTCACTTCAATACGGGCGAAACGTCGGCTTAATGCTTTGTCTTTTTCAAAAACCGATCGATACTCCGCATGCGTCGTTGCCCCCATACATTTTAATGAGCCTGAAGCCAAGGCTGGTTTGAGCTGATTGGAAGCATCCATACTCCCCCCTCCAACAGCGCCAGCGCCCACAATCGTATGGATCTCATCGATAAATAAAATCGCGTTGGGATGAGCTTGAACCTCATCGATCACCGCCTTGAGCCGTTTTTCAAAATCACCGCGGTATTTTGTCCCCGCAAGCATCGCCCCCAAATCAAGAGCGAATAGTTCTGCATTTTCAAGTAATTTCGGCACATCTCCTGCAACAATCCGAAGGGCTAACCCTTCAGCAATCGCCGTTTTACCCACTCCCGGTTCACCGATGAGAAGTGGATTGTTCTTACGGCGTCGGCATAACGTCTGAATAGCACGTTCGATTTCGTTAACACGACCGATTACCGGATCAATTTTCCCTTTTTTAGCCTGAACGATTAAATTGATGGCATATTTTTCGAGCGCACCTTCAGTCACTTGGGACTCTTGAGGGGTTTCAATCTCTTGATGAGAAATAGCTTCGAGCAGATCCACGCGGCTGATTCCATACTCTTCGAGTAGCAACCGTGCATACGTGTGATCTTCTTCATAAATCGCCGCGATAAAATCACCCACGTCGGCGTGCTGCTTTTGAGCGCTTCGAACATGACGCATCATCTCATCAATCATTCGAGCTAGCGCTACGGTCTCAAAAGGCTCCTGTATCACATCATCCGGCAGAGGCTCGAGGGTATGCAGCAGATAGTTCCCCAAGGACTCTTTAATGGTTTCAATATCGCCGCCGCACGCTCTTATAATCATCTCACCCTCAGGGGAATTCACCAATGAAAGCATTACATGCTCAATAGTGAGATATTCATGTCGCTGATGCCGTGCCAATGCCACCGCTTTTTGAAAAATTGAGTTCAACTGGGCACTAATCATTACGCTTCCTCCATTACGGCTTTCAACGGAAATCCGCTCTCTCGTGCGAGTGAGCTTACTTGATGAATTTTAGTTTCAGCAATCTCATACGAATAAATTCCGCACAAACCGCGTCCATTTTGATGCACTTGCAACATTATCTGATGGGCATCATTATAGGTTTTACGGAAAATTTCTATTAAAATATCAATCACAAAATCCATCGACGTATAATCATCATTCAACAAATAAACCTGATATTTTTTCGGCTCTCGTAGTTCCAATGAATCTTCAAGAGCGTGTTTTACTTTTGTACTCACGATTCTATCCCTGACTTTAAAAAATTACTTTAGCAAGCATCGTGTGTTGTTTGGCTTAAAGAGATACATTACGTGCCATAACCAAATCATTAATAATGTCATCCGGATTTTCAAGCCCGATAGACACACGTATCAATCCCGGCGTAATCCCTAAAAATACTTTCGTCGGTTCATCAAAATCGCGGTAAATCGTCGAAGCCATATGCAGACCCAATGTTCGTGAATCCCCTATATTTGCCGTAATTGTGATGAGTTTAGAATGGTTCAACAGCGAAAACGCCGCCTCTTTAGTTCCCATATCAATCGTCAACAATGTCCCACATCCTTGAGAAAACTGCTTTAGATATCTCTCATGATGAGGATGATTCACCAACACAGGGTGATTGACAACAAACCCCTTCGCATCAAGTTCTTTGGCAATTTTCTCCACACTCGAGACCACTCTGTCCATTCGTAGCGGCAATGTCTCAAGACCCAACATCGTCAAATAGCTTCCAAACCCATTAGCGCTCATCCCAAAATCACGTAATGCTCTCTTTTTAGCATTACCGATGAGCGCCATGCCCCCCATCTTCTTGATAAAAGGGTGTACTTCTGAATAACGCTCGCCCTTAAATTTATCATCTCCCTCATTGATAGCACGAAAGACAACGGCACCACCCAATGACGAAGCATTTCCAGTAATAATCTTGGTCGTTGAATAGACGATGATATCCGCCCCTAATGCGATTGGCTTGACACTCAATGGAGTACATGTATTATCGACCATCAACACGATACCATGACTATTGGCAATATCAGCAATCGCTTTTATATCAGGGAGACGCATATTGGGATTGCCCACACTCTCTAAAAAGAGTATTTTTGTTTTATCGGTGATCGCTTTTTCAATAGCATCGAGCTCATCCACATCAAAAAAACGGCTTGTAATCCCAAAACGGGGCAAAGTTTCTGAAAAATACGAATACGTTCCCCCAAACAACCCTCCGACACTCACGATCTCATCGCCGCTTTTAAGCAAACTAAGGGTTGCCATAGCCGTAGCACCCATTCCCGATGAGGCAGCAACAGCACCGACACCGCCATCCATAGTGGCTAAGATCTGTTCCAATTGCCCTGATGTCGGATTTCCCATACGGGAATAAAGCGGTTTCTTGACCGAACCGTCAAATATCCCTTCCCCTGTTTCACTGTCACCATATCCAAACGATGCCGAATTGATAATTGCAGGGCTAACAGCCCCCTCTTTTTTTCCTATTTGCTGAACAAACTGTGTTGTATACTCTTCAAAGTGATTCATTATCAAACCTGTATTAAAATGTCAATAATTATAGCTAAAAGAGTCTGACCTTGTCTAAACGTATTTTCATAACCGCTACCAATACCGATATTGGCAAAACCTACACGACGTTGCAGCTTCTTGATGCTTACACCCAAATGGGATATCGAGTAGGAGTTTATAAGCCTATCGAAACAGGGGTCAATGGATTACCTGCCGATGGGAGCTTACTCCTTAAACATGCGCAAACCCTCAATCCCTCCCTAAAAAATTTAAAAGTCGGTGACATCGTCAGCCTATCCCTACCCCTTCCGGCTGCTCCATATATTGCTAACAAAGGGAAAAAAATTGATTTAAGCTATTTTGATAAAGCATTAGAGAAGATTGAAAAACTGTGCGATATCGTCATAATCGAAGGGGCAGGAGGGATT
>JBBQNL010000088.1:0-5346 GCA_038329855.1 Campylobacterales bacterium
AAATCAATATGAGAGAGGTGGTAAAATGTTGTATTCATGAAAATCCTATTTATCTAAAGTGATGGAGCCTAAAACTTCGAATTTAGCCGAAGAGTCGATTTCAGCGTGTGAAAGGACAATGATATCGAGGTTGAATCGTTCATATATCTCCGCTAATGGACGACGAAGTTTGGGATCAACGATAATGATGATGGGGGAGATACCGCGTTGAAGGAGTTCCCCCGCCTTAGTGCTGGTAGCTTGAATGAGTCCGTTAATCTCTCCTACGTTGAGCTGAAGCTGGCGTATGCCGTCACGATCGCTTGATTTTTCCAAAAGGCGCTGTTCGCTCATAGTTTCAAAAGTGAGGAGTTTTATCACTCCGTCTTGACCGGTATACAGCTGTGTGATGATACGAGACAGTTTAGCACGGACATGTTCGATAATCGTGTCCACACTTTTGGTGTATTCGGCCACATCGGCGATGGTTTCTAAGATGGTGATCATATCTTTGAGAGGGATACGCTCATGCAGCAATCCTCTAAATACTCGCTGTATCAATCCGATGTTGGCTACTTTGAGAATATCGTCGATGAGGACAGGGTAGTCGTTTCGTATTTTATCGATGAGGGATTGGGTCTCTTGACGCGTGAGAAGTTCTTCCGCGTGTTTTTTGACCAGCTCGCTCATATGGGTTGATATCACAGTAGAAGGGTCAACGACGGTATAGCCGTTGATAATGGCATCTTCTTTGAGTTCAGGAGCAATCCAAAAAGCATCCAGTCCAAATGCGGGCTCTTTGGTCGGCTCCCCTTCGATCTCTCCGATGGCCATCCCGCTGTCCATTGCCAAAAATTTATCAGGCTGGATGAGTCCATCGCCGATCATGACCCCTTTTAGCAAAATTGAGTATTGGGTGGGTTTGAGGTGAAGATTATCGCGTATACGAACTTGCGGCATTAAAAATCCAAAATCAGAGGCGATTTTACGGCGCATAGAGCGGATACGTTCGAGTAAATCGCCCCCTTGTGTGTTATCGGCAAGACGGATGAGCTGGTAGCCAAGGGTGAGTTCCAGCATCTCGATTTTGAGGATATCTTCAAGTGCCGCTTCTTCATCTTTGGCAATCTCTTCATTGGATTTTCGGCGCGGTGCTGTAGATGCGGCCCCCTCTGTGCCCCCTCCAGCAGCTGAGGTCCCTACTGCTCCAGGTTTGGCCGTTTTTGGAGCCGCAGTGAGTACAAAATCCCCTTTTTCAAATCGGTATAGGGCATATCCTAATCCAAGGAAAATGAGAGCAACAAACCCCATAGAAAGGGTTGGTAGCCCGGGAGTAAGGGCAAACATCATCATGACGACCCCTACGATAATCATGACTTTGGCATTCCCCATGAGCTGTTTGATGCTTCCCTCGGCGAAGTTTCCCTCATCGTTTGACGCACGGGTAATCATAATACCGGTTGCCGTAGAGATGATCAAAGCAGGGATTTGAGAAACGAGACCATCCCCGATTGTGAGAATGGTATACGTCTGTGCACTTTGTGCCGCATCCAAATCAAATTGAAAAATCCCGATTAAAAATCCGCCGATGATATTGATGAAGGTGATGATGATACCTGCAATCGCGTCACCCTTGATAAACTTGCCCGATCCATCCATCGCTCCATAAAAATTGGCATCCTGAAGGATTTCGGCACGTCGACGCTTTGCTTCCGCTTCTTCGATAAGACCGCTGTTGAGATCCGCATCTATCGCCATTTGTTTTCCGGGCATCGCATCGAGTGTAAAACGTGCTGCAACTTCCGCGACGCGGTTCGATCCCTTGGTAACAACCATAAAGTTGATAAGAACGATGATACTAAAAACAATCACCCCGATGACGTAATTGCCCCCGACGACAAAATTTCCAAAACTGGTAACGATGTCACTGACGGCTTCGGGACCCTCATGCCCGTGGCTGAGAATCATCCGGGTAGTGGCGATGTTCAAGGAGAGACGAAAAAGGGTGACAATCAGCAGCAGTGTCGGAAAAGTGGTCAGATCGGTGGGTCTTGGAATATAGAGCGAAATCAATAAAATCAAAACAGAAAGGGATATGACAATGGCGAGAAAAAAGTCGAGCACCGCACTGGGAAGGGGGACAATGATGATGGCCAAAATCGCCATAACAAAAACAACAACACTCAAATCCCGTGATGCAAAAATAGCGGAGATAACGCCTTGAGTCGTCGGTGCTTTATTTTTTACTTTTGCCAAGAATTACTCTTCTAAAATGGCTTCAAGAGTCAAAACACCTAAAAAGGCATCCACTTTACCCTGTAGTCGATTGAGAAACGGCCATAAAGAACACGTGGTAGCTTTATCGGAAGGACACTCATCTTTTGAGGGGGCGCAGTTGAAGACGGCGGGACTTTTCCCCTCAGCCGCTTCCATGACTTCAAGCATGGTGATTTCACAGCTTGGGCGTGCGAGTTCAAATCCGCCATTGACCCCTTTGAACGATTTCAAAATCCCTTTTCGGGCAAGGGACTGTAGAATTTTGGCTAAAAAACTTTTGGAGATATCAAGTTCACGAGAGAGGGTGTCCACATCAAGCGGTCGCGGCGCTTTGGCTAAAATGATGAGTGACAACAAAGCGTATTCGCTCGCACGGGTCATTAGCATTGGAATCCTTCTTGATAATAAGGAGGATATTATAGCTAAATATCATTAGAGAGAGTTTTACACTAAAAAAAGAGTTTTTCCGCTATAATTCCGGTTCTGCTTGAGAATATCAAGTAAATTCAACTACCCATCAGGAGGCTATTATGGCTTTAGATACGGCTAAAAAAATCGAAATTATTAAAGAATTTCAACGAACAGAGGGTGATACCGGTTCAAGTGAAGTGCAAATTGCATTGCTTTCAAAGCGTATCAGTGATTTGACTGAGCACCTTAAAATCTTCAAAAAAGACCACTCATCACGTTTGGGCCTTTTGAAATTGGTTGGACAACGTCGTCGTTTGATGCGTTATTTGAAGCGTACAAACCGCGCAAGCTACAACAAGTTAATTGCTGAGCTTAACATCCGCGATAACATCTAAGCGTATTTATTTACGAACGCCGACCGAACAAAGTTCGGCTCGGCTACGCTAACGCTGAGTTTTACCCGCAGGGGGCACAATGTCCTCGGCGGAAAGCCCACGCGCAGATAAACCGCGCTTTCTTCATTTACAAAATTATTCAAAATTACTTTTTTAATCACACATTATGATGATAATGTTCCAAGACCCGTGTGTATTCTTCATAAATTTGCCGTGGCGTGAGTGATCCTGCATACATTTTGAGGATTTGACGAACAAACTCTAGCGGATATTCGATCGTAAGACCGGCATTTTGTTTGTAAATTTCGTTCAATGTTTCGTACATGCCGTTATAAACTTCAGGTTCTTCTTCTTTGAGACGCTGTAAATTTTCTTCAGCTCGAATGAGTGCGGCATCATTAAATTCTCCGCGTTCACTTGTTGTTTTACGGTATTGCACATAATCTTTGAGACTTTTTCGGTTTAGGATATAGTCGGTAAACGTTTCGATGAGGGTCATGATTGCTCCTTAAAAAACATAGTAATGCAATTATTGTACGCCTTTAGCATAGCAATAGTGTAGCAGTTAGGAAATAAAATTAAGTTACTTACGTCAATAATTTACGTAAGAGTGCATTTGATTTTTAAGTAGAATAAGGCATAATAATCATAAATATTTGGAGGGTTTATTATGAAAATTGCTGTACCTGTAGTCGATGAGACGTTAAAAATGGCTGGAAATGCCGGTCATACTCCTTATTTTGCTGTATTTAATCTCAAAGGCGGGATGTTCAGATCGTTTGAGCTCGAAGGATTACGGGTTAATCCAAAAGTAGCCGGAGAAGAAGATCATCACCATGACCATGACGAAGGTCATACGTGCGATCACGATGAAAATGATGTTGAACACCTAAAAGCACACGATACGATGGCCGATGTCATTCATGATTGTGATTACCTTGTAGTTAAAATGGCCTGTAAAAATACGGCTAAAAGCATGAGTAACTTAGGGATTAAGATCAAAAAATACAATGGTTCAGAAGCTCAAGCTCAAAAGATATTGATGGAATTGGCGCCTCAATTTTCATAACATAGAGAAGATTCGAGGGGATTTAGACCCCAAAAATCTTCTTCGCCCGCTCCAAGTCTTCGACTGTATCAATCCCAAATCCACTGCTGGCTACTTTTACCATCGATATTTTTTTCCCGTGATAGAGCGCGCGAAGCTGTTCGAGCTTTTCGATGTCTTCTAGTGGTGCTTCACCCAGTGCACAAAAATCGTGCAAGCTTTTCTTGGTAAACCCGTAAATCCCGATATGTCCGAAATAGTTGGCCTCTCCACTGCGGTTAAACGGGATAGGGGAGCGGGAGAAGTAGATGGCATTATGATCCACATCGGTGATGACTTTGACCATATTGTGGTCTTCTGCTGATTCCTTATTAATAGCATTGTAGCAACTCGCCATGACAAACGGAGAGTTTTGGGCTTTGAGGGTGTTGAGGCGTTCGATCAATAGCTCTAATACCTCAGTTTCGATAAACGGCTCATCGGCTTGGACATTGATGATGAGTTCGTCATCAGGAATATCGAGTAGCTGAGCACATTCGTTGATACGGTCGGTTCCGCTTTTGTGGGTGGTGGAGGTGAGACGTGCTTCAACACCATGAGCGGCACAGATTTCAAGGATTTTTTCATCGTCACACGCGACAACAACACGGTCAATGGATTGAACCCTCTTGGCAGTACGGATCACCATCGGCAAACCGCCGATATCCGCGAGGACTTTTTGAGGAAAACGGGTAGAAGCAAGACGGGCAGGGATGATAATCATAGTTAAACCTGATATGAAGTGATATAATTGAGTAATTATATCCCAAAGGGTGAAAGATTGGGTAGTTTAGAATGGGAGGTTATTAGATGATTGAAACAATTATTGGTGGATTATTTTTATTTGTACTTACATCAATAGTTATGTATTTCTACAAAGCAAAACAACTTTATGCAGTGGCAGCTCAACTATACAATACATCATTTTTATCCGATAAAGGCACTATTGCTGAAATTATAATTTATAATCAAGGTAACGGAGTAGAAGAAAATATAAAATTAAAACTTTCACCAGAACTAAAAATAGATATTCTTGCATCATCAAGTGATGATATTAATTTAATAAATAATAATGTATTTCACATTACTAGATTACATGCTAGATCTCATATTTCATTACAGCTGTTAGTTGAAAATGGAGCACTTACTAATGAAGAAATTGTAGAAATATCTTCTGATACTCATATCGGAAGCAAG
>JBBQNL010000089.1:0-5277 GCA_038329855.1 Campylobacterales bacterium
ATGTGCGATGCGGTTAAAAAACTGGGTTATGGTTGTACCGTCGTTAAATGAAATACTTTTGAGCGTCGTTGCGACTTAGATCACAAACGCTCATAATGGTTTCTTTACCAAATTCAAGTGCTTGTTCTCCCTGGAAATCAGGCTTGCAATAGGCCAATACTAATTTTCCCGCCAATGTTTTATCTGCTTCGCTTGCGCCAAGAGAAATCAAGCAGTGCGGTCCAAAAAGATCGGTATTAATATGCATGTATTTTGGATTTTCGATTTCTTCGAGTTTGCTGTTTTCTTCTTCGGTGCGTCCAATAATTAATTTTGCACCCTCTGGAAGGCGTAGTTGTCGTCCGTATTTGAGCGTTGGAATATCGGCTTTGATAAACGCATCATCATGTGCCACGATATCACGAATTTTGCGTGAGAAATGCTCATCGGTAAGCAAGCATCCACCGCCCGGTTTTTCATAATCAACGATCCCAAACGCTTCAATAAGCTCCATCTGCCGCTCACGGTTGCGTCCTACGATCTCTTCGAGTTTTTCACGATCTACCCATCCGTTGATCTCAGGGAGGGTTGGTTCGAGAAGTTTTGCGCTCATAGGACGTAACAATAGTCCCTCGCAGTCACTCATTTGGAGAACTTTTTGCAATGATTCGCCGTTTTGGCTCATTGGGCGTTGACCCAATACCTCACCGCTGATGAGAAAATCAGCCCCCTCTTCTACCATTAGTCGTTTTGCGACCTCAAACATTTTGGCATGGCAGTCGATACACGGGTTGAAGTGTTTGCCGTAACCGTGTTTGGGAGTGAAGAGCACTTTTTCTAAATATTCGTCCTGGATATCGACGATGCGTAACGTCGCACCTACTTGATCACACATATTTTGCATGTGCTCACGGCGGTCTTTGACCGAACCAAATCCGGTACTGATGTTGCAGGCAATGACTTCAATGCCTTGATCAATGATGAGTTTCATCGCGAGTGTCGAGTCGAGACCACCGCTAAAGAGGGCTATGGCTTTCATGGATGTCCTTTTAGGTGAGCGGTACGAGTTCGCCTCGTTTAAGCCGCGTAATTTTTTCACGTATTTGCCGTATGGCGTACGATTTCTGATCGAATGATAGCGAATTTTCACTGGCGAGTTTTTTGAGTTCTCGGTTGTAGTGGGCGCTTAAGAAGGTCATAAGCTCAGCTCTCAAGCTCTCATCCCCATCGAAACTATGGATACGATCATCCATCATAATCGCCATCAATTGAGGTTCATCTGTGTTGTTTGTGATGGCTGCTGCAAATTCGTTTGGATGATACTGCAATAAAGAAGCATCCAGATAGTCAAGAAGTCCATCGGTGATTTGCGGACGTTCCAAAATCGTTTTAATTAAACTGAGTTCCCACATATCATGATGCGACAACTGAATGCTTTGAAGTGATGTTTTGGTTGATGCAGTGTTGGCAAGTCGTATAAGGGAGGGAGAAATTCCCAGTTGTGAAGCGATAAAGGGACGGTACTCTTCTTGCATCAGGGGAGAGAGGGTTTTGATGTATCCTAAACATTCATTTAGTGCATTCTCTTTTACTCTGGGGTCCCGTAAATCATAACTGGAGCAGATTTCACTGATCACAAATTCGATAAAGGTAATAGGACGATGAAGCAAGGCATTAAGTTCATTGATCAGCCCCTCTTTAATCATATCCGCAGGATCTTTCCCCCCATCAAAGAGGATAACTCCCCCTTCAAATCCGCCTGTGCTAAGTAATTTTGAGGCTTTTAGTGCCGCGGCACGTCCTGGTTTATCACCATCATAAGCTACTAAAACACGAGGCTCTCCCTTGCGTAGTAGGGGCAGATGTTCTGCTGTAAGCGCGGTCCCAAGCGTTGCGACGCTTTGGGTAAATCCTGCTTGATGCAGCATCACGACATCCAAGTACCCCTCGGTTACGATGACCTCTTTGTGTTTATAGATTGATTCTCGTGCAAGAGGATACGCATACAAAAGACGGGATTTATTAAAAATGGCACTTTGCGAAGAGTTGACGTATTTGGCCTGATGACCCGTGATAGTACGCCCTCCAAAACCGACAATAGAACCGTTAGGGGCATGGATAGGAAAGGTGATTCGTTCGATAAAACGGGCGAACTCTCTACCGCCGTCGCTACCGATAGCCCCTTGCTCAACCGATTCTTTGATGGTATAACGATGCTGTTTTAAAAATTCCAGTGTTTGGGGAGAGGAGGGGGCATAGCCGATTCCAAAACGTTCAATACTGGAAGCAAAAATTCCTCTATCCGTCAGGTAGGTTTTGGCGGTTACATGCTCATCGAGGAGTTTTTGATACCAGCCGCTGAGTTGATCGAGAAGATTGGAGCGCTCGCGTCGTTCATTGTTATCGGTGTATTGGAGTGAATAGTTGACAGAAGAGGCCAGTTTTTCGATGGCTTCTGGGTAATTAAGTTTCTCATACTCCATTACAAAGCTAATTGAGTCGCCTCCAACACCGCAGCCAAAACAGTGGTATTTTTGACGCGCTGGGTTGACGGTAAAGCTAGGGGATTTTTCATCGTGAAACGGACAAGGTGCTTTAAAATTAGCCCCTGCACGTTTGAGCTCAATGTAAGAGCCCACAATATCAACAATGTCAAGACGGGCTTTAAGCCCTTCGATTGAATCCGCGGTTATCATGGTGCCATTTTAGCTTAATGTGTCTTGAATTGTCCCAGTTGACGATGGAGATTATCGGCGGAATCTGCAATGGATTTTGCGATATTGGAGAGGTTCTCTACAGAGGATTCATTGAGGTTGGTAATGGAGCTAAGCGATTCGATTTGTTCCAGCATGGATTGGATATGTTCGGCAATAAATTTTGAGTTTTCAACACTGTGTGCTGTTAATTGCGCTGTTTTTTCCATTGCGATAACGGTTTCATTGATGTTGCGGTCAACCTTGTCCGAAATAGCGGTGACATTGTCCATAGCATCGATATTTTGGCGCATTTGTTCAGTGGCATCGGAGATATTCTGAACGATGACATTGATGGTAGCGTTGATCTCAACCAAACTTTTTTGAGTACGTTCTGCCAGTTTTCGTACCTCATCGGCAACGACGGCAAATCCGCGACCGTGTTCTCCTGCCCGGGCGGCCTCAATAGCAGCATTCAGTGCCAAAAGATTGGTTTGATCGGCGATGTCTCCAATAACCCCAAGAATACTTTTAACCTGAGAAGCTTCAGTATTGAGATGCTCCATCTTTTGACTCAACTCCCCTTCTAATTCGGCACTGTGATTAATAGTAGTGAGGAGCGTTTTGACTTCTTGACGCCCGTTACGTAGCTGTAAGAAGGCATAATCCATATTTTCCTGTGTGTCTGCAAATTCACGGACTCCCTGTTCGACAATCACTTGGATAGAACGGGCATTTTCGGTGGAGGTTGCGGCAATCGCGTTTTCGGTCTGAACCCGCTGTTTAATCTCCTCCGACAAGCTTGCTAGATTTTGGGCCGCGGAGAGATTGGCGGTTGCAATTTTTTTTGAATGTCCCGTAGAATTCTCAATCGCACTTAAAAACTGGCCCAGCGAATTTGCCATCGTCCCTGTTTCATCTCGGCTTACAACACAAAAAGATTTGGTTAGATCGTACAAATCAGTGCTAAGCTTATGCGTAAGACTGGTGACAGGTTTGGTGACTTGGGAAATGAGTAATGAAATGTTGATGGCGGATATGGTGATTCCTATGGCTGCAACGATTATATTTTTAAGAATAAGCTCATGCAGTGTGATGGAGGGATTATCGTACAGCAAGATAACATTTAGAAGTACGAGCAAAATACTGCTGCCGATGATGGTGGTAAAAAGAGAAAGAAGCATTTTTTTACCAAAGGATATGAAAGGATAACGGGTATTGAGGGGTACAGCGCTAACCCATGTTTCGAGTTTTTGAACAAAGAGAATAAAGACGGGGATCATGAATAAAAAAAGCAACGGAAGGACAGCCAATTCAGCCAATACAAAACGCTCAATATTCATAAATGGTTTTCCCCATAAGACGACCGCGGGGCCAAAAAGGTTATACATCATTTGCCCAGCTAGAAAATAATAAGGAATGTTTCCAATTAATTGAGCTGCTTGATCCTCTTTGTCTTTATGGGTTAAGAGCCCTTCAAGGATTGTGAATTTGTTAAAAAATACGATGAGCATGGTAGCTGTAGCAATGATCATGTACCCAAGCATTGACCACGATATTACTATTTGGATGAGCTGATCAAAGCTAAATAGAGAAGAATAGTAGAGTAAAAAAAGCCATCCCATAGGGGGGATCATCATCCCGCAGAAGACCAACCACAATAATAATTTTTTAGAAGGCATTAAAAATCCTTATGTTTAAAGTAAAAGTATATTGACATAATATCCTATGATACGGCTTAAAATTAGTTTAACTGTGTTATAATTACGGTTCGAAAATTTTAAATAGAAAGTAGGTGATGTGAATGCCTGGAATTATCTTACGTCAAGATGATAATTTTGATGCTGCATACCGTCGCTTTAAGAAACAAACAGATCGTAATCTGGTTGTTACTGAAGCCCGTGCTCGTCGTAACCACGTTACAGAGACTGAAAAACGCAAACAGTTCAAAATCAGCGCTCGCAAGAAGATGTTAAAACGTCTCTATATGATGCGACGTTACGAATCTCGCCTGTAATTTCGAGTGCTTCGGCACTTGGGTTACTCCTTTAACTTTACCCTCCTAATTTTTCACTCGTAACAAATCCCTTACAATCCCTATGCTACAATTGCAGTAACTAAATTTTTACGCAAGGCTATTCTTATGCTCTTTAGCGCACCTCTTAAAGCAAACTCCAAAAAAATCATGTTGTTGGGTTCTGGCGAACTCGGTAAAGAAGTAGCCATTGAGGCTCAGCGTCTTGGAATCGAAGTCGTTGCGGTGGATCGTTACGAGAACGCTCCTGCACATCTTGTCAGTAACAGGTCGTATGTTATTAACATGCAAGATCAAGAAGCAGTGTTAGAGATTATTCGTCTCGAAAAGCCAGATTATATTTTGCCGGAGATTGAAGCGATCAGCATTGATGCATTGTTTGCGGCAGAGGCTGAAGGGTTTTGTGTTATTCCTAATGCCGAAGCAGTTAACAAAACGATGAATCGTAAAAACATTCGCCGCTTTGCGGCGGAGGATCTGGAGATTAAAACAAGCCGTTATCATTTTGTGTGTACGTATGAAGATATGTGTTATGCGGCAGAAGATGTTGGATTTCCGTGTGTGATCAAG
>JBBQNL010000090.1:0-5236 GCA_038329855.1 Campylobacterales bacterium
TGTCGTCTTTCGACTCCCCACACCGCTGGCAAATCGTATGGTCCATCTGAGCGTCGAGGCACGGTTTGAAGATTTTAAGCTTTTTGCACTTCGAGCTGGGCTACACTCTTTTATCATCGGATTTTTAGGATTTCGTCCCGATTTGCTCACTTCAGAACCTATCAGTGAGGATGATAGCAATCCGGCATTCGCAACTCCACGAAGTTACCACATGCTTTCTTCTATCCTCAAACATAATGAGAACACGGCGAATATCGCTCCTATCATTTACGGGCTTATCGGTTACGGTGCGGGTATCGAGTTTTTATCGTATGTGAAGGTATATGAAAAGCTCCCAGACGTTGGGGCGATTTATCGCGGCGAGTATCCAATTGTCGATAAAAGTGAACCGGCATTACTCTTCGCACTCGTATCGGCGTTGGTAGAGCTGTATCGCGGAAGCGAGGAGCAAACGACCCATCTTTTCGGGTTTGCCCAAAAACTGCCGACTGAATTTGGTGTGATGTTGATCAAAGATGCGATTGTCAAAGATGAAAACATTGCCACATATCCTGAGTTCGACGAATGGATACAGCGCTATGGCGACTACATACTGTGAAAATATCTGCCTCGACAGAGGCAAGCTTCAGTGCCACAGCGGCAAGCGTAGATGGGTGTGACGTGTTGTACTCATCGTTTGAAGAACGAATACAAAAGATACGGGTTCAGTTTCTCTTTGATCACCCTTTTTTAAGTGTTTTAGCCCTCTCCATACGGCACAAAGAGTGGGACAATCGCCATATGCTTTTTGAAACGGATGGTTCAACCATCCGAATCGATGCGAGTAAAGCGGGGGAGGTTGACGATGCCAAACTTAAATACCTTTATGCCCATGTACTGCTGCATATCCTCCTAAAACACCCGTTTCGTATGAGCGGACGGGACAATCCGACATGGAACCGTAGTTGCGATATCGTCATCGGTCTGCTGCTCAGTGATTTCCAACGGGTAGGTTCTGCGGATGAAGAGGCGATGGTCATCGAGTCATTTCGCGACAAAAGTGTCGAAGAGGTATACCACGCCCTTTATCGTGAGAGCAATGAAGGAGAAGGGCAGCAAAGCGATGATAATCCGACACAGCAGAAAATGGACATTATTGAAAACGAGGGGGATACGCGTGTTGCCCAAGAGGAGATCGATGCACTGATCATCCAAGCGATGGGTGCAGCACGTAAGCAGGGCAATATTCCCACGTCGCTGTTGGAGATGTTCGATGAGATTACAAAACCCTCGATCGATCTGCACACGCTGCTGCACGCCTATATGTCGGAGAGCTTTTTTGACAAAGAGTCTGATTTTTCCCACCCAAACCGCCGTTTTATCCATCAGGAGCTCTATCTCCCAGGATATCGATATGATCATAACCGTTTGAGTTTATTTATCTTTTTGGATCGGTCGATGAGTATTACGGGTGAAGTGTTTGCACGCTTTTTGGGGATTATTGACTCTATTGTTCGTATGAGTCACGATTTCGAGGTGAGCGTACTTCCGTTTGATGAGCGGGTCTACAGTGAAGAGAAAAAAAGCTACGACGCGCAAGGCATATTACCTAATATCAGTTTTGCAAAAGGGAACGGCGGTACGCAGTTTTCCCCTGTTTTAGAGTATTTAAACACCCATGCAGGTGAGAAAAATCTCGCCGTTATATTGAGCGATGGCTATTTTACGGTGGAGCAAGCGCCTGCCATGCAGACCCTCTTTTTGCTCAGTGAGAAAAAAAATTTGAAAAGGTTTGAACGCTATGGAGACGTCGTCTATTTTGACTTACCGTGAGCATATTGAAAATCTCAAAGACGATTTGGATTTTGAAGAGCAGGGGGATGCCATCTACTTGTATCATGACGACGAGGAGGCACGACTGCTGTGGGCATTTCACCGTCCCAGCGGTTCGCATCCTGTTCAAGTAGCAGATCGCAATACGGATGTGGCGATTATGGCCTTTAATCATTCGAGACTGGGAGCGTATGAACGTTTACGGTGCCTCAATCCTGCTGTGATTGCTGATCCCGAGCTACGAAATCATATCCGTAACCGTAGTCGGATGCTTTTTCGTGCATTGGTGGATAATGATTTTACCGAACTGTTGATGACGCTTGAATTTGCCCCTGTTTTTCTCGATCAGGCATGTGATCAGATGATCAACGGACGCATCTGGAACGAACACTACGCCTCACCGCTTCGTGCCTCACAGTTTTTAGTCTTAGCTAGTGAGCAGATGAATGACAAACTTGTAGCGGGAGTGATCCGCCGCCTACGACCGCTTAAGCATCAGACGTTTGATGAGGCAAAGGCCTTGTTAGCAGAGTTGGTGAGTCAAGTACAGAAGTTGCATTTAGAGATCAAAGCACATTATGTCAAAGAGTTTGAAATATGGATGAAGAGCGAGAAGCTTCATCCTCTTCAAGCGATTGTACTGACGAAACAAATTGCTCTATTGAAGGAATCCCATGTCTGAGACAAAACTAAAAGTGATGAAAACCATCTTCAATCTTAGCGATGAATGGGAATACAACATTTACGAATCGGATGACATAGCCGAGTATGCACAAATGGATAAAGATGAAGTTAGAAATATCATGTCTGAACTCTATGATGAGGGATATTTAGGTGAGTGTATGAGTGCCGGGGATGATGGGTACGATACGTTTTATCTCAACCGTCGCGGACGTGCAGTCATCGGGATAGAGTAATGATGAAGTTGGTCATTTTTTATGAAAAGCCTTTTTGTGCCGCCAATGCCAAGCAAAAAGCGATATTACGCAAAAGCGGTTGTACGCTGATCGAACGTAATCTTCTTGAACACGCTTTGGATGCCGATGATCTTCTCAGTTTTATGAGTAAAAAAGCTGTAAGCGAGTGGTTTAATCCTGCCGCTCCAGCGATTAAAAACGGTCTTATCTCTCCTGAGAGCTTGGATGAGTCAGCGGCGCTGGAGTTACTGATGAGCGATCCTATCCTTATCCGCCGACCTTTGATGATAATAGGCATTGAAAAACTGTGCGGATTTGATGCCGATAAAGTCTCTGAAGTTCTGGATCGTTACGTCGAACCGATGCCCAAGATCAATTGTATGGAAAAAGGGTGTTTGGAGAAAGTGCAATGAGAAGAAATATCTATTGATGAGCAACGTAGAATAAAATATATTCTACGCTACAAAGTGAAGAAGATTAAAACTCCATATCCAAGTGTGGTGAAGACGCAGGAATGTTAATGCCCGCTACATCTGATTGGGCCATATGATGCGCATTCGCAACACTCAAAAATCCCGCTAATACTAAAAATAATACTTTTTTCATAGGTATTCATCTCCGTATAATTCTGCAGGATAACTATTGGTTAAATGTCCTGATACTGAACTCATATTCCCTCCGGCACTATCGGATGGTGAAGGGTGGTGTGCAAAAGCATTAGAAGCTAAAGCTCCAACAATTAGCAATAAAGCTGTTACTTTTTTCATCGGCTATCCTTTATCTTTTAAGATAACAGAAGTTTACGGGAAGAGTATTAGCGGAGTGTTAGTTTAAAATAAAAGAAGTTATGTGTGAAGAGATCCCCCAAAGGGATGCAGGGTTTATACCGCTCCGAAAGAGAGTTTTCCCTGTGTTGTTTGGAATGATTTGATTTCCTCATACGTTTTATCAGCGATACGCAGGGTGGTAAGGACTGTTCAGAATTCTGTGTCAGCATCTAGCAGTTCCTAAAATTGTATCATAAATTTAAAGCGCTATCGAGTCGTCCCTCGAAATGGATACTGAGCTGAGAGATAGTCAAGCTCCAGTTCCGTATCGGCATCGTCCATTTTTTCTCCGCATTTTGAATCCCCATAAAGAGTAATTTCAACAAGCTGTCATCGTTAGGGAAAGATGCTTTTGTTTTGGTGAGAGTTCTGAACTGACGGTGTTGACAACTGTTATGACAATGCGGTAGCTGAGAGCTTCTTTCATTCGCTAAAAACGGAACTGACCCATTATATGAAATTTGAAACGAGGAGCCAAGCCAACCAAGCGATATTCGAATATATTGAAGTGTTTTACAACCGTCAAAGGTTGCACTCTAGCAACAACTATATGTCACCTGTTGACTTTGAAAAGCAGTTGTTACTAAATGAAATGAGTGCTTAACAATTCTTATTCTGTATCTCATAAAGTGTTGACAGATCAGTTTGGAGAAACATCAGAAACAAATCCTTTAATAATCTGCTAATTGCTTAAAAATTAATCAACTTTATTGATCTCACTTCTATAAATTCCTCTATAATTTTCCCATGTAGAAAAAGCGGGGAGAAACTTTCTCCCAATATTGTTCAAAAAGGACGCTAGGGTTCCGGCAGAAATGCGCTGGTCCGAGAGCATCCGGCCTCGTAAGCGGCTACACGGAGGGACAAAAGCCCGGGAGAGAGATTTGTCTCCCCGTTTTTTCTCGACAAACCGCTTAGGAGGATTACCATGACACATTCATTCACTCAGTGCACATCTGCTGCAGGCTCATCCAAACTTTCATCACCAAAATTGTCCACACGACTTTCGTTGGCTGTTCTAGCCCTTGCCGTTGCGTCAACAACCATGTTCGCCGCACCTAAAACCAATTTTAAAGTTGCATGGACGATTTATGCCGGATGGATGCCGTGGGATTACGCTGCCCGAAAAGGGATCGTAAAAAAATGGGGTGATAAATACGGTATCAAAATCGATGTGGTTCAGATGAACGACTATGTTGAGTCGATCAATCAGTATACGGCCGGATCGTTTGACGGATGCGCTATGACCAATATGGATGCTTTGACGATTCCTGCTGCAGGGGGAGTTGATTCGACGGCACTCATTATCGGAGATTACTCTAATGGAAATGACGGAATTGTTTCCAAGAGCGCTAAAAGTATGAAAGAGCTTAAAGGGCAAAAAGTCAATCTCGTAGAGTTTTCTGTTTCTCATTATTTATTGGAAAGAGGACTTGCCTCTGCGGGTATGAGTGCTAAAGATGTTAAAACGGTAAATACATCCGATGCGGATATCGTTTCGGCCTTTAATTCAGCATCTATGAAAAATGTGGTGACTTGGAACCCTCAGCTTAATGAAGTGAAAAAAGTTCCTAAAGCCGCATTGTTGTTTGACTCCAGCAAGATTCCCGGAGAGATCATCGATATGATGGTAGTCAATAGCCAAACACTCAAAGATAATCCAAAACTCGGCAAAGCACT
>JBBQNL010000091.1:0-5194 GCA_038329855.1 Campylobacterales bacterium
GGTCTAAAACCTTTCTTCCCAGGTATTACAACGGATAAAAAAGTCGCGATTATCGGTTCCGGTCCTGCCGGTCTTTCGGCTGCAACCTATTTGCTCCGATCCGGGATTGCGGTCACCATGTATGAGCGCAGTGATCGTGCCGGCGGATTGTTGACCTATGGGATTCCAGGATTTAAACTGGATAAAAAAATCGTTGATCGCAGACTCGGATTTCTTTTGGATGCCGGATTGAAACTTGTACTTGGCTGCGAAGTAGGCAAAGACGAAGAGTTTGACGTGATCGCCGATCAGCACGATGCCGTCTTTATCGGTATCGGTGCGACCAAAGCCAAGAGTGCCAATATTGCTGGTGAAAATGCTTCGAATGTTTATGATGCAATGGAGTATTTAACGGCAATCCAACGCAAAAACTTCGGTGTTTCATACGACAAACAATTTGACTTTAAAGATCTTGAAGTGGTTGTTATCGGAGGAGGAGATACGGCAATGGACTGTGTTCGTACTGCCAAACGCGAAGGGGCTAAAAACGTCACCTGTGTGTACCGACGCGACGCTCATAATATGCCGGGATCTCAAAAAGAGTACAAAAATGCGATTGAAGAGGGGATCAACTTTGTCTTTCATGCCTCACCAAAAGAGGTTATCCTTGGTGATAATTCAAAAGCAGTCGCGGTTCATATGGCAAAAACAATCTTAGGTACGAAAGATGAAAGTGGCCGTCAAAAAATGGAAGAAGTAAAGGGTGCTGATTTCAATATCAGTGCCGATATCATTATTATGGCGCTTGGATTTGATCCTGTGGTACCGGGCTTTTTGGCAGAAAATGGTATTTCTGTTAACAACTGGGGCGGTATTATCATCGATAATACCTATCAAACCACAACAGCGGGTATCTATGCCGGTGGTGATTGCCATCGTGGCGCTGATTTGGTTGTAACGGCTGCGTATGACGGTCGTGAAGCAGCACGTGCTATCGCAAAGTCGCTGTTGGGATAATGAGCTCTTTTATTGATACGGTAATCCTTTCACTGCTTGAGGTACGTGAGAGTATTATGGGCTCAAATGAGATAGAGATGTTTGATTCTCATTTAGTAGGTGAGGGGGGCGATATCAGCAGCGGTTTTGATTTGGCGGCTGAGTCGATTCTTTTTAAACATTTAAGCCCTTTTGGATCTTTTTATTCTGAAGAGAGCGGCTGGATGATGCCTTGCAGCGAGATTAATATTATTTGTGATCCGATTGACGGAAGTGATAATTTTTCGTCTTTATTCCCTTATTACGGGGTCTCTATTGCAAGAGAAGCAAACGGACAAACCACAGATGGTATTGTATGCAATCTCGTGAATGGGGATGTTTTTATTCGTACCGTGGATGAATATTACAAAAGCAACTTGGACCATCCAATCCTTAAACTGCCAATAGAGCCGATTAAAAATCCTAAAATCGGTCTCTTTGAAAAATCGCAAGAGCATCCTGAACTGATCAAGATATTGATGGATAAAAAGCTTAAATTTCGTTCTCCAGGAGCCCTTGCACTCTCTCTTGCCTATGCCCCTTATGTTAAATATGTGCTATTTTTAGGTACAATGAGGAAGTTTGATATCCAGGCAGGCTTATTTTTGAGCCAACATCTTTATGGATTTAATGATGAGCGTTATATCCTCTTGAGCTCTGACAAAGAGGTGTTTGATCGGATACGTTTGATTGTAGAAAAGGAGTATTTTTGAGTCTATTTAACCTATTTGGTGATTCCGATAAAAAGAAGCAGCCTACTAAAAGTGAAGCCCCGTCTCATTGGGTAAAATGTTCTTCTTGCCAATCGTTGATGTACTACAAAGAGATGGAAAAACAAAACAATGTGTGTCCAAAATGTGGATTTCATCTTCGTATCGGGGTCAATGAGCGTCTGGCTTTAATCGCAGACGAGGGGAGTTTTGTGGAGTATGATGCATCACTAAAGCCAATCGATCCGCTGAGCTTCGTGGATAAAAAAAGTTATGCTGCCCGTATCGAAGAGGGGTATGCAAAAAATGGCCGATACTCTTCCGTGGTAAGCGGTGAGTGTACGATAGAGGGTTCTCCTGCTCAGCTTGTTGTCTTTGATTTCAACTTTATGGGGGGATCATTGGGTTCTGTCGAGGGTGAAAAAATCGTTCGTGCCATCAATCGTGCGCTTGAAAAACGTCAAGGACTGATTATTGTAAGTGCCAGCGGCGGTGCAAGAATGCAAGAGAGTACGTTTTCATTGATGCAAATGTCTAAAACCTCTGCCGCACTTGCCCGTTTGGCCCAAGCGAAGCTCCCTTATATTTCATTGCTTACGGATCCGACGATGGGTGGGGTGAGTGCCTCATTTGCAACTCTCGGAGATATCATTATCGCAGAACCGGGTGCATTGGTGGGATTTGCAGGTCAGCGTGTTATCAAGCAAACCATCGGATCGGATCTTCCTGATGGGTTTCAGCGTGCTGAATTTTTGCTCGAAAAAGGGTCTATCGACATGATCGTCCAGCGAAATGAACTCAAAGAAACATTGGGTGATCTCCTTAAACTTCTCCTCCCCTAATGCAGCTTTATGCCTTATGTGACCGTGACGCATTGCGTTCACAAAATATCTCTTTGGAAGAATTTATCCAAAAAGCCAAACAATATGATGCCAAAATACTCCAATACCGTAATAAATTGGATGACATTGCTCTGATTAAACAGGATTTGATTTTGTTGCGTCAATTGTGGGATGGGTTTTTGATTATCAACGATTATTATGAACTTATCTCTTTTTGTGATGGTGTTCATATCGGGCAGGATGATCTAGCAGCCATTGACCCAGTTCCTGCACGTGCTATTATGATTCTTAAAACCGCAATAGGGGTTGATAAGTTGATAGGATTATCGACACATAATCTGTTAGAAATCCAAGTAGCCAACGATTTAGACATTCACTATATCGGTTTGGGTGCCTACCGCGCTACGTCTACGAAAAGTGATGCTAAAGTTTTAGGCGAGAATCTCGATGAACTGGCCTCACACTCCAAACATCCGGTTGGAGCAATCGGCGGAGTAAGATTGGATGATATCTTTAACTATGTCACGTATCATGTCATTGGAAGCGGATTACTGTGACTATTTCACTCATTTCCATTGCTAAAAAAGAACGCTCTTTGTACGATCCTTTGTATCAAGAACAGATGAAAATGATTTCACGTTTTGCGAAACTCGACGATGTGGAACTTTTCCCAAAAGAGATTGTAAAAGCTCATACCATTAGTCCGGAAGCATCTAAAAGTGCCTATAGTAAGCTTCTTGAGCCGATGATAGGAAAAACTTATTCGATTGCGTTACATCCTGATGGAAAAAAAATGGATTCTTTGGCATTTAGTAAGCTTATAAGTGATAAAATCGCGATACAATTTTTCATAGGAGGGGCGTACGGCTTTGAGGAGTCGTTTGTTTCGAAATGTGACAGCGTTATTAGTCTCTCAGAGATGACCATGAGTCATAAAATCGCAAAAGCGGTTTTGCTCGAGCAGATCTATCGCGCGTTTAGTCTGTTAAGTAACCACCCCTATCACAAATAAGGATCAATATGCGAGAGAATGAACTGCATTATTTTGAGGAGATTTTGCTGGCACGTCGAGTACAAATCATTAAGAATTTGAACGGTGTTGAAGCGGAAATAATGCAACTGCGTGAGTGTGAACTTAACGATGAGGGCGATTACGCCTCGATCAGCAATGATAATTTAGTTGAAAACGCTATTGGTGCACAGCAATCCCAAGAATTACTTGAAATTGAATCTGCTTTGGGTAAAATTAAATCCAAAGTATACGGTATCTGCGATATGTGTGAAGATGAAATAGGATTTCAGCGTCTTAAAGTCAAACCTCACGCCCGCTACTGTATCGTATGTCGCCCGATTGTTGAGAAAAACAAACTCTAAAAGGAAAAAGCCAATGCAACTCAAACGTTACACCATAGCCTCATTTATATTTATTCTTTTGGTCGGAATTGCTGCCTACAGTATTAGCAAGGATACCCTTTCGTTTGATTTGTTAGGCATCCATTTTCCTAATCTTCCCATTGCTTTTTGGGTAATCGTTCCGGTTGCATTGATGTATTTTGTGAGTTTGTTGCACATGCTGTTTCATGCACTTATGGGGAGTTTGAAACTTCGCAAGTTTGACCGTGATCATGAAAAAATGGTAGATGCCCTTCGTGATGCCCTCTTAGGGGTGAACGGCCGTAACAATACTTATAAGAGTGATGCGTATAAATTAATCGGCAAAGTCATTGACAACTCTCAAATCATCCCGTACGAGACTCTTAGAGAGACCGGAGATGAGAAGATCGATGAAGCCCTTCGTATTCTTCGTGACGTCAAAGAGAAGAAAAAGGTCGATCTTAAAAAGTTCCATTTAGCCAATACAACATCCATTGCCATTGCAAATAATCTTAACCGTTTAGAGCGCGGCGAACTGGGAGCAGAGGAAGTACTCTCACGTGCTGAGAGCTATGGCGATATCGTTAGTGCAAAAGCGTATGAATCATACGTTAAAAGCGCATCCGTCGGATCGGTTATGAAATACAAGAAATTTTTCAATGTGGTTTCATTATGCCAATTTGTTGAGCGAATCAACAGTGCCGAAAATGGGATTGAGATGAGCAATGATGAGTTGATTGCGCTTTTAAAAACATTGAAGCTTACTCCGGATAACTATATCGATCTCTCTATTGCTATGTCAAAAAATATGATTCCTGAGCAGCGAATACGATTGTTTGAGCTTATCAGTGAGCAATGCGATGATGCAATGGAAGGGTATTTCTACACTTTGTATGACTTGCAAATGATCGATACGGCCAATGAGATACTAAGCAACACATCAAAAGATGATTATCTTATCTTTAAAGCATACCGTGATTTGAAGCGGGCTAATAAACATTACGATATTGCCCTATTTTTACGTAAATAATTTTCTATGACTCCAAAACTCTCCTTTGCTACTCCCGTATATGCCCTCGCACCTCTTGCGGGATATACCGATTTACCGTTTCGCAATGTTGTGAAAAAATTCGGTGCTGATTTAACCGTCAGTGAAATGTTAAGCTCCAATGCTCTCATCCATGGTTCGGTCAAAACACTTAAAATGTTGGAACGCAGTCCGAATGAAGACCCCTATTCAGTACAGATAGCAGG
>JBBQNL010000092.1:0-5164 GCA_038329855.1 Campylobacterales bacterium
ACCGAAATTTTCTCGATCGGGGTCACCATGTATTGGGCATTAACGGGGACGCTGCCTTATGGCGAAATAGAGCCGTTTCAAACACCGACGTTTAAATCTGCAAAACGCCCTGTAAAGCTCAACAGCAATATCCCAACATGGTTGGATTCGATCATCATGCATGCAATTGCCATCAATCCTGATGAACGTTATAACCACTACTCAGAGTTTGTTCATGAGCTTAAATCACCCGACAGAGTGAAGCCGTTTTTTACCAAAGGTGTTCCGCTCATCGAGCGTTCACCGCTAACCTTTTACAAAGTGGGCTTTTTAATTCTCCTGCTCACACAAGCACTCACCCTCGTCGAGCTGTTGTCTAAATAGAAGGTTTTACTCTTCTTTTAGGCTTAGCGCAACTTTGCCTTTTTGCACATCGACTTCGAGTACGCGAATGTGACTCAACTGCTGATTCACACTTAAAACTTCCAGCGGATGGGCAATACGCTTGGCTGACATCTGCGAAATATGGATCAATCCGTCATTTTTAAGACCGATATCCACAAACGCACCAAAATCGGCGATATTGCGTACAACGCCTGAGACTATCGACCCCTCTTTGAGCTCTTTAATGTCTGTTAGATCAGAGCGAAACATGATCGGTGGCAGTGTTTCTCTGGGGTCAAAGCCCGGTTTTCTTAGTTCTGCGATGATGTCACTAAGTGTCGCTTCCCCTATTTTTAGTTTCTCGGCAATCTCACTCATCTGAACTTTGCTAATGGAGGGCAAATCATATTCTTTGGTCAGTGCTGACGCCGCACCGTAACTCTCAGGATGAATCCCGGTGTTATCCAGAATACTTTTCCCCTCGCGTATGCGAAAAAATCCGGCGCATTGTTCATACGCCTTTGCTCCTAGTCCTTTTACTTTGAGCAGTTCACTTTTACTTTTGAACGCACCGTTGGCTTCTCGGTGCTCTACGATTGCACGCGCTATTTTTGCTCCCACCCCGGCCACATACGCCAACAGTGACACCGATGCGCTGTTGGGATCGACACCGATACGATTGACCAGATCTTCGGTCACTTCATGCAGTTTTTTCTCCAAGAGTTTTTGATCCACATCGTGCTGATACTGCCCTATTCCCAACGATTTTGGATCGATTTTGACCAATGCCGCCATGGGATCACGTAAACGCTGTGCAATCGAAATAGCACCCCGTATCGTGACATCTAGCTTTGGATACTCTTCTTGTGCAATTTTGGAGGCTGAATAAACTGATGCCCCTGCTTCGCTTACCACGGTATACGACAAATTGAGTCCCTCATCACGGTTGACTTGCGCAAAAAACTCCTGTGTTTCTCGCGAAGCCGTCCCGTTTCCAATAGCGACCCCTGTGATATGATATTTTTGGGCGAGTTCTTTGATCACCTTTGCCGATGCGGCATAATCACTCACAGGAGGGGTGGGATAGATCACCGCATGTGCCAAATAGGTTCCATGCTCATCCACCACAGCCAGCTTACATCCCGTACGGTACGCTGGATCTGCCCCTAATATCACCCGTTTAGTAACCGGAGGTGAGCCTAAGAGCTGAGTTAGGTTTTTGCCAAACGTCGTGATCGCCTGGATATCGCAACGCTCTTTGGTCATCGTGTGTATCTCTCGTTCCAGTGAGGGAAACAACAGCCGTTTAAATCCATCGAGATACGCCTCCAACAACAGCTCACGACTGCTCGCCGCATTTTTGGGTATGCGATACTGTTTGATCGCATTTTCAACACGATCCATCTCGTGCGTTATCTTGACCGTCAGCTCTTTTTCTGCCACACCACGCATGATGGCGAGATAACGATGCGAGGGGATAGAGCCGATCCTCTCCGATTTACCTGCCAGTTTTGCAAATAGCCCCTCTTCTTTGAGCCCCTTGGCCGCTTTTATCTCAAATGAGGAATATCCCTCCAGCTGTTTTCTCCAATAATCCCGCTCTTTGGGGTCATCGCTGTATCGCTCCGCCAAAATATCCTGCGCTCCTTTGATCGCATCGGCAACATTTTCAATCGGCGACTTTACAAACTCCTGCGCTTTACGTTTGAACTCTACCATTTCCATTCGGCCGCTTTGCAAAATATCAGCCAACGGCTCTAATCCTGCAGCGATCGCCGATGCCGCACGGGTGTTTTTCTTTTCCTTGAACGGGCGATAAATATCTTCGAGCACTTGAAGCGTCTGAGCCTCTTGAATGCGTGTTTTAAGCTCCTGCGTCAATGTTCCTCGCTCAGTTATGAGACGCATGATCTCCTCTTTGCGCTCCAACAGTTTTTTAGAGTATGCATAAACGGTTTCAAATGCACGTAGTTGCTCATCCGTAGCACCACCCGTCATTTCCTTGCGGTATCGAGCGATAAAGGGAATTGTTGACCCCTCATCGAGGAGTTTTAGTATCGATTCAATGTTGCTTTTTGATATGCCAGTTTTTTCGTGAAGTAGCGTGATAAGAGGGGTCATTAGTATCCTAAAGAAATTTATTTTTCCAGTATAAAGAGGTTGTTGCTTGGATGTGTAACTTCCGTAAAGCGCTCTTTGAGCTCACGGTCAAATGTCATGAGATAGACATTGGCATTACGTAACGACAACCCTTTGAAACTTGCCAACAGTACATCATCCGCCACGTTTTTACCATGATCGCATTTCGTAAAATTAAAAGAGTTTAGTGTTTTTTTATAGTCGTACAAATCCGCTTCCCATTCGGCTCTAAACAAATACAGAGAATCAGGATTGGCAACCACGTAGATTCGATTGTCAGGAATGTCGTATTTTTCAATCACGTCGTTGAACATTGACCCGATATTCGAGAAATTTTCGATGTCCCAAAACAGATAGTGCCCTTGAGTAGAAGTCGCTTTTGGTTTGTTAATCAATGTCAGGCGCTTGGAAATGTTGTAGTGATTATGGGCGATGTCATTGGTTAGTTCAATCGAGTTTTTGAGCTTGATCGCATCGGCGACATCAAATTTCAAAAGAGTGCCTAGCTGTATGTACAGTTCGATATCTTCTAGCTCCTGCCGTGCGCCCCCCTTTTGATAGCTTCCCAGCGCTTTGAGCTTGTAATGAGGGAAAAGGAGACCAATTTCCATCGTTTTACCGCTAGCCAATGCGCTTTTGACTTTTGAGAAAACACGAGCAGCTTCAGGTGTGTTGTCTAACTCGATCGAGCCGTAATATTTTTGATTAATAATGATTTTTTGCATAGGCGCATTTTACCGCTTGCAACTTAGGGAACACTTCAAAAATTAAACTCATCACTAACGCGCATCAAACATTGTTTTATATTCTCTTAAAGTATAAAAGCGCTATTATCGTTTCCTCTGGAATATAAATAGGATTTTTTATTAAATGAAAAAATATGAATTAGAAAACGCTCAACTTCAAGAAATTTTAGAAAACTCCCCAGATGGAATGTTTACCATTAACACTAACATGAGCGTTGTCTATGTAAACTCTGCTTTTTGCAGACTTTTAGGTTACACCGCAGATGAACTGTATGGAACATCCATCACCGATCATTTAGGCGATTTAAGCATTCTTAGCGGCTGTATGACAGCCATACAACAATGTGGCCATTGTAACGATCAAGAAACCATTTTCAAGCGAAAAGACGGTTCCATAGTTCACATCTCGAAAAACGTTCAAGCTTTGTACGATGAAGCAGGAAGTATCAGCACCATTCTCGTCAGTATCCGTGATATGACCGCGCTGTATAAACTCAACAAAGAACTTCTGGAATCCAAATACGATATCCTCACCAGCCTACCTAATCGTAGAAAGCTGTTAAGCGATATTGACGATATACCGTCTTCTTTCAATCTTATTTTGATCAATATTGACAGTTTCAAAGAGGTCAATACCTTTTATGGGCACAGAATTGCCGATCAGCTTCTTCTCTCTTTTGCTACTGAGCTGGTTGAGTATGCAAAAAGTATGAAAAATGCAACGGTCTATAAACTCCCTGTTGATGAATACGTTATCCTCATTCAAAGCTCATGCAGCAATACAGAGGTATCAGAGTGCATTGGCCAGCTCTCTCTTTATCTGAATAATAAAATCTTTCCCGTAGCCGAGCATGAGATCAGCTTAAACGTTACCATTGGCATCGCAGGGTCTGATTTAGAAACGATCTGTATAAGAGACAAAAAAGATGTTCTGGCACATTCGGACATGGCACTTAAGCTGGCAAAAAAAACACGAAAAAATTATCTTTATTACGATGAATCGTTTCATATAAAAGAAGACTATGAGAACAATTTGTTATGGATCAAACGACTACGAAATGCCATTAATGAAGACAAAGTTATCCCCTTTTATCAGCCAATCGTCAATGCAAACACCCTAAAAATAGAAAAATACGAAGCACTGGTTCGCATTATCGAGGAAGATGGCACCGTCATCCCTCCGATCCAATTCTTGGAAATTTCCAAAAAAGTCAGACTCTATCATCAGATAACCAAAATCATGCTGGATAAAGTTATTGAGGAAATGGCACATCATCCACAACTAAAGTGTTCTATCAATCTCTCTATTGAAGACATTAATGATACTTCTATGAATGCATACATCGTTAATAAGATCAAAGAGTGCCCCTACAGCGATCGCATTATTTTTGAGATTTTGGAATCTGAGGGAATTGAAAACTATGAAATCATCAGTGATTTTATTACTCAGGTAAAAAAATACGATGTCGAAATCGCCATCGATGATTTTGGTGCAGGGTATTCTAATTTTTTCTATATTACCAAATTGGACATTGACTACATCAAAATTGACGGTTCCATAATCCGTAATATCGATACCGACTCAACCTCTCGAATTATTACCAAAACCATCATCGATTTTGCCCGTCAACTCAATATCAAGACGGTTGCCGAATTTGTCCACAATGAGAACGTCAATAACTACCTTAAAGATCTTTCCTTGGACCATTTACAAGGATACGTTTACGGAGAACCTTCGCCCACTATACTATAAATACTAAGAACAAAGGACATTAAATGGAAAGAAGAGATTTTATGGCATTAAGTGCCGCAACCATTGCAAGCGGTTTAACGGCTGCAACTGCCGCAGATACGCCACCAACACCTAGAGCCGTTCACGATGAATTACTGGTTCCCAAAGCGCTCCCATTTAATCC
>JBBQNL010000093.1:0-5052 GCA_038329855.1 Campylobacterales bacterium
CTATCTCAAACCCATCGTCATCGATGATAAAGTTCAGGGAGTCATCGCCATCGATTTTTCGCTGGAAGGCCATCAGCACATCACCGATATTGTCCAACCGCTGCATAAATACATTTGGATATTTTTGGCATTGCTAGGGGTTGGAATTATTGTCAGCGGTGTTCAGTTTTTTTTGTATCACTTATCGCAAAAGCGTGTTTATCTCGATCCGCTCACCGGTCTTTACAACCGAAATTTTTTCAATGACATCATCAGTACGATCGATTATCAAAAATATGCCATTGCCATGATGGATTTGGATAAATTTAAAATCATAAACGATACATATGGCCATGACATAGGAGATGAGGTTCTCAAAAGTGTCTCTGCGGCACTGAAAGCATCCATTCGTGAATATGATAAACTGATTCGTTATGGCGGCGAAGAGTTTCTCCTTTATATCTCCATGCGTGATTTAAGCCACAATGATATCAATGAAATACTCAACAGAATGCGTGAGAATGTTGAAAAAATAAGCATCAAAACGGGGCTCATCACGATCCATCCCACCATTTCCATTGGTGTCAATAGCTATACCTCTCACTTCAAAAGCGAACACGATGCCATTTCTATGGCCGATAAAATGCTGTATCAAGCCAAACAAACAGGGCGAAATAAAGTTACTGCCTATATTCCCAATAAAACAGTCACTGAAAACTCCATCAATTTTTTAAATGTTCACCATGTCAAAGAAGCGATTGAAGAGAAGCGGCTTTTTTGTGAATATCAGCCCATCGTCAATCTCGAGGCAAATCAGATCATGGGACACGAAGCACTGGTGCGTATCCGAGATCGTGACGGTAAAATATTCTATCCGGGAATGTTCTTATCCAACATCGCTCACAGCAATATCTATAAAGAGCTCACGATGGAACTCTTGCGGATAAACTTTACCAAAGTACATAATGAACAATGCTGTATTTCGATCAATCTCAATATTACCGATATCCTCGATAATGATATCTACAATACCATCATCAATCATCTCAACCAGACAAAAGAAGAAGCAGGCTATCTAACCTTTGAACTGTTGGAAGAGGAATGCATTACCGAGCTTGAGGAACTCAAAAAACGTGTCGACAGCATCCGAGCAGCAGGTTCTAAAATTTCTCTTGATGATTTTGGAAGCGGCTATTCCAATTTTAGCCATGTCTTTGCATTGAATGTTGATATCATCAAAATTGACGGCAGTCTGATCAAAGATATCGATACCTCAGAAATTTCCCATAAACTCGTCGAATCCATTGTCGCTTTTGCCCACGCCTCGAATAAAAAAGTGGTTGCCGAATACATCCACTCAAGCGAAGTGTTGGAGATTGTAAAAAAGCTAGGGATCGCGTATGGACAAGGGTTCTTTTTAGGGAAGCCGGCGTAATAAAATGTATGGTTTTTGAGTCAGCATTATTTAAGCAGATAACAACTAGAATAGATAAAATGAGATTAAAATGAGATACATTGATATGTTGAGCAATAGTCTATTACGAGCTAAATGTCAAAACTTTTTTTGCATTCACTCCAGCCATTATCCTTCTCTTCGCAACATATCTATCATCGTTGGTCTGATGTTTATCGCGATGATTATGATTGCCCTTTTACCGCCCATCATCGAAGCCCGCGGGTTAAAAGACTATTTGCCGCTGCACAGTGCACTTGAAACCGTTTCCATCATCATTTCGATGCTGATATTTGTCGTGGGCTGGAATAGCTACAGCAATCGATTGCCTGCCAATATCGTCCTTCTCTCCACGGTCTTTTTTGGGGTTGCCATACTTGATTTTTCCCATGTGATCTCGTATGCAGGGATGCCCGATTTTGTAACCCCAAGCAGTCCAGACAAAGGGATTGATTTTTGGCTTGCAGCAAGAGCGCTCTCTTCAATTGGACTTATTTCGTTTCTTTTTTTCCCCGTATACAGCCTAAGTTCTAAGCTCTACAATTACTTACTTCTGGGAGCAATTCTTGTTTTTATTAGTATCGTCCACTGGCTGGTGCTGTTTCAGTACGACGTTATCGGAGATCTTTTTTTTAGACAAGGCGAGGGACTCACTCCCTTAAAAGTTTACACGGAATATATCATTATCGCTCTAAACCTGATTACAGCTATAATATTGTTTTTACGGATGCGAACTCCTCAGCCCTATTATGCATCCGCCTTGTTTGGGGCAATATGTATCATGGCATTAGGAGAATTTTTCTTCACCTTTTATGCCGAAGTAACCGATGTGTACAATATTTTCGGGCATATTTACAAAGCAATCGCCTACTTATTTATCTACCGTGCCATTTTTGTCACCACCGTAGAAAAGCCTTATAAGGAATTAGAAGAATCTCAAGAGCAGCTTCGTAATAAAAATCAGCTTCTTAACAGTATTATTGACAACATTCCCCACATGATTTTTCTAAAAAGCGCATCCGAGTTACGTTACGTGCTGTTTAATAAAGGGGGTGAAAAACTATTGGGCATAAATTCTGACCAATTCATTGGTCGTAATGATTATGATTTTTTTCCCAAAGAGCAAGCCGATTTTTTCACCCAAAAAGATCGTGAGACATTACAAAGCAATGAGTTGCTGGACATACCCGAAGAATTTATTCAAACCTCTCAAGGGACCCGTATCCTTCATACTAAAAAGATAAGCTTGGAAAATGAAGAGGGGGTACCTCAATTTCTATTGGGAATCTCAGAAGATATCACCCAACGCAAACAAGCCGAAGAAGATATTGAAAAACTTGCCCACTATGATCAGCTTACCGGTCTGCCAAACCGTGTCTTGCTAAGTGACCGAATCAAATACCTGCTCAATCATGCACAGCGTAATAATGAATCATTGACCGTCATGTACTTGGATCTTGACCATTTTAAAAATATTAATGATACCTTAGGACATACTATCGGAGATCAGCTGCTCATAAAAATAGCCAAACGGCTAAAAGCAGCCATTCGAGATGAAGACACCGTATCCCGTTCAGGCGGAGATGAATTCATTTTTCTTTTCCCCGATACCGATTCAAATGAGGCGATGCATATTGCGACCAAACTGATTTCGGCCGTTTCTGTCCCTGCAAATATCAACCATCACGAACTCGCCGTTACTCCATCAATTGGTATTGCACTGTATCCTCATGATGGCGAAAATTTTGATACGCTGTTAAAAAATGCCGATACCGCCATGTATCAAGCCAAACGGTTTAGCCGAAATGCGTTCCAATTTTTCACCCCTGAAATGCAGTTGAATTCCGCTCGCAATCTACAACTGGAAAATGCGTTGCGCTATGCACTGCAGCGCAATGAGCTGCAGTTGCACTATCAACCTCAGATTTCTGCCAAAGATGGCAAAATTATCGGAGCAGAAGCATTACTGCGCTGGACTCATCCCGAGCTTGGGGTAATCTCTCCCGGTGAATTTATCCCCATTGCTGAAAACAGCGGCCAAATTATACAAATAGGCGAATGGGTTTTACGTACCGCCGTTCATCAAATGAAAGAATGGAAGGAAAAAGGGTTTGGCCCTATGATTATCGCGGTCAACCTTTCCGCGATACAGTTTCAACAAAACAACCTTATCAAAATGGTCACCAATATTCTCGATGAGGCACAGCTGCCGCACGAATATCTGGAATTGGAACTCACCGAAGCCATCACCATGAATAATCCGCAATCTGCCATTGATGTCATGAACAAACTTCATGAAAAAGGGATCCGAATGTCTATCGATGATTTTGGTACTGGGTATTCCTCTCTGAGCTACTTAAAACAGTTCAAGGTCTACAAGCTCAAAATCGACCAATCGTTTATCCGTAACATCGCCGACGATTCGGAAGATCAGGCGATCGTAAGAGCGATCATCGAGATGGCAAAAAGCTTGGGGATGCAAACGATTGCAGAGGGAGTAGAGACCGCAGAACAATTGGCATTTTTACGTCAAAACAATTGCAACGAAATACAAGGGTATTACTACAGCAAACCCGTTCCCGCTGAAGCATTTGAAGCCTTTATCCTAAACCCGCCCACTTTTTGATTTTCATTCCTCGTACCGCTATAATGGCGCATGCAAAATACCCAAACCTCTTTTGATGTCATCGTCGTAGGTGCAGGTGCGGCTGGTCTTATCGCCGCCATCACTGCCGCACGTTCAGGGAACAAAGTACTCCTTCTCGAAAAACTCTCCAAGATCGCGGCAAAACTAAAAGCCACAGGCGGAGGACGATGCAATCTGACGAATACCCTCTCGAACGAAGATTTTATGGCACGTTTCGGACGGGATGGCCGATTTATGACCCCTGCCCTCACAGCTTTTGATCATCGTGCTCTTATGGCGTTTTTTGCGCAAATCGGAGTGGAGAGTCATGCCCCGGATGGCTATCGCGTATTCCCCGTATCCCACAGCTCTGTCAGCATCATCACAGCCCTCGAAGAGGAGATGACAAGAATAGGTGTCACACTGATAACATCATCACGCGTAGAGTCTCTCGAACATGATAGCGTACGTGTATCAGGTGTGAGTAGTGCGGATCAGACTTATTATGCTCAAAATGTCATCATAGCCACCGGAGGACTTGGGTATCCTCAACTGGGTGCCGAGGGAGACGGATTTATGATTGCTTCTAATGTGGGACATACCATTACAGAACTTTATCCCGCCATGATGCCTCTGCGTACCAAAGAGACATGGGTTGCCCAGTGTCGTGCCGATACGATTGCCAAAGTCGATATGCGGATCGATTTGCCCAAAGCAAAAAATATTCGAGCGCGGGGGGATCTTATCTTTACCTCTAATGGGATCAGAGGACCCGTTGTCCTCGATATAGCCCGCGAAATCAACCCCTATCTTGCAAAACATGGAGAAGTACCGCTTTTGATCAATATGACAAAAGGGCTTAATGAAGAACAAATTCGAAATCATATTAAAAATGAGATCTACAAAAACCCCGAACAATCAATATTAACTCATATTAAAACATTACTTCCCGAGTCTGTTGCCATTGAACTGTGCAATCTTGCCCTTGCAGATC
>JBBQNL010000094.1:0-4904 GCA_038329855.1 Campylobacterales bacterium
CCCGTTTACCGATAAATTTCGGCTGAACCGGCGCTTTTTTACGTTTGTTTCCAAAGGCACCGTCCACTTTTTCTTTTTTCTCCGAGTCTTTGCTCATACTTTTACCATGCGTTTTTTTCGTCTCCAGTATTGCAGGCGGCTCAAACCCTTCTACGACGATACGCTCTGGCTGTTTGCCCAGCATCGTCTCGATTTTTCTCCATGAAATATGCTCTAACGTCGAAAGAAGGGTAATGGCGACACCATCCTTACCCGCACGACCCGTACGGCCGATACGGTGGATATAGTCACTCGCGATGTGAGGGATATCGTAGTTGATAACAACCCCCAGATCCTCGATGTCCAATCCGCGTGCCGCAATGTCTGTCGCAACAAGAATTTTTACTTTTCCCTCTCGAAAATCGCTCAAAGCACGATCACGGGCTCCGTGTTTTTTATCCCCGTGGATGGTAGCGCATACCAAACCGCTTGAACGAAGGTACTCACTTACTTCATCCGCAGCCGCTTTCGTACGGGTAAAAACCAAGACTTGCGGATAGTTGTTTGAGCCGATCAGATACGATAAGAGTTCACTTTTTTGCTCTTTTTCAACCGGATGGACAATTTGGCGTATCGTTAAATCCGCCGGGGAGAGATTATCGATTTCGACCAACATCGGTTTGTTGAGAATTTTTTCACTGAGTTTCTTAACCGAACCGGTCATCGTTGCTGAGAAGAGAATGGTTTGGCGTTTTTGTGGCAACAAATCGATGATCTGCTCCACTTCCCGAATAAACCCCATATCCAAAATCGTATCGGCTTCATCAAGAACGAGAAACTGCACTTTTGAAAGGGGGATATGCCCTTGCTTGTTCAGCTCGATCAGCCGTCCCGGAGTGGCGATAATGATATCCGCCCCTTTTTCAAGGGATGCGATTTGTTTGGTCATATTGATCCCGCCCGAAATATTTAGAATACGTAACCCTAGCTCCAGCGCATAGGAGCGAATCGCTAAAGTAATTTGTTCAGAAAGTTCGCGAGTAGGTACAAGGACCAGCATCCTGACGCGTGAAAGTTCTCCCTCCTGTGCCTTGCCCATCATTTGCAAAATTGGAAGGGTATAGGCTGCGGTTTTTCCTGTACCCGTTTGAGCAGCACCCAAGATATCGCGGCCTCGTAAAATCAGAGGAATCGCCTTGGTCTGAATGGGGGTTGGTGTGGTGTATTCTAGCGCCTCTAGATTGGCTCTTAATTGCTGATTTAGACTGTTAAACGGCATTAACACCCCTTTATTTACTTAATTTATTATTAATTTTACCATTATTGTGCTTAGAATGACCATATTTGCGCTATTATTGCGCGAATAAGACCAAATCCAGAGGAAACCAAATTTGAAAGCATTCGCACTTTTAGCACTCTCCATCACACTTGCATGGAGTTCTATGACGACGGGAACCATCTACGACAAATCAACCTCCAAACCTATCGACAATGCAATCATCATCTCTGGAAACAAAGAGTATCGAAGCGATATAAACGGAACGTTTAACGTCCCTACCGCATCCGTTATCGGCGTTCGTGCCGTAGGATATGAACGTAAATTTTACAAATCCGGCGGTAAAATGTATTTGAACCGTTTGATTCCAAAAGCACTTTACCTCTCCAGCTTTGGAGCTACAAGTTCAAAACTCATGGGCAATGCCAAACACATCATCCGTACTACCGAGGTAAACGCCTTGGTGATCGACGTTAAAATGGACCGTGGACAAATCGCATTCAAAACTGCCAATCCTATCGCCAATAAAATCGGCGCCCAAGAGATTATTTTATTTAAAGACATGAAAAAATTTGTAAACGATCTTCATGCTGAAGGGATCTACGTAATAGCTCGTATCGTCTCTTTTAAAGACACCCCCTTCGTGACAGCTTACCCTCAGTACGGCGTTAAAAAAACCGATGGCTCACTTTTTAAAGACAAAGAGGGTCTCTATTGGATCGATGCATCCTACAAAGAGCCTCAAAACTACATCATCGATATTGCCAAAGAAGCTGCAATAGCAGGATTTGATGAAGTTCAATTTGACTATGTCCGTTTTCCTGACCGCAAAGGGATAAAATTTGCCGTGGAAAATACCCAAGCCAACCGTGTCAAAGCAATTTCAGGATTTTTGGAAAATGCAAGAGCACAATTAACCCCTTACAACGTCTTTATCTCTGCGGACATCTTCGGTTATGTCAGCTGGCATGATGCCGACATCGAAATCGGTCAACGTGTCGATGCGCTCGCCCCCTACGTCGATTATCTCTCTCCGATGCTGTATCCAAGCGGCTTTAATGCAGGAATACCTGGATTCCCCAATCCCGTCAAAGCCAACTATGAAATCGTGAAGCACTCTCTTGATAAAGCACTCGTAAAATCATCGAATTTAGCTCTCAATTACCGTCCTTGGCTGCAAGCATTCAAAGACTATGCATTCGACCGCCGTGTATACGGTGAAAAAGAAATTCGTGACCAGATCCGTGCTTGTGATGACTTCGGAAGCTGCGGATGGATTCTCTGGAATCCTCGTAATGTTTACACGGGGGCTGGATTGATACGCCTGGATCGAACGGCTGAAAAAAAATGTGAGAAGCCTGCATCTTAAGACTTCTTGCTTCGTAACAGGAGATTTACTATACAATTCTCGCACTATTACATCTAGGAGATACCCATGAACTCAGAAAAAGTCATCTCAGGCTTTTTTATCATCCTTGCCCTAACCCTCAATTTTGGATTTGTGGTCGGAGAACTTGATGTCATTGAACACCACAGTGTTTACGAACTGGTTGCCGCTATCGTTGTTAACCTGATTGCTACAATTATGAAACTCGGAGATAAAACCCAGACCGGATCCGTATTGCTCGCTACGAGCTTTGTCGCAGATTTACAGCTCATCGCCGCCGCATCGGTTTGGGGAATTGTCGGTATGACGGGAATTATGACACCGGAGCTCTTTACCATCGTTGTCTCACTTGCCACGGGTGCATTGGTTGCCAACATTATTTCCGTTACGTTGTTTGTCGGCGAAACACTTCTTCTAAAACGATAACCTATCCGTTCAATGAACAACGAATCGTCCATTTGGCTCTTCTTGCGAAAAATGAGGACACCCCTCATTGTCCTTAATCTCGCTCACGCCATCCCTGTCATCCTTCTTACCCTTGTACCCGGGATAGAAGTGGATGGAAAAACAGTTTATCTGAGTTTCTTTGATGCCATGTATGTTGTTGGCTATACAGCAACGACCATCGGATTTGGAGAAATCCCTTACGCCTTTTCATATCCGCAACGGATGATCGTACTGCTTACCATCTACATCGCTGTCCCTGCATGGATTTATGCCTTAGGTTCTATTATTGCGTTGCTTCAGGAAAAATCATTTATTTACGCGATTAAAATGAATACTTTCCGACGCAAAGTACACCAGCTTGGTCAAGACTTTATTATCGTATGCGGGTATACGGATGCCGGTAAACTGCTCATCGATAAGCTCAATGAAGACAATCTCTATCGCATCGTGGTTATTGATAAAAGTATTGAAAAAATAGAGTCTTTGCAAAGTGAGCTTTATATGCCCTCGATTCCGGCTATTGTCGCCGATGCTTCGATGACGGATGTACTTAAAGCCTCAGGCATCCTTTCACCCAACTGCAAATTCTTGGTTACCCTTTTTGATGATGATCAACTTAATCTCAAAATCTCCGTACGAGCACGTATCCTTAATGAAAATCTTCAGATCATTGCCCGCTCCGGTATCAAACACGGGGGAGAAAATTTAACGAATATCGGAGTCAATCATGTTATCGATATTTTTTCCATTATCGCACGACGAATCGATTTCGCCCTTAAATCACCCTATCTATTTAACCTTTTGAGCTGGATTCAGGGGGGGAATCTGCATGTCAGCAAAAGTGACATTCTCCCGACAGGTAAATACATTGTGTGTTCTCGCGGCCGTTTTGGAAAAACGATTCAAAATACTTTGGATAAAAACAACATCGACTACACCTATCTCGACATCAATAAAGAGATTCATGAAAAAGTTTCCTCAGACCAAGACTTTTTTCTTGGCGCGGGGATTTTGGAAGCATCCTGCATCATTGCGGGAACCAATGATGATGCAATCAATCTAACGATTATTGCCACGGCTCGTGCTCTAAATCCTAAAATATTTGCGATTGTTCGGGAGAATGAACTGGAAGAGCGCAGTTTGTTTTCCCATTTGCGGGTCGATAAAATTTTTGTACTCGATCAGATCGCGGCACTCGATGGCTACAACTACATCGATCGTCCTATGACCTTTAATTTCATCGAAGGGATCTCAAGCTTTGATAATGAAAAACTGGCTAATACCCTCCTCTTAATTACCGACAAGGTCAATAAACGTCCTGCATTGATTGAAATGGCCGTAGAGAAAAACACGATGTATGCCCTGAGTCAGTTTGTTCGGCATACCCCTGTTACCCTCGCACAACTGCTTAATAATCCATATCACGATGGCCAAGATCTCGAAATCGTTATCCTTGGGTTAAAACGGCAAAATGGTGAGTTTATCCTTTTGCCTGATGGCAGCACGGCGGTAAATGAAGGAGATCACCTTTTGTTTGCAACGACACAGCCAAGCCTGGCTAGCTTCAAAACCATCGTCAACCACTACTACGAACTCTATTATGTCATTCATGGAAAAGAAGAGAAACGGTTGACTCTTCCGTGGAAAAGATTTTAAATCCCCACCCGATCTTCTAACGCTTTTGTCAGAGAGAGAATATCGACATTCTCCAAACTCACTCCCGTAGGAACCCCTTGCGCGATACGGCTGAAACGGACATCGCATTCGATCAGTTTGTCTTCGATGTACAGCATCACCCCTTGGTTGGCGATGGAG
>JBBQNL010000095.1:0-4635 GCA_038329855.1 Campylobacterales bacterium
GAAAGTACCGTCGCAATTCTTGCATTAACTGGAATATTGATTGAGTTGAGGCCCGGTGTTTGACCGTGAAGATCAAAATCAAGTTTTACGTGAGAACCGAAAAAGAGACAATGTGTCGATCCCCCGAAATGAAAAGACCCCAACTGGTCCCCTTTTTTGACCTTTTGTCCTTCATAAACAGTTATTTCACACGAAGAAACTTCCGCCATTCCCACCGGCATAACACACATGAGCCCAATATCAGGGCTATCTGCTTCAATGAAAATAAGAGCTCTGGTGGCTACTTCTGTTATGTACCCTTGCGATTCTTTGTTACCCGATGGATCATATGCCTCTGCTAACGTTTCGGAATAATACGTTCCGTCTTGAACATATGCCTTTACAATCGTTCCATTTACGGGTGCATGCCAGCGATGGTAGCTTTTTGCACTCAAAAATGCCTGGTAAATAGTTCCTCCGACGAACTTATCTGTCAGCACATCGTTAGCTAGCATATGGCGAAGAGAATACGGTTGTGCTTTTATCCAGAATTTTGCGTGCTTATCGACATTTGTTGCAACTCTGTAGGGGGCAGCTTCACAGGCGTTTACGATAATATTATCATCTTCTGGTGACGCTATTGGGCGCTTTCCCTCATTGAATTCTCTCGTAAAAAAATCATCCCACGAAGTAAATCCCCAATAAGGCTTATTAGGATCACATATAAAATTATCAACAAAATTTTGCTTCGGATCTGGAATATCTTCTTTTGTGTAAGGATCCATAGCGGCCAATGCCTTTAAAGCTTCCGGACTGAACCACCCTTGGTCGGTTAAGACTTCACAGGACTCTTTTGATTTTAAAAAGATGCCCCATTCGTTTAGCACTCTTTTGAGCTGAATATTTACCTTTTCATTCAAAAATGCTGCAAACCCGCCCGTTGTTCCCATCGACCAATCCAAAATAGCGTTTATGGGCAAACCGACCAAACCACTCGAATTAAACTCGGGTGCTTTGGTCATAATAACATTGATCATCTGCAGCATATGTAAATAGTCTCGTACCTGCGGTTTACCTTCAGGACTCATTTTGTATTTAGCGGGAACCTGTTCAAACATCTGATTGAACAGCATGAAAATTTCAGCGTCCTCTTCGATCAGCTCTTTGAGTGCATTGATGACAGGATGCAAAGGTTTTAGATGATTAGTGACCTCTTCAACCAACCCTTTCAACCATTTTTCAAGAAATATCTGATCCGACGGGAGCCATTTTCCAACACGAAATTGTACGTTTTCTATCGCGGTATGATGCATTTTTTCCTCTTATTTAAAACGTGATTAGGATTATTTACTCAATCAATAAAAAGATTAAACTAATTATTTAAAAATAAAATTTAATTATTCTAGCACTATAAATAAATTCAGTGCTTAAAAAAAATAACTATTTATAATTGATGCAGATAAATAATAACAAGCAAACAATGGATATTATGTTATGAAATATTTTAATTTATTTAATATTTATCCAAAGGAGTTAACCGATGTGGTTACGTACAAGCTGTGATTTAACATTTGATATTACCGTACCTACCCCCTTTGTCCTGATGCTTCGACCACGAAGCGGTGCACAGCAATGGATAGCGTTAGAGGAATATAAAATTTTTCCAAATATCCCTGTATTCGAATTCACCGATAACTACGGTAATCTCTGTCAACGGCTGATTGCTCCTCCTGGAGTTTTTTCCATCAATACGGCAGCAGAAGTTATGACGGCAGATTATGTCGATCAAATGCCGGGTGCTGGGTTTGTCGAAATCCAAAATCTTCCGGATACCGTACTTGGCTACTTATTACCCAGTCGTTATTGTGAAGCAGATCGATTTAGCCAAATGGCAGCTGCAATCACGGCGGGCCAGCATCTAGGTTACGATCAGGTCACAGCTATCGTTGAGTGGTTACGCGCTACAATCCGTTTTGAACCTACTCGAAGTGATATTCAGCTTTCGGCAATTGAGATCAATGCAAGAGGATGGGGAGTCTGCCGGGATCTTTCCCACCTCGGAATCGCAATGTGCCGTAGCCTTAGTATTCCAGCTCGTATGGTAGTAGGCTATCTCCACGGACTGGAACCTATGGATCTTCACGCCTGGTTCGAGGCCTACGTTGGTGGTCGCTGGTATTCTTTTGATGCGACACAAGCCCAGATGAGGGGTGGATACGTAGCAATCGGGTATGGTCGTGATGCTGCAGATGTCGCTGTTTATAACCAGTTTGGACCGGCACTGTATCCTAGTACACAGTATATTAGCGTGGAAAAAATAAATCAAGATATCAGGACTTCTCGTGCAGCGCTATAAAATTATTCATCGTACCTACTATAATTATTCTGCCAACGTGACGCTTGGAGCACACAACTTGCTCCTTCGTCCCAGAGAAGACTATGAACTGCGTATCGAATCGTTTAATCTCAAGATCACGCCTGATGCCACGCTCCTTTGGCACCGCGACGTTGAGGGAAATTCGGTCGCAATCGCCAATTTTACGCTCCCGACAAGCCAGCTGGTCATTGAGAGTGAAGTGATCATCCAGCAGTACAATGAATCTCCTCTTAATTTCATGGTGAGTGATTACGCGATACTCTACCCCTTTATCTATCAAGGTGAGGATAATATTTTACTCTCTGCCTACAGAGCATTGCCAAATCAAGAGACAATGAATCTCCTTAATAAATGGATTGCCAATTTTTGGCTGCCCAGTGAGCAGATTCAGACCTATACATTGTTAGAGAGGATGGCCGAGTATATTAATCAAACACTCTCCTATCGAGCAAGAGAAGAACCCGGGGTACAAAGTGCCGCTCAAACACTCAACTGCACAACCGGGTCTTGCCGTGATTTTGCCCTGCTCTTTATGGAAGCGGTGCGATGTTTGGGACTGGCTTCACGATTTGTCAGCGGATATCTTTATGCACCGCTCATGTCCAATGAAATCGGCTCCACTCATGCATGGGCTGAAGTGTATTTACCGGGTGCCGGCTGGAAGGGATTCGATCCAACCATCGGAAAAATAGTAGGGAGCGATCACATCGCGGTAGCCGTAGCAAGGCTTCCTGAAGCCGTTCCTCCCATAGCGGGATCCTTCTTAGGGCCTGCGGGTTCATCTATGGATGTGGGGGTGTGGGTAAGTCAGTGCTGATGACGTAAAAAGCATCCATTTTACCTATCAATAATTTTTTTGGGTAAAAATATGATACTATAAGCAAATATGATACAACTCTGTCTAGTAAGGGTTTGAAATGAAAAAAACAGGTCGTGGATCATCGTATCTTTTTTTACTGCTTACTACCCTTGCTCTTAATGCCCAAGATTCACCGACTGAGCTGGACGATCTTCTCTCTCAGTATCGAAGTGAATCGGACCTCTCGAAACAAACCAAAAAAGAGAGTGCAGGATCTTCGATCATCTATACCCGCGAACGTCTCGAAAAAATGCAAGCCTATAACCTGCGTGACATCCTCAAAACTATCCCTGTATTTACTCTCCAAGAGGCTGCAAGCGGTCAAGTCACTCTCGCAAAAGCAAAAGGTTCCACGTTTAACTCCCAATTTTTAAAACTGTATATCAATGATCACGAAGTAGGCTCCATCGGTTTTGGAAGTGCTATGAAGATGTGGGGCTATTTGGACATTACCTACATTGACCATATCGAAATCTATCAAGTGGGAAGCTCCGTCATGGCAGGCGATGAACCACCGGGTATCGTGGTGCGTCTCTATACAAAAGACCCTAAACGCGAAAACGGTGGCGCCATACAGGCGATGGGAGATTCACGCGGTTCAAACGAGCTCAGTGCTTCTTATGCGCACAATGGAGAAAAATATTCCACTTTTGTGTATGCCAACACCCATACAGAAGAGCGTAAAAATTATACTGCTTCTCGTTCAAACGGCACCATTGCAGATGTTGACAGAGACTTTCAAACCACCAACTTTTTTGCCTCACTGCAAGGGGAAGATTTTACCATCGATGCTGCCCAATTTAGTTTGGAACAGGATCGTCTTTTCGGAATGGGATTACTCCATACGCCGGGCGAAAATATTTCGGACATGGCTCATCGGTACATCATCGGAACCAAATATTTTCAAAATAAAATGCTTAAAATTAGAATTGCGTACGATGATGCCAATCACAAACAAAGCGAATCTGATCCTAATGGGATCAGCCTATACAAACTAGATGGAACCAAAGAGATTCCGCTTGTGCATAACTGGTTTTACGATAAATCCGAATCGATTCTCGATGCGGTTATCGATAAACAATTTATGGTCGACGATCATGACATCCACATCGGTGTTCAGAGTAAATTTAGAAAAGTACTCTCAAACTCACTGATAACCGATGGCAATGAACGTGTCAATGAAATAACAGGGCCGACGCAGTGGAACACGTATTCGGTATTTCTCTCTGATGATTATACGATTAATGAGCACAATCTCATTTTTGCCAATATTAAACTAGATCATTATGATCGTAATGCAGGAGCAGATGATTTTAACGATTATGTTCTAAGACTGGGTCATATCTATAACGATGGCCAATGGATGTGGAAAACATTTGCTGCTCGTACCTATGGCTATCCTGTTTTTATGCAATCTACC
>JBBQNL010000096.1:0-4584 GCA_038329855.1 Campylobacterales bacterium
GCCTGAAGCCACGAACGCTTTTTTAATCCCTCTGACTTCACGCAAACGGCGTAACAGGTTTATGACACGAGTATGGTCTACTTTCATCGATTTGCACAGATGGGTATCATCCACACAGCGCTGATGGGCACAGGTACCGTGTTTGAGTTTCTTATTACACTCATAACCGTACATATTGGCAGTTGGTCCGCCAACGTCGCTGATAATCCCTTTAAAATCCTTATACTCGGTGAACTTTGTCGCCTCTTTGATGATCGATTCTTCACTGCGTGTTCGGATTGTGCGCCCTTGATGTACTCCAATAGCACAAAAGTTACACTCTCCCCAACATCCCTGATGCGTCATGATGGAAAACTTGATCGTCTCCAAACACTTTACCGCCCCTTGCGGTTGGTGATAAGGATGAAGTTCACGCGTAAAAGGAAGTGCGGATACCGCATCCATCTCGTTCTCATCGAGATAATCGGCAGGAGGATTTTGGATACTGTAACGTCCGTCAACTTCTTGACACAAACCCTCAGCTGAAATAGGGTCATTGTTATCGTAAAACGCATCAAAAAGATCGATGTATTTTTCTTTGTTCTCCAAACACTGCTGATGCGATGGTAATGTCAAATAATCCTTGCGAGGCTCTTTAGAGATATAACACACGCCACGTATGTTATGCGGGGATTCTCCCCTCTCCAAAGCTTTTGGCAAAGCGATAATTGCCCCCTCGCCCATCCCGTAGATCAAGAAATCGGCTTTGGCATCAAAGAGGAGGGGTTTGCGCAGTTTATTCGTCCAATAATCGTAATGGGTCACACGGCGTAAGCTCGCTTCTATTCCACCTAAAACAATCGGAACGGTATTTTTATAGTATTGACGGATGAGATTCGTGTAGACGAGCGTTGCACGGTCTGGACGTTTGTTATTAACACCCCCTGGGGTGTAGTCATCGCTATTACGAAATTTTTTGGTCGCGGTGTAGTTGGAAACCATCGAATCAACGCTTCCGCCACTCACGCCCCAAAAAAGACGAGGTTCACCCAGACGTTTTATATCTACGTCACTCGTAACATCGGGCTGACCGATGATACCCACACGGTATCCCTCACGCTCTAAAATACGCCCCACAGCCGCAATGCCGATAAAAGGGGAGTCGATATAAGCATCCCCATTGATAAGGATCACATCACACTGATCCCAACCACGTGCATCCATTTCAGCACGGGTAGTAGGTAAAAATCGAGAAGTATCAGACGGGTTTGTTTTCATAAGCGCATTGTACGGTTAAGTCTCTTACAGCTTTCGTAAGATTTAGAGGTAAAATTTAGAGCAATCCTAACAGCACTTTAGCTTGTATTTTTTGAAAATTTTGATATTATCAGTGATTAGATTTACTTTAGACCTTGGAGATCCTATGCGTAACATAGCAGCCATACCTCTAGTTTTAGTTCTGGGGACATCCCTGTATGCATCATCTTATAAACTTTCCTTGAGCGTTGATACCACGCAATTCGATTATGCAGAGACCAGCACAAGCGGGAACTTATTGGATACGGAAACCAATTCTTTTGGTGATATTGCCGGATTTAGTCTTTTGCTTGAGCCCAAAAAATCAGGATTTTATCTAGGAGGTTCGTACAGCCAGGGGAAGACAGACTATATTGGAGGAACCAATGTGAATCCAACATACGGATCTCACCTTACTACAACCAATAATACTTTGGTTGAATACACCGGAGGATATAAAACAAGTCTCGACCTGGATAATAATTTTGAGATGCCCTTTAAACTCGGATTAGGCTATCGAGGATGGCTGAGAGACATCAAAAGTACCCCTACGGTATCAGGGTATGAAGAGCTCTATGATTGGGGATATTATGATGTAGGAGTCGGTCTGCATTTTCACGATGCGTCTTCAGTCAGCTTTGGTATAGATGCAAGCTATCGCAAAGCATTTCACGCACAAATGTATGAAAACTTACATGGATATACGTTTGATTTAACGAATGTTAACGGCTACAAAATTTCCTTACCGATCGACTTGAAAATCAATTCTCAATGGAACGCCTTTTTTATGTATAGCTATGATTACTGGAACATAGGCGCATCCAATGTGATTGGCAGATACTATGAGCCTGACAGCGAAACAAAAAACCAGACCTTATCCGTGGGATTAACTTATAAGTTTTAGATCAGCCCCAACAGGGCCACGAGCAAGACAGGCGGCGTAATCACCAACCCTACTTTCATATATTCACCCCATCCGATTTTGACCCCTTTTTGTGCTAAAACATGCAACCATAATAATGTTGCCAATGAGCCGATAGGAGTCATTTTCGGTCCGAGGTTACATCCGATGATATTTGCATAGGCTAAGGCATTATTTCCAGCTTCCGCTATCGCGATGTCCATAATCATAATGGTGGGCATGTTGTTCATTATGGAACTCAATATGGCCGATAAGAAGCCTGTTCCAATTACGGCATAGACGTTCCCCATCCCCTGAAGCTCGGTAATTACTCCCGCAAGGTACGTCGTAAGCCCTCCGTTTTTAAGACCATACACGACAATATAAAGCCCGATACTAAACCAGACCACCTGCCACGGTGCAGCTTTGATCGTCATAATCGGCTTGGTGGCTTTAAAATAGGTGGCAATGACTAGAAAGATCAGTGCTCCGCCCAATGCAAATACTGATACTGGGAGATGATAACGATCTCCAATAAAATAGCCAATCATCAGCAGTGCCAAAAACGGCCAGCTGAGAATAAACATCGTGCGATTTTTGATAGCAGATTCGGGAGCAGCAAGATCCTTAATATCAATATGCGTTGGAATGTCTTTGCGAAAATAGATCCACAATACTGCTATAGAAGCTACGATACTGAGTAAATTTGGTAAAAACATCACTTTGGCGTATTCCCAAAATCCGATCTTAAAATACCCTGCGGTGACAATGTTGGTCAGGTTTGAGATCACCAGCGGATTGGAAGCACTGTCGCCGATAAATCCACCCGCCATTAAAAAAGCGAACATGGCGAGCGGTTTCATCTTGAGATATTTCATTTTTGCCAACACAATAGGAGTCAGGATTAATGCCGCACCGTCATTGGCAAAAAACGCCGATACCAATGCCCCTAGAATCAGGATATACACAAACATCCAATGTCCGTTACCGCCTGAAAGGCGTGCCATTTTTAGTGCTGCATACTCAAAAAATCCAATCTCATCAAGTACCATAGAGAGTAGGATAATCCCTATAAAGGCTAGAGTAGCATCCCACACAATAGAAGTTACCGTGATGACATCCGAAAAGCTCACAACTCCCAAGGCCAATGCCACAAGCGCTCCACCCACTGCCGCAGTACCGATTTTTAATCCACGCGGTTGCCATATTATTAACACCAGAGTTGCTAAAAAGACCCCTATTGCCAATGCCATCATCATTCTCCATGCTTCAATTAGCGCAATTGTATCATAACATCAACATATCTTGATATATTATTTTTATTTCGTTACACTGTCGAAAACAAGGAGTCATCATGAAACGTTTGCACTTACACATTAGTGTCAAAGACCTCGAAAAAAACCGCCAGTTTTACACTACATTGTTTGGTAGTGAACCGACCAAAGTCAAACCAGATTATCTGCAATGGCTTCTTGATGATCCCTATATCAATTTTGCCATCTCAAGTGGTCGTGATAAAATCGGGCTCAATCATCTAGGAATCCAAGTCGACAGTGATGAAGCACTCCAAGTGATCGAGCAACGTCTAATGGACGGTAATATCACGGGTGAAAAACAAGAGGAAGCACAGTGTTGTTATGCATCCAGTAAAAAATACTGGGTCGAAGATCCTCAAAACATCATTTGGGAAAATTACCACACCATGGAACAAATCGAAGTATTTGGCGGTGATGAGTTTACGGGTGGAACAGGTTGTTGTCAGCCATCATTTTCCAAAAATGGTCAATGGTCTACGGGCGGATGTTCTTAAGCCATGGAAATCTTTTTACAAACAACTGCGGCACTCAATGACGAAACCCGCATCAAGCTTTTAGCATTTCTCCATTTGCATGGAGCGTTGTGTGTCTGTGATTTGCAGGAGAGTTTTGGGATGATTCAATCACGCCTTTCACGCCATCTAAAGATTCTTAAAGAAGCAGGATTTTTGCGTGTCGATCGTCAGGGGACGTGGGCCTATTATTCCATACGCACTCCCCTAGACTCTTTTCGACTTCAGGCATTAGCAGAAATAGAAACATTGAAAATGGATCTTCCTTCACTGATCAAACAAACAGGAGAATGCAAACTATGAAAAATGTCTTAATCCTCTGTACGGGTAACAGCTGCCGCTCTATCATGGCCGAAGCGCTTATCAATGCTACAATGGGTGATTGCGTATTCGCCCAAAGTTCGGGGGTCAAAGCCAGTGGTAAAGTCAATCCTTACGCACAAGAGCTTTTAGAAACCAAAGGATATTGGAGAGACGAATATCACTCAAAAGTGATCGATACGGTCATCAATACCCCCTTTGATCTCGTTGTCACGGTCTGCGATCACGCTCATGAAACCTGCCCGATGTTCCCAAAAGC
>JBBQNL010000097.1:0-4551 GCA_038329855.1 Campylobacterales bacterium
CGACCGATAATAGCTCCTTGTTTGAGGCGCTGACCTACGACCACGGTTGGAGCTATTTTATCAAGATGGGCATAAATGGTATGAAGTCCATTTTCGTGTTCAATAATAATAACGTTTTCAAGCATCGCAGTAGCTTTGGCAAGAATAACTTTACCATTGAATATGGCTTTGACTTTTGCATCCGGATCGGTTGGGCGCAATGATACCGATTCATTGTCGATACGTATACCGTATACGGGATCGGTATAGGGACCAAAGCGTTTGGTAACAACATATCCCTCCAGCGGTGCAATGGTACGCTCTCCGCTATAGGCAGCTGTTTTTGAGGGCTGATACTGAGCAACTGCTTCGCGTGCTCCTTGCGGAAGAGGTTTGGATCCCGGTCTTTGAGCTACAAGAGGCGGCGGTGCTTTTTTGGGTTTCATTGCTTCACGTTTAATGATATTGAGACTGGACAAAGTGTTTTGTAGCGCTTTTTGCTGGTTTAGAATACGGCCCAGGGAACGTTTGTATTCATTTTTTTCTTTTTCTAGCTGTGCAATTGCTTTTTCATTTTCTTGTTTGGTTGCAAGGACATTTTGTTTTTGCTTGTCGATAACGGCAATGGATTGCTTGAGGGCTGTTGTCTGATTGGAGAGGGATGCTATTTTAACGATATTCTCGCTGAACATAAAGTTAAGCTCTTTAATCTCGCTGTTTATTTGTTTGAGGTGAATTTTAAGAGCCTCTTCAGTAATGATGCTGTTGGCCTCTTTGGCTCGATCATCATTGATAAGGAGTGACAGCGAGGTGTTGCGAGCGATGGCAAATACAAGGCGCTGTTCTATCTCATTTTGGGTTTTTACCAAAAGGTCTTGCTGGGTTTGAAGTCCGCGCAGGTTTTGTTTGTTTGATTGGTAAACATGTTCTTTTGATTGTAACTCTGTGACAAGAGTATTGATGTGTTGCTGCTGTGCTCCAACGACCTCTTTTTGTTTGACGATTTTATTTGCAGTTGCTTCGAGCTTAGAGGTTAGCGAAGAGTAGGTTTGTTTGGTCTCTTGAAGCTTGGAAGCAGTGGTTTTAATCTTCTCATCGATTTTGGCTCCCTGAAGAGGCAAAAGCAAAAGAGTGGCGAGAAGTAAGGACGTAACAGGAAATGTCATCTACTCTTCTTCGCGATGAAACATGACAATCGTAAAGGTTAGGGCGACCGAAATTCCCAATGCAATAGCAAGGGAACGCAGCGCATCATCGACGAAGTTGAACAGTTCAACGCTGATACCAATTGTTTTAAGCTGAGAGGCTAGAAGTCCATAATAGTCGATAAGAAAAAAAGCCAAACATAAAATGAACGTTGCGATGATGGCATCGACAATGGCAAGACGAAATAAAACCGCAGAACGCAACCAGACGGGTGCTCCAAAAAGAGCCATGATATTCATCCGCTCAGCGTGCTGAAACTGCCATAAACGCATCTCTTTTAGGATCAAAAGGGAGGTGACTGCACCAATAGCGATTGAAAAAATTTGAACGACATCTTTGAAAAGCAGCATCAGTTTGTAGACCGTATCGTGCGTTTGAGAGAAACCTTCCACGCGCTGGATGGATTGATTTTTCTCAAGCTTTTTTTGAAGCTGAGTAATTTCACGAGGGGTTGGGAAACGATTGAGATAAAGACGATAAAATTTTGGCAAAGTCAGTTTTAAGAGCTCAAGATTTTTTGGACTCATTTCACCTTTTAGGCGTTCTAGCACTTGCTCGGTACTAATGGGCTCACTTCGATCCACCATAGAACTCATCGCTTTTAATTCGGCGTCGGTAAATGTCTTATTGGCGACAACAATAACCGAATAATCATCTTTGAGATGGGATTCGTATGCGGCAATGGTACGATCCACTCCTACATAAATCTGTACCGAAGCCAAAACGGTAAAAAGGGCAATAATGAGGGAGAAGTGATTTTTAAGCGATTTCATGAATATTTCCAAACTCAATATGATAGTGCTTATAGGGGATACTAAGCCCTTCAGGGATGTGATGGGTGACGACAACAACGGTCGTTTTGAGTTGAGTATTTGCCCCCTCAAGCAATGTCCAAATAACTGTAGAGGAATATTCGTCAAGATTTCCCGTCGGTTCATCCGCAAGAATCAAAATGGGGTTGTGCGCAAGTGCTCGTGCCATAGCAACACGCTGTTGTTCCCCGCCGCTTAGTTCCGGAGGGTATTTACCTGCTTGATGGCTCAGTTTGACATGGCTTAGGAGTTTTTGGACCTGCGCTCCGCTTACGTCCCCTGTGTATCCTGAAATAATCAGAGGGAGCATTACGTTTTTTTCAATCGTCCACTCTTTAATCAGTTTGTAATCTTGAAAAACAATTCCGATATGGCGACGTAAAAAGTTGAGTTTTGAAGTGCTGATACGGTTCATTTTGACACCGCCGACCACCAAGCTCCCTTGTCGCGGTTCGATCGCTCCGTAAAAGGATTTAAGTAGCGTTGATTTTCCGCTTCCGCTGGCACCCGTGATAAAAACGAAACTTCCAGTCGGAATGCTAAACGTTGCTTTTGTGATGATGGTTTCGAAATCTTTATACGAGAGTGAGAGATTTTCGGCTGTGATGACATTATCCATGAAGTAGCTCGTTTAATAAAATATGGGCCGCCAAGTTAGCACTTGAACGGACAGGCTGAGTCGGAAAGTAACGGGCTTCACCTTTTTGTACGATGAGATAAAGATGTTCGGGGCGATCAAAACTTCCCATTGCAAGTCGAATCATCCAGCCGCCCCCCTCTATATCAAAACTTGCTTCCGTGTTTAAAAATCCCCATTCACGGCGAAATGTTTGACGCTCAAGTACTGGAAGTATACCATCATTAATGGCTATTTTTGAGAAAACAAAATCCCCTTCCAGCTTTTTTTCATCACTCTCTTCCTCGTTGATAAGGGTAACATCATAGATGTTTTTTTCCATTCTCTTCCATCGGTCTTCGTATTTGCTGGTAATGGCAATGTCCCGGTTTTTGTGAACTTCAAAACTGACATGAAGTGGGTGCGAATAGGTTTCTAGGGCAAAGCGATAGTAGTTCTCGCTGTCGGTACGAAGCTCTAGGCGTCCCTGCGGTTTGAGTGCCCGAATGGCTTCATTGACAAAAGCATCCCCGATAACACGACGGTGAGGTTTTTTATCCCAGGGAACCGGAAAATGGACGTAAATGAGCGAGAGGGCATTTGAGGGGACAAACTCCAAAAAGAGTCTCGCGTCATAATCTAAAATCATGAGGTTGGTAAGATTTTGAATGGTGATTTGTTTGAGTGCCTGCTCAATAGAGGGCTTGTGAATCTCAAGCCCTATGAACAGGATATCGGGATTGGCAGCCGCTTGATGGAGCAAGTGGCGGGCTGAACCAAAACCCACCTCTAGACGAACTTCTCTGTTGGTAGGGAAGTTGTCGGCAAAAAAATCCACCGATTTTAGGGCATCGTGAACTTTTAGATGGACATTTTCACCTGCGGTGTCGACATTGGAGGAGAGTATGGTGCTTTTGGAACATTGGGCATAGGATAAAAGCGCGTGTTTAACGAGAAAATTAGGACTCGGACGGGTGATCTTATCACTTTTTAGGAGATTTTTTTCACCGCTTTTTTTGTGAAGAATAAAAAATTCACGATCTTTATAACGGGTTGCAATCAGAGATTCTTTTCCCTCGCCACGAGAGGTAGCGATGAAATCAAAGGCAACATCCCCGCACACAGCAGGAACAGGAATAGGGTTGAATGAGTCTATGTGAAGATGCGGCATAATTTATTTAGTCTCAAATATAAGTTCAATACCCGCAGTGGGGAGAGATCGGATACCGTCTTTATCAATCCCGATGATTTCATAGATATAACCGGTATTGGGCTTGATGTCGCTGTCGTGGAATGAGGTCTCTTTGATATTCTTAATTTCAAGTGATTCTCGACCTATCCAGCTTGTTTTGGTCGTTTTAACGACGGTATAGCTTACGATACGCGAATCATCACTTTTCCATTGCAAATCGACTCCAGTGGCATTGATTTTACCGTCATAGGCTATGGGAGCACGAGGTTTTGCCAGGCTGATACCTTGTGTGATGGCTGAACCCATAGGGCTTTCTAGACCATCTTTATCGACTGCTGTGATTTTATAGTAAAACGGCTCTCCGTCTTCTTTGGTAGCGTCGGTAAAGGCTGTTTCCGTCAGTTTGACATGATAAACGTAATTACCGCCCGAACTTGCAGAGCGATAGATGTTGTAATGGCTTAAATCTTCCAGCGTGCTTGGTTCCCATTTAAGGGCAATCGCTTTGGGAAGGTGGGATGTGGCCGTGATCCCTTGAACTTCTTTAGGAAGCGGTTTCGTTATGACTTTGGCTGTTTCGCTAGGCTGGGTGGTGAGCTTGTCAAATGTAACGGCTCGTACTCGATAATGATAAACTTGGCCGTCTTTGAGTCACCAGCATCGAAAGTGATACGTCGGAAGTTACGACAGCCTCGGCTGTTGACGGTTTGGAGAACATTTGTGAGTCTCCGCGCGTCCGGACGACC
>JBBQNL010000098.1:0-4214 GCA_038329855.1 Campylobacterales bacterium
CATTCAGCAAGGGAAAATGGCAATAATGGGGGAGATGATAGGAGCCATCGCCCATCAGTGGACTCAGCCGCTTAATTCATTGTCCATTCTCATAAGCGGCCTCTCAGAGCTGCTCGATGAAACCAATATCGACCCCATTTCTGTGACCGAAGTCAAGCAAATCGGTATGGCCAGAATACAGTTCATGAGTGAGACCATCGATGCGTTTCGAGACTTTTTCAAACCCAATGCGGTATTGAAAGATTTTTCGATGACGCAATCGATTCAGGAGGTTAGTGAACAGCTCCTCCCTCACTTAAAACTACACAGAATCAATCTGACGGTCGATGAAGATCCGGGAGTGATCCATGGATCACAAAATGAGTTCAAACAGGTCATCTTAATCCTACTGAGCAACGCTCATGATGCCCTGATCAAAAAAAGAATCGAGAATCCGTGGATAAAATGTACCGTCGAACGCCAAACTGAGACAATAAAACTTCATGTTTGTGACAACGGAGGCGGTATCCTCCCTGAATATCTCGAGCAGATATTCACCCCCTATTTTTCCAGTAAAGAAGAGGGTGTCGGCAGAGGAATCGGTTTGTATTTAGCGAAGCTGATTATCGAAGAACATTTTGGAGGGACGATTACGGTAAAAAATGAGAATCAAGGGGCGTGTTTTACTCTGACATTTAATTCATCAGAGTATAAGTTGCATTAATTTTAAACTCATGTTTTACTCATAGCTGTCCGTTACAATAGTATCACGAAATAATAGCCTAAGTCTATTAAGGAGTCGATATTTTGAATAATAAATTGCAAGAGGTACAAAGACTTGCCAAAGACACAGGGGTTCTCTACGTAGAAGACAACCCGGGGTTACGTGAAAATATCGTCCAATTGCTCGGTAAAATATTCACCAATATACTGAGTGCGCAAGATGGGCAAGAAGGTTATGATGTTTTCAAAAAACACAAACCGAGACTGATAATTACGGACATTAATATGCCCAAGATGAGCGGTCTGGAGATGGCTAAAAAAATCAAAGACGAAGAACCCGATACAAAGATCATCTACATTACAGCTTTCAATGAAAAAGACTATCTGCTCGAAGCGATCAACGTCGGTGTCTTCCGATACTTACCTAAACCGGCCAAAGTCAATCAGCTGATTGATGCATTGTACGATGCTCTCAAGGCGATACAATATGAAGAAAACAAGCATCTCTACGACGCTCAGCTTCAAGATATTTTTAACTATCAAAACAACCTTCTGATCATGTTTCAAAACAGCCATCCCGTCATCGTCAACCAACGCTTTTTAGATTTTTTTGGCGTTGAGACGTTGGATGATTTTCTGGAAAAACACTCCACCATGGATTTTATCTTAAAAGCCCATGAAGGATTTCTCTATTCCACGGATGAACGTACCTGGTATGAAGAAGCATCCGCCAACCCAGGGAAACTGTTTCATACCAAAATTATCGATCATCAGGAACAAAATCGTCACTTGATCATGAAACTCAGGGAACTTCCTCATAAAAAAGATTCTACGATTGTATCGCTCGATGATGTAACCGAACTCAACTTACTGGGACTGTTTGATAAAAATGCCAGCAATAATGACAAAGTTTTGCAGGATAAAAAAACCGTTTTAAAGTTTATGAAAATCGTCAGTGAAAATAATGCCGAACTCAAACTCCATAACTTTTATCGAGGTCTGACCATCACCAATCCAACCGTCATCGTACACATGGACGAGGAACAAGTCGTCGTAAAAACGTCCTATTCGCAGCTAAAGATAGTTAAGCTGGTTAAAAATACGGTGATCAGTTCTGAAGTTTTCCCCTCCGCCGTACTGTGTAAATCGGTCAAAGAAATTGATTTTGACAAACAGATGATCACCTTTAGCGATATGCAGTTCATCCAAAGAAGCGGGAATGACCGTCAAAATATCCGTCTTGAGCCTGAGGGGCATGAGACGGTCACCCTTTTTGTCGACGGTAACAAATTTTACGGAGAAATCCGTATTGTGGATATCTCTATTGTGTCGCTTAAACTGGAACTTAATGCGCTTCCTCCTCATTTCGAGATAGGAATGGAAGTCAATATTTCAATGGTTTTGCCCACTACCAAAGCCCCACTGAGTATTAACACCCCTGCTACCCTCTACCGTATTGACGAGTTGGATCGTTCTTTTCATATTGTGGTATTGTTTGAGCTCAATGAACTCAAACATAAAGGGGTCTCCGAATATCTTTCCAATCGTCAGATGAGCTTGATCCGTGAATTTAAAGCCTTGGAGATAAAAACATGATTTTTTCTCCTCTGAATATGTATCAGCACCTCATGGATACCTTGCCCTTAAACATCGTGATTTATCGACCCACAGTTGATGGAAAAGATTTTATTTTTATGGATATCAATGATAAAGTAGAGAAGACGGAAAGACTTTTCAAAGCAGATATGATCGGAAAACGTCTTAGCGAACTCTATCCTAACATTAAAGAGTTCGGGCTATACGATGTATTGTGCCGCGTCTACAAAACTGGTAATCCGGAGATACTGGAGCCTACCTTTTATAAAGATGACAGAATCCAAGGGTGGCGCCGAAACGAAGTCAGATTGCTTCCAAATGGCGATTTACTCGTCATGTACGAAGACTATAATGAGCAAAAAAAGATTGAAAAAAAACTCTTCTCTTTGGGAAATATTATCGATAACAGCATCAATGAAATTTACATTTTTGACAAAGAGAGTTTAAAATTTACCTATCTCAATCACGGTGCTCTAACGAACATCGGCTACACCCTTGATGAGATAACACAGATGACTCCGCTGGATATAAAACCCAACTATACCTATGAAAGTTTTTTAACACTGCTCAAACCATTAGACAATCAGACCTCAAAACAGCTGATATTTGAAACGATTCAGCGACGTAAAGACGGAACCACGTATGATGTAGAAGCACGTCTGCAAAGGATAAAAGTGGAGGATACAGAACAATTTGTCGTTTTTGTAACCGATATTACCCAGAGGAGAACATTCCAAATTCAGTTGCAAGAAAAAATTGAGGAACTTTCCAAACAGACCTATCTTTTGGAACATTACAAACAAGTAATCGATAAAAACACCATTGTATCCATAACCGATGAAAACGGTTTTATCACTCATATCAGTGAAGCGTTTGAAAAAGTATCGGGTTATTCCAGAGAGGAAGTTATCGGCCAAACCCATGGCCTTTTTCGCCATCCGGATACCCCAAAACAATTTTATATCGATATGTGGAATACTCTAAAATATGAACAATTATGGGAAGGTGAAGTCAAAAATCGACGTAAAAACGGCAGTGAATACTGGCTGCGTTTGCATATTGAATATGATAAAGATCATGAGGGAAATTTTATAGGATACAGTGCAACGGGGCATGATATTACCGACAAAGTTCATTTAAAAGCCCTGACAAAAGAGCTCGAATATCGTGTTGCTACCGAAGTGGAGAGAAACCACTTGCAGACCACTCAGATGTTAGAACAGTCGCGGCTGGCACAGATGGGGGAGATGATCAGTATGATCGCACATCAGTGGCGGCAGCCCTTGGCATCCATAGCAGCGATTTCATCGACGTTGACCCTTGATTTGATGATGGACAACTATAAAAAAGAGTTTTTCGAAGAACGTCTCGAAGCCATCAGTGATTTATCCCAGCATCTTTCCTCGACCATCGATGATTTTAGAGGCTTTTTCAAAGAAAACAAAGAAAAAGCAGACGCAACATGGGAGATGATAACAGAGGGAAGTTTGAGCATTATCGAACCAACGTTGCAAACTCATAATATCCGTATCGAACGCTTATACGAAACCAAAGAGAGCCTTCACACTTATGTCAACGAAGTACGTCAAGTGCTCTTAAATATTTTCAAAAATGCTGAAGATATATTTTTGGAAAAAAAGAGTGACAATGCAACCATCTGGGTACGAAGCTACCAAAAAGGGTCAACCCTGTGTCTGAACATCGAAGACAATGGCGGCGGAATTCCAGAAGAATTTCTCATAAAAATATTTGACCCTTATTTTAGTACAAAAGAGAAAAAAGATGGTACAGGGTTGGGACTGTATATGTCAAAAACGATTATTGAAGAGCATTGCAAAGGAGAACTCACCGTCCGCAACACGGACAACGGAGCCCTTTTTGAGATCGTGCTGCCGATCTAATTTTTCTTAAAAAAT
>JBBQNL010000099.1:0-4198 GCA_038329855.1 Campylobacterales bacterium
CCGCTCGCCAAACTCAAATACAATGCTCTCTTTGCCGCGATGAAACTTCAAGATCGTTTCGGAAAACCGACGTTGGCTACCATGAGTATGCGCGATCGCAATCGTATTGCATTGCAATCTGATTTATTAGGAGCTAATGAGTCCGATGTCCGTGCCATCCTCGCCCTCACAGGAGACAGCGCCCACTATTCCGATCAGCCTCATGCCAAAGGGGTTTTTGAGGGGAACAGCAATTTGCTTTTGGACATCATTACGACACTCAACGGCGGAACCGATATGGCCGAGCAAAAGCTCATCGCCCCCGTACAAGAAATTTATCCTTTCGCGGTCATCGACTCCTACTCCAAAAATGCCAATGCTTTGCAGAAAAAGATGACCAAAAAAGTAACTCATGGCGCTATTGCACTCGTGACTCAACCCGTTTACGACACCACCATTGCGCAACAGTTGCTCTCCATGATGGAACAATCCAATGCACAAAATCCAGATCGTGAGAACTGTGTCCTCATTCTAGGCTTTTTCCCGATAACAAAGTTACGTACTGCAAAGTTTTTAGATGAAAATGTTCCCGGCATTCACGTTCCGCATGCATGGGTAGAAGCACTTGAAAAAGCATCGCTTCTAAGTGTTGAAGAAGAATATAAAGTAGGATTTGAACTCAGTAAAAATCTGTTTGAAGCCCTTAAAGCCCTCCATCCAAAAATACACATTATGACGGCCAATCAGTTTGAACTTGCGAAGGCGATTTTGAGCTAAAAATTATTTCTGGGGAAAAAGAAGAAAGGAAAAGCTTTTTAAAGATGCTCCGTAGAGCAGTTAAGTCTTTACGACAGCTTTACGAGGAAGCTTGAAACCTCTTATTATAGCCCCACTAATCTCACTCGGTTTGGCTAATAGGAAATTATACGCTAAAATATCTTAACTCCAACTAATACGGTGATATTATGATTGAAAGAATTTTAGGGATCGATTTAGGAATCAGCTCTTTGGGCTGGGCAGTGATTGAGTATGATGAAAAAGATGATACCAACAATCACATAGTCGATTGCGGCGTGCGCCTTTTTACTGCCGCCGAAACGCCAAAAGAAAAAGAATCTCCCAACAAAGCACGGCGTGATGCTCGGGGCTTACGTCGTGTTATCAAACGCCGACGAATGCGGATGAATACCATCAAACAGCTCTGTATTACCAGCGGACTTATGAGCACTACTTCCCTCGACATTGAAAACGGGATTTTCAACTCATCCCTTAACCGTACCGACGTATGGAAGCTTCGTCATGATGGGCTAGATCGCTTACTTAGTGGCGAGGAGCTTGCACGCTCACTTATTCACATTGCAAAACATCGCGGTTATAAATTTATCGGCGATGATGACGTGGATGAGGAGAGTGGCAAAGTCAAAACCGCCGGTAAAACTTTAAGAGAAAAATTTGAAGCCGAAGGATGCCGTACCGTAGGAGAATGGCTGTGGCGTGAGCGCGGCGAACAGGGTAAAAAGCGCAATAAAAGTGGAGATTATGAGATTTCAATCCCACGCGATTTTTTAGTCGCGGAAATCAATATCCTTTTTGAAACACAACAAAAGTTGGGAAATACTTTTGCTACCGATGTCCTAAAAGATAACTATTGCGCTGTTGCCTTTTACGTTCGTCCGATGAAAAGCATTGAGGATATGGTAGGAACGTGTACCTATTTTCCGAACGAAAAACGCGCTCCTAAAGCATCCCTAAGTGCTGAACGGTTTATTGCAGTGGGGAAATTTTACACCACCGTCATCGTCAATAGCGATGGAAACGAGCAAAAAATTATCAGCCTCAAAACCTCTGATGAGCTTATGGAATTTGCCATCTCCAAAGAAAAACTCGACTACAAGCAATTACGGAAATTTTTAGGATTAAATGATCTTCAAATCTTTAAAGGGTTAACTTACAAAGGCAAACCCAAAAAAGTAAAAAAGGGCGAGGAAGACCAACCCCAAGAATGGGAATTTGATAAAGCCGAAGCCGAAAAGAAAGTGTGGATAAATCTCAAAGGTCACGCTAAATTTAAAGAAGCATTAGGAGCAGAACGATTTGTTACGTTCTTAGAAAATATCGATTTGGCAGATGATATTGCCACCCTCCTCACCTACTACAAAGACGAACGGCAAAAAAAAGAAGAATTGCACAAACTCTCGTTGGACGATGTAACCATTAATGCACTTGCTAAAATCGGCTTTACTGATTTTGTCCAACTCTCGTTAAAAGCACTAAAAGCCATACTCCCCGATATGATGAACGGCAAACGCTACGATGAAGCGATAGGGATTTTAGGTAAACCCTCTACTCTAAAATCAATCTTTTTGCCACCGCTAAAAGATACCGATATTGCTATTTTAAACCCCACCGTCATCCGAGCTTTTGCTCAGTTTCGTAAAGTTGCGAATGCCCTGACGAAAAAATACGGTTCATTTGATAAAGTTCATTTTGAGTTGGCACGAGAAGTCAATACGAAAGGCACTATCGATGACATAAAAAAAGGGATAGCCAAAAATACCAAAGAGCGTGCGGAAGCCAATGAGTGGATTAATGAAAATTTTACAGGAATATCTACTACACGAAAAAATATCCTCAAAAAACGGTTATTCGAGCAACAAGCTGAAGTGTGTTCCTATACGGGTGAGCGAATAAAATTAGAGATGCTCTTTGATGAGGGATATTGTGAAATCGATCATATTTTACCCCGCAGTCGTAGTGCGGATGACAGTCAAGCTAACAAAGTTCTGTGTATGAGCAAAGCCAATCAAGATAAAACCAACCGTACCCCTTATGAGTGGTTTGGTCATGATAATGAGCGTTGGGAGCGTTTTGAAACGCGCATGGGTGCTTCTTCCAATCTCGCAAAAATGGGTAAAGGAAAAGTTAGCCGTCTGCTCAAGAATAATTTTGACGAAAACAGCGAAAAAGAATTTGTGTCACGCAATCTCAATGATACTCGCTATATGTCAAAAGCGATTAAAACCTACTGTGAAAATCATTGGGCACTGGCGCACGATGATGACAAGCTCCGTATCCAAGTGCGTAGCGGAAAACTCACCTCAGCACTACGTCACCAATGGGGGTTGGATAATAAAAACCGTGATACCCATACCCACCATGCCGCCGATGCGATTATGATCGCTTTTAGTACGCAGGGGATGGTTCAGCGCTTGAGTCAATACTATGCTACGAAAGAAACCCGATACGAAAAAGAAAAACCGATACTCAAATCCCCGATGGAACACTTCCGCGAAGCGGTGGAAGAGGCGCTTACATTGGAGCGTACCGAAACGATCATTGCCAAGGACGGTCGTGAAATCACTCTCAACCGTCTCCTCATCAGCCGACCGCCTCGTGCGAGTGTGACGGGTGCAGCACATAAAGAGACGATTAAATCCCCATCAGAGTATCAAGGGCGTGGAGTAGCGGTCAACAACGGCAAAGGGATGTGTGATAACGGCGATATGCCTCGCGTTGATGTATTTACGAAAGAGGGGAAATATTATCTCGTCCCGATCTATGTTGCCGATTTTGCGAAAGAAGCATTGCCGAATAAAGCGATCGTACAAGGCAAAGGGAAAGAGTGGATAGAAATGGATAATAGTTGTGGCTTTTTATTCTCATTGCATAAAGAAGATTTGGTTCAAATCCAACTCAAAAATGAAGTACCATTTTTAGGATATTTCAAAGGTGCTCACAGCGGAACGGCACAAATTCAGATACAAGCAATGGATAGTGATAATGTTAAAGTAGCTGGTTCAAAAACTGCTGTTACCTTTAAAAAATTCACCATCGACCCCCTCGGCTATTATCACGAAGTAAAAGGCGAAAAAAGACTCGGAACTATTTCCCAAGAGAGACGAAAACGAAATAGATAGTCCGAGGGGTAGTTATTCCCTCGTTTTTGATTAATGTAGAGCGGGCGCGAACGCCATCAACAGTAAAAAGACCATCATTAGGTGAGACAAAATGGAATACTTCCTTTCAAGGAAATCCCACCCCTAGCATGCCAAAAAAATTGGCAAAAAAAAAGGTGACGACCCGAAGATCACCACCCATTTCCTCTATCCGTTAACTAAGCGGAAGGAATACCCATTTTGTTCACAATGAAATTATACCACACATTTTAGTAACTACAAAAAATGCCGATTTTCATTTACTTCTCTTTCGGAGGTCTATT
>JBBQNL010000100.1:0-4184 GCA_038329855.1 Campylobacterales bacterium
CCATGAAAATTTTTAAGATGTGCCCTGCATGCCAAGCCGAATATGATGATCCTGCCAATCGCCGATATCATGCACAGCCGATTAGCTGTTATGAATGCGGACCTGTTTTGAGTCTGATGGACAAAGAAGGCTATTCTATCGCACAAGGGAGTACGGTTATCGAAAGGGCAGCCGAGCTCTTAAAAAATGGTGCCATTCTTGCCATCAAAGGGATCGGCGGATTTCATCTGATGTGTGATGCTTCCAATGAATCGGCAGTAACCACGCTTCGAATGCGAAAAAAACGTCCTAAAAAACCTCTTGCGGTGATGTTTTCACACATCGATCAGCTTTACGAATATCTTTTGCCCAATGAGCAGGAAGTCCTATTATTAACTTCTAAGGAGCGGCCGATCGTGCTGGTCAAAAAAGGGAGCCGTTCATTAGCGTATAGCATTGCACCCGATATTGATACGATCGGAGCTATGATCGCTTATACCCCTTTGCATCACCTGCTGTTTAGACATTTTCCCTCTCCCTTGGTCGCGACCAGTGCTAACAAAAGTGATGAACCGATCATTCGAAATGTCCAAGAACTTCGGGAACGCTTAGGTGACGTGGTTGATTTTGTTGTTGATTTTGACCGTGATATTGTTAATGCGGTGGATGATTCGATTGTGCAAGTCATCCAAAATCGTCATACAACACTCAGAATCGGGCGTGGGTATGCTCCATTTTCGCTCGTTCACACAAAATCGACCCTTTTGAAAATATTGGCGGTTGGGGGACAGCAGAAAAATACGATTGGCTTGGCGTATGAGAATAAAATGATTCTCAGTCCTCATATCGGGGATCTGCACACGATAGAGGCTATGGAGTATTTCCAACGCAGTGTTGAGACATTTAAACGCTTTTACGATTTTCAACCCGATGTCATTGTCTGCGATAAACATCCGACTTATGTAACCGCTCAATGGGCAAAGAAGCAAGGAATAGCCATTGTTGAAGTTCAACACCATTATGCTCATGCCCTTGCGTGTATGGCAGAGTTTGGACTGAGTGGAAAAGTCCTCGCTTTTTGTTTTGACGGAACGGGATACGGGGATGACGGAACGATTTGGGGAGGGGAGGTTTTCCTTGCAGACATTAGTCAATATGAACGAATTGGACATCTCAAACCCTTTCGTCTTCTTGGCGGTGAAAAAGCGATCAAAGAGCCTAAACGGGTTGCATTGACACTGTTGTTTGAGGTTTATACGTTGGCAGAAGTAGAAGCGCTAAAACTTCCCCTTTTACATCGTTTCAAACCCGATGAGCTTGCGCTGTATCATAAGGCATGGGAAAAGGGGATCAATACACCGTTGTGTTCCTCGATGGGCCGAGTGTTTGACGCTCTTGGATCGTTTTGTGATATTCTCCATGATAACGGCTATGAAGGTGAGGCCGGGCGCCGATTGGAAGAATTGTATAATCCAAAGCTGGATGAGGTTTTTGACTATACTATCGAGAATGGGATCATTGATTTTTCAGGGATGGTTCGAACCATTGTTGTGTTGGCACAAGCAAGCGAGACCACTCGTATTGCTACAGGATTTATGAATACGTTGGTAGCAATTATCGAAGAGTTTGCGCAGAACTATCCTCGTTTCCCCATCATCTTTAGCGGAGGAGTTTTTCAAAATAGGACACTATTGACCCTTTGCATAAGACGACTGGAAGAAAAAGGGCGCAAGGTTTATGTACAAGATCAAACCCCGCTCAACGATGGAGGAATCGCGCTTGGACAACTGTATTATGCGTTGAATTGTCCCAAGGTCTAGGCAAGGATGTTCAAGATATTTTTTTCTTATTTTTTTTTCATATAGTTGTTCTATAATAATTGGTATGAATGATTATGAGTATGAGTGAGGTCAGCATGGAACTTGGATTAATCGTTATTTTTTGGTACGGTGTTTTGCATGCTTTTGGGCCCGATCATTTGATGGCAATTGCCGATTTTTCGATCGGTAAAGAGGCAAAAAAAACCTTTTTAAGTGTGGGTGCTTTTGCGATAGGGCATGGGATAATACTTTTTATCTTTACTAAAATATTGGAAAAATATACGATTCCGGAAGAAATCTTGGCGTATGGCGATATGATAGCATCCAGCGTGATTGTCTCAATCGGCATCTATTTGCTTAGTATGGTGTATCGAAATAAAATTCATTTGAGAACTCATGCCCATGGACACAACAAACACGTTCACATTTGGTTCGGTGATGAGCATAAGCACGATTATAGCGGTACGTCGGCATTTAGTGTAGGGGTATTGATGGGAATCGGAGGGGTACGCGGTATGTTGGTTACCCTTGGAGTTATTCATGATCATGTGGTTGATTTTACGATGATTCTTTCTTTTATTGCCGGGGTTATAGTGGTCTTTTTTTCGTTTGGTTTGGTTATCCTATGGATCAATAAAGATATTTTGACCAATATTCAAAATGTGAGACGTGTTTTTTCGGCAGTGGGGATCGTTTCGATCGCGGTCGGACTCAATATGTTATTAGCTTAAATTAGGAGATTTTACTATGTGCAAAGACTGCGGGTGCTCTATTACTGTGCATGATCACAACCATCACCACGAGGGTCATCATCATGACCACGCGAATCACGACCACCACTCTCATACTCATCATGTGGCACATGAGACACTCCATCATAATCCTCAGCTTAATGATGTAAAAACGATCGAGGTGATCAAAAAGATTTTGGATAAAAACGATCATGAAGCGCATCATAATCGAGTACATTTCAATGAGCACGGTGTGTTGGCGATCAATCTTATGAGCTCTCCAGGCAGCGGTAAAACGGCACTTCTCGAAGCCATGGCAGGAATTGCTCCTTTTAAATTTGGGGTGATAGAGGGAGATTTGGAGACGTCACGCGATGCGGATCGTCTCAAAGCCGTCGGAATCGATGCTGTACAGATTCAAACAGGAAGCGCATGCCATCTTGATGCTTTTATGGTGCACAAGGGTCTGCATGATCTTCCTTTAGCCCCTTTGGATGTCTGCTTTATTGAAAATGTGGGAAATTTAGTCTGCCCTGCGAGCTACGATGTCGGATCGCATCTCAATATCGTTTTGGTCTCTATCCCTGAGGGGGAAGATAAAATTGCCAAATATCCGGTGATGTTTCGTCAAGCTGACTTGATTCTATTTACTAAAACCGATTTGCTCCCTTATTTTAAATACGACATGGAGAGAGAAAAATCCGAAGCGCGAAAGATCAAACCTAATGTCGATATTTTAGAGGTCAACATTAACGATGAAGCAACAGTTCGACGAGTGATAGAGTGGATTGAATTTAAACGAAAGATGAGAGCCTAAACAATGTGTCTATCCATACCCTCTAAAGTTGTTGAAATTGACATCAAAAATAATAGTGCAACGGTCGATACGATGGGAATACAGCGAACATCTAGCTTGGATTTGATGGAAGCGGGATCGGTTCAAATTGGGGATTATGTACTGCTGCATATTGGATTTATTATGAGCAAAATCGATGAAGAGGATGCGCTGGAGTCATTGAAAGTGTATCAAGAGATTTTAGAAAAACTGGATGAAGAAGAACGTCGACTATTGGTCCTCGATGATGACAACTGTAGAAACCGAGAGAGTGTATGAGTTCATTGCAGCTCAAAGATTTGTACGACGGATTTCGAGATCCAGAAGTTATCAAGGGGTTTCAACAACTAATAGCCCAAGAGGCGAAAAAGCTGGATCGTACCGTTAACATCATGGAAGTGTGCGGAGGGCATACTCACACGATCATGAAATACGGTCTTACGCAACTGCTCCCCCAAAATATCAATTTTATTCATGGTCCGGGATGCCCCGTGTGCATCATGCCCAAAGAGCGTATCGATCATGCATATGCTCTTTCCATGCAAAGTGATGTTATTTTACTGACACTGGGTGATATGATCAAAGTCCCCGGAAGTCTCGGTTCATTGCAAGATGCCAGAGCCAAAGGTGCAGACGTTCGGTATGTCTATTCTCCGATGGACGTATTAAAAGTTACCGAGGAAAATCCCGACAAAAAAATCATTTTTTTCGCAATTGGTTTTGAGACAACGACGCCTATGACGGCAGCACTCATTGATAGTGTAGTAAAGCAGGATATCAAAAATATCTTTTTTCATATTAATCATGTCACCGTTCCCG
>JBBQNL010000101.1:0-4106 GCA_038329855.1 Campylobacterales bacterium
AGTAGCAATCGAGTTGAATCCAACCACTGTCACGTCCCATGTACATGTCCGAGTGGTCACAGTTAACGTTCAAAGGTGCGCCGATAGCACGGTTAACAACGTTTAGAACGATGGGCAAACGCATCCCTGATGCTGAGTAAAGTGTTTCAATCATCAAGGCAAACCCTTGGGATGATGTGGCTGTGGCAACGCGTCCGCCTGCAGCTGCCGCACCGATACAACATGACATCGCGCCATGTTCGGATTCTGTCATTACGAATTCACCGTCTACGTAGCCATTTGCCGTAAAACCTGCATAATTTTCAACGATAGGAGTCGATGGGGTAATAGGGTATGCCGCCACAACGTCGACTTGTACTTGACGAAGTGCATGACTTGCCGCCATATTACCGTCCCAGACTTCAATATCGCGTAGTTCCATCGTATCTGCCATTAGTCTTCCTTTACTTCGGTATTAGCTTTTACTTCTTTTTTTGGCCATTGGGCAAGGGCAGATTCTTCATCTTTTTGTTCAGGGAACATCAAAAGTGATTTTGGGGTTGTTGGGCATACTTCGACGCAAATTCCACACCCTTTGCAATGATCAAAATCGATTCCGATCATCTTTTTATCGCGAGAAATAATCGACATATCGGGGCAATAAAGCCAGCAAAATTGGCAATCGATACACAATTCTTTGTTAAACAAAGGCTTCTCAATCCGCCAATCGGCTACACTCGCCGTAAATGAGTTTGAGGGTGAGTAAGAGCGATCTTCAGGCAACGTAGTTGCAATATCACGTGCGACTCCGTCAAACGAGCGAAGCATAGCACCGATTTCAAATCCATCCCATCCATTTTTTTCCATCATAGGCTCCTTATTTTACTTCATCATACGCGCGTTGAATCGCGATCATGTTAGCATCGATAATTGTTTGGGGTAATTTTTTTAGTACCCGTATCATATTTTCTTTGAAAAAATCCATCTCATACATTCCGGATACTTTCATCAAGGCACCTAACATTGGTGTGTTTGGGATCGCTTTTCCGATTGTCTCTTGTGAGATTTTAATGCAGTCTACGGTGTACACTTTTTTACCGGCGAGTTTCGGTTGTGACGCGACTAGCTCTTCAGTGCTCATATGTGTGGTGATGATATAGACGGTATTTTCTTTTTCATTGACAGTAATATCTGCCACGTAAACAAGTGCTGGATCGATTACCAAAACATAATCGGGAGCCATGTATTTTTCATGATTCATAATCACTTTGTCATCAACACGGTTATAGGCTGTCATCGCAGCTCCACGTTTTGCAGAACCGTAAAATGCAAATGCTTGTACATGCTTACCGGTGGTTGATACAACGTCAGCAAGACCTTTTGCCCCTGTTACGGCACCTTGTCCAGCTCGACTATGCCATCTGATTTCTAACATAAATTCTCTATGTAAATATTCATAGTTGGTCCTTTCGTAAATTGAAAAATAAGATTTTAAGAGGTGACGCCGTTGAAAAATATTCGTATGGTTTCATCGACAATGTGATCGGTGTTGCATTCACCGTAGAGGTGACTTTCGATAAATCCGTCTGAAAGTTTTTTAAACAAAATAGAAATATGTTTATGATTGACCTCTGGAGAGGGGATTAGAATCTTCATTTGGCGCACGAGGTATTGATAAATTTCCTCAACGACAGGATGGTTGGATACGTCCAGCTTGTGAAAAAAGTAGGGGTCATCGGTGATCGGTTCATGTCGATGATGGTCGATCTGAATGAAGATGGCGTATTTAAAAGTAAGATAGGTTTTTAGGTTTTCAAGCGCATCGGAAGTTTCATGCGCTTTGAGATCGGCAAGAAACGTTTCGAGCTTCAAAATCAAATATTCTACGTAAAGCTCCTCTTTTGAATCAAAAAGGTTATAAATTGTCCCCACCGATGTCTCAAGCTCTTTCGCCAAATCGGAAATTTTAAAATTTCTGTATCCGTTTTCATCAAAATATCGGGCGGCTGCACTGAGGTAGAGCTCTTTTTTAATACGATTCAACTCTTCATTAATAATACGCTTCAAGTAGTAGCCTTGATTTTTTTGCGAATGATAACAAATATTTGATCCATTGTCAATTAATAGAATATAATATATAAATATGAACATAATTCAATCTTAAGAGTATCTCTACTACACTTACAGTATCAAAAGCCCTTACCAAGGATGTCTATCCCTATGCTGCACTCAATTCACGACTCTTTAGAGCCTAAAATTATTACTCTTTTTCGTCGTCAAGGCTACTCCTGGGCTGATTTTAGTGCCGATGCAGTTGCGGGATTGGCTGTGGCTATTGTTGCATTGCCTCTGGCAATGGCGATTGCGATCGCTTCCAATCTTCCCCCTGAGCGGGGCCTTTTTACGGCAATCGTTGCAGGATTCCTGATTTCGGCACACGGTGGAAGCCGCTACCAAGTTGGTGGACCAACGGCGGCGTTTATTGTCACCGTGGCGACAGTTGCCATGAAACACGGCTATGAAGGTCTAGTATTGGCGACCATTATGGCAGGGATTATTTTGATAATCATGGCATTTTTTCGTGCAGGAGAGATGATCAAGTTTATCCCCTATCCCGTTATCGTTGGCTTTACGTCAGGGATTGCTCTTCTTATAGCTTTTCTCAGATTCGTGATTTTTTCGGTCTTTCCATCTCTACTGTGCCTCCCGATTTTTTGGATAAACTTGCCGTCTATTTAGCCCATTTGCATGAGACTAATTTTATCGCAGTTATGGTTGCACTGGCTTCCATCGGTGTGATTCTCCTCTCCAAACGTTTTTTACCTCGTATCCCCGGTCCCATCATAGTTGTTACCCTCTCAGGACTAGCCGTATGGGCTTTGAACCTCCCTATAGAAACGATTGAGAGCCGATTCGGTGCTATTCCCTCTATGCTTCCCTCTCCGGTATGGCCGCACATTACGTTTGAAAAATTGCGATTGCTCCTCCCAGATGCCATAACCATCGCTACTCTTGCCGCGATCGAATCACTTCTCTCTGCCGTTGTTGCCGATGGGATGAGCGGAACCCGTCACAAGTCTAATGCTGAACTTTTAGGGCAAGGAATTGCAAACATTGCCTCCGGGATTTTTGGCGGTCTCCCGGCGACTGGAGCGATTGCCCGCACGGCTACCAATATTAAAGCCGGAGCCCGTACACCCATTGCTGGAATCATGCACGCGGTGTGGATCTTTCTCTTTATGCTACTGCTTTCTCCTCTGATCGTCAAAGTTCCTTTAGCTGCATTGGCGGCGATCTTGATGGTTGTGGCGTGGAATATGTCGGAGATCAAACACGTGAGAGAGATCATGCGCGCTCCTAGAAGTGACCGTATTGTTTTGATTATCACCTTTATTCTGACCGTACTGGTCGATCTAAACTTTGCCATTCAAGCTGGGATTGCCCTAGCTTCTATCTTCTTTATCGATCAGATGATGAAAGCAACCCATATTCGCTCGGTTGAATCCGAAGAGGAGGATCCAGATGCTATTGCTCACAAATCCATACCAAAAGGGGTAGAGGTTTTTGAGCTCCAAGGTCCTCTCTTTTTTGGGGTTGCGGAAAAATTGCTGGACGTCCTGAATTCTCTGGAAAATTCCCCTGCCGTATTTATCCTGCGAATGAGATATGTTCCTCTGATCGATGCGGCGGGATTACATGCGTTGGAGATATTACATGAACGTCTTCATCACAGTAAAACCGTCTTGATCCTCTCAGGGGTCAATCCTCAGGTTCGCCGTTTTATCAGCTCATCGCACATTGATAAGACAATCGGCTCTGAAAACATTGTCGACCATATCGACAAGGCGCTTATTCGTGCTTCGACACTCGTACAAAAATAAGGCATAAAGCAAAAAACGATTAACGAATTGGATTAAAAAAGCTCCCCTACGCGAAAATGAATTGCATATTGGCTACTGTCATTGGGATCAATAGCCATATCGATTGCGATAGGACCAATGGGAGTGACATAGCGTAACCCCGTACCCATAGCCCAATAGGGGAGCGAATAATCAGGAATATAATCATTGGAGCCGAATGTCAGATCGCTGAACAAGACTCCGCGCAAGGCGTTGTAGATAGGGAAC
>JBBQNL010000102.1:0-3880 GCA_038329855.1 Campylobacterales bacterium
TCCTTTATCGGTGCGTGTGATAAATTCATTTACACCGAAAACTTACGCCGAACACAAACCGCTGTAACTCCTACTCCAAAAATCAAACACGATGAAAAAGCACTTTTAGCATTGGTGCGTAATGCCGTTGAAGATACGACGAATGAAGCAGGGTGGTCCTATATGGGTGCGATTGGTCAGAATCTAATCAATAAATCACCTGAGTTTGACCCGCGCAGTTTTGGGTATAAAAAATTGGTAGATTTGATCGAGGGGTTGGGAGAATTTGAATTTAAATACTCTGATCCGCTATCGGGTTCCCAATCCATACATGTCCGGATAAAACGCAAAAAAAGGAGTTATGAAAAATGACTAAAAGCGTAATTATCGATTTTTTGCATCAAAATAAAGAGATGATGGAATCCAAGTTTCAGGTGAAGCAAATTGGTCTTTTTGGTAGTTATGTCAAAGGGTTACAAAAGGATGAGAGTGATATTGATATTTTGGTTGATATGCCCTCAAGCTTTGATGCGTATTACGATCTAAAAGAGTTTTTAGAGAAAAACTTGCAAAAAAAAGTAGATTTAGGTTTGATAAGTACGATACGTGAACATTTGAAAGAAAAGATTTTGGGTGAGGTAGAGTATGTCCGATAGACAACATGCTCTTTATGTCGTCGATCTTTTTATCGCGATTCCTCGTTCCCAAGCTCCAGCTTGGGAATGCAGACAGTAAAATAAATGAAAAAAATATTATTGCTATTAGTTTTAGCGTTAGGATTGTTTGGCGCTGAGCCTGAAGAGATAGGGAAACCTTATGTTCAGGGTAAACCGTTTCAAGGTGATGCCGTATTATCTCCCGATGGAAATGGTTTTTATACCTTGGACGGTGATGTTGTGACTAAGTGGCAGATAAGCCCTGTAAAAAAGTTGCTCTCTTTTAAAACGGGTATTGAAGATTTTAAAGCTCCAGTATATCAGATTACTATGACTAGTGAGGGACGGATAGTTGGTAGTGGACTAGGTGCAGATAGCAGATACAAAATTAGTGCTAGCAATGATGGTCAAAGAATTATTCTATATTCTCCTAAAACTAATGAAATACAGTTGTGGGATGTAAAAACCATGAAACATTTAAAAACGATCAAGGAAGATTTGCAACTCGGAACAGGGACCAAATACGGTTTTGTGAGTTTAACCAAAGACAATCAAATTCATGTGTGGAATGATAAGGAGTTAACACTCATAAAAAATATGGATACGACGCTTACAGAATGCACTTATCGAGTCAGTGACGATGAGTCAGCAGTTGGGAAGTGTCGTGCATTCGGTATAACAAATGGAGACAATCTTCTATCTATTAGTTATTCAGATCGCGGATTGTTTATTGATCTAGACACATTGGAAATTATAGATACCTTTTTTAACGGTCTTTATCCTTATTCCGTCAAACATAGAATGGCTGGAGGTAAGTATTCAGATAAGTTTGTTGGTGAATCTGCTCAAAACCGTGCCAACCGACAGGTAACCGATAATCCTAAAAAATTTGAGCATACATTCTCTTCTTTGAGGAAATTAAGCAAAATAAACGGAAAAAAAGATGGTGACTTAGCACTAATTTCTCAATCAGGATATGGTTTTGTCGATTCATCGTTTGATGAAGAAGGAAAAGTAAATAAAAAAGCTTATCTTTTTTATCAGTGGGGGGATGAATGGGTATTGATAAACTATATAGATGGTTTCTTTTCTGGTTCAGACAATATCAAAAAATACCTAAAAATGAAAACCAAAGATGGAAAAATTGTTCCTATGAATGATGCAACATTTGAAAAATACAATAAACAAATTAACCTAAAGGATTAGAAGATGACGGTTCAGCAAATATACACCTTTTTAGATGCTCTTTCCCCTTTTGAACTCCAGGAGAGTTGGGACAATTCTGGATTACTGGTAGGTGATTTTACGCAAGAGATCACTACGGTTATTGTTTCGATTGATATGGATGAGGAATTGATAGAATCTATGCCTGATAACTCTTTACTTATCACACATCATCCTATTATTTTTGGAGGGCTTAAACAGCTCAAATTCAATCAATACCCTGCTAAACTCATAGCTCCGATGATACGTAAAAATATTACGAATATTGCGATGCATACTAATTTTGATCAAACTCATCTTAATGAATACGTTGCGACCAAGGTTTTAGGTTACGAAATCATTGCGAAAGAGGGATTTGTTGCTTATTTGGGAGTTGATGAACCTTTTGCATTATTTGCTGAGAAAACTAAAATGGCACTAGGACTTAATCACATACATACCGTACAATGCCATGATCACGTTAAAACCTGCGCATTGGTAACAGGTTCAGGGGCATCGCTTATGCGAAATATTGAAGCCGATTGTTTCTTGACGGGAGACATTAAATACCACGACGCAATGGAAGCAAAAGCACTGGGATTATCGATGATGGATATCGGTCATTATGAAAGTGAACGTTATTTTGGAGAGATATTGGCAACACACTTGGAAAAATTAGGATTGAGTGTTATAATTTCACCATCGAAAAACCCCTTCACCTATCATTGAGTAATTGGGACCTCCGAAAAGGAAACTTATGAACAAACATTTAGAACAGCTTATCGACCTTTCGTTGATAGACAAAGAGATCGATGCGTTCGAACCGCAAATCGAAGAAGCAAACCTCCAGTATGATGCACTTTTGGCAACAAAAAGTTCACTTGTAAATGAAATTGCAACACTCTCTGACGAGATTAAAGATGAGCAAATCAAGAAGCAAAAAAATGAGCTTCACCTTGCAGAATTGTCCGCTAAATTGGAAGAAAACAGCAAAAAAAGTGCTGAGATAAAAACAGAACGTGAAATGAAATCACTTCAGCTTGAAGAAGAAATTGCTAAAGAGCAAGTTAATTTTGCAAATGAAGAGATTGATCGTCTAGAAAAACTCATTGCTCATAAGCAAACGAAAATTGATGAGCTTTCTGCTAAAGAAGCAGAAGTTGAAGGAAAGCTTTCGGGTGTAAAAGCGGATGTTGATGTCAAATTGGCGAAAATTGATGGAGATCGTAAGGTAATTTTTGCAAAAAAAGAGATCTTAGTTGCTGCTATGAACCAAAAAGGGCTCTCTTTCTACCAAAAAATTCGCCGTTGGGCTAAAAACTCCACTGCGGTTCCTGTACGTAATCAAGCATGTATGGGTTGTTACATGGCTTTGAGTGATAAAGTGTACTCAGAAGTTATCAAAGGTGAAGAGATTACAACATGTCCACATTGTGGGCGTCTATTGTATCTTGAGCCTAATACTGAAGAAATTGGGGCGTAAAGCCTGTCGTGAAGGTATTTGACCTTTTTTATACCTTTTTAGCCGCAGTACTTTTTATTGCGGCTTTTCCTTTTTTGATTCTGCTCTCTTTTAAAAAGAAATATCGTCATTCTATTCCCTCTCGATTTTTTTTATGGAAGAACCCTTCTTTTAAACCGCATGATATTTGGTTTCATGTCTGCTCACTTGGTGAAGCAAAAGCAATTGCTCCTCTAATCGAGCTGTTGGGTGATGTAAAAATAGCGATTACCACTATTACACATACGGGTTATGAAGCGGCATTGAAATATCCGGTACAGGTACGGTATCTTCCATATGAGTTTTGGTTGTGGATTTGGATACGAACACCCAAGATCGTCGTTGTTTTGGAAGCAGAGTTTTGGTATTTGTTGTTTCGTATTGCTCATGGGCGAGGGTCACGTGTGATCGCGCTAAATGCACGCATCAGTGAGCGGAGTTTTCCAAAATACTATAAGATGCGATGGTTTTATAAACGATTGTTGGCGCAGTGTGATCGCATTTTTTGTCAAAGCCGTGAGGATATGGTTCGTTTTATTGC
>JBBQNL010000103.1:0-3833 GCA_038329855.1 Campylobacterales bacterium
TCACACAAATGATGGTGAGATCTGTCATGGACTCTATTTTTTTCTTGGCTTCTCGTTTATACGCCAAAAATAAAAACTTCTCAATCCCCCAGGAGCCGAGATAGGTCAGAAGCAATGGGAAAAAGACGCTGTAGGTCTCACTCGCCGCTTTAAGGGTCAACAGCATATTTAAAAAGAAGGTGATGGAGAAAAGGAGGATCAAAAATCGCTTGACTCGCCATGTCAATACCAGTTTTTTATCAAGTTTTGCATGCCAATAGGCCAGAAACGGAAGATATACAACCAAGACATAAGAGCCATAGATACCCAACGTATAATACAATAGAAACGGAACGATAAAGTAGACCACATGCCACCATGTCTTATGGTGACGAAGGACTACTCGTTCGATACGGTAATCGTACCATTGAAGATTGGTGATCAAATACCATCCCAATGCCATCACAAAAATAATATTCGTCGCGAATGCGGCTAACTGCATACTATCCATTAATTATTCCTTCCATACTTTTCTCAATATCATTTGCAATCGATTTTCCTTCTTTAAAAAGGAAATAGTGATCCCCTTCATAAACAACCAATCGTGAATCTGCAATCAGTCTATTTATCACTTCTCCCGTCCATAACGGCGTAGCCGTATCTGCTTTGCCAAAACACAACAGGGCTTTGCCTTTAAATCCACGGAATTGTTCGCTAAAGTCTTCATTGACAACGTTTTTAAAGGTTTGATACATTGCCTCCGACATTCCAGACACGTCCGGTGCAACAAAAAGAGATCGCAAAGAAGTAAGTCCCGTAAATTTCAGCAGTTTAAACAAGGCAATTTTAAAACGAATTTTTAACGGCTTTGGAACTAGAATTCCTGCGGACGCCACCAATACCAATAGTTCAGGGTTCAGTAGGGTAGCCACTTTTCCGCCAAATGAATGGCCCAAAATTATATTTTTATGGGCACCGATTTCACTCAAAAAAAGCTCTAATATGGCAGCGTAATCCTGGGTTGTGAGATCAGCATCGCAATTGCTCGCTCCGAATCCCGGCAAATCGATGTAAATGTGGCGAAATTGAGGAAGTGTTTTTCCAAAGGCCTGCTTCATTAACGTTTTCGAAGAACCCCATCCGTGTAAAAAGACGATATTCGTCGTTTGAGTAGGATTGAGGATTTCATAACTTATTGAAAAAGGTTTGCCTCGATAAGAAAGCGTTTTTATGGCCACGTTTATTTGCCTTTGGCTTGTGAGATAGAATGGATATAGTCGTACTGTATTCGAATCTCTTTTTTCGCAGGAAGAGAACCTAACAGCTTGGTAATGCAACCGCTAAAATCTTCAAAAAGATAATTGGCCATCGATCCTGGAATCGGATTGACTTCATTTAAATACACCTCTCCGTCAATCTCGAAAAAATCACATCGGATAAGTGCCCCTTCAAACAACGGAGTATAGATTGTTTTAAACGTCTCTTTTAGCTGTTGAACCAGGGTTTCAGAAATGGCGGCTTCGGTTACCGTACTGGAACGGGAAAAATCAAGGTATTTTTTTTCAAAATCCAAAAATTCTGCTTTTTGCGGTTCTTCGACGATCGAGTAGGTAATCTCTCCGCGCGCGCTGAAACCGGCTAGATTGTACTCTTTTACCCCGCTGATAAACGGCTCGATGAGCAATACCTCATCAAATTCAAATGCAACATCCAATGCATATTCAAGCTCAGATTCATTGCGAACAATACTGACCCCAATAGAACTTCCCAAACGAGCAGGTTTTACGATAAAAGGATACGCAACCGTAATAGAAGTGCGTGTATTTTGGGTGATCGCTTCAAAAGGGAGTGTTTTAACCCCAAGTGAACCGGCAAGCCATTTGGTGTAGTACTTATCAAAACTCAGCATCGATGCCTCTTTGCGAGGTCCGATAAAGGAAATCCCGAAAAAATCAAACAGCGCTGCAATCGAACCATCTTCACCGTCACCGCCGTGGATGAGATTCAAAACAGGCATCGTGTGCATTTTAGAACCAAACATTCCTCTCTGCTCAAAACCACCCTTTGTCAGAGTAATCTGAGGCATTTTCAAGTGTTCTCCACGCGAAAAAGTAATCGCTTTCATTTTGGAGCCTTCTACGAGATAAAAACGATGATCCTGATCGCAGAAAATAAAGCTTAAATCAAACCCTCTCAGCTTCCCTTTGACCGTAATGGCACTCACAATACTGATCTCGTGCTCGTAGCTGGCACCTCCGAATAAAATGGCTAATTTCATAGTCTATAATCCTTATTAAAATTTTTGAAGTTGTTTCAGCGCCTCTTTGACCAGCGTTGATGTATCGGTACCATTGCACCGGCTTAGGGCAGTAACAATCTGCTCTTTCTTAAATCCAAGCGTCTCTAACGCCATCAAAGCCTCACTGGATGCGCTCGTCGTAAAAGCATCACCTTGGAGCAATATCGCATCAAATCCAGCCAATTCAACCATAATCCGTGCCGCACTTTTGGGTCCGATTCCAGGAACTTTTTTAAGGGCATTCACATCTTTAGATGAAATAATACCCGCAAACTGTTCCGGCGTAAAGGTACTGCAAATGGCCAAAGCGGCTTTTGGTCCGATTCCATTGATTTTAAGCATCCCCTCAAACAAGGTTTTTTCACTTTTATGAGCAAAACCGTACAACTGCTGAGCATCCTCACGAATAATATGACTGACGTGAATCTTAACCTTCTCAGTATTCAAAGATGAATACGTGTGCAGACTGATAAACACTTCATAAATGATACCGCTAACCTCTAAATGCAGTTTTGTTGGTTCTTTTGTTTCTATGTTACCGATAAGTCCTACAATCATTTTCCCAAAACCTCAATCGAAAATTCTCCATTTTCATCCTCGCGTAGACCTAAAATATTTTCATCACTGTTATCTGCTGGGAAATAGGTTACATCGATAGCCGGATCAATGAGTTTAAAAATCACCTCATTATAGTTATGCCATCGATCGTGATTGATAATACGTGCATCAAAAATTTCATTTTGCAAAGCGGTATGATGCTCACTCAGAAAATTAAAGTGATCCAGTTTCACTTGATATTCGACGCGTAACTCTTCCAGTTTTTGCTTAAATTGTTGAAATTGTTGAAATTTTTCGACAAAGGCAGATGGGGCTTTGATATTGTTACGCTTGTAATGAACCAATTTTTGTTTAATATCTTCATATGCGGCAGCATTGGCATTCATTGTAGTTTCATACTCTGCAAGCTCTTTTTCTGCACTATGAAGCTCTTTTTTGGCTTCGGCTATTTTTAGCTCTTTTTCACCGAGGGTTTCTCGCGATTCATTCAAAAGGGGATCGATCGTCAAAATATTCTCTCCCCCTAAAAGTTTTTTAATTTCAATGCTTTTGGATGCTGTTACTTTTACGTGCGATCCCAAAACTTCAATAAAAACCTCTTTCCCCCGTATTTTTCCCCCCGTTGCTTGGGTGATAAAAACGCGTTCACCCTCCACTTCCCCCTGCTCAAGCCTTGTAATATGAATCTCTTTTCCGAATGCTTTGCCTTTGAGTATATTAACAGACAACTCATCGGCAATGACGGTCGCACTGCTGTGCACCTGCCCCTCAATGGTCGCTTTATTGGCAGTGATCTTAGCCTCTTCCCCGACATTTCCCTCGATGTTAATCACATTAACCGTCACGACCATACCCGCTCCGACAGCATCTCTTAGGGTATCTTTTTCTTTGACGTTAATAGAGACATCTGAATTTAAATTGGTATCAATGGATCCCGTCGATCGAAAACTGATTTCGGTGACATCCATTTCCGATTTAATATCATACACGGCGGGCG
>JBBQNL010000104.1:0-3785 GCA_038329855.1 Campylobacterales bacterium
CCCCCCGATGCGACAGCGGAATTGGAGCGAAGCGGTGTACTTTTGGAGATTAATGCGACTTTCAGTCCTTCTCTGCGTGCATTAAGTGCTGCATACAATCCCGATATGCCGCTACCGACAACGATGACGTCATACAGCATAGCTGTCTCGCATGAGTGTATTCATCGCCTCGATTGTAGCATTGGGAACATAGGCTAAAATTGCATTATCCGTGACATGGTCAGGATCAACGGCGCCAAAAATCGCCGTAATCGCTCCCGCACTTCGGGCGAACTGCAACGCACTCGCTACATCGCTTAGTTCAGTCGTATTCATCAATTCCCCGATCTTCGATGCAAAAGGTCGCTTGAAAAGATTTTTTTGCAGTAACGAGGATGAGCCTAAAAAACTAAGACCAAATTGGGCACATGCATTCATCAATGGATAATAGTTGCCGTCCTCACATTGCTGATTGGCATAACTGAATGCATGAGGCTTTGCCATATTAAACGGACTTTGGAGGTATTTGAATCCATGATCTTCTCCTCCGACACGTCGTGCTATCTCTACCACTTTAGAAAGCGAAATGTATTCCGTATGATCTTCCTCATACAAAAAACCGTTCCATGCCGCGATTCCATAGGCCACTATTTTGCCTTCAGTACGCAAGGTTTCAAAAAGTTCAAATGCCGCTTCAATACGTCCATAAAACATCTCCCCATCGACATATCCTAACTGCGTTTCAGGATTGTGTAGAAAGAAAATATCGATAGTATCGAGTGAGAGATTTTTCAACGACTGCTCACAGCTCCAGCGTAAATACTCAGGTGTCATACAATGTTGATCGATTATGATCTCCTCTTTGGTCGACAATCCTGCAGTAATCAGATTTTCTTGTATCCAGCCATAGGGATTGTCCGGAAACGGGAAATCCAGAGGGATAAATCCCCCTTTAGAAGCGATGATCACCTCTTCGCGTTTTATCTCTCCAGTATTTATCATCTCCTGCAACGCTTCCCCGATTTCCCTCTCAGACATCTGATAACGGTAATTGATCGCCGTATCGATAAAATGAATTCCATTACGAAGGGCCGTTTTGATCGCTTCACCGTAGTTGATGATGTAATTTTCTTCTTTGTACGGTTCAGCTTTATAGGTGCCGATTCCAAGCGAGGGGAAGAAGAGTTCTCCGTTAAAACGGTAAAAATCTTTTGAATAGTTCCCAAATTTTTTGAGATATCCGAACGTCCCTTGTTTAGTTGCATGTTTCATGCAAAACGCCCCATGAACAAAGTCCATAGGGCTACGCTAGCCGCTATGGCGCTAAAGCTTGCCCCATTCGGGGCAGAAGTTTTCGGTTTCATTAGACAACCATCACTCGAAGATTTGATTTAAGTTTGAAGTTAAGCATATCCTGCATCCCGGCAAGCGTCGTTGTCGTGTTCATTGAACAGCTCATACACTCACCTTTGTACTGGATATAGAGTTCATGTCCGTCTTCTACTTCTTTGAGATCGATCACTTCGACATCACCATGATCGGCTTTGAGTGTCGGACGGATATACTCTTCGAGGATGGATTCGATGCTGCGAAGCTTTTGAACCAAACTCATTGCATTGAAATTGCCGTCACCCTTGGCCTCTTTGATCTTTTTGCTGATTGCCTCTTTATTCAGCTCTCCTTGGATTTCGGCGAGCATATCCACGAGATAGACATCTTTTTTCTCATGACCGCCCGGTTTGATACACGATTTACAAAAACCACCTGCTTTGGTGTAGTCGGTGATCGCTTCGATCGAATCAAGCTTGTTAAGTTTTATCACCTCTTTGAGAGTATCAAGACTCACACGAGCACATTCGCAGACGATAAACTCCGTCTCAAACTCCGACATATCGACCCCTTTATAGATCGATGCCGCTTTTTTGATGACGTCGTACGCCATAACCGAACAGTGCATTTTTTGCCCAGGAACTGCCGGAATATCTTCCTCATCACGAAGTGCTTTTTCCACATCAATGTTGGTAATTTTCAACGCCTCATCGACCGTTTTTTCCATACACAGTTCCGCCATCATATCCGAAGAAGCGATCGCTGTACCGCATCCGAAACTTTTAAAACGGCTTTTGACAATCACATCATTTTTCGGGTCAATCATCCAGTACAACCGTACCGCATCTCCACAGCTCTCTGCACCAAAATCAGCGATAATGAGTTGCTTTTGAGCACTGTCCGCCTCTTCTTGTGTAATCTCTCCCATATTGATAGGATCATTCATACGTCGTTGAACCTCTAATGAGTATTCTTCCCATAATGCTCCGCCGATTAATGTGTCTCGTGCCATGACTAGCTCCTTGCTGGATGATATTATTTCACCCATTGCAAATGACGTTCTACTCTAGTACTTACATTTTTGTCGGACAAATGATCAAGAACAAGTTATGCAGGGATTAGGTATTACGTTAGTGTCTACGCAGATTTATCTTGCTTATATATTAGGCAATCAAGGGTCTATCTTCAACTCGTATTCAAATATAATGACGTAACTATATAACCAAAGGAGTTTATCATGTTACAAATTACTGCTGTATTCAACCGTCACTGTCTGAACGATGTTCTGCGAGAGCTTTTCGACAACGAAATCGAAGGGGTCACCGTCATGGATGTCATCGGAAAAGGATCACTCGGGATTGCTGAGAAAAACAACGCACCCGATTTATTCCCAAAAGTCATGCTTCTTATCGTTGTGTCTGACAATGCACACAAAACAACTGCTATGGAATGTATTCGAGCGCACACCCAAGACCTAGGTCACGGTGCGGGCAAAATGTGGATCACACCGGTACTGGAAGTTGAACGTATCCGTACGGGAGAAAAAGACGAGTCGGCACTCGCACAACCCGCACCTCGTACAACCCCTAAAACAAATACCTTTTTCACGGCTGTTGATACGCCATCGAGTTAATGAGCTGCCTATAGCAGCTCCAGTTTATACAAAAATGCTCTCTCTTTATACGAGGGAATATCAAGCTCTTGGCGATATTTAGCAATCAAACGGCGAACCATTGTCACCCCAAATCGCTCCTCGATCGCTTCGTGAAGGATTTTGTCACTAAACGGATCCTCTTTATTTTCACTTAAAACCAACCGTTTCAAAAAATGCTTGATCTCCGAGGTTGATACTTCGCCAATGGAGTTAGAAAAAAAATCTTTAAAGGGATACAACCCCTGTTCAGTCTGGATATATTTGTCCGAAATCGCTCGTGAAATCGTTGACTCGTTAAATCCCAACTCATCGGCAACGTCTTGAAGACGGAGCGGTTTAAGTTCTCCTCCCATAAAAAAACCATATTGCTTCTCTACCAAAACCAGTGCGACGTTATAGAGTGTTGCCTTGCGCAAATCGAGGAGCTTGACGAGTTCACGGGCCTCTTTGAGTTTTTGTTTGGCAAAATTGTCGTATTTATCGACGATATTGACTTTCAAATCGGGATAAAATGCATGGTTGATACGGATATTGAGCTCTGAACCTTCAAGCTCGACAAACAAATCAGGGGTTATTTGTACTTCCGGCTCCATATATTCCAACGCCGGAGGATTTTTGAGATGCTGAAGAACATGTTTGGCATCTCCAAAACGGGGATTTTTGATGAATTTTTCCATTTTGTCAAACTGTAAAATCATTGCAGAGAGTAAAATACTCAGCTCATCATCCAGCTCGTAATCATTTAGCTGAAATAAAAAGGATTCCTTATAATCGCATGCTCCAATTCCTGAGGGTTCAAGGTGGGCAAATCGCTGACGTACCC
>JBBQNL010000105.1:0-3629 GCA_038329855.1 Campylobacterales bacterium
GATGAGTTTAGCCAAGGGGCTGCGAAGCAAAATCTGGATTACAAAAAAGCGTCTGAACTGTTCGACTTGATCGAAAAATTTGCCGGATATGGATTCAACAAATCACACTCGGCAGCGTATGCGATGGTCACCTTTCAAACGGCATGGCTCAAGACCTATTATCCGCAAGAGTTTATGGCGGCATTGCTGACGTCGGAAAAAGACAATACGGACAAAGTGGTCAAATATATCGACGAAGCCAAGCGGATGAAAATCTTTCTTGGGGCACCGCATATCAATCACTCGTTGCTCGAATTTTCTGCGATCAACAAAGACGGTCAGGATCAGATACTTTTTGGTCTGGGTGCTATCAAAGGGGTTGGGGAAGCGGCAGTTGAGTCGATTCTTGATGCCAGATCCAAGAGTGAATTTAAAGACATCCAAGATTTCATCAATCGTATCGAACCCCAAAAAGTCAATAAGAGAGTAATCGAGTGCATCATCAAAGCAGGAGGTTTTGACAGCTTTGGTTATTCTCGACGTGCCTTGATAGAGCAAGTAGAAACGATGGTTGAAGCGGCCAAAAAAAGCTCAACGCTGCAAAAAGATGCCCAGTTTAGCCTTTTTGGTGATGATGCAGAGGTGATGAGTGTAGAGCTAAACCTCAAGCATTTCGAGGAATATGATCTTAAAAGCCTCTTGGATTTTGAAAAAGATACCTTGGGCTTTTATGTATCGGGACATCCTCTCGATAACTTTCGCGAACAAATCGATGCGATAAGCTACACCCTCTCATCCGAAGTCGAAAATATCGCCGATGGATCAAGTGCCATTTTTATCGGTAAAGTGGAAGAGATCACGAAAAAAATGTCAAAAAAAGGGTCACAATTTGGACTGGTAAGTTTGATGGACTTTCATGGCAATATCGAGATGATGCTCTTTAGTGATAAGCTTGAGCAGCTCGAAAAAATGGATTTGAATGAGCCGATTGCGTTTAAAGTTAAAGTGACCCATACTGAAATGTTTACCCGTATCAGTGTGACGAAAATTATGACCCTTGCTGAAGCCAAAAAAGAGGCAAAAAAAGTAGAGACGAAAATCGTCGAAGCCCCTCAAGAGCCGCTTCATTTACGTATTCGATTGAGCGATAATCTTGAATCACTTGAAAAACTTTACACACTGGTCCGTCGCTATCCCGGACGACGCAGTATTAAACTTACCATTGTCTCAAAGCTGTGCGATGTAGTAATAGAGTCAGCAATACGGGTTGATAATAAAATAGTGGATGAATTAAGCTGTTTTGACGATATAGATGTGGTGTAAGTTATGAATAAAATTTGAGGAGTATGAATGAAATTATTTATTTACGCATTTATGTTTGCCGTTGCTTTGATTGTGTTTAAAGCTTTTTACCTTGATTCGTTGCCGGCAGAGAGTGACATAAATGCCAGTACTGAGCAAAACGCTACGGTTCAAGAGGTTGTAACGGCTCCGGTTGCAACGGTTGCACCCAAAAGCAGTGACAAAGATACAAACCGAACCGGTTGGAGGGATAGAAAAGGGATGCCTATCGATCAGTTGGGTGACAGCATAGCTGAGAAGCTAAAAAAAGAAATGTAACAACCTATCGTTTGTCTCGCAAGAGGAGTATTCCGCTTGCGATAATCAATATCGCACCTAGTATCATGGTTGGGGTGGGGAGCATATCGCCCAATACTATCCCAAACAAGGTGGCAAACAAGACTACCGAATAACTTACCGTGCTTACCACTCCCGCTTTTGCATAAAAATAGGCACGTGTCATATACAGCTGACCGTAAGCCGCTGCAAGTCCCATTAACAGTATCCAAAGCCAATCAATCCTATGGGGCATTACAAAAGGGTCCAGAATAAAGCCAAACAGTTTGGATGCTGTAAATGGTGCTATTATCATCATAAATAGTGGGATAATAGTCCCAAAAAACATAAATGAGAGTACTACGGTCCGCTCATCGTAGTGAGATTTTAGGCTTCGTACACTTGTGTAGGCCAAGGCGGATAAAAATCCCGTGAGCAGTCCCATGATGTGCAATGTGTTAAATTCCCATCCGCTTAGAACAATCACACCCGTAAACCCTGTAAGAATGGCGATGATAGCTTGGATTTTTAGTTTTTCCCCTAAAAGAATCAATGCAAGCAGCGCGGTGAAAATGGGTTCTGTTTTGGCATAAACAATGGCACTTGAAAGGGATGTAGCGCTGATGGTGTAAAAAAATGTCAACAGAGCAACGGTTCCGATAACCCCACGAAAAATGAGGGTAAGCGGACGCCCTCCCTGATTTTGGATGGGTTTTTGTGCGATAAATATCATTAAAATGATAAGGCCTATGGCATTGCGCCAAAAAGTCACTTCAACGGGACCCATAGACGTTGAAAGAAGTTTAGCAAAGAGCATAGTCAAGGCAAATAAAAATGAGGCCAAAAGCATCAGAAGAATTCCGCGTTTCGTATTTGTGGTGATGGATAATGGGTTTGAAATCATAGACGGAATTCTATCGTTACGTTTGAATTTTGAGGTTAATGCACAAGATTAATAAAAGTTATTTAGTCCCATTTTCCCAGACACGCCGTAATTTTTGAGTGTAATAAATGAGCGCATCGGAGCGATTCATCCGTTTGGGCTTGTCTTTGATGTGAAGAGTCGGGATAAATTTTCCCTCAATCATCCGAATGCTTAAGAGCTCGTCATAAACACATTCCCCATAGGTTCTCCCTTGGGGATATTGGCTGCTGATAGGATAATTATCATTTTCTGGTAGTGGCAGATCTGTATACACGATGGGTATCCTCAAATAAGTGGAGCAATAGATGAATTATAATATAATTTTTTAAAATACCCTAGTTGACTTAGGCCTTTTCGAGTATTTCAACAATCACTTCTTTGGTATATTCTTCTCTCATGCCCCATAGTACGGCTAAACCATGCGCATTTTGGGCCAATTCATTAATGCTTTCTCTGGGAATATTGGCATCGGCCAAACGGATGGGAGTCCCAATGGAATGAAACCATCGCTCAAGTGCATGGATCCCTTCATCTGCAGTTTGCAATCCAAATATCTCTTTTGCAAAGCGCTCAAATTGAGGAAAGTTTTTGGTTTTGTACCATTTCATCCAAGCCGGAATGACGATGGAAAGCCCGGCACCGTGTGCGATGTTAAACAAAGCAGAAAGGGCATGTTCGATCATATGATTGGGAAAATTCCCGCCCTCAGTTCCGGACGTCGTAAGGCCGTTAAGTGCTTGCGTCGATGCCCAGGCAAACTGGGCTCTGGCATCGTAGTTTTGGGGATCATGCAAAAGGGTTTCAGTCGTTTCCATAACGGTTTTTATAATCGCTTCAACGAATCTGGATTGCAGTTTTGGATGATCGGTTGCCGTAAAATAGACTTCGATGGTGTGAGCAATGATATCAGCTGCAGAGTATGCGAGATAATCATTGGTAACCGTCGACATAAGAGCCGGGTTGATAACGGATATCTTAGGATTGAGCAAAACCGATGCAATCGAATACTTTTGCTGGGTTGTTTCATTCATGACAACGGAATTACCGTTCATTTCACTGGCGGTTGCTGCGAGTGTCATTACCGCATACACGGCAATGCTTGGGTAAT
>JBBQNL010000106.1:0-3430 GCA_038329855.1 Campylobacterales bacterium
GGGCGTGTGCGGCCTATTATAAGTATGGAAATTTATTGTAAGTAGGGATATTATGAATAATCAGAACTGCTTGAAAAACTTAAAAGAATTTAAAAAATATGTTAAAAGTTTTGTCAATTCTCGCAAGAGCGGGCATAAAGATATTCATACCTTAAGAATACTAAGCCGAGAAGTGTACTCATTGCTTAGTGATGCTGACCCTTTTTACGAAAGAGTTAAAAAAGTAATTAAAATAAGCAATAAAATAAGAGATAGTGATGTATTTTTTGAACTCTTTCTCCCATCTTTGCCAAAAAAGTATCGCAATAGGCTGGAGATAGAGAGTATAAAGAAATATACCAATAAGAGCAGAAAAAAGAAGATAGAGAAGCTGCACATATATCTAAAATCTTTAGTTATCCCTAAAAGTGTCCTGTTTACAAGTGAGAATCATGAATTGAATTTTGTTAGCGGCGAAGAGCTGAGATTGGATAAAACACAGCTGCATAAATACAGAATTTATATAAAAAAAGTATTGGCGAAAGAAAAACACACCTTTTTACTAAATCTGAGAAAAATAAAAATTCTGACTAAAATCAAAGATGTTTTAGGGATGATACATGACCATTATAATGGGTTGGAGAAGTTAAGTATTTGCCCTGTAAACGCTGTTTTGCTAAGTGAAATTGAAAATCTTATACAAAAAAAGAATCTAAAACTTTATAACCGATTTAAAAACTTAAATAGAAAATACATCGAGAGTCTAGCATGAAAAAAGTTTATTTAATCAGACATGCCAAATCAAGTTGGAAGGATTTTTCACTTGATGATTTTGAGAGACCTCTGAGTAAAAGAGGCAAATCGGATGCACCTTTAATGGGGGCTAAACTTCACGATAAAAAAGTTGTGCCCGATACAATCTTATCAAGTCCAGCTGTTAGGGCTAAAACAACGGCAGAGATAATTGCAAAAAAGATAGGATTTGAAAAAGAGATTGTATATAAAAAAGATATTTACAAAGCAAGTGCGACGACACTTCACCAAATATTGACTAAAATAGCGGATAAAAAAAGTATCGTATTTTTGTTCGGACACAATCCGAGTTTGAATGAACTGGCTGAAAGTTACATTCATTTTAACGAAAACATACCGACATGCGCAGTCGTAGAGATAGCATTTGACTGCAACAGCTGGGAAGACATAAGTGCAGAAAATGCAAGATTGGTATCATTCGATTATCCGAAAAAAGAGAAGTGAAGCAGTTGAAACAGATATAATATCCTACATAGATTTTAAGGCTTAACGTTATGAGTTATCAACCGATGAGAGAGCACGCTGTTTATAGACTCAATGGCAGAAATGAAAATGTCCCTAAAAACCGTGATCTGGCTACACTTATTAGGACATAGAAATGATAGAATTTCTACATAAATAAGTGAATTTGTAGAAGTTGATGATATGAACATACTTGATTTGAAAATGAATATTGAAAAGTTAGTTAAATTAATAGATGAATGGAATAAATAAAACAACAAGCTTACCAAAGGAAAATAATGAGTGAAGAGGAAAAAAACAAAAACAATCCGCTGAATGGGATTAAACTTCAGGAGATTTTAGAGAGTTTGGTTGAGCGTTATGGATTTCAAGAGTTAAGTAATCGTATAAATGTTAGATGCTTTTTGATAAATCCGACTATAAACTCATGCCTAAAGTTTCTTAGAAAGACACCTTGGGCGAGAACGAAGCTGGAAGAGTTGTATATAAAGAGTATGAAAAAGTAGGTGGGAAAGTTGACAAAAACAGTGACATTAGCCCAAGGCAACGGCGGAGCCGAAAACGCAGAATTAATCTCTAATATCTTTTACAAACATTTCAAAAACGAGACGTTGGCAAAAAGCGAAGATGCTGCGATTATCGATGGCGGACGGTTGGCATTTACGACCGACAGTTTTACGGTCAGTCCGATCTTTTTTGACGGTGGTGATATCGGGAAACTCAGTATTTGCGGAACGTGCAACGATTTGGCGATGATGGGGGCGAAACCTACCTATATGACGTGTGCGGTGATTGTTGAAGAGGGATTTTCGGTTACTTATTTGGAGACGATTGTAGTATCCATGAAAAAAGAACTTGAGATTAATGGTGCTATGATCGTCTGCGGTGATACCAAAGTCGTCCCACGAGGGAGTGTCGATAAAATTTTTATCAATACGACAGGGATCGGAGTCGTTCAGAAAAGCGGGATAACCTCCAATGGTGTGAGTGTAGCTGATACGATTATCGTTTCCAACCAAATAGGGCGTCACGGAGCGACAATTTTTGCCAACCGTGAGGGGATGGAGTTTAGCTCTGCCTTGCAAAGCGACTGTACCTCACTATGGCCGTTGGTGGAAAAGCTTCTAGCGGAAGATATTCAAATCACGGCGATGCGCGATGCGACGCGAGGTGGTGTTGCAGCAGTGCTCAATGAGTGGGCTAAACAATCGAAGGTGTGTATCGAAGTCAATGAAGAGAGTTTACCCGTAAGTGATGAGGTGCGTGGAATTTGCGAGATTCTGGGTTTTGAAGCCTATAATTTGGCGAATGAGGGGACATTTGTATTGGCGGTGAAGAACGAAGATGTCGAAAAAGCGATTGAGATTCTTCACGGTTTTGAGGAAGCGCGTCATGCGGCTATTATAGGGCATGTAACTCATCAGTATGATGGGCGCGTCATATTATTAAGTGCCTGGGGCTCAAAACGATTTATGGATTTGCCGACGGGTGAATTACTGCCAAGGATTTGTTAATATGCATGAGTATTCGATCGTTCAAGCTCTTTTAACGCAGTGCGAAGAGTTTGCACAAGAAAACAACTCTGAATCGGTTACAAAAGTTGTGGTAAAAATCGGGAAAATGTCGGGAGTTGAACCTCATTTACTCGAAATTGCTTTTAATACATTTAAGGAAAAATCAGTGTGCGATGAAGCAGAATTTGTAATGAACATACAGCCATTGGTGATTGAGTGTAAGCAATGCGGTTCTATTACGGTTTTGGATGAGATTTATTATAAATGCCCTCAGTGTTCAAGTTTAGATGTCAAAGTAATCGATGGGGAAGAGTTGATTTTAATGACTTTGGAGATGGAGTAAGTGTATACATTTAAGAGATTTTAATAAGTTTAGGGTGATAATTAAAATGGATATAATAGTAACAATAATATACAAAAGGAATTTTAAATGAATTATGAGAATTTGATGAAAAAGATGAAAGAACACGAAACACTTTCACGTCGCGATGCGTTAAAAATGATGGTACTTTCACCGGTGGCTGCATCCGTATTAGCTGGAGGTGCCGCACCAACTTCTTTGGAAGCAGCCTCGTCGAATGCTCTCGGAAAAATTGTGATTGTCGGAGGCGGTGCGGGAGCTTTAATGGTGTTGGCCCGTTTGCGTCGTGCGCTTTCACAGC
>JBBQNL010000107.1:0-3401 GCA_038329855.1 Campylobacterales bacterium
CGTAGAGTCTTGTGAAAACTCTCGCATTTCTCCATTTACTTTAACATTCATTGTTTTTCCTATGTATTATTTTATTCTTTTACAAAACGGATCATTTTAAACCGCTCACCCAGGAGGGAGGGAGTAATAAGGACTTTTACCTTTTCAAGCTCTTGGATGTAGATTTCATCGCTTGCTTTTTCTTTTAGCGTCGAGAGCAAATCCAAAACCCCCATCTCAATCAATGCTACCAACTGCGTTGCATACTGTACACACGTCATACCTTGTGCTTCAAATGCCTCTTTCACATGAGAAAAATTGACATCATACGTTATATCCGTCGTTGCAAATGCTTTTGCCATGTCCAACGCTTCATCAAACAGAGGATAGACTTGATGCTCTTGATAAACACGAATGGAAAAATCACTTCGCGCATCCAGCTCACCGTAATCAAAACTCATAAACTCAAATTTTGGAACACTTTTACTCATAGAAGCAGCAAAGGTTTCATATCCTACCGCGATTTCGCCACGATCTTTTTTATACTTTAGTGCATGGGCAGAACATTCAGGTGACTCTACATCAAAGATCACTTTGCCCTCTTCCACCCGACCGATTTTGCCTTTGTAAAAAAGCTCACAGGCAAACGCGTCAAATATTTCATTCGCGAGAAAAAAAGCACACCTAGCATCTATCTCACAAACATCATGATAATGTTCCAGTTTTATGACATCCCCAAAGGAATCTTCAAAATAACTCTTTTGCTGTGCTTGAAGCGCATCAAACCGCTCAATAATACCAAATCTCAAAGTATTCAGCAATTGAGGTCGAAGCGTATGGATAAATTCTATGATATCGGCCAGTAAATAACCGTGGTGAGCACCAATCTCACAAATCAATGAGTCGCAGGACAAAAACCCCTCATCGATACGTTTTATAATGTGCTGTGCGATGGATCCGCCAAAAAACTTAGAGGTACTTACAGCCGTGTAAAAATCCCCTTTTTTACCGATGGGATGGTACGACCCGTAATATCCGTTCTCGCCATACAGCCACTGTCCCATATACTGACTAAAAAGCATTCGTAACCTTATAAACTTGCCATCGCTTTTTCAAGCCGTGCAAATCCTTCGTTAATGTCCTCTTTGGTAATCGTAAGCGGTGGAAGAAAGCGCAAAGTATTACGTCCCGCTTTAAGTACTATAAGCCCATTATTACGAGCACCATTGATGATTTTTCCCAAAGTATCTGCATCCACAACACGCAATCCGCGCATAAGCCCAAATCCGACATGTTCAATAAAAATAGCAGGATGCTTGGCGGCAAAACGCGATAACATCTCTTCAAAATAAATCAACGTCTCATCAAGCTCACCACTGTTTTTTAGTTCTTCGAGGATATCGAGCACTTCGTTGGCAGCCGCTGTGGAAAGATAGTTACCGCCAAAGGTCGATCCATGATCTCCAGGAGCAAAAACATCCATTCTGTTAGTCATGACAACACCGATGGGAACACCGCCTCCTAGACCCTTTGCAAGCGTAATCACATCTGGTTGGATCTCATACAAATTTGAGGCTAAAAATTCGCCCGTTCGGTAGATACCCGTTTGAACTTCATCTACCATCAGCAAAATATTTTTCGATTTTAACAATGCAGACAATGCCTGTACTTTTGCACGATCCAATGGCTGAACTCCACCCTCGCCTTGTACCAATTCAATCATTACGGCAACCGTATGCTCATCCAATAACGACTCAATCTCATCGATATTTTTAGCGTACACAAACCCATCAGGGAAAGGACCAAAATAGTTGTGCATCGACTCTTGACCCGTTGCTTTGAGCGCAGTAATCGTACGACCATGAAACGAGTGTTCTAACGTAATGATTTTATAACGCTTCGGTTCACCATCTACTTCCCCAAATTTTCGAGCTATCTTGATCGCACCCTCGTTTGCTTCTGCTCCGCTGTTCCCGAAAAAACACTTCATGTCATATCCGCTTTGTTGAACAATACGACGTGCACATTCTCCCTGTGGTTCGATGTAATAGAGATTGGATACATGAATCACTTTGGAAACTTGATCACAAATGGCTTTCGTCAAACGATCATTTGCGTGTCCAACACTGCACACGGCGATACCTGCAGCAAAATCAATATACTCTTTTCCCTCACTATCACGTAAGCGTGCATTTTTCCCCTCAACAAAACTAAGAGGCTGACGTGCATAGGTCGGAAGGACAAATTGATCAAAATTTTGAGTTAACATTTTTCTACCTTTATTTTATTATCTTGATATACAGCATTTTCACCATCGTAGCTTAAAATACTGGGTGCAAGATTATTGACGCCTGGGGTTCCAGCATAAATCATCACACAATCACTGCGTAAACGATGATCATGAACTACACTCAGCCGAACCGATCCCGTTTTACTGGTGATTGCAACCATCTCGCCAGATTCGAACCCACAATCCGGATGCAGATACACTTCGCTAGAACGGTGAAACTGCGAGTTGAGTGATCTGGCAGCTTTTGGGGTTAATAAAAAAAGCCCCTCGTCCTCATTTGAACCAAAATCCAGCTCGTCCATAAATTCAAACTTCCCGCTTTTAGTTTCAAATCCATTTGCGTAAGGAATCACCGGCATATTTTTACGATAGTCTACTCCATTTTTCCTTACCATATGATCATAAAAACCATTCAAACACTCTTGCTGTGAGGGGATAGATAGATTAAAATGGTTGCACAGCTCGTAAGCCAAATCGTACTCACTGATTCCTATTTCACTGTGACGCAGTTTTGACATTTTTTGCAAACTAAAATCTCCATAGGAGCTACGGACATCTTCTTTTTCTAAAAAAGTTTTAGCAGGGATGATCAAATCAGATGCCCGTGAAGTTTCATTTTCATAAAGACCGAAATAGATTTTAAACCCCGACACCGTAAACTCTTCAGCTACTTTAGCACTGTCAGGCATTTGAGACAGAGGATTTCCCCCCTGAATAAATACCGTTTCAAATTTTGAGAAATCTATCGTAGCCTTAGGGACAGTTTTTTGAAATTCACGAAATGGAAGTGCTAATCCATGTATCGATGAGCCTAAGAATCCAACCCCGCATCCTACTTTTCCAAACAATCCTAAAATCGCTCCAAACGCATCAATAGCACGAAGAACCTCTCCCCCATTGCGATATTTTTGGACCCCTGCTCCGATTAAAACAACGGTTTTCTTACCTCGAATCAACTCAAGTACCGAGCCTATTTGATCCAATGTCACATCCATCATTTCAAGCGTAGTTTTAAGGTCTAGTTTCTGCGTCAATTCATAAAATTCGTGATATTTACTGCCGTATTTTTCTAAAAATGCTTTATCCTGCAATCCTTCGTTGATCAAAAAACGCGACAGTAACAACGCAAACT
>JBBQNL010000108.1:0-3126 GCA_038329855.1 Campylobacterales bacterium
TCCACATAAACCACTCTTTCACGCGTTACGGTTCGAGAAGATGACTCTCTACTGCTTCCAATCGCAGCACCAAGAGCACCACCTACACCACCACCGATAATCGCACCATCTCTACCTCCGGCTGATGAACCAACAGCAGATCCGACGCCCGCACCCAACATACTACCTACTACAGCGTTACCATCAATATTTCCGGCATTTACTGTCGCTGCTATCAATAGAGTTCCCATTATCAAAGTTGTTTTTTTCATTATTTTCCTTTACGTATTATTTATATAATTATACCCAAAATCACATACGTGATCGTACACTTCAATGTGATTAAAATATATACAATTAATTGGATACTAGGCATAGGATTATGGTGTACACTTTCCAGATAAAAAAATCTCAATTAGGAGAAAGTATGAAATTTGGAGAATTAAAAAAAGAGGGACACTGGCCATCATTGCTAGCTGGCTTTTTATATTTTGACTTTAGTTTTATGATGTGGACGATGTTGGGCCCATTGGCTACGGAGATCAATGAGACACTCACTGCAGCAGGAAATGCTCTCAATGATGCTCAAATCGCAACGCTACTCGCACTTCCTATTTTATCAGGGGCGCTATTACGTATCCTGCTAGGTTTTTTTGTGGATAAATTCGGTCCAAAAAAGACGGCTTTAGCCTCACAGCTCATTGTTATTGCAACACTGTTTTTTGCCTATTTTCAATCGGATGCGATTACTTATGATCAGTTACTGCTCGTAGCGCTTGGTCTTGGTTTTGCTGGTGCATCATTCGCAGTCGCTCTTCCACAAGCGGGTCAATGGTATCCACCACGTCTTCAAGGGGTTGTTTTAGGTCTTGCAGGTGCGGGTAACATCGGTGTTGTCATCGACTTTTTGTTTGCACCTAAGATCGCACAGGTTTGGGGATGGCCTTCGGTATTCTTGATTGGCGGTATTTTATCCACGATTATTTTAGTAGCCTATATGTTCTTGGCAAAAGATGCACCAGCAAGTGTGTATAAACCAAATCCTAAAAAATTCGGTGATTATATGAAATTGCTTCGCGATAAAGACACATGGTGGTTCAATCTCTTTTATGCGGTTTCTTTTGGGGGATTTGTCGGATTTGCCAACTACATGAAAGTCTATTTGATGAACACCTATCAAGCGGATATGTCTGCAATCGGTCTGGATATTTTGAATGAAGATAATGTCAAAGTAATGGCAGGATATTTTGGAGCGCTTTGTATCTTTGCAGGTGCTGTTCTACGTCCTGTAGGGGGAGCTGTTGCCGATAAGATGGGTGGTATCAAATCCCTCTATGTCTTTTATGGTAGCATTGTGATCCTGTCATTGCTAAGTGCTTTGATCGATCTTCCATTTTGGGCAGCGATTACGGTGATGTTCCTCATCATGGCGAATCTTGGTATGGCTAATGGATCAGTATTCCAACTCGTACCACAGCGTTTCGGCAAAGACATCGGTATTATGACGGGTCTTATCGGTGCTGCGGGTGGTCTTGGCGGATCAGCGTTGATCAAAACATTTGGTTGGTCACAAGGAGCATTTGATGGGTATACAGCAGGATTCCTAATCTTCGCAGGATTTGTTATGCTCGCTATTTCAGGAATCTCTATGGTGAAAACACGCTGGAGAACAACGTGGGGTGCAGTATCAGGCGCACGTATTTAATTTAAGACAAGTAAGGTTTTTTAATGCTTCAAGTACAATCTTCGCAATTCATCCTCCCAAAGCCCTCCTATGAGGGCGATGATGCCTGTGCGCTTAGTATTATTGATAATACCTTACTGGTCAGTGTTTTGTGTGACGGTGTTGGAAGCGCACGAAGAGGCGGTACTGCCGCGCGTCAATGTGTAAAGTTTTTCATCGATCAGTTCAAAACACGTCCCAAAGCGTGGACCGTTCCCAAAACAATGGAAGTCTTTACCCGCCATATAAATAACCTCCTTTTTACTGAATCGATGACCCAATATGAGCGTATCGAACTTTTAACTACACTGTGTTTGGCTGTCATCGAAGGAGACACCCTTTATACCCTCAACCTCGGAGATTCACGCATCTATCTCTTGACTCTTGAAGGGCAACTTAACCAGCTCACGACCGATCACACGATGGATGATCAATATATGTCCCATGTCCTCACTCAAGCCTGCGGTCTGAGTGAAAATGTGGAACTGGTCATTACCTCAACACCGATTGCAGTAGGGGACACCATTGTCTTATGCAGTGACGGTGTCTATAACCTTATCGAACACGAGGCTTTTACACAGCTCTTGCAAAAAGGGTTAGGCGCCAAAAGTATGGTTCAACATATTTCAAAATTTGCCAAAGATGACGATCGCGACGATATGAGTCTGCAAATCCTTCGACTCGAGGCACTTGATCCGCTGCATGCCATCAAAAATATTCAACTGCCAATCCCCCAAACGCTCAAGTCAGGTGAAATTATCGACGGCTACACGCTCCTAAATCCTATGATGGAACATAGACGTATTTGGAAAGTAACTCAAAATGACGTAACCTATGTTATGAAATTTCCGATGGCGGCCGATGATGAGCAAGCTCTTGATGAATTCGTCCGTGAAGCGTGGTATGCCAAACAAATCAATCACGCAGCATTTGGGAACGCATGGGTTCCAGATGATCGTACCATGCGCTATTACATGATGGAGCTTATTGAGGGGATCAATTTACGCGAGTATCTTATCAACCGCCCTATCTCTGTTGACAGTGCTATTTCTCTAGGTATCTTTTTACACGATACAGAAGCCCACCTGCTGCAACTGGGACTCGTACATGGTGATATAAAGCCCGAAAATATCATTGTGACTAAGAAAATGGGAGAAGCGGGAGTTGATTTTAAAATGGTCGACTTTGGTTCCATCGTTGAGATATTTTCACTCAATTCACGTGCGGGGACAGCTAGCTATCTCGCACCTGAACGTTTTACGGGCGGTATTTTGAATGAAGCGACCGAAATTTTCTCGATCGGGGTCACCATGTATTGGGCATTAACGGGGACGCTGCCTTATGGCGAAATAGAGCCGTTTCAAACACCGACGTTTAAATCTGCAAAACGCCCTGTAAAGCTCAACAGCAATATCCCAACATGG
>JBBQNL010000109.1:0-3092 GCA_038329855.1 Campylobacterales bacterium
TATAGAGGGATTTCATCGACGACGAAATCGCGAGCCGATTGGCGAAAGTGAAATTCGATGACACTGTGATCCAAATAATATTGACGTTCCATAAAGTAACTCCTAAAAATGATGACGCTTGCAACGATTGACCATTTTTCCACGCTTAGCCGTTCCTGCAATGTGCAACGGTGTTCGTGTCAAGGATGAGAGTCGTTTTAGCTTTTTGAGTTGACGCGGATCAAATGCGATTAACATTTCATACTCTTCACCGCTGCATCCGATATTTTTTTTAACATGTTTGTTCCAATCAATCCCCAAACCATTCACCGAACAAAGTTTTTCTACATCACTGTAAAGGCCATCGGAAATATCCATCCCGCATCGTAATGAAGAGGATGATTTGGAAATAAATTTTTGTCGCAGTTCTGGTTTCACGAAACGGCTTTGAGAGTTAACCTGCCCGCCAGCCATCAAATAACGCAAATGGCGAAGCGAATCACCCAGCTTACCAGTATAAGCAATCACATCACCGCACTTCAATCCTGATCTTAACAATGGCGCTTTGCTTTTAGAGACAATGGTGATGGAGAGGTCCAATTTGGCATTACTAATGGTATCCCCGCCGATAATCTCTACCCCAAACTCACGGGCACACGAAAGAAGTCCCTGAGAGAGCTCGCTCATATCATGTAAACTCATGGTTTTAGGCATCGCGGCCCCTACGAGTGCATAACACGGTAGAGCATTCATGGCAATAGCATCAGAGATATTAATAATCATCGCTTTATAGCCGATTTGGTAATATGAGAGCCATTGGCGTTTAAAGTGGACGTTTTCAAAAAAAATGTCTTTGCTGTAAATCCATTCTCCCAAAACGGCGCCATCGTCGCCTATTTTAGACTTTTTTTGACTCATTAAAGATATAAAGCGATTTTCAATATTCACGTGCGACCTAAATATAGACGTTAACTAAAAAGTATTATAGGCTATTTGATGTTATCCCTTGGTTAAAGCAGGGTTTATCTGCCATAAATAGTCATCAACCTGTGCTAAAATACTTTAAAATGAAACACCCAAGTATTCAAGGATTCTCTAGTATGAAAAACTCCATTCGACAAATATTTTTTAATTTAAAAACAATGCTCATCCTTCTTGGTTTAGGAACGGCAGGATTGTGTATACAGCTGATTAATATTGGTGACTATTCCGATCGTCTGGCAGCATTAAAAAATCAGCACGAACTGATCAAAAAAATCACGGCTACCAATTTACAAGACTCCGATATGGCAACCATTGCTATCAATGGGGATCTTGCCGAGTTAAAACTGTTTACTAAGCTTTCAAGCAAATCAGCCCTTCTGGATCCGATCATAGCATCTACAAGTCAACAAGAATCACTTGAACGAAGCCTCATGACTACCTCCAATGCGTTTCAAGAAGCAGCGCTTTTTTGGTCTGAATCCATGCAGATGTCCAGAGATGCCATGCATGAGCGTATGATCTCGGCACGGAATCTCTATCGTATCGATATTGATGGGATGATTGACTATCAAGTCCAACTCATGAACGATTCCGTTTCCGTCGCTAAAATCACCGGATTCATACTCTTTTTCATTGGTTTATTTACTTTTTTGTTCTATCAATGGCGTCTCAACCAAATCTATCGTGATATCAATATGGCCTGTTCTCTCGATACCAATGAAACCAAGCCTGACGCTACGACAGAAGAGTTGGATTTTATTGTGAGACGACTCTCTCGCAAAATGCCTCTGGTCAACACCAGTCCAAATTTGCTCAATCCCGTAAGCGGACTCAATAATGAAAAAGGAATATTAACTCTCTACAATGCAAAGAAAAATGTCAAAGCCGCAGGAACACTCTATGTGGTACTCTTTGAAATTGATAAACATGATGAGCTGCTATCCAGACTTACCAAAGATGAGATGATCGGTATTTATAAAAAATTAGCAGAAATCTTATCCATGTACGAACAACCCAACGACATTATAGGACATCTTGATAATAACTCATTTGCCCTCATTATGACACGTGGCTCAAAAGAGCTTGCATTAGCCGATGCTGAAAAAGTGGTTGCTTCTATCCACGATTCAATTTTTCAAACACTTCAGGGAAGCATTAAGATTACTGTAAGCGCAGGAATACTGCTTAAAATTCCATCCAAATCACTCGAAGTTTCGCTCGAAGATGCGGCTAAGATCGTCGTAAAAGCAAAAGAATCAGGCGGAGATCGTGTCGCGCAATTGCGCAATGGTTCGGACATGTACCGCTAAGCACTTCTCGTTGTTACCTTTTTGGACACTTAATCTCTCATAAATGTTCTTAGCTCCCCTCTTGCCTCTTTTAATTGTATGCAAGAGTTAGAACGCTATAATCACTACCAACTTATGCCAAAATTTTGGTATTCGAAATATTCACTATAAGGATGGTGTATGAGTATTCCCGTTCATACGTATGATGCGATTATTGTTGGTGCCGGCTTGGCCGGATGTGCCGCAGCTCGCGAATTGCAAAAGGCTGGTAAAAAAGTAGCCGTTATCACCAAACTCCACCCATTGCGCAGTCACTCAGGGGCTGCACAAGGTGGTATCAATGCAGCATTCAGTGATGCCGACAGCGTTGAGCTACATGAATTCGATACCGTCAAGGGATCCGATTATCTTGCTGACCAGGACGTGGTTGAGTTTATGTGCCAAAGAGCACCTGAAACGGTTCGTTGGATTGAGCGTATGGGTGCTGCATTTAGCCGAAACGCAGATGGAACCATTGCGCAGCGCCCTTTTGGCGGACAATCTTCACCGCGTGCTTGTTTCGCAAAAGACCGTACGGGACTCACCCTTCTACAAACCATCTATGAGCAAGCGTTTCGTGAGGGTGTAGAGTTTTGGGATGAGTGGTATGTTGCTGACCTCCTTTATACGGATGGCAAAGTATACGGTGTCAGTGCCTACAATATTCGCAACAGTGAAAAAGCGATTTTCAATGCGAAAGCCGTTATGTTTGCAACCGGCGGATACGCACGTGCCTTTAAAATTAACTCTAACGCGCATGCCAATACCGGTGACGGCCTTTCATTGGTAGCACGTCATGGT
>JBBQNL010000110.1:0-2835 GCA_038329855.1 Campylobacterales bacterium
AAACGAGGATCAGGCGACCACCATATAATAGGATCTTCAGGACCATACCATGGGAAAATACCCATACGATATGCCATCATAATACGCTCAGAAGTGAGATCGCCGCCGTAAGCGACAATCCCATCCGATGCAGTGCGGGGATCAGGAAAAGAGAGACTACGTGTAAGCTTTGGTATCATTCCTTAACTTTCTCAAAAAACAAAGTTTTTTGAAGCTTTAGGGGGTTGTAGGGACATTTGTCACTGCCACTAAAACGGATGCATTCGTTTTAGTGCATAAAATCAATGGTACTCAAACACGAGATTTTCATCAAAATCGATAGCTACCGTACCACCGTGCACCAGCTTGCCAAAGAGCATTTCATCGACCAAAGGATCTTTGATCTTTTCTTGTATAACGCGTCCTAGAGGTCTGGCACCCATCGCTTTATCGTATCCGATTTTCGCCACATATTCTTTTGCTTTTTGGCTGAGGGTGATAATGACTTTTTTCGGCTTCATCTGTATATTGAGTTCACGGATAAATTTATCAACAATCCCCTCCACTACGATAGAAGGCAATGCCCCAAACTCAACCACAGCATCCAAACGATTACGGAATTCAGGGCTGAAAAAGGATTTAAGCGCTTCATTTCGGGAAATCGATGCATCGGCATTGAAACCCATAACCGTACGCTCAGTGGCTCCCACATTGGAGGTCATAATCAAAACAACATTTCCAAAATTAGCCTTATAACCATTATTGTCGGTCAATGTCGCATTGTCCATCACCTGCAATAAAATGTTGACCAAATCAGGATGTGCTTTTTCGATCTCATCGAGCAACAACACCATATACGGGTGCTTACGCACCGCTTCGCTGAGCAATCCACCCTGCTCAAATCCGACATATCCTGGAGGCGCCCCGATCAAACGGCTAATGGCGTGTTTCTCCATGTATTCTGACATATCAAAACGCTCAAAATAGATGCCCATAGATTCGGCAAGCGATTTGGCAAGCTCTGTTTTCCCAACACCCGTAGGACCTGAAAACAAAAATGAAGCAATTGGTTTATTAGGCGCACTCATACCGGCATAAGAGCGCTTGATAGAACGAACCACTTGTGTTATTGCATGATCTTGCCCTACTACCAGTGTTTTGAGCGTATCTTCCAGCCCAGAGAGCTGTTCACGTGCATCATTTCCAATTTTTGAGGTAGGAACACCTGTGATTTTTGAAATCACCATCTCTATATCATGAGGTGTTACGGTTGTTCGTTTGTGATTTTGTAAATGAAACGATGCTCCCGCTTCGTCGATCAGGTCAATCGCTACATCAGGTAAAAAACGATCCGTAATAAATCTTTTAGAAAGTTCTACCGCACTACGGAGTGTTTTATCGGTGTATTTTACACCATGATGTTTTTCATATCGAGCTCGTAACCCTTTAAGAATCAGAAAACTGTCTTCCATAGAAGGCTCATTGACATCGATTCGTGCAAAACGGCGGCTTAAGGCCCTGTCTTTTTCAAAAACCGTTCGATACTCTGCATGAGTAGTGGCTCCCATACATTTGAGTGCGCCCGAAGCCAGAGCTGGTTTGAGCTGATTTGAAGCATCCATACTTCCTCCACCAACGGCACCCGCACCTACAATGGTATGTATCTCATCGATAAATAAAATGGCATTAGGATGACTTTTCACCTCATCGATAACCGCTTTGAGTCGTTTTTCAAAATCCCCGCGATACTTGGTACCTGCGAGCATTGCTCCCAAATCAAGAGCAAATAGATCTGCATTTTGCAGTATTTTAGGAACATCACCCGCAACGATACGCAGTGCTAATCCTTCGGCAATCGCAGTTTTACCAACTCCCGGTTCACCGATCAGCAGAGGATTGTTTTTCTTACGGCGGCAAAGGGTTTGAATGGTACGTTCGATTTCGGAAGCTCGTCCAATTACGGGATCAATTTTCCCCTCTTTTGCCTGCTCGTTAAGATTGATAGCATACTGAGCCAAAGCGCCTTCATTTTCCACAGCGGCTTGAGGTGTTGCGATGTCCCGATGAGAAATTGCTTCTAGCAGATCAACTCGGCTAATGCCGTACTCCTGTAACAACAAACACGCATACGTATGATTTTCTTGATAAATAGCGGCTATAAAATCACCAATATCTGCATGCTGTTTTTGAGCACTGCTCACATGGCGCATCATCTCATCGATCATACGAGCCAATGCTACGGTTTCAAAAGGTTCTTGTGTGACATCATCAGGTAAAGGTTCAATAGTTTGCATCAAATATTGTCCCAAGGATTCACGAATTATCTGAACATCTCCGCCACACGATTCAATAATACTTGAACCCTCTGGCGTATTTAACAAAGCCAGCATTACATGTTCAATCGTTAAATACTCGTGACGCTGATGCCGCGCAAATGCGACAGCCTTTTGAAAAACTACATTGAGTTCGGTACTAATCATTATGCTTCCTCCATAGCCGCTTTAAGCGGGAATCCATTCTCTCTTGCAAGTGAGCTTACCTGATGAACCTTTGTTTCTGCAATTTCGTACGAATACGTGCCGCACAACCCACGCCCATTTTGATGCACCTGAATCATAATATGCTGAGCCTCTGCGGAACTTTTGTGAAAAATGCGCACTAAAACATCAATGACAAAATCCATAGATGTATAATCGTCATTTAATAAATAAACGTGATATTGTTTAGGCTCTCTTACACTAAGAGAACCTTCTGTTTGATGTGTGGTCTTTGTACTCAAAAATAATTCCCGTCTGATTTAAAAGAAATAATGTAACAAGGGTTTCGTGTTTTTTGGCTTAAATGAGAAGATTATAG
>JBBQNL010000111.1:0-2574 GCA_038329855.1 Campylobacterales bacterium
AAACAATTATTACTTTTTTTAGCAGTCCTGGTTTTTAGCGGATGTTTTAATGATCGTGGCATAAGCATGCGCTATTATAATGACTGTGAAGAATATTATGATGCCCAAGGGTATTATCATAAAAAATGCGATGATAACATCGTTGACTACAGTGATGTTAAGAAAGCCTTAACTTCACCCGCTAGCGCCGCTGATCCAAAAGTATGGTAAGTTTTACTTACACGCGATAAACGTTGCGAAGTTGGCCCATCTAAAAAGAACGTCGCAGCTTGAAAAACCGCTTTTTTTCGCCATTTCAATATTTTCTATCATTGTATAAGGGATCAGTACATTTTCAAGTGCTTCTCGCTTTTGAACGATTTCATATTCACTGTATCCCTGCTCTTTTTTGAAATTATAATAACAGTCGATCAGCTGTTTGTTCAACGTTGCATTTTCACTCAGCACTTTTTCACTAAAGATAAAGACACCACCCTCCTCAAGAGAATCGTATATTTTCCGTAAAAGTGTTTCTCGAACCATGGGACGGATGAATTGCAATGTGTAATTACAAATAATGACTTTAGAATTTCCAAAAGGGTATTCGAGGATATCGCCCTCTACTAACGAAATTTTTGATCCATATGCTTCTAATTTTTTATGGGCATGTTCTATCATAGCGGCTGAATTATCAATACCAATTAATTCAATCTTCTCCATTGATACTAGAGAACGCTCAATCTCTAGGAGTAACGAGGCCGTTGAACATCCAAGATCAATAACTCTTCCGCCATTTTGTAATGCGTTGATTGTAAATTGTCGAGTCAGCTGTAAAGACTCCTTGTAAAAAGGGACTGAACGACTCAGCATATCATCAAATACAGCTGCAACATCGGCATCAAATTCAAATTGTTTGGAAATGGGTTTAGTAAAATAGTTATCGGTGTTCATAAGCAGTATTGTAGCGAAAAGAGTGGTTTTAAGAAAAGGTGGCGCGACGAAACACCATTATGCACCTTTTCTAAAACGTTAAATTACTAGCAAAACATGGTCCACATTTAAAAAAGCGTAGGTGCTATTTCTACCGCTTTTTTTGTTTTTGCCACTGCATTTTTACTCTCTTCAAAAAAGGTAATTTCATGCTCTCTCAAAATTCGGATGGTATTGGTCGTTCCCTTTACTCCAACAGGATCTCCAGCTGTAAAAATATACGTTTTTGTCTTATCGATTATTTTACGTGCAAGTCCACGTAAAATAATATCACCCAACATATCTTCAAGCTTCCCTTTCTTCGTCAGATATGCAGGTACAACCCCCCACACAATGGTTAGTAAACGTGCCACACGTTCATCATGTGTAGCAGCGTAAATAGTCATCTCTGGACGGTAACGTGCAAGTTTGATCGCAGACTGACCTGAGGTCGTCATCGCAATAATCCCAGCAGCATGCAATGCATCTCCTAAGCGTACAGCCGATTCATGAACCGTATCCATAGGATCATGATGTTTAAACTCTAAAAATTTATCAAACGGATAAATCTCTTCAATCGATTGAATCGTATTGACCATTGTCTCTACTACTAAAATTGGATTATGCCCAACAGCTGATTCCTCCGAGAGCATTACAGCATCTGTCCCATCCAATACGGCATTAGCCACATCGCTGATCTCAGCACGTGTTGCTGTCTCTTTTTGGGTCATGGACAATAACATTTGCGTAGCAGTGATGACTGGCTTTGAAGATTCATTGGCTTTTCGAATCAACATTTTTTGAATTGTAGGAACGCGATGGTAAGGTACTTCAATTCCCAAATCACCTCGTGCTACCATAACCCCATCTGAAGCTTCTAAGATTTCATCAATATTTTCAACCGCATCAAATTTCTCAATTTTTGCAAACAATTGAACCTCACCCTTAAGTGAATGGATGATTTTTTTTGCTTCAATCATATCCGCCGCATTTTGTACAAAAGAGATCGCCATAAAATCAACACCATTCGCAACGCCCCATGCCATATCTAGGCGGTCCTTTGGTGTAAGTACATCAATTCCCAATCGTGTATTAGGAAAGTTAACCCCTTTTTTAGAGCCTAATTTACCTTGATTCTCGATACTGATTCGCACATATTTTTCTTCACAGGCAATGACACTCGCACGGATGTTACCATCGTATAAATAAATAGCATCCCCAACATTGAGCATTTTTAAGATCTCAGCTTGGTTTAAACAGGTTTGATAGTGATTATCTCCTATTTTCTCCCCCTCAATCTCCTCATAGTATAAATCTATCATGTCTTTAGGATGTAAATCAAACTCCTCTTTTAAAATACCAATACGGATCTTTGGACCGCTTATGTCTTGTAAAACTCCTACAATAAGTCCCGTTTCACGCATTGCTTGACGGATGTTATTCAATACTTCCAGATGATATTCATGAGTTCCATGTGAAAAATTCAGACGAAAAACATTGACACCCGCACGAATCATTCCTGTTAATATCGCCACACTTTCCGAAGCTGGTCCTACCGTCGCTAAAATCTTGGTTCGTTTTTGCATCCATTCTCCTCTCTCACAATAATATTTATTTTATGCATAG
>JBBQNL010000112.1:0-2233 GCA_038329855.1 Campylobacterales bacterium
GGCTCGAAGAGATCGGCGAAGATGACCCCTATATCCTCATGGGAGATTTTAACTCCCATTATGAAGAGTATCGAACGTTTGTAAAAAGCAGAAAGCATAATGATACTGAAGGTATTACGGGGATTAATCACATTCTCAAAACCATCGACGGTGATGAAAATCCGATCACCTACACTTCATTGCAAGCAGGCGACGACTTTCTCTACAATCTATGGTATGAACTCCCCGAAGAGCAGAGATGGAGTCATGAATACCGAGGGCATCATGAAGCGTTGGATAATATAATTATCTCCCCCTCTCTCGCAGATGGAAAAGGGCTTGAGTACATTCGTGGGAGTTTTGGACGCTTTGACGCTGCGTACCTTTTTAACAAAGGCAAACCCTATCGCTGGCAACAGTCTCGAAAATTTCCAAAACACCATCTAGGTGAAGGATATTCCGATCACTTGGCAGTTTTTGCAAAGATCAACATACGCTAAAGTCTGTATTATCAGGCCAATAGCATGCATGAAAAGGGTATTTATCAGAGCCTTTTTCTTTTTTTCTGTAAATATTTTGTAAACAGTTTGTAGTATTAATCATATTCAGAACTTCATCTACTCGTGCATCGTATAACGAATTACGGATAGGGGAAGCCCCTCCCCATGCTGTGATAATATAATCACTGTTGATTAATGCATGGATAAATGCACTGTTGTTCTCTTTTCCAACAATATCAATACCAGCAAGGTATGCTTCCATAATATCTTTTGGATACGTACCACGAAGAGCAAAGAGGTTTAATACTTCAATCTTTCCAACATCTGTAAAAGCTTTATAGACCACTTTTTCAACATTCTGAACGGTCTTATCTGCTTTCACGGCATCTGCAGAAGAGGGATTTTTAAGGATTACGGTCAATGTTTTTGTTCTTAATGGTTCAGCATCAAAGGGAATACTTAACCGATATCTGTATTTCATATCCTCTGAAAATACCGCCTCAATCCCATCAATATTTACCTGATGAAAATGAGAAACTTGTCGACCAATATGAGGTTGCGATTGCAAATTTTTATTTCTTTACTAAATCGTCTTCGAAAATGACCATTTCATACACACTTCGAGTAGCCACCAACGATTTTGCCAGAGGAACTCCGGAGCTGTTGCGCACACGCTCAAGCTCTGTGCGAAGGTCCATGAGCTCTTGCTCCATCGACTCCATCTTAATTTTAAGACGCATGACGACATCCACACCTGCCAGATTCACACCCAACTCTCTTGTAAGACGTAAAATTGTTTTGATCTTTTCTATATCACGCTGAGAATAAAGACGGATTCGACCATCCGAACGAGAAGGGGCAATCAAGTTTTCACGCTCATATTGACGAAGCGTCTGAGGATGGATTTCGAGGATTTTAGCCACGATACTGATCATATAGACCGGTTCATCAAAATGGTGCATCTGTTAATCTCCTTGCGGAAGGGTTTTTTTCATTTGCTCTACTAGCTCAGCATCAATGCTGTCAACACTCGGTAAAACGATGTTCGCTTTGAGGTATAAATCGCCTCTTGAGCCTGATTGACGGTTTACAGCTCCCATTTCTTTAAGCCGAAAACGTTGACCATTTTTGGTGTTTTCTGGGACCTTGAGCGTTACTTCTTTTTCTAGTGTTTGAACACTCACTTTTCCGCCAAACAGTGCCGCATAGAGAGGGACGTTAAACGTTTTAATCAAAGTGTCCCCTTCACGTTCGTATTCAGGATTAGAAGAAATATCAATTTTCAGATACAAATCCCCTACTTGAGAACCATGACGTTTTCCTTTAGCCTTAACACGGAGTTTTTCGCCACTTTTGATTCCGGCAGGTATTTTGATGTCAAAACTATCCCCGCTGAGATTGATCGTGTGTTTTCCACCTAACACAGCGACGCTAAAGGGAACCGTCACATTGGCATCAAGATCAAGATTCACTCCACCTCCAAAACCGCCGCCAAATCCACCGCCTCCACCGAAGCCTCCAAAACCGCCTCCGCCGCCTTGGGAAAACATGTTGCGTAAAATCTCATCTAAATCGACGTTACCGCCTTGTGCGCGTGAGAAATCGTGGAAGTTTTGTCCGCCGAACATTGAATCGCCATGCTGATCGTATTGGGCACGCTTCCCTTTGTCGCTGAGCACTTCATACGCGGCGTTAATCTCTTTAAATTTTTCTTCGGCCTTAGGGTCTTTATTCACATCGGGGTGATATTGACG
>JBBQNL010000113.1:0-1544 GCA_038329855.1 Campylobacterales bacterium
TCTAGCACTTTTATCCAGTGGCAAATCCAAACGTATCCCTAAATGCTCCAAGACATCTGCACTGCCCGATTTAGAGGTAATCGAGCGGTTACCGTGTTTTGCCACATACGCTCCACACGATGCCAATAAAATCGAAACCGAAGAAGAGATGTTAAAACTGCCACTTTTATCCCCGCCCGTACCGACAATATCGATCAGTTTTGGGGTCAGAGAAGGATTTACATCTAATAGCGTAGCATGAGTACGCATCACAGCCGCAGCATCCGAAATGACCGCTACCGGAGTGTTTTCATCCAATGTGAGAGTAAGCAAAAGCTCCCTCATTTGTTCATCACTTAACCGATGTTCAAACAATGCCTCAAAATCAGATCGTGTCGGATTCATTAAAGCTCCTTAACGTAAAGGTTCTGCTGACTCTTCGGTGTTGATTTGATGGTTGGAAGCGCCAACACCTCATAGCGCAACGTCATTTCGAGATACACGAGGGTGATAACATCACCGACTGCCACATTTTTAGAAGCTTTAACCACTTTGCCGTTGATTTGAACAACGCCTTCAGTAATCATGTCTTGAGCGATGGCTCTACGTTTGGTAAGATTGACGGCATTTAAAAATTTATCGATACGCAAAAAAAATCCATATACAGTTATTTTGAAGTGTCAATTGTAGGTTATCAAAGCTAAAAGGCACATAAGGGCGCAAAAAATGTTCCACAATTGTGCTAAAATTAGAATTAAAGGATAAATACATGGAAAATTTAACTCAAAGTACTACCAATCTCGTTTTAATGATCGCACTTTTAGCCATTGTATTTTGGGTACTGAAAAGTAAAAAAAAGAGCTGACGTTTATTCCAGTAATAACGCAGGAGAAATAAACGTTCCTTGAAAATATTTAAGTCCGTGTTTTCTCAGAGCATTCAACGGATCCGAATTCTCCACTCCCATTACTATGATCTCGATACCTAAACTGGTGATAATATTCATCAAGCTCTCACGACTTTCACCGCTGTCTTTGTCTCCCAATATATCTACCAAATAGACATAGCTTGATTTAACATAGTCCGGTCCGATTTTTTGAAGATAACCGGCACCCGATTCAGGTAGTACAAAATGATCAATTCCAAATTGGTGACCAAAAGATTTTACCATCGTGCATAAGCTATACACAGCTTCAATTTCTTGTAATGCAATCGCATTACTAACTTCAAACCAAAGTACTCTTTTATGGTGCTGTTGGAAGGTAGTAAATTGCTTTTTCAACCATTCAAGGTTCTCATATTTTTTAATAAAATCTGCGCTTAGATTTAAAGCAACGGATTGAATAATTCTTCCTGATTCTATCTGTAAAAACACTTGCTCAATCATATAGCGATCTAAGTTGTCAATCAGACCAAGACTTGTTGCAATCGGGATAAAATAGCCCGCAGATTGGATGCTCCCATTCGTATCCTTTCGGCGCAAGAAAATTTCTTCATGACGCGTTGTGACTCCCGGCTCAGAATAACAAACGACTCGTTGCATTGCTAACAGTACACGAGACTCC